>NZ_JBIMLB010000001.1:0-647378 GCF_051860785.1 Hydrogenophaga sp.
GCGATCCGGCTAACCGGTTGATCGCCGCGCAGCTCGAGAAGTCCTGGGAAACCGCGTTGCAACGAGTGCTCGCCTGTGAGCAGCGCTTGAACGCGGTCGAACAGAAGCAGGCAACGACCAAGCCCGACTTGTCTGGCTTGGCTGAGGATCTTGCCGGTGCGTGGAACGCGCCGGGCGTGACGATGCGCTCGCGACAGCAGTTGCTACGTTCTCTCGTCAAGGACATCGTCGCCGACGTCGATGACGCAGCCCGCGAGGTTGTGCTGACGATCCACTGGCGCGGTGGACAGCATTCTCAGGTGAAGGTCATCAAGCCGCGCTCCGGCGAGCACGGCTGCCGCACGCCAGAGGAGGCGTTGGCCGTGATGCGCAGCATGGCGACCAAGTGGTCCGACGAACACATCGCCGCGACACTCAACCGTATGGGCCTGCCCACCGGTCAGGGCAAGACCTGGACTGCGCACCGCGTGAGCTCCGTGCGCATGGTCAACGACATCCGTGCGTACCGGTCGGCGCACAAGCAAGGCGCGTGGCTGACCATGTCAGAGGCGGCCGCTAAGCTGGGCGTCAACAACCACCGAATCCGACGCCTCATCAAGGAAGGATTGCTGCCCGCAGAGCAAGTCGTTCCACGCGCGCCGTATCAGATTCGCGCGAGCGATCTGCAGGACCAACGGGTGATCGACGCCGTCGCCCGAACAGATCGCCCGTGTCAGGTTTTTTCCGAGAACCAGATCTCAATGTTTTCAAGCACTTAACGAAGTGGGGCACTATGAACAAGCCATTGCTGCGGCCATAACCGGTGGTGATCAGCGGAATCTTGTCGACCGGCGCCTTCTCGGTCAACGCGAAGGTGGCGCCGGTGGACCAGGGGTGGATCAGGGCCGCGCCGCCGTTCTTGCCTTTGAGGCGCTCGTAGCACTCCACGCTGCGCGCCGTGTCGTACATGGTTTCGCACTCTTCCACCAGCAGCTTGACGCCGTTGATGCCGCCGCGCGCATTGACCAGCTTGTAGTAGTCCACGATGCCGTTGGCCGTTGGCGTGCCATTGGGCGCGTAGGCACCGGTGCGATACGACAGCACGGGCAGGTACTGCTCCTTGGCTTGCGCCAGCGCGGCGGTCGATACCAGCGAAGCGGTGCCGGCCAGGGCCACGGTGGCCGCGACCACGATCTTGCGAAGTTTCATCTTTGTCTCCTACTAGGTTTCAGGGGTTGGAAAACGCTCTGTCAGTAAACGCGCAAACACATCGGAAAACATCGGTAATTGCGAGCACTCGCCCACACGGTCAGTGAGGGAATGGCCACAGGCGCAACTTCTGTTTCCCGATGGACCACAGCCGCGCCAGTCCATGTGGTTCCACGATCAGGAACCACACGATCAACCCACCGAAGATCATCAGCTCGGCATGCGAGACAGCGGTGGTGGAGATGGAGATGCCGAACAGGCCGGCCGCGAACGGCAGGAACTGGCTCAGCGCAATGGGCAACACGACGATGAAAGCCGCGCCGAAGAAGCTGCCCATGATGGATCCCAGGCCACCGATGATGACCATGAAGAGCAGTCGGAAGGAGTAGTCCACCGAGAAGGCCGAGGGCTCCCAGGCACCGAGGTAGATGAAGGCCCACAGCGCACCGGCCACGCCGATGATGAAGCTGCTCACCGCAAACGCGCTCAGCTTGGCGTACATCGGCCGGATGCCGATCACCGCCGCAGCCACGTCCATGTCGCGAATGGCCATCCACTCGCGCCCGATGGCGCTGCGCACCAGGTTCTTGGCCAGCAGCGCGATCACCGTCAGCAGCGCCAGACAGAACACATACTTGCTGGCCGCGCTCTCCAGTGGCATGCCGAACACTTGCAGGTTGGACACCGCCACCGAGCCCGAAGGCGTGTCCAGCGTGAACCACTTGATGCGCAGGAACATCCAGTCGGCAAAGAACTGCGCGGCCAGCGTAGCCACCGCCAGGTAGAGACCGCGCACCCGAAGGCTCGGCAGACCGAACAGGATGCCGAAGAACGTGGCGCACAGTCCGCCCAGGATCAGCGCGGGAATGAGCGGCATGCCGGGCACGCGCACGAAGAAGTTGTAGGCGCCGTAGGCACCCACGGCCATGAACGCGCCCGAACCCAGCGAAATCTGGCCGCAGTAGCCCACCAGAATGTTCACGCCCACCGCGGCGAGCGAGAAGATCAGGAACGGGATCAGGATCGCGCGCATCAGGTAATCGCTGGCCAGCATGGGCACTGCGATGAACGCCAGCAGCACCAGCGCCACAACGAACCACCGGTCCTGCGCGATCGGGAAGATCTGCTGGTCGGCGCTGTAGGAGGTCTTGAACTGACCGTTTTCTCTGTAGAACATGGGTCAGGTCCTCAAACGCGATCGATGATCTTCTCGCCGAACAAACCTTGCGGGCGGAAGAGAAGGAAGACAAGGGCGAGCACGTAGGCGAACCAGATCTCGATGCCGCCGCCCACATAGGGGCCCAGGTACACCTCGGAGAGCTTCTCGCCCACGCCGATGATCAGTCCGCCGATGATGGCGCCCGGCACCGAGGTGAGGCCGCCCAGGATCACCACCGGCAAGGCGCGCAACGCGATCGTGGTCAGCGAGAACTGCACGCCCAGCTTGGAGCCCCAGATCATGCCGGCCACCAGCGCCACCAGCCCGGCCACGCACCACACGATGACCCAGATGCGGTTGAGCGGGATGCCGATGGATTGCGCGGCCTGGTGGTCGTCGGCCACCGCGCGCAGCGCGCGGCCGGTGGACGTTTTCTGGAAGAACAGGCTGAGCACGATCACCATGGCCGCTGCGATGACCGCCGCGATGATGTCCTCCTGATTGAGCAGAAGGCCGCCCTCGAACACCGAATCCAGCACAAACACCGGGTCCTTGGGCATGCCGATGTCGATCTTGTAGATGTTGCTGCCAAAGAGCGTCTGGCCCAGGCCGTCGATGAAATAGGTGATGCCCAGCGTAGCCATGAGCAGGGTGGCGCCTTCCTGGTTGACCAGATGGCGCAGCACCAGCCGTTCGATCAACCAGGCCATGGCAAACATGAGCAGGCCCGCGATGACGAAGGCCGCCACGTTGGCCACCAGCTTGCTCTCGATGCCCAGCCACTGCGGAACCCATTCCGAGAAGCGCGCCATCGCCAGTGCGGCGAACAGCACCATGGCGCCTTGCGCGAAATTGAAGACACCGGAGGCCTTGAAGATCAGCACGAAGCCCAGGGCCACGAGCGAATACAGCATGCCCACCATGAGGCCGCCGAAGAGGGTTTCCAGAAAAAATGCCATGGGGTGCCTCGTTCAGTGACTCGTACCGAGGTAGGCGCTGATCACCTCCTCGTTGTTGCGCACCTCTTCGGGGGTGCCGTCGCCGATCTTCTTGCCGTAGTCGAGCACCACCACGCGGTCGGAGATGTCCATCACCACGCCCATGTCGTGCTCGATGAGCACGATGGTGGTGCCGAACTCGTCGTTCACGTCGAGGATGAAACGGCTCATGTCCTGCTTCTCCTCCATGTTCATGCCCGCCATCGGTTCGTCGAGCAGCAGCACCTGCGGCTCCATGGCAAGGGCTCTGCCCAGGTCCACGCGCTTCTGCAGGCCGTAGGGAAGCTGGCCCACCGGCGTCTTGCGGTGCGCCTGGATTTCCAGGAAGTCGATGATGTGTTCGACGAATTCGCGGTGGATTTCTTCTTCCTTCTGCGCACCGCCAATGCCGAAGGGATTGCGGAAGGCCTGCGAAAGCAGCCCGCTCTTGATGCGCAGGTTGCGCCCGGTCATGAGGTTGTCGATCACGCTCATGCCCTTGAAGAGCGCCAGGTTCTGGAAGGTGCGCGCGATGCCCATCTCCGCCACCTGGCGGCTGTTCATGTGCTTGAAGGTCTGGCCCCGGAAGCTGATGGAGCCCTCCTGCGGCTGGTACACGCCGTTGATGCAGTTGAGCATGGAACTCTTGCCCGCGCCGTTGGGGCCGATGATGGCGCGCACCTCGTGCTCCTTCACGTTGAAGGAAATGTCACTCAGTGCCTTCACGCCGCCAAAGCGCAGGCTGATGTGGTGCACGTCGAGGATGACCTCGCCGATCTTTTTCTGGGTCATGCCGCGGCCTTCACGGGGGAGAACACCTTGGCGTCCTGGATCTTCAGGGTGGCGCTGACCGAGCCGGTGCGTCCGTCCTCGAACTTCACCTGGGTCTCGATGTACTGCTCGGTCTTGTCGCCATAGAGCGCGTCGACCAGCACGTTGTAACGGTCGGCAATGAAGCCGCGCCGGACCTTGTTGGTGCGCGTGAGCTCGCCGTCGTCGGCGTCGAGCTCCTTGTGCAGCACCAGGAAGCGGCTGATCTGGCTGCCCGCGAGCATCTCGTCGCGGCTCAGGTCGGCGTTCACCTTTTCCACGCACTCGCGAATCAGTTCGTACACCTCCGGCTTCTGCGCCAGGTCGGTGTAGCCCGCGTAGGGCAGGTTGCGCCGTTCGGCCCAGTTGCCCACGGCGTCGAAGTCGATGTTGATCAGCACGCAGACCTTCTCACGCTGGTCGCCGTACGCCACGGCCTCCTTGATGTGCGAGAAGAACTTCAGCTTGTTCTCCACGTACTTGGGCGCGAACATGGCGCCATTGAAAGCGCCGCCCTTCAGGCGCCCCACGTCTTTCACGCGATCGATGATCTTCAGGTGGCCCGAGGCGTCGATGAAGCCCGCGTCGCTGGTGTGGTACCAGCCATCGGGCGTGAGCACCTCGGCCGTGGCCTGAGGGTTCTTGTAGTAGCCCTTGAGCAGCCCGGGGGACTTCACCAGGATCTCGCCGCTCTCCGACAGCTTGATCTCCACGCCGTCGCATGGCACGCCCACGGTGTCGGCGCGCGCCTGGTTGTCCGGCTGCAGGCAGACGAACACGGCGGTCTCGGTGGAACCGTAGAGCTGCTTCAGGTTGATGCCGATCGAACGGTAGAAACTGAAAAGGTCCGGGCCGATGGCTTCACCGGCGGTGTAGGCCACGCGCACCCGGCTCATGCCGAGGTTGTTGCGCAGCGGGCCATACACCAGCGCGTCGCCCACGGCGTACCAGAGGCGGTCCAGCAGGCCCACCGGCTTGCCGTCCATGCGGTCGGGGCCGACGCGGCGCGCCAGGTTCATGAAGTGATGGAACAAACCCCGCTTGATGGCGCCCGCGTCTTCCATGCGGATCATGACGCTGGTGAGCAGGCCTTCGAACACGCGCGGCGGCGCGAAGTAGTAGGTCGGCCCGACCTCCTTCAAGTCGATCGTCACCGTTGCCGCGGACTCGGGGCAGTTCACGACGAATCCACAGGCCAGCCACTGCGCGTAGCTGAAGATGTTCTGCCCGACCCAGGCCGGCGGCAGGTAGGCCAGCACCTCCTCGTCGGCGGTGAGCTTGTCGAATTTCGCGCCCACGCTGGCGCGATCGATCAGCGTGAGGTGCGTGTGCACCACGCCCTTGGGGTTGCCGGTGGTGCCGCTGGTGAAGAACATCGCCGCCACGTCGCCCGGCTGGCCAAGCGCGACCTGATCGCGGAACAGCTCGGGATGCGCCTTCGCGTGCGCCTGGCCGGCGCCCACCAGCGCTTCCATGCTGGTGAGGCCAGGCTGGTCGTAGTTGCGCAGGCCGCGCGGGTCGTCGTAGTAGATGTTCGAGAGTTGCGGGCAGCTCTCGCGGATCTCCAGCATCTTGTCGACCTGCTCCTGGTCTTCCACCACCACGAAGCGCACCTCGGCGTTGTTGATCGGGAAGATGCATTCGGTGCCCACCGCGTCCTGGTACAGCGGCACGGGAATGGCGCCCAGCGACTGCGCGGCCAGCATGGTGGCGGAGAGGCGGGGGCGGTTGGCACCGATCACCACCAGGTGCTCGCCGCGCTGCAGCCCGGCCTGGTGCAGGCCGCAGGCCAGGGCTTCCACCAGGGTGGCCATCTGCGCCCACGTGGTGGTCTGCCAGATGCCGTATTCCTTCTCGCGCATGGCGGCCGCCTGCGGTCGCTGCCTGGCGTGGTCCAGCAAGAGCTGGGGGAACGTGAATTGCATGCGTGTCTCCTGTGCCGGGTGAGAGGTCGGCGCGCTGTGCGATGCACTAGGACGGACCGTTCACTGTTTCGCGGATGGTAGGCCTTCGTTTGACGTCATGTTGTCGGTTCGACGACAATCCCGGGTCTCCCCTCCTAGGACTTTCCCTAGCCCGTCGATGCCTTCACCGGGAGTCCGCCATGAGTCCTTTCACGCCTCACCGTTCCGGCAATGTGCTGCGCGATCGCGCGCGGCCACCGACCGAATCCGAGCTGGCCGAAATTCCCTGGCTGCAGCGCTTGACGGAACTGGAACGCGATCGCGCGGTGGCCTCGCTCGTGGTCGGCGATGCCGAGGCTGGCGACTACATCTGCCGTTTCGGGCGGCCCGTCACCTACTGGTTCGGCCTGGTCGATGGCCTGCTCAAGATGAGCAACGACGATTCGCAAGGCCCGGTGATCACCTTCACCGGCGTGGCGCCCGGGGGCTGGTTCGGCGAGGGCACGGTACTCAAGCACGAGCAGTACCGCTACAACATCCTGGCCTTGCGCAAGAGCCGGGTGGCCGGCCTGCCCGTGGAGACATTCGACTGGCTGCTGGACCACTCCATCGGCTTCAACCGCTTCGTGATGCACCAGCTCAACGAGCGACTGGGCCAGTTCATCGCGGCGCGCGAGATCGACCGCCTCAACAACCCCGACCTGCGCGTCGCGCGCAACCTCGCCGCGCTGTTCCACCCGCTGCTCTCGCCCAACGTGGGCGGCGTGCTGCGCATCACCCAGCAGGAACTGGCTTATCTGGTGGGCCTCTCGCGCCAGCGGGTCAACGAGGCGCTGACCACGCTGGCGGCGAAGGGGTGGATCCGGGTCGAGTACGGTGGTTTGCGCGTGCTGGACTTGACTGCGTTGAGGTCTGGCACGCTCGATGAGGGATGATCGCCGCATGACGACCGACAAACCCGCCCGAACGCTCAAACTGAAACCGGGTGCGCCCAGCAAACCGACCGATCCCTTCGCGCCACGCCGTGCGCCGGTGCGCCCACCGGGCCCGGCGCGCGCCAAGAGCGTTTCGGCCTCGGCGCCGAAGCCACCGCGCGAACCTCTGCCCGGCGTTGCCTCGAAGCGCGCCCGGCCCGAGAGCCAGGGCATCGAGCGGCCACGCCCGCCTGCCGCCCCGCCCAGGCCGCAGCCGCAGCCCCATCGCCCAGATCTCGCCCGCGTGGGCAACGTGCGCGGCGAAATCCGCCTCAACAAACGCATGGCCGACCTCGGCCTGTGCTCGCGCCGCGAAGCCGACGAGTGGATCGCGCGCGGCTGGGTGAAGGTGAATGGCCAGCCGGCGGTGATGGGCCAGCCGGTTCCCGCAGATGCACACATCGAGGTGGCGCCCCAGGCCCGCCACCAGCAGAGCGGGCAGGTCACCATCCTGCTGCACAAGCCCGTGGGTTACGTGAGCGGCCAGCCCGAAGACGGCCACGAGGCCGCTGCCACGCTGATCGGCGCGCCCAGCCAGTGGCGTGGCGATGCCCGCATGCCGGGCGATGGCCGCCGCTTTGCCCCCGAGCACACGCGCGGCCTGGCGCCGGCCGGTCGGCTCGACATCGACTCCACCGGCCTGCTCGTGCTGACCCAGGACGGTCGCGTGGCGCGCACGCTGATCGGCGAGCACAGCGGTGTGGAGAAGGAATACCTGGTGCGCGTGCAGTACGCGCCCAACGGCCCGCAAGGCGCTGGCTTGGTGGCGCAGAACGTGCAGGGCGTCTTCCCACCGGAGCAGCTGGCCCTGCTGCGTCACGGCCTGAGCCTGGACGGCCAGGCGCTCAAACCCGCGCAGGTGGACTGGCAGAACCCCGAGCAACTGCGCTTCGTGCTCACCGAGGGCAAGAAGCGGCAGATCCGCCGCATGTGCGAACAGGTGGGCCTGCACGTCGTGGGCCTGAAGCGCATCCGCATCGGGGGGGTGCTGCTGGGCAACCTGCCGGTGGGGCAGTGGCGTTATCTGGGGCCTGGTGAGAGGTTTTGATGGTTCGCGGGCAGGGATCCGGTCCAGAATGGCCCATGACCCTCTCCAGACCCACGTCCACCCAGCTTGCGCTGCTGCGCCACCTGCGGCCCACCGACCTGCGGGCGGCGGTGCAACTGGCCACCGAAGCCACCACAGGGGTGATCGGCATCGCCGAAGGCGTGCACCAGTCGGTGCGCGAGCGCATCGGGCTGCCGGCGGGCCGCCTGCCGGACCGCGCCGGTGGGCTCACCGGCCAGATCTACCAGGGCATCCGCGGCGTGACCGGTTTCGTGGGCCATGGGCTCGACGGTGCGCTGGCCACGCTGCTGCCACTGGTCGACGAGCCCGCCCTGCATCCCGCGCCATCGCCCGCCCGCGAAGCCGTGATCGCCGCGCTCAACGGCGTGCTGGGTGACCGCCTGCAGGCCAGCGGCAATCCCCTGACCCAGGCCATGGAGCTCCGGTACCAGGGCGAACGCTTGCCGCTGGACCGCGCACCGCAACTGCGCGAATGCCTGGGCGGTGCCACGCCGCACTTGCTGGTGCTGGTGCATGGCCTGTGCATGAACGACGCGCAATGGCATCGCGGCGGCCACGACCACGGTGCCTGGCTCGCCAGCCGGCTGGGCTGCACGCCGGTCTACCTGCGCTACAACAGCGGCCTGCACATCTCGGTGAATGGGCGCGAGCTGGCGCGCCAGCTTGAAGCGCTCGCCGCGCAATGGCCCGTGCCGCTGCAGACCATCACCCTGCTGGGCCACAGCATGGGCGGGCTGGTGGCACGCGCCGCCTGTTTCGAGGCGCAGGTAGCGGGCCTGCGCTGGCCCGCGCGGCTGCGCCACCTGGTGTTCCTGGGCACGCCGCACCACGGCGCGCCGCTGGAGCGCACCGGCCATGGCATCGACGTGCTGCTCGCCGCGTCGCCCTTTTCCGCCCCGTTCGGCCGGCTCGGCCAGTTGCGCAGCGCCGGCATCACCGACCTGCGCCATGGCCACGTGCGCGAAGCCGACTGGCAGGGCCGCGACCGCTTCCGCTCGGCCGACGACCACCGCGAACCCTTGCCGTTGCCCGAGGGCGTGGCCTGCTTCACGGCGGCCGGCACGCTGGCGCCGCAGCGCAGTGTGCTGGCCGAGCGGCTGCTGGGCGACGGCCTGGTGCCGCTGCGCAGCGCGCTGGGCCAGCACGACGACCCCCGGCGGCGCCTGGTGTTTGCACGTGACAGCCAGCGCACCTTCTACCGCACCGGGCACCTGGACCTGCTCTCCAGCCAGACCGTGGCCGAGCAGATGGTGCAGTGGCTCGCGCCCGTTCCGCCCCCGGCGGACGATTGAATTCCGGGCGTCCGCCCATAATTCCGCTTCTCGCCGCGCCAGCGTCGGCGGTTCCGACCCCCGTCTTTCATCCTTGCAGACTCCCATGAGCAAACAAACCCTGTCCTTCCAGGCCGAGGTGGCGCAGCTGCTGCACCTCGTCACGCATTCGCTGTACTCCAACCCCGACATCTTCCTGCGCGAGCTGGTGTCCAACGCGTCGGACGCGTGCGACAAGCTGCGCTTTGAAGCCCTGAACAACGCGGCGTTGTTCGAGGACGCGCCGAATCTGGACGTGCGCGTGGGCTTCGACCGCGAGGCCCGCACCATCACCATCACCGACAACGGCATCGGCATGAGCGAGCAGGAGGCCATCGAGCACCTGGGCACCATCGCCAAGAGCGGCACCAAGGACTTCATGAGCCGCCTCTCGGGCGACCAGAAGCAGGACGCCCAGCTCATCGGCCAGTTCGGCGTGGGCTTCTATTCCGGCTTCATCGTGGCCGACAAGATCACCGTCGAGTCGCGCCGCGCCGGCCTGCCGGCGGCCGAAGGCGTGCGCTGGACCAGCGGCGGCACCGGCGACTTCGAGGTCGAGGCCATCGAGCGCGCGGCGCGCGGCACCAGCGTCATCCTGCATCTTCGCGAAGATGCGAGCGACTACCTCGACCACTGGCGTCTCAAATCCATCATCGGCAAGTACTCCGATCACATCAGCCTGCCCATCCTGATGGAGAAGGAGGAGTGGGACGCCGAGAAGAGCGAGTACGTGCGCGAAGGCGAATGGGACGCCGTGAACTCGGCCAACGCGCTGTGGGCCCGCAGCAAGAAGGACATCAGCGACGAGCAGTACACCGAGTTCTACAAGAACCTGAGCTACGACACCCAGGCCCCACTGGCCTGGAGCCACAACCGCGTGGAGGGCAGCACGGAGTACACACAACTGCTCTACATCCCGGGCAAGGCGCCGCAGGACCTGTGGAACCGCGACCGCAAGGCCGGCATCAAGCTGTATGTGAAGCGCGTGTTCATCATGGACGAGGCCGAAGCGCTCATGCCGGCCTACCTGCGCTGGGTCAAGGGTGTGGTCGATTCGGCCGACCTGCCGCTCAACGTGAGCCGAGAACTGCTGCAGGAAAGCCGTGACGTGAAGGCGATCCGTGAAGGCAACACGCGCCGCGTGCTGGCCATGCTGGACGACCTGAGCAAGGACGGCGAGAAGTACACCCGCTTCTACGCCGAATTCGGCAGCGTGCTCAAGGAAGGCCTCGGCGAGGACTTTGCCAACCGCGACAAGCTGGCCAAGCTGTTGCGCTTTGCCAGCACCTCGGAGGCCGAAGCCACGTCGCTGGCCGACTACAAGACCCGCATGAAGGAAGGCCAGCAGGCGATCTACTACATCACCGCCGACAACCTGGCCGCAGCGAAGAACAGCCCGCAGCTCGAGGTGTTCCGCAAGAAGGGCATCGAGGTGCTGCTGATGACCGACCGCGTGGACGAGTGGGCGTTGTCCTTCCTCACCGAGTTCGATGGCACGCCGCTGCAGAGCGTGGCCAAGGGCGCGGTGGACCTGGGCTCGCTGCAGGATGAGGAAGAGAAGAAGGCCGCCGAGGCCGCGGCCGAGGTGTTCAAGCCGGTGCTCGACCGCCTGAAGGAAAGTCTCAAGGACAAGGCCAAGGACGTGCGCGTGACTTCGCGCCTGGTCGACTCGCCGGCCTGTCTGGTGGTGGAAGATGGCGACTACTCCACGCAGCTCGCGCGCATGCTCAAGCAGGCGGGGCAACCCGCGCCGCAGGTCAAGCCCATCCTGGAGGTGAACGCCGACCACGCGCTGGTGAAAAAGCTGGAGGCGAGCGAGCATTTCGACGACCTCGCCCACATCCTGTTCGATCAGGCGCTGCTGGCCGAAGGCGGATTGCCCGACGATCCGGCGGCCTACGTGAAACGGGTCAATGCCTTGCTGATCTGAAGGAAAGAACCTGCTCCGGGGATCGGCCGAACAGTTGACTACACTCCACGTGGGGAGCCCTCCAAGGGGCAGTGCACCGCACCTGCTCCGCCCATCGACTCATCGGCCTCACCGTGTACCTACAGCGCCCATTCGATCACGTCGTCACCTTTCGCAACAGCCAGGGAGAAAGTGCGCGCGGGACCATGACCAGCTTGCAGCGTCGCTCGCTGGTCATGGAGATCTACAACCCGTATTCGATCGTCCAGGTGAGCGAGGTGCTCAGCGAGCTCACCATCCGGTCGGGCGATGCCAACATCTACAAGGGCAAGGCGGTGGTGGTGAGCCTTCTCAACACCGGGCTGATGGCCGTGGTATCGGTGGCGCTGATCGATGAGTGGTCCGATCTCAACGCCATCCGCGGCAACGTGAGCCAGGTGCGCAGCGAAGCCGAACGCTTCGTTGCCGATTGGGAGACGCGTTTCAAGGTCAAGCAGAGCTACCAGGTCGCCATCAGCGAGTTCCGGGCCTTTCTGGCCGAGACGGCGCGCTGGGCCGATCAGGCCGATCTTTCCTCCATGCTGCCACGCGAGTCCGACGGCCGCATCCGCTCCGATGTGTTCGATGAACTGGCCGAGCCGATCATGAAGAAGGGAGCGGAGTATTTCATCTGGTTGGAGGACGAAGGCTCGCGTGTTCCGCAAGATGATTCCGTCGCGCACCGGAACTTTGCACAAACCTCGCTGCATCCGCTGTTGCTTCGGGCGCCGTTCGTCTATCGCACCTTTGCCAAGCCACTGGGCTACGCGGGTGACTACGAGATGGTCAACCAGATACTGGCCGACCCGCGCCAGGGGAACAGCACCTACTTCCAGATCATCAACGCCTTTTTCCTCAAGGCCGCCGTGGCGCAAGCCCACCGCAATCGCATCGACATCCTCGTGGAATACCTGGGTCGAGCGGCTGCAGTGGCCAGGAGTGAGGGGAGAAAAGTTCGGGTGCTGAATGTGGCATGTGGCCCTGCCATCGAGATTCAGCGCTTCATCGCGTCCGACCCCAACGCCAGCAGCCTGGAATTCACCTTGCTGGATTTCAGCGAGCCCACGCTCGAATACACCCGCGCATGCATTGCCGACGCTGCGCTGCGCGGGGGCAAGTCTGTGGAAGTGGAGTACGTTCAGGAGTCCGTGCACCAGCTGCTCAAACGCGCATCCAAGCGCGAAGACAGCCTGGACAGCGGTGTGTTCGATTTTGTGTACTGTGCGGGCTTGTTCGACTACTTGTCTGACAAGGTGTGCTCGCGTCTGCTGGATTACTTTGTGGTGCGCACCCGTCCGGGAGGCTCGGTGATGGTGACCAACGTTCACTCGATCAATCCGCAGAAAAACGTGATGGAGCATCTTCTTGAGTGGCACCTGATTTATCGGGACGAGGCCGGCCTCGAAGCCGTGTTGCCCGAACCGAGAGAAGGTACCCGTCTCTTCACCGACGTCACTGGCGTGAACGTCTTCGCCGAGTTTCGTGTTCCGGACTTGTGAGGTTGTTTTGTCGATGAATTCACCCCGCTTGTCTCTCTATCACCAGGAACTTGGCGAGTTCAGGTTGACCTACAGCAAGGCCGGCGCCGTTGTTTCGATGGTGCTGGTGCTTTTTGGTCTGGGGCTGGATTTCGCGCTGTACCGCGACTCGTTCGGGCTGCTCGCGCCGGCTCGCTTCATTGTGGTGGCGCTCACGCTGATCATTCTCAGATTGCTGTACTCGTCCAACGGGTTGAAATGGGTGCGACCGCTCACCCTGCTGTGGCTTGCACTGCCACAGGTCATGATCGCGTGGATGATCTGGGCCATGGACGGTGTGGGGTCGATCTATTTCGTCGGCCTGCACCTGGCCCTCTACGCCACCGGCATCATCCTGCCCCTCGCGTTCTTCGAGAGCCTGGCTTTTGGCCTGTTCACCTATGCGGTGTACGCGCTCGCCTGTTTTCTCCATCCGGAAGGCTTGCAGGACGTCTACCGCTTTGTCGGTATCTCACTGTTCATCCTGTTCTCTGCCACGATCAGTTCGTTTTGCACGTATTTCAATGAACGGGGCCGCTTCAACCTCTTCAACCTTCAAAAGCAGGTGGCGGAAAAAAACACCGCGCTGATGGAGACCAATCGGACGCTGGCCGAAGTCAAGGGCCAATTGTTGCAACGCGAGAAGATGGCGGCCATCGGAACGCTGTCAGCAGGCCTCCTGCACGAACTGAACAATCCGGTCAACTACAGCCTCATGGCCATCAACATGGGGTTGACCTCGCCTGCCGTCGAGGGCGATGCCCTGCTCAAGGAGAGTCTGGTTGACGCGCGCGAAGGGATGCAGCGCATTCAGAACATCGTCTCTGACCTCAAGACCTTTGCCTACCAGAAGCCAGGCCAGGACAGTCAGCGTCTGTTCCTGCTGGAAAACGCGGTGCGCTCCGCGTTGCGCCTGGCGGGTCACGAACTCAAGGGCATTGAGGTCAAAGTGGACATGCCGCAGGACACCCATGTGATCGGCGATGAGCCGGCCATCATCGGTGTTCTGATCAATCTCTTCAGCAATGCTGCGCATGCGGTGTTGGCGGCCAAACGTGAAGCACCCCGTATCGACGTGCGGGTGGCCCAGAACGGCCAACGGTTGTGCATTTCGGTGCGCGACAACGGCCATGGCATCGCGGAAGAAAACCGCGAGCGGGTGTTCGAACCCTTCTTCACCACGCGCGACGTGGGCGCGGGCCTTGGGCTGGGGCTCAGCGTGAGTTACGGCATCGTCCAGCGCCATGGTGGAACCCTGGCGGTGGAAAGTGAGACGGGGGCCTGGACCGAGTTCACCTTTGATTTGCCGAGACCGCAATGAACGAAAAAGAAGACAAGGGAATGACGGTGACACCTCAGGGACCGCATGCGGTGCTCATGGTGGACGACGAGCCACAGGCCTGCAAGTGGTTCGCACGGTTGTACGGTGGTGAATTCGTGGTGCTCACCGCGGGCGGAGCCGCCGAGGCGCTGGCTTTGCTGGCCGAACGCGGCCGAGACGTGGCCGTGCTGATCACCGACTACTCCATGCCTGGGCGCGATGGCGTTGCGCTGCTGAGCACGGTCCGGCGCTTGTACCCTCACGTGGCACGCGTGCTGATGTCGGCTTACGCCGACAAAGATGTGGCGATGTCGGCCATCAATCTGGGGCAAGTGGAAAGCATCCTGGAAAAGCCGCTGGATGAGTCGCTGACGCGGCAGGTCTTGCAGGAATCGCTCGCGGCCAGCGTGGAACGTGCTCGACAACAGCACCTGATCGAGCGGCGGGCATCTGCGCTGCGCGAAACGCTGGGCTTCCTGGCGCATGAAGTCACATCGCCGCTGGCGACCGTGCGGGGTTATCTGACGGCCATGCGCGAGCGCCACCGCGACGCGCCCGAAGGCGAGGAAGGTGTGGCCCACATCGAGCAACAGAAGCCGGGCGACGTGCTTTTCATGATTGAAGCGGCCCAGCGCCGCGCTGCCTACGCACAATCGCTGGTTTCCACGTTCGTACAGAGCGCGCGCGATGCCAGCCGGGGTGACGCATCGGTGAGCTTGCTGGCCAGTGATCTGGTGCGTTCAGTGGAAGAAGAGTATCCCTTCGAGGATGGTGAGGCACCCTGGCTCTCGACCGACGTCAGCGCCGATTTCACCTTGCCTGGACGGCGTGACCTGCTTTACCTGGTTCTTTGCACCCTGTTGAAGAACGCCTTGCTGGCGATGAGGTCCAACCCCCCGTTGCAGCCGGGCGTGTCCATTGCGTTGCATCGCGCCTCGCCCGCGCCAGGCCTGCCGGTTCAGGCGTGTATCCGCGTGAGCGACAACGGCCCGGGCATTCCGCCTGACGTGCTGCGTCGCCTCACCGTGGAGCCTGTGACGACCCGTGCGGATTCCGGCGGCAGCGGCATGGGTGTGCTGTTCTGCCAGCGTGTCATGACCTCGCTCGGAGGGGTCATCGACGTGCGCTCCGACCTCGGTCAAGGCACAGCCGTGACCCTGTATTTCCCATCTGCCCAAGAACAATCAGACCTGGACAAGGAAGCCCGATGAAGCCTGTGAAGATTCTTTATGTGGACGACGAGGCCATGGCGCTGAAGTACTTTGAACGTCTGGTCAGCCCTCTGGCGCCGGTGATCACGGCGGGTTCGGTGGAGGAGGGGCGCGTCATGTTGAAGGCGCACGGCGCAGAGGTGGCGGTGCTGGTGTGCGACCAGCGCATGCCGGGTGAACACGGCAACGAGTTGTTGCGCCACGCGCGGGAGTACTACCCGGGCGTCGTGCGCATGTTGACCACGGCGTACTCCGATATCGGAGATGCGGTGGAGGCCATCAACGCTGGCGAGATCTACCGCTACATCAACAAGCCCTGGGAAATCGAAAGCCTGCGCGCCGACCTGAAGAACGCGCTCGACCTGGCCCAACTGCGCAGCGAGCGCGATGGCCTCATGCGCGACAAGCTGCTGGCCCAGCAGAGCCAGCTTCGCTCGAATCGACTGGCGGCCTTGTTGATGCTCTGCGCCGCCGTGCAGCCCGACGGTCACGAACAGGCACTGTACCGGTATGCGCAGGCTGCGCTGCTCACGGGTGTCGAAGAGCCCACCGTGGACTGGCATCGCTGGCACCACGCGGACCTCATGCAGGCCGAGGCGCAGCGCGGCGCGGCCATTGCTGCCCACCTGCACCATTGGTTGAAGGAATTCGGCCCCCGCATCGAAGGGGCGGCCGCGCTGCCGGTCCTGGCACATGCCCTGGGGGGTGAACTGCAACCCGAGGGGGTGAAGCTGCCCGACGCGTTGGCGCTCACGGGCCTGTTGTCATCACCCGTGGGGGAGCAGCCGTCGGCTGTTTCCTGCGCATGGCTGGCCTGGTTGCTTTGGCAGGAGGGGCTGGCCGAGTTGCAGAAAGCGACGGACGGCGGCTGGTTGGTGCGGTCTGCATCGGCTGCCACGCCGCGCGCCGACTGGCTGGCAGACCTCATGGAGCGCCTGTCCCCGCCGGCGGCGTGAGCCTGAGGTTTCGCAACGTGCGGTAACGCACGGCACTTTTGGCGCGTCTGGCGCTCACAATGGGGTTCCGCGCAGGCAACCGCATGGCGCGCCTTGTTGATTTTTGAGTACCGCCACCATGAACACCCTTCAACAGACGCTACATCCCCGTGTGTCCCGACCCCTCGTCGGCCTGACCCTCGCTCTGGGTGCCTTGCTGGCGGGCTGCGGCTCTGTCGGCGCCGGTGTGGGCATCGGGGTGCCCATCGGCCCGTTCTCCATCGGCATCGGTGCGGGCACAGGTGGCGTCAGTGCGGGGGTGAGCACCGGCGTGGGCCCGGTCGGTGTGGGCGTGGGCGTGAACCAGCGCGGCCAGGTCAGCGCCGGTGCCGGCGTGGGCGCCAGCACCCCGATCGGCAACAGCAGGGCCCGCGTGGGTGTGGGCGTGGGCACCAGTTCGGTGATCTACGACCCGAACGATCCGAAGCAGAAGCAGGCGGGCGGCGAAGTCGCGCCGTAGCCAGCAAGAAGTGACCGGTCGAGAATGCCGCGGGTCCGGCTTTGCCGGCCCGCAGGCATTGCCCCCTTTGAGGGGGTGGCGCGAAGCGCCGCAGGGGTGGGCTTACTTCAACGTGATCGTCACATCAATGTTGCCGCGGGTGGCGTTCGAATACGGGCAGACCTTGTGCGCCGTGTCCACCAGGTCTTGCGCCACGGCGCGATCCACGCCCGGCAGGCTCACGGCCAGGCGGGCGGCAATGCCGAAACCTGCGGGGATGGGACCGATGTCGACTTCAGCGTCGATCGACGCATCGGCCGGCACGGCTACCTTCTTCATGCCCGCCACGTGCTTGAGCGCGCCCATGAAGCAGGCCGAATAGCCCGCAGCGAACAGTTGCTCGGGGTTGGTGGCGTTGCCGGCACCACCCATGGCCTTGGGTGGGGAAAGCTTCACATCGAGCAGGCCATCGTCGGTGCGCGAAGCGCCATCGCGGCCGCCGGTGGTGTGGGCGCGGGCGGTGTAGAGGACTTTGTCGAGGGAAGTGGGCATGGTGTGGCTCCTTGGGTTGAATGACCTGCGAACAGGCGGGTTTGAAAAGGGGGTGGTCAGGCGGTGAGGCGGTCGCGCAAGGCCTGCACCTGTCGGGTGAGGTCCAGCACTTCAGAAAGATCACATTGGGTGGCCTGCAGCACGCAGCCAGGAAGGCGTGCGGCGCGGGCCTTGAGCTTGCGCCCCGCAGCGGTGAGGCGGATCAGCACGCGGCGTTCGTCCTGCACGTCGCGCAGGCGGCTCACGAGATCGGCGGCTTCGAGGCGCTTGAGCAGGGGGGTGAGCGTGCCCGAATCGAGGTGCAGGCGCTCGCCCAGTTCAGAGACCGTCACGCCGTCTGTTTCCCAAAGCACCAGCATGGCGAGGTATTGCGGGTACGTCAGGCCCAGGTCTTCGAGCAGCGGCTTGTAGAGCTTGGTCATGGCCAGCGAGGCCGAGTACAGCGCGAAGCAGAGCTGGTGGTCCAGCTGCAGGGCCTGGTCGGAGGAGATGCGTGGCGTGTTCATGGGGATGGATTGTGACGAACAATTATATTGCGCACAATTGAATTGATAGCAACCACACAAACAGACGGGTCTTCAGGCCACCAAAGGCGAGCCTTGCATTTCCTCGATCTGCTCCACCAGCATGTCGACCTGGCCCTGCCAGTAATCCCGCGTGCCGAACCAGGGGAAATTGATGGGGAAAGCGGGGTCGTCCCAGCGGCGCGCGATCCAGGCGCTGTAGTGGATCAGGCGCAGCGTGCGCAGCGGCTCGATCAGCGCCAGTTCACGCCGGTCGAAGCGGCGGAACTGCTCGTAGCCGTCGATCAGCGCGCCGAGTTGCTGCGTCTGCTGCCGGCGGTCGCCCGAGAGCAGCATCCAGAGGTCCTGCACGGCGGGTCCGGTGCGGGCGTCGTCCAGGTCCACGAAGTGCGGGCCGGCGCCCGGCTGGCCTTCCGGGGTCCACAGGATGTTGCCTGGGTGGCAGTCGCCGTGCAGGCGGATCAGCCCGATGCCGTCTTCCTCCAGCGGTGCACCGGGGCGCAGCGCAGGGTGGGCCTCGATCAGGGCCAGGGCTTCTTCCAGCGCGGCCGTCCAGGCGGTGCGCACCTCGGGCGCAATCGCAGCATGGTCCAGCAACCAGTCTCGAGGTTCGTGCGCGAAGCTTGCGGCGTTGAGTGCTGGGCGCTCGGCGAACGGCCGGGCCGCGCCCACGCTGTGGATGCGCGCCAGGAAGCGGCCGATCCACTCGAGCACGTCGAAGTCGTCCAGCTCGGGCCGGCGCCCGCCACGGCGTGGGCTCACCGAGAAAGCGAAACCGCCGAAGTGGTGCAGCGTCTGGCCGTTCAGCCGCAGGGGTGGCACGGCAGGAATCTCGGCCGCCACGAGCTCTTCGGCGAAGGCGTGCTCCTCGGCGATCTGCGCATCGCTCCAGCGGCCTGGACGGTAGAACTTGGCCACCACCTGCTCGTGGCCGTCCACGGGTGACTCCAGGTGGATCTGGTAGACGCGGTTCTCGAAGCTGTTGAGGGCGCTGATGCGCCCATCGCCCCAGAGCCCCACCTGCGCAAGCGCATCCTGCACCACATCGGGTGTGAGCTGGCTGTAGGGGTGCTTGCTGTTGTTCTCGGAGGTCATGCGCGATTGTCGCTCCCCTATGATCGGCGCATGTCGAAACACAAGGCGAATGCGCGGACAGCACCCACGCTGCAGGAGCAGTTGCCCGAACTGCGGCCGGGCCAGTCCGTGCCCTTGCTGCAGGAACTGCACATCCTCACCCGCGAGGGCAAGCTCAACCAGGACACGCGCCGCAAGCTCAAACAGGTGTACCACCTCGTGCAGTTCATCGAGCCGCTGCTGGCCGAGGTGCTGGCCGCGCGTGGTGACGTGACCCTGGCCGACCACGGCGCAGGGAAGTCGTATCTGGGCTTCATCCTCTACGACCTGTTCTTCAAGGACAAGACGGCGGGCCGTGTGACCGGCGTGGAAACGCGCGCCGAGCTGGTGGAGAAATCGCGTGCTCTGGCTGCACGGCTGGGCTTCGAGCGCATGGACTTCCTGGCCACCACGGTGCAGCAGGCGCTGAACCACCCGGACCTTCCGGCGCGCATCGATGTGGTGACCGCGCTGCACGCCTGCGACACCGCCACCGACGACGCCATTGCCTTCGGCCTGTCCAAGGAGGCCAGCCACCTGGTGCTGGTGCCGTGTTGCCAGGCCGAGGTGGCTGGCGTGATGAAGAAGCACAAAGCCCTGAGCCTGTCGCGCACGCCGCTGGCCGAGCTCTGGCGCCACCCCTTGCACACGCGCGAGTTCGGCAGCCAGATCACCAACGTGCTGCGCTGTCTTCAGCTGGAAGCCCACGGTTACAGTGTCACCGTGACCGAGCTTGTGGGGTGGGAACACTCCCTCAAGAACGAATTGATCCTGGCCCGTAGAATGGCCCAGGACCGGACCGGTACCCGCGAGCGGGCCCGGCAACGGCTGCAGCAGGTGCTCGATGAGCTGAACCTCCAGGAACTCTCGCTGCGCTTCACGGTTTGACTTTTGCGGTGGCACCGCGTGCCACCTTTCCTGCGGTGCTTCGCACCCGCCGGGAGCCCATCCCACAGGCCCCTTTCAGGAGTACCGCCCATGGTCACCGATTTTGATTTTCTGTTGCAATCCATTGCCTGGCCGCTGGTGCTGCTGCTGGCCTGGTTCGTGGCCGAACGCGTGCACGAGACCTGGCACCTGCCGCGCGTCACCAGTTATGTGGCCGTGGGCCTGGTGTGCAGCCTGGTCAACCTGCCCGGTCTCACCATCGCCGTGCCGGGCCTGGACTTTCTGGCCAACGTGGCACTCTCGCTGGTGCTGTTCGAACTCGGCTATCGCATCAACCTTCGCTGGTTTCGCCACAACCCCTGGGTGCTGGTGCTTGGTGTGGTGGAGTCCCTGGTCACCTTCGCGGCGATCTATTGGGTGGGTGGCTGGTTCGCACTCGAAACCGACATGCGCCTCATCATTGCGGCCCTGTCGGTCTCGGCTTCACCCGCAGGCGTGCTGCGCGTGGCCAACGAGCTGCGCAGCGCCGGCCAGGTGACCGAGCGCGTGCTGCACCTGTGCGCCATCAACTGCATGATCTCGGTGTTGTTGCTGAAAATGGTGGTGGGTTACTGGTACCTCAACAACTCCGGCGATCTGGTGCTCGCGGCCTTCGGCAGCATCCACGTGGTGGGCACTTCGGTGGCGGTGGGCGGCCTGCTGGGCGTGGCCGTGCCCTGGTTGCTGAGCCGGCGCACCACCCACGAGCGCGGCGTCACGGTGGTGTTCGCACTGTCGGTCCTGCTGCTGACCACGGCCGCCTACGGCCTCAAGCTCTCACCGCTGCTGGCTGCGCTCACCTTCGGCATCGTGGCGCGCGAGCGCCGCGTTCACCTCACCAACGCCCAGCGCGATTTCGGCACCGCAGGCGACCTGCTCTCGATCTTCCTGTTCGTCTACATCGCATCGTTGCTGAACTGGGTCGACGTGGGCACCGGCATGCTGCTGGGCCTGCTGCTGATCGGCGTGCGCACGGCTTCCAAGGTGGGCTGCAACCTGGTGGCCGCGCGCCTCTCTGGCATTACCGAACGCAAGGGGGTGCTCACGGGCCTTGCGCTCACGCCGATGTCGGCTTTCGCCATCCTCCTGCTGGAACAGAGCCGGCTCTACGGCTTCGGGCCTGCGGTGGAGGTGCTCTCGATCATGGCCGGCATGATGTTGATGCAGGAGCTGCTGGGCCCACTCGTCACGCAGCGCGCGCTCATGGCCGCGCATGAAACCCACGTGACCAAGGAATAGGAGACCCCATGCCACTCGAGACATTCAAATCCTCCGACTCGCTCACCATGGGCGTCGAACTCGAACTGCAGCTCGTCAACACCTACGACCTCGATCTCTCCAGCAGCGCCAACGACCTGCTGGAGCTGCTGCGCCGCAAGCCGTTTCCGGGTGTGGTCACGCCCGAGATGACGCAGAGCATGATCGAGATCGCCACCGACGTGCAACGCGAACACGGTCCGCTGCTGGCGCAACTCCAGCAGATCCGCGACACGCTGGTGACCGCGGGCGACCGCCTCAACATCGAGATCGCGGGCGGCGGCACGCACCCCTTCCAGCGCTGGTTCGAGCAGCGCATCTTCTCCAAGCCGCGCTTCCAGGAACTCTCCGGCCTTTACGGCTACCTCGCCAAGCAGTTCACCGTGTTCGGCCAGCACGTGCACATCGGCTGTTCCAGTGCGGACGAAGCGCTGTTTCTGTTGCACTCGCTCAACCGCTACGTGCCGCACTTCATTGCGCTGTCGGCGTCTTCGCCGTTCTCGCAGGGCGTGGACACGCTGTTCGATTCGGCGCGCCTGAACTCGGTGTTCGCCTTTCCCCTCAGCGGCCGCGCACCCTTCGTGCTGAGCTGGGAGGAATTCGCCAACGTCTACTTCACCAAGATGGAGAGCACGGGCGTGGTCAAGTCCATGAAGGACTTCTACTGGGACATCCGCCCCAAGCCCGAGTACGGCACCATCGAACTGCGCGTGTGCGACACGCCGCTGACGGTGGAGCGCGCCGCCGGCCTGGCCTGCTACCTGCAGGCGCTGTGCCGCCACCTGCTGGAACGCCGCGAACTGCCCCCCGAAGAGGACGACTACCTCGTCTACACCTACAACCGCTTCCAGGCCTGCCGCTTCGGCCTGGACGGCATGATGGTCAACCCCAAGACGCGCGAGCAGATCAGCATCCGCGAAGACATCCTGGCCACGCTGCGGCATCTGGGGCACCACGGGCAGGCGCTGAACTCCATGGCCGCGCTCGACGAGATCGAGCGCACGGCCGCGCGCGTGGGCAACCACGCCACCTTCCTGCGCACCCGGTACAAGGAAAGCGGCAGTGTGCAGTCGGTCGTGCGGGCGAGTGTGGAGGCTCTGCGGCACGGTCCGTGATCGATGTCACGAACCGTGCGTAGGGCAAGCGCACGCGGTGTCAGCGAAGTTCCTACAGCGTGAATGGGGCTGCGCCGACTTAACGTTGGCGGGGGTGGGGAATACAGTTTGTTTCATCGAATCCCGCCCCATTCATCTTCAGGAAGCCGCCATGTCCACCACCGCCACCCGCCTCAACCCCTTCGTCCTGATGCTCGATCCGGAAGCCGTGATCAGCGCCATGGAAACCAGCGCCAACCTGCGCGGCCTGCGTGCCCGCGTCTGCCGTCCGCTGGACAAGCCCCTGATCCCCAAGATCTTCGACGCCGCCGCGCGGGCCTACGACGCCGTGATCGAAGCCGAAGACTTCATCGACACCGGCAGCGAGCTGTACTGCGAAGCCCAACCTGCCCTGCAAGCCATTCACTGAGCCGACGGCCGCAGTGCCGGGCCGCCCCAAGCAAGGCCAGCCCCCTCGGGGGGCAGCGACCCGCGAAGCGGCGGAGCGTGGGGGCCCTTCATCTAGCGAACCTTTTGCGCGTGAGCGCAAGGGCCAGCCAGAACGCCCCCACGGTGTAGGCCAGCAGCACACCGGCGTGCAGCCAGCCGTGTGCAGGCCACTGGTCCATGAACAGGGGCCGCACCAGTTCCACCGCGCTGGTCAGGGGCAGCCAGTCCGATACGTGGCGCACCACCGCCGGCAATTGCTCCCGTGGGAAGAACACCCCTGACAGGAACATCATGGGCGTGAGGAACAGCGTGAAGTAGTAGGTGAAGAAGTCGTAGCCCTTGGCCAGGGCGTTGAACACCAGGGCAATGCACGAGAACGTGATGCCCGCCCCCAGCAGCACCGGCAAGGCCAGCAGCAGCTTGGGCGAGTGGCTGATGCCCAGCCCGAGCATCACCACCATGATGGCCGTCACCGAGAACAGGGCCTTGAAGGCCGCCCACAGCATTTCCGCCAACACCACGTCGTCCAGGCTCACGGGCGCGTTCATGATGCCGTCCCAGGTTTTCTGGACGTGCATGCGCGAGAACGCCGAGTACAAGGCCTCGAAGGTCGCGGCGTTCATGGCGCTCATGCAGATGCTGCCGCTGGCCAGGAACAGGATGTAAGGAACGGCCACGGTGCCCTGTGGTGTGCTCATGCTCACCTGCCCGACCAGCGCGCCCATGCCGTAGCCGAAGGCGATCAGCCACATCAGCGGCTCGGCGATGTTGCCCACCAGGCTGGGAATGGCGAGCTTGCGCCAGACCAGCAGGTTGCGAAGAAAAACAGGCCACCAGCGCATGGACAGGCGCGGCGGTGCCCACGGAGAGGGCGAGCGGGGAAGGGTGGTGGTGTTCATGGTTCAGCCGTCCTCGCGGATCTGTCGCCCGGTGAGCTTGAGGAACAGGTCCTCCAGGTTGGCCGGGCGGTGCAGGGCGCGCAAATGGTGATGCTGCTCACCCAGGGCGGCCAGCAGCGGCATGGCCTGCGCGGTGTAGAAGAACACGGTCTCGCCGCTCACCTCCACGCGGGCCGCCAGCGCGCGCAGCGCAGCGTGTTCTTCCGCCTGGGCCAGCGCGAGGGCGCCGTTGCCATAGACCTCCACCACGTCGGGTTCCAGGTGCTGGGCGATCAACTCGCGCGGCCGGCCTTCGGCAATCTTGCGGCCATGGTCCAGCACCAGCAGGCGTGAGCACAGGCGCTCGGCCTCGTCCATGAAGTGCGTGGTCAGCAGGATGCTCTTGCCTTGTTGCAACAGCAGTTGCAGGCGTTCCCACATGAGGTGGCGCGCCTGCGGGTCCAGGCCGGTGGTGGGTTCGTCGAGCATGAGCAGGCGCGGGTCGTTCACCAGCGCGCGCGCCAGCGACAGGCGCCGCTTCATGCCGCCCGAGAGTTCACCGGGTTTCGCGTCGGCCTTGTGCGAGAGCGCGGCGAATTCCAGCAACTGCGGAATGCGCGCCTGGATCGCAGCCTTGGGCAGGCGGAAGTAGCGGCCATAGACCAGCAGGTTCTCGGCGCAGGAGAAGTCGGGGTCGAGCGTGTCCATCTGGCTCACCACGCCCAGTTGCGCCTTGATGGCCAGCGCGTCGCGCGGCATGTCCTGCCCGAAGGCGGTGATGCTGCCGGCGTCGGGCGTTGTCAGGCCCAGGCACATGCGGATGGTGGTGGTCTTGCCTGCGCCGTTGGGGCCGATCACGCCCAGGCATTCGCCGGGTTCGATGGAGAAACTCAGGTCGTCCACCACCGTGCTTTCGCCGTAGCGTTTGACCAGGTGGCGGCATTCGAACAAGGTGCGATTCATGTGCCGGCATTGTGCCCGCTCGGGCCAGACACTGCTTCGAGTGCCACCCTACAATGCGGGGCTGTCCAACCGGGGCCAGGCCTCATTCCCTCATCGACCATGCCCCTCTCCGTTGCGTTGCAATACCTGTTCCCGAAACGGGCTCTTACCGTGTTTGGAGGCTGGGTGGCCAATGGCCGCTGGGGCGGCCTCACGCAGTGGATCATCCGGCGCTTCATCCGCAAGTACCGCGTCAACATGGCCGAAGCCGCCAACCCGGACCCGAAGGCCTACGGCAGCTTCAACGAATTCTTCACCCGCGCGCTGAGCGCCGATGCGCGCCCCCTGGCGAATGCGGCCTTTGTCTGCCCGGTGGACGGCGCCATCAGCCAGTTCGGCGCCATTGCGCGGGACCAGATCTACCAGGCCAAGGGCCACACCTACAGCACCCGCGCCCTGGTGGGGGGGGACGCCGAACTGGCCGCGCAATTCGATGATGGCGCCTTCGCCACCATCTACCTCAGCCCCAAGGACTACCACCGCATCCACATGCCGATGCAGGCCACGCTTCGCCGCATGATCCACGTGCCCGGCGACCTGTTTTCCGTGAACCCGGCCACGGCACAAGGCGTGCCGGGACTGTTCGCTCGCAACGAGCGCGTGGTGTGCGTGTTCGACATGCAGGTGGGTGAGACGACGCTGCCCTTCGTGCAGGTGCTGGTGGGCGCCACCATCGTCGGCAGCATGGCCACCACCTGGCATGGTGTGGTGAACCCGCCGCGCCCGCGTGAGGTGCGCGAATGGAGCTACGGCGATGCGCCGGTGCGCCTGCAACAGGGCGAAGAAATGGGTCGCTTCCTCTTGGGTTCCACCGTGGTGCTGCTCTGGCCGCGCGACACCATTGCCTTCAACCCCGACTGGGCACCCGAAGCCGCCGTGAAGATGGGCGAGGCCATGGGCGACGCTTTGTAAACGACCTGCGAGAAACAATCCCATGACCACGCTCGGAACCCCGCTCTCTCCCTCCGCCACCCGCGTCATGCTGCTTGGCTCGGGCGAACTCGGCAAGGAAGTGCTGATCGCGCTTCAGCGCCTGGGCGTGGAGACCATCGCGGTGGACCGCTACGAGCACGCGCCGGGCCAACAGGTGGCGCACCACGCGCGCACGATCACCATGAGCGACCCGGCGCAGCTGAAGGCGTTGATCGAGGCTGAGCGCCCGCACCTGGTGGTGCCTGAAATCGAAGCCATCGCCACGCCCACGCTGGAAGAACTTGAGGCCGCTGGCGTGGTGCGCGTCATTCCCACGGCCCGCGCCGCCCGCCTGACCATGGACCGGGAAGGCATCCGCCGCCTGGCCGCTGAAACGCTGGGGCTGCCGACCAGCCCCTACCAGTTCTGCGACTCGCTGGAGGAACTTCAGGCGGCCATCGACGGAGGCATCGGCTACCCCTGCATCGTCAAGCCGGTGATGAGCAGCAGTGGCAAGGGCCAGAGCAAGATCGATGGTCCCGCCGATGTGAAGACCGCCTGGGACTACGCCATGTCGGGCGGACGCGTCGGCCCGGGCCGCATCATCGTGGAAGGCTTCATCGACTTTGACTACGAGATCACGCAGCTCACCGTGCGCGCGCTGGACGCCAGCGGCAACGTGGAAACGCATTTCTGCGATCCCATCGGCCACGTGCAGGTGAGTGGCGACTATGTGGAGAGCTGGCAGCCGCACCCCATGACGCCGGCCGCGCTGCAGAAGTCGCGCGACATCGCCAAGGCCGTGACCGACGACCTGGGCGGCCAGGGCCTCTTCGGCGTGGAACTGTTCGTCAAGGGCGACCGGGTGTGGTTCAGCGAGGTGAGTCCGCGCCCGCACGACACCGGCATGGTGACCATGATCACGCAGTGGCAGAACGAATTCGAGCTGCACGCCCGCGCCATCCTGGGCCTGCCGGTCTCCACCGCGCTCAAGAGTCCGGGCGCCAGCGCCGTCATCTATGGTGGTGTGGAAGCCCGGGGCATCGCCTTCGAAGGGGTGGACGAAGCGCTGCGCGTGCCGCAGACCGAGATCCGCCTGTTCGGCAAGCCCGAGAGCTTCGCCAAACGGCGCATGGGCGTGGCCCTGGCCTTTGATGCCGACGTGGAGAAGGCGCGCGTTCAGGCCAAGCTGGCCGCGTCGAAGGTGCGGCCGCGCACGGCCTGACGCGGCGGCCGAATTTTTTTCCATCCGGCTGCATCCATTCGCCTCCCTGGTGCGTAGTGGAAGCAGTGGCGCTGTTTTTGCGCCGCTGCCCATAACCCACCATCGAGGAGTATTCCATGATCGTCAAATCTACCCTGGCCGCTGCTGCGGCCCTCGCCCTGACCGCCTGTGCCTCCAATATGGGCGGCTCCAATATGAACAGTTCCGCTGTGAACACCCCCTCGATGGGCAGCCCCACCACGGGCACCCCGGCGATGGCGTTTTCGCAGGCCGGCCTGCCCGACGCCGTGAAGGTGCCTGCGGGCAACCGCGTGGCCATGGAAACCGTGGGCGTCGGCCAGATCACCTACGAATGCAAGGTCAAGGCCAACATGCCTGGTCAGTTCGAATGGGTGTTCGGTGGCCCCGATGCCAAGCTGATGGACCGCAGCGGCAAGCAGGTCGGCAAGTACTACGGCCCGCCCGCCACCTGGGAAGCGAACGACGGCTCCAAGTTCACTGCCACGCAGGTCGCCGTGGCGCCCGCCGGTGAAGCCAACATCCCGCTGCAGCTCGTGAAGGCCAACCCGGCCATGGGCATGGGCGCCATGAGCGGCGTGACCTACACCCAGCGCGTGGCCACCAAGGGCGGCATCGCCCCGGCCACGGCCTGTGGTGCCGCCAATGTGGGCGCCAAGCAGATCGTGCAATACCAGGCCGACTACATCTTCTACAAGGCTTCCTGAGCGGTATTCGGCTAGTATGGCCGGCAGTACCGGGGCCTGGCGCCGCAACGCGCCGGGCCCCGTTTCTTCCGCCCAGCTGGCCTGAACGCCCTTGCCACCCACCGATTCCGAACCGTTCGATCACGATGCCGCCCTGGCCGCCTGTGCGCGGGGCGATCGTGCGGCCCTGCGCCGCCTCTACGAGCGCGAGGGCCGCTACCTGTTGGGCGTGGCCTTGCGCATCGTGCGCGACCGCGCCACCGCCGAAGACGTGTTGCACGACGCTTTCATGAACATCTGGACCCGGGCCGCCAGCTTCGACGCCAGCCGCGGTGCGGGCCGGGGCTGGATGGTCGGCATCGTGCGCCACCGCGCGCTCGATGTGGTGCGTGCCGGTTCGCGCACCGTGTCCGCCGACGAAGACGAGATGGAGGCGCTCCACGCAGCCGATCCTTCTGCTGCGCCCGACATGGCCGAGGCCTTCGCACTGCGCGCCGACCTCGGCCGCCTCGACGACTGCCTGGCCCGCCTGGACACGCCCAAGCGCAACTGCGTGCTCTACGCCTACCTCGACGGCTGCACCCATCCCGAGATTGCCGAGCGCCTGGGCGCGCCGCTGGGTTCGGTGAAGGCCTGGATTCGCCGAGGCCTGGCCTCGCTGCGGGAGTGCCTGGCATGAGCACGCCTGAAGACAACATCGACGCGCTGGCCTCGGCCTATGTGCTGGGCACGCTTTCGGCTCAGCGCCGCCGTGAGGTGCAGGGCCGGTTGCCGAACGACGCCCTACTGCGCCACGCGGTCGATGCCTGGGAATCGCGACTGCTGCCGCTGACCGCGCTGGTGGAGCCGGTGGAGCCGACGGCGGCGCTGTGGACGCGCATCGAGAACGCGCTGCCGCGAGCCCCTGCACGAAAGGCCGCGCCCGTCAGCGCCTGGCAAAACTGGTGGCGCAGCGTCAATTTCTGGCGTGCCGTGGCGGCCACCGGTTTCGTGGCCGCTTCGGTGGCGGTGCTGCTGCCGTCCACCCGCCTGTTCGCGCCTGCTGCGCCGCAGTACATGGTGGTGCTGGTCGCGCCCAACGGCACCGCCCCGGGCTGGGTGGTGCAGACCAGCGGGCGCGACACGCTGCGCCTGGTGCCGCTCGGCACCACGGCCGTGCCCGAGCAGCGCTCGCTGCAGTTCTGGACCAAGGCCGACGACTGGAACGCGCCGGTGTCGCTGGGCCTGGTGCAGCCTGGCCAGCCACTGGAAGTCAAGCTCGATCAGTTGCCCCCGCTGGTGCCCAACCAGTTGTTCGAGATCACCCTGGAACCCTACGCCGGCTCGCCCACCGGGCGGCCTACGGGTCCCATCCTTTACATCGGGCGTGCGGTCAAGCTGACCTGATTCGCCGGCGTCTACTGGAACGCCACTTCCGCAAAGCTGCGCAGCTTGCGGCTGTGCAGCTGGTCGGTGCCGCCTTCGCGCAGGATGTCGATGGCGCGGATGCCGATGCGCAGGTGCTGGTCCACGCGTTCGCGGTAGAAGTGGTTGGCCATGCCGGGCAGCTTGATCTCGCCGTGCAGGGGCTTGTCGCTCACGCAGAGCAGGGTGCCGTAGGGCACGCGGAAGCGGAATCCGTTGGCAGCGATGGTGGCGCTTTCCATGTCCAGCGCCACCGCGCGCGATTGGGAGAAGCGGCGCTGCGGCATGTTGTCGGGCAGCAGTTCCCAGTTGCGGTTATCGGTGCTGGCCACGGTGCCGGTGCGCATGATGCGCTTGAGCTCGGCCGGTGGCACGCCGGTGACGTCGGCCACGGCGCCTTCCAGCGCGAGCTGGATCTCGGCCAGCGCGGGGATCGGCACCCACAGCGGCAGTTCTTCATCGAGCACGTGGTCTTCGCGCACGTAGGCGTGGGCCAGCACGTAGTCGCCCAGTTGCTGCGCGGTGCGCAGGCCGGCGCAGTGGCCGAGCATGAGCCAGGCGTGTGGGCGCAGCACGGCGATGTGATCGGTGATGGTCTTGGCGTTGGCCGGGCCCACGCCGATGTTGACCATGGTGATGCCGCTGCGGTCGGGGCGCATGAGGTGGTAGGCCGGCATCTGCGGCAGGCGCGGTGGTGCGTGGCCCAGCGCGTCGATGGGCTCGGCGGCCAGGCCGGTGCGGCGCATCACCACGTTGCCGGGCTCCACGAAGGCGACGTACTCGCTCTCGGGGTTGGCCATCTCGGCGTGACCCAGCTTGATGAACTCGTCGATGTAGAACTGGTAGTTCGTGAACATGACGAAGTTCTGGAACCATTCGGGCGCCGTGCCGGTGTAGTGGCGCAGGCGCTGCAGCGAGTAGTCCACGCGCGGCGCGGTGAACAGCGACAGCGGATGCGCTTCGCCCGCCTTGGGCACGTGCGTACCGTTGGCAATGCCGTCGTCCATGGCGGTGAGGTCGGGCAGGTCGAACACATCGCGCATGAGGGCGCGGCGCGCCACGTCCATGGCGCCTTCCACGTGGTCGTGCTCGGCGAACGAGAAGTGGATGGGGATGGGCTGGGTGCTGGTACCCACTTCCAGTTCGCCGCCATGGTTGGCCAGCAGCAGGCTGAATTGCTGCAGGTAATAGTCGCCGTACAGGTCGGGGCGGGTGAGCGTGGTCTCGAAGCGGCCGGGACCGGCCACAAAGCCGTAGCTCAGCTTCTTGATGGCCGGGCTGTCAGGCGCAGCGCCCCGGCGTGTGTTGGTGTGCGTGTGCAGGCGCACGTAGGGGTAGCAGGCGCGCACATGGGTGCTGGAGAAATCGCCGCCGCCCACGTACTCGCGCATGGCCTGGCGCAGGAATTCCACGTTGTCCTGATAGATCCGCTGCACCTGGGCCAGGGCCTCGGCGGGATCGGTGAAGACGAGGGGGGCGGTGAAGTCGGGCGTCTTGTGCATGGCGCTATTGTGGCGCTGCTCGGGGTTCCCTCATCGTGACGAACTCTTCCGCGGCCGTCGGGTGAATGCCGATCGTGCTGTCGAACACCGCCTTGGTGGCTCCCGCCTTCAGGGCCACAGCGAAACCCTGCACGATCTCGCCGGCTTCGGCGCCCACCATGTGCAGGCCCACCACACGGTCGCTCTTCGTGTCCACCACCAGCTTCATCAGCGTGCGCTCGGTGCTGCCCGACAGCGTGTGCTTGAGCGCCTTGAACTCGCTGCGAAAGATGGTCACCTCGCCAAACTTCTCGCGCGCCTTCTCTTCGCTGTAGCCCACTGTGCCGATGGAAGGGTGCGTGAACACGGCGGTGGGCACGAATTCGTAGGCCATGCTGCGGGGCGCCTTGCCGGCGGCGGGGCCGAAGAGCTGGTCCACCACCACCATGGCCTCGCCCAGCGCAACGGGCGTGAGCTGCAGGCGGTTGGTGACGTCGCCCAGGGCGAAGATCGAAGGCACGTTGGTCTGGTAGTGCTCGTTGACGATGACCTCACCTTTGGCGCCCAGGGCCACGCCCACGGCATCCAGCCCCAGGTCGGCCACGTTGGGCACGCGGCCGGTGGCGTACAGGACGGCATCGGCCATCACCCGCGCGCCGCCCTCGCATTCCACACGCAGGCCTTGGTCGGTCTGGCGGATGTCCACCACCCCGGCATTGAGGTGCAGGTCCACACCAGCCTTGACCATCTCGGCCGCCACGAAATGGCGGATCTCGTCGTCGAAGCCACGCAGGATCTGATCACCGCGGTAGAGCTGCGTGACCTTCGATCCCAGGCCGTTGAAGATGGAAGCAAACTCGCTGGCGATGTAGCCGCCACCCACCACCACCAGGCGTTGCGGAAAGGGTTCCAGGTCGAAGATCTCGTTGGAGGTGATGACGTGCTCGCGCCCGACGAAGTGAGGCACGTGCGGCGTGCCCCCGGTGGCGATCAGGATGTGTTTCGCGGTGAACTCCTGGTGGCCGGGCGAGCCGTCCGCATTCAGGGTGGACAGTGCGATGCCGTGCGCACCGGTGACGCGCGCGAAGGCCTCGAACACCGTTACGCCCGAGCCGCGCAGCAGGTTGCCGTAGATGCCGTTGAGGCGAGTGATCTCGCGCGCGCGGTTGGCCTTGAGCGTGGCCCAGTTGAACGTGGGCCTGTCGCCTTCCCATCCGAAGCCGTGCGACTCCCCGAAGGCCTCGCCGTAGTGCGCCGCAAAGCTGTACAGCTTCTTCGGGATGCAACCCACGTTCACGCAGGTGCCACCCAGGCCGTCGTTGCCCAGCACCTCGGCCAGCGCCACGCGCGCACCACGCTGTGCGGCTATGCGTGCGGCACGCACGCCACCGCTGCCACCACCGATGACGAAAAGGTCGAAGTCGAAAGAAGCGCTCATGCGGATGGGTCCTTGGAGATCGAGGGCCGATGTTACGTCCGCATCAATGCCGTTGCTGGCACAGGCTCAATACGTGTAAACGCCCCGGCCGGTCTTGCGGCCGAGCCAGCCCGCAGCCACCATTTCCTTCAGCAGCGGGGCGGGGCGGTACTTGCTGTCATTGAACTCGGCCATGTAGACGTTCATCACCGCCAGGCACACATCGAGCCCGATCATGTCGGCCAGGGCCAGCGGGCCGATGGGCTGGTTGGTGCCGAGCTTCATGCCGGCGTCGATGTCCTCAGCGCTAGCGATGCCTTCGGCCAGCACGAAGAAGGCCTCGTTGATCATCGGCACCAGGATGCGGTTGACCACGAAGCCGGGCGCGTTCTTCACCGTGATGGGCGACTTGCCCAGCGCCTCGGCCAGCGCCTTCACGGTGTCGTGCGTGGCGTCGCTGGTCTGCAGGCCACGGATGATCTCCACCAGCGCCATCATGGGCACCGGGTTGAAGAAGTGCATGCCGATGAAGCGGTCGGGCCGCTGCGTGGCCGCGGCCAGCTTGGTGATGCTGATCGAGCTGGTGTTGGTCGCCACGATCACCTCCGGCGCGAGCAGGTTGTCGAGCTGCTGCAGGATCTTGACCTTCAGGCCTTCGTTCTCGGTGGCGGCCTCGATGACGAGTTGCGCGCCCTTGAGGTCGTCGTAGTTCGTCGAACCCTGGATGAGCGCGAGTGCGGCGTCCTTGTCGGCGATGCTGATCTTCTCTTTCTTGATCAGCCGGTCCAGGCTGCCGGCCACGGTGGCCAGGCCCTTGTCAACGGCGGCCTGAGCGATGTCGACCATCACGACGCGGATGCCCCGGGTGGCGCAGGCCTGCGCGATGCCATTGCCCATGGTGCCCGAGCCGATGATGCCGACGGTCTGGATCGTGTTCATGAATGCCAACTCCTGAGATTGAATGCGGGTTGTGTTTGGGGTTTTCCCGGCGTCACCGGGGTGTCTTTCCTAGGCGGGACTGCCTACTGGCGGCATTCCGCCTGTGCTAACTTGCCCCACAGATTGTCGCGCACCCGCTTGGGCGCGCGGCCCACTCGGAGACACCCATGTTCGACTACATCATCGTCGGCGGCGGATCTGCCGGCTGCGTGCTGGCCTCCCGCCTGAGCGAAGACCCGGCGGTTCGCGTTGCCCTCATCGAAGCCGGCCCGAGCGACCGCAGCGTGCTCATTCACTGCCCTGCCGGCCTGGCCGCCATGGCCCGATTCGAGCTCAACGGCTGGGGCTATGGCACGGTGCCGCAACCCGGCCTGAATGGCCGGCGCGGCTACCAGCCGCGCGGCAAGGTGCTGGGTGGCTCCAGCTCCATCAATGCCATGATCTACGCGCGCGGCCACGCCAGCGATTACGACCGCTGGGCCGCACAGGGCAACCCCGGCTGGTCGTTTGCCGACGTGCTGCCGTATTTCAAGCGCGCGGAGCACAACGAGCGCGGCGCCGATGCATTGCATGGCCAGGGGGGCCCTCTCAACGTGATGGACCTGCGAAGCCCCAATGCCTTCCTGCCCTCGTTCGTCGAAGCAGGCGTGCAGGCCGGCTATCCGCACAACACCGACTTCAATGGCCCGCAGCAAGAGGGTGTGGGTGTCTACCAGGTCACGCACAAGAACGGCGAGCGCTACAGCGCGGCCAAGGCCTACCTCACGCCGAACCTCGGGCGAAGCAACCTCCAGGTCATCACCAACGCCCTCACCACCCGCGTGGTGATGGACGAAGAAGAAAACCCTCCGCGTGCGGTGGGCGTGGAGTACCGGGGCAACGGTGGGCGTGGTCCGCTGCAGATCCTGCGGCTGCGCGAAGGCGGCGAGGTGGTGCTGAGCGCCGGTGCCTTCGGTTCACCCCAGTTGCTCATGCTCTCGGGCATCGGCTCGGCCGATCACCTGGCCGAGCACGGCATTCGCCCGGTGCGCGATCTGCCGGGCGTGGGCCAGAACCTGCACGACCACGTCGACGTGGTGCTGGTGGTCAACGCGCCGAAGGCGACGGACCTGTTCGGCCTTTCGCTCGGCGGCGTGGCGCGCATGGTGCGCGGCATCTTCGAGTGGCGGCGCCAGCGCAGCGGCATGCTCACCACCAACTTCGCCGAGGCCGGCGGCTTCATCAAGAGCTCTGCAGACGAACCCATTCCCGATCTGCAACTGCACTTCGTGGTGGGCAAGCTGGTGGACCACGGTCGCAAGACGGTGTTCGGGCATGGCTACTCCTGCCATGTGTGCCTGTTGCGCCCGAGGAGCCGCGGCACGCTGCGCCTTTCCAGTGCCGATCCCCAGGCTGCGCCACTCATCGACCCCGCGTTCCTGCAGGACCCGGACGACATGGCGCGCCTGCTGCGCGGCTTCAAGCTCATGCGCAGCCTGCTGCAGCAACCTGCGCTCGCGCGTCACGGCGGCACCGAGTCGGCCTCGTCCGCCCAGGCACAGAGCGATGCACAGATCGAGCAGTTCATTCGCAACCACGCCGACACCATCTACCACCCGGTGGGCACCTGCCGCATGGGCCCTGGGCCGATGGATGTGGTGGACGCAAGCCTGCGCGTCCACGGCGTGGCGGGCCTGCGGGTGGTGGATGCGTCGGTGATGCCCGAGGTGGTCGGCGGCAATACGAATGCGCCGGTGATCATGATGGCCGAGAAGGCCGCAGACATGATGAGGGCGGGATCACTTCCTCATCAGAGTGGATTTTCCAAACAGACTTTCGATCAGGTCGACGGCCAGTTCGGCGGTTCGGTTGCGGACGTCCAGCGCGGGGTTGAGCTCCATCACGTCCAGTGAGGCCAGCCGACCCGTGTCGGCGATCATCTCCATGCAGAGCTGCGCTTCCCGGTAGGTCGGGCCGCCGAGCACGGTGGTGCCCACGCCGGGTGCGATCTCGGGGTCGAGGAAGTCCACATCGAAGCTCACGTGCAGGTGGGTGTTCTCATCCACCTCCTGGAGGGCCTGCTGCATGGTGTGGCGCATGCCCATCTCGTCGATGTAGCGCATGTCGAACACCTCCAGCCCGGCCTGATGCACCAGGCGCTTCTCGCCTGCGTCCACGCTGCGGATGCCGATCTGCCGCACCTGGCTGGCTTCGATGGCGGGCGTGTGACCTCCGATGCCGGTCAGGCGCGCCGGGCCGTAGCCGCAGAGCAGCGCCACCGGCATGCCATGGATGTTGCCGCTGGGGGTGAGGTCGGCGGTGTTGAAGTCGGCGTGGGCGTCGAGCCAGAGCACGCGCAGGTTCTTGCCCGATGCGCGGCAGTGCCGCGCCACGGCGCTGATGGAGCCCAGGCCCAGGCAATGGTCTCCGCCCAGCACGATGGGCAAGCGGCCCAGCACCAGTTCGGCGTGCACCGCCTCATGCAGGTTCTCGTTCCATGCGACCACCTCTTCCAGGTGCCGGTAACCCTCGGTGGGGGGTTGCCAGGGGTTGGAGGGTCCGGCGAGGTTGCCCCGGTCGACCACGCGCAAGCCCTGGCCTTCGAGCACGCTGGCCAAGTTGGCCACGCGCAAGGCCTCGGGGCCCATGGAAGCGCCGCGAGCGCCAGCGCCGATGTCGGTGGGCACACCGATGAGGCTGATGTCTTGTTGCATGGCGCCATTGTGGTGGAACACGGGCACCTCGGGGGTGTGAACGACAATCCGACCATGTCCGATCCATCCGTTTTCTGGTCCTCCTGCGGCCACGATCATCTCGTTCGCAACGCCCGTGGCTGGCTCGTGCCCACCGCCGACTACTGGCGGTTCTGGTTGTCGAGGCCTGAACTGGCGCTGGTCGAGGAATCCTGCGACGCCGAAAAGGCGCTGCACGCCAGCTTGATGCGGGAGCCCGATCGGGCGGTGCCGGCACATGAGGTGGATGCGATGGCGGATGAGGATGTCCGCGCCAACCACCGCCTGTTCCTGGGATGGCGCGACGCGGTCATCGGTGCCGGCTCGCTGGAGGCGGCGTATGCCGGTTTCTTCCGGGAGGGCGCGATCCAGGTGCCGCCGCTGTTCCTGGATCTCATGGTGCAGGCCATGGTGGCTCACCTGCTGGCCAACGAGACTGACCCCTGGCGCTGGCGCGCGGCCGAACTGCTGTTCCGGCGCCAGCGCGTGAGCGTTCAGGACGGGCGGGTGCTCAGCGGCGACAGCGAGGTGCTGGACATGCTCAACGAGACCGGCGGGCTGGGCGAGGTGGGCCGTCTGCTGCTGCAGGGGGGGGCTGCCCTGCCGCAGACGCAGATCGAGGTGCTGGGTGAAGACAGCGCTGAGCGCTACCTGCGCAGCCGCCAAGGGGCCGGACGTTTCAACTTCGTTCTGGACCTCACCCATGAAGTCCAGAACGAGTTGCCGCACGGCCTCACGCTCACCATGACCCGCGCACGCTCCGGGCTCAAGGCCCTGGCCGCCGTGCTGGAACTGTGGGTGCGGCACTTCCACGGGGTGGCGGTGAAGATCCAGCCCGAAGCGCGGGTCGAAGACCCGTCGTGGCGCTGGCACCTGGGGCTGGACGCGGAATCGAGCGCGCTGCTCAACGACCTTTACCTCGGTCACGAAGTGGAGCCGGAGCGTCAGCAGCGGCTTATCAGCCTGTTTCGCCTGACGTTCGTCGACCCGCAACACATGCAGGCCGACGTGCGCGGCAAGCCGGTGTACCTGGGCCTGGCGATGACGGCCGGCGGGTTGCTCAAGCTCAAGCCGCAGAACCTGCTGCTCAACCTGCCGCTGACGCAGCCGGCCTGAACAGGCCCTACATATTGCGCCGGTACTGCCCGCCGACCTCGAAAAGGGCGCTGGTGATCTGGCCGAGCGAGCACACGCGCACGGCGTCCATCAGCACCTCGAACACGTTGCCGTTCTCGATCACGGCCTGGCGCAGGCGCTGCAGCATGGCCGGCGATTCGGCGGCGTGGCGGGCGTGGAAATCGGCCAGCCGCTGCAACTGGTTCTGCTTCTCGTCGTCGGTCGAGCGCGCGAGCTCCAGCGTCTCGGGCGTGGGATCGCCATGCGGGTTGCGGAAGGTGTTCACGCCCACGATCGGGTATTCGCCCGTGTGCTTGAGCATCTCGTAGTGCATGGACTCGTCCTGGATCTTGCCGCGCTGGTAGCCGGTTTCCATCGCGCCCAGCACGCCACCGCGTTCGGCGATCTTCTCGAACTCCTGCAGCACGGCCTCTTCCACCAGCTCGGTGAGCTCGTCGATGATGAATGCGCCCTGGTTGGGGTTCTCGTTTTTCGCCAGGCCCCACTCGCGGTTGATGATGAGCTGGATCGCCATGGCCCGGCGCACGGAGTCTTCGGTGGGCGTGGTGATGGCTTCGTCGAACGCGTTCGTGTGCAGGCTGTTGCAGTTGTCGTAGATGGCGATCAGCGCCTGCAACGTGGTGCGGATGTCGTTGAACTGGATCTCCTGCGCGTGCAGCGAACGGCCGCTGGTCTGTACGTGGTATTTCAGCTTCTGGCTGCGTTCGTTCGCGCCGTAGCGGTCGCGCAGTGCGACCGACCAGATGCGGCGTGCCACGCGGCCGAGCACGGTGTACTCCGGGTCCATGCCGTTGCTGAAGAAGAAACTCAGGTTGGGCGCGAAGTCGTCGATGTGCATGCCGCGCGCCAGGTACGCCTCCACGAAGGTGAAGCCGTTGGAGAGCGTGAACGCGAGCTGGCTGATCGGGTTGGCGCCTGCTTCTGCAATGTGGTACCCGCTGATGGACACCGAGTAGAAGTTGCGCACGTCGTGGTGCACGAAGTACTCGGCGATGTCGCCCATCACCTTCAGTGAGAACTCGGTGCTGAAGATGCAGGTGTTCTGTCCCTGGTCTTCCTTCAGGATGTCGGCCTGCACCGTGCCGCGCACGTTGGCCAGCACCCATTCGCGGATCTTGGCGGCCTCGGTGTCGGTGGGCTCGCGGCCGTTCTCGGCCTTGAACTTCTCCAGGTTCTGGTCGATCGCGGTGTTCATGAACATCGCGAGGATGCTGGGCGCCGGGCCGTTGATCGTCATGGAGACGGAGGTCGCCGGGTGGCAGAGGTCGAAGCCACCGTAGAGCACCTTCATGTCGTCCAGCGTGGCGATGGACACTCCGGAGTTGCCGACCTTGCCGTAGATGTCCGGGCGCGGGTCGGGGTCGTTGCCGTAGAGCGTGACCGAGTCGAATGCGGTGGACAGGCGCTTGGCCGCCATGCCTTCGGAGAGCAGCTTGAAGCGGCGGTTGGTGCGGAAGGCGTCGCCTTCGCCCGCGAACATGCGGGTGGGGTCTTCGCCCTCGCGCTTGAAGGCGAAGGTGCCGGCGGTGTACGGGAAGCTGCCCGGCACGTTGTCCAGCATCAGCCATTTCAGGATCTCGCCATGGTCTTCGTACTTGGGCAGGGCCACCTTGCGGATGACCGTGCCCGAGAGGCTCTTCGTGGTCAGCGCGGTGCGGATTTCCTTGTCGCGGATCTTCACCACGTACTCGTCGCCCGCGTAGGCCTTCTGCATGTCGGGCCACTGGGCGAGCAGCTTGCGCGCGGCGGGGTCCTGGTCGAGCTCGCGCACCTGGGCGAGGTCGATCACCGCTTCGGCGGCGCGCGCGCGTTCGGGCTTCTCCACCCGCAGCATGCGCGCGGTTTCGGTGAGCTGCTGGATCTCGCGCGCGAGGCGCGCCTGCTCGACGGCTTTCTGCTTGTAGCCGCGCACCGTGTCGCTGATCTCGGCCAGGTAGCGCGTGCGCGCGGGCGGCACGATGGGCGTCTGGTTGGTGCTGTGGCGCACCTTCACGGTGGGCAGGCGGCCTTCCTGCAGCGGCAGGCCGAGTTCACCCAGCTTGAGCTTGAGGGCCTGGTAGAGCGCGGTCACGCCGTCGTCGTTGAAGCGTGCGGCCATGGTGCCGAACACCGGCATCTGGTCGGGCGGGGTGCTCCAGGCTTCCTGGTTGCGCTGCACCTGCTTGGCCACATCGCGCAGGGCGTCGAGCGCGCCCTTGCGGTCGAACTTGTTGATGGCGACGAAGGCCGCGAAGTCGAGCATGTCGATCTTCTCGAGCTGGCTGGCCGCGCCGAACTCGGGCGTCATGACGTACATGGGCACGTCCACGTGCGGCACGATGGCCGCATCGCCCTGGCCGATGCCGGAGGTTTCCACCACGATCAGGTCGAAGCCGGCGCATTTGCAGGCCGCGATCACGTCGGGCAGGGCGGCGCTGATCTCGCTGCCGAAGTCGCGCGTGGCCAGGCTGCGCATGTAGACCCGCTGTCCTTCGCGCCAGGGGTTGATCGCATTCATTCGGATGCGGTCGCCCAGCAGCGCGCCACCGCTCTTGCGGCGCGACGGATCGATGGAGATCACCGCCACGCGCAGCCGGTCGTCCTGGTCCAGCCGCAGGCGGCGGATGAGTTCATCGGTGAGGGATGACTTGCCCGCGCCACCCGTGCCGGTGATGCCGAGCACCGGCACCTTCTTCGTTTTGGCCTGTTCGCGCAGGGCCGACACCAGCGCCGCGTCCGCGCTGCCGTTCTCGAGCACGGTGATGAGCTGCGCCAGCGCGCGCCAGTTCATCTCGCCCTGGCCCTCGATGGCGGCCAGTGCCTTGGGCGCGTAGGGGCTGAGGTCCTGGTCGCAGCGCATCACCATCTCGCCGATCATCCCGGCCAGGCCCATCTTCTGGCCGTCTTCCGGGCTGTAGATGCGCGTCACGCCGTAGTCCTGCAGCTCACGGATTTCGGCCGGCACGATCACGCCGCCGCCGCCGCCGAACACCTGGATGTGTTCGCCGCCGCGGCTCTTGAGCAGATCGACCATGTACTTGAAGTACTCCACGTGGCCGCCCTGGTAGGAGCTGATCGCGATACCCTGCGCGTCTTCCTGCAGTGCGGCGGTCACCACCTCATCCACCGAGCGGTTGTGTCCCAGGTGGATCACCTCCGCACCCATGCCTTGCAGGATGCGGCGCATGATGTTGATGGCGGCGTCGTGCCCGTCGAACAGGCTCGCAGCGGTGACGAAACGCACCTTGTGCGTGGGGCGGTAATTGGCCAGGGCCTGGAATTCGGCGGCGAGGTTGCTCATGTGGTCTCTCAATCAATGCGAAGCCCGTTCAGCGCCGGGTCTTCGGGGGGATAGCGCAGTTTCAATGCCTTGAGTGTGTCGCGCACCACGGTGGCGATCATCAGGTTGCGGTGCGTCTTGGAGTCGGCAGGCACGATGGTCCAGGGGGCCCATGGCGTGCTGGTGGCGTTGAGCAGGGATTCGTAGGCCGCCTGGTAGTCGTCCCACTGCTTGCGCACCTCCAGGTCGCCCAGGCTGAATTTCCAGTGCTTGGTGGGGTCGTCCACGCGCTCCTGCAGCCGCTGCCGTTGCTCGTCCTTGCCGATGTGCAACATGAACTTGAGGATGACGGTGCCGGTCTCGGCCAGCAGGCGCTCGAAATCCTTGATGTGCTCGTAGCGCTGCTGCGTCTGCTCGGGCGTGATCCAGCCGTTCACCGTGGGCACCAGCACGTCCTCGTAGTGGCTGCGGTTGAACACCGTCATCTCGCCGGCACCGGGCATCTTCTGGTGGATGCGCCAGAGGTAGTCGTGATCGCGCTCGATCTCGGTGGGCGCCTTCCAGCCCACGGTGTGCACGCCCAAAGGGCTGGTGCGCGAGAACACGCCGCGCACCGTGCCGTCCTTGCCCGAGGTGTCGGTGCCTTGCAGCACCACCAGCAGCTTGAAGCGACGGTCCGCGTAGAACAGGTTCTGCAGTACGTCGAGTTCCTCGGCGAGCTGACCCACGGTTTCCTGGTCCCGGGACTTGGTGCCACTGGAGAACGGCTTGGCGTTGGTCTTGAAGGCCTTGAGCGAAACCCCCTTGGCCTTGCCGTGTGGCACTTGCCACGCCTGCCATGCGCTGCCCTTGCCCGCGAGCAGGGCCGCACGGGGAAAGGGCAGATGGACGTCGTTCAAGCTGGGCATGGGCGTCGGTCGGTTGTGGGGAGCGGGTGCATCAGGTTCGATTGACGTTTACGTAAACGTCAATGAAGGCGCCATGTTACCCCTTTCGGACGAAAAAAGGGGCGCCTGAGCGCCCCTGGAGGGTTTTCCGCCAGTGGCCGGATTTACTTGTAGAGCAGTTGCGGCAGCCACAGTCCGATCTGCGGGAACATGTAGAGCAGCACGATGGCCAGGATCTGGATGCCCATGAAGGGCAGCATGCCCAGGAAGATCTGGTTCAGCGTGACATGCGGCGGAGCAACACCCTTCAGGTAGAAGGCGGCCATGGCCACGGGTGGGCTCAGGAACGCGGTCTGCAGGTTCAGCGCCACCAGCAAGCCGAAGAACAGCGGGTCCACATCGAAGTGCGACAGCAGCGGGATGAAGATCGGCATGAAGATCACGATGATCTCGGTCCATTCCAGCGGCCAGCCCAGCAGGAAGATGATGATCTGGGACATCACCAGGAACTCGATCTTGGTGAGGTTCATGCCCAGCACCCATTCCTCCACCAGGGCCTGTCCGCCCAGCAGCGCGAAAGCGGCCGAGAAGATCGCCGAGCCCACGAAGAGCCAGCACACCATGGCCGAGGTCTTGGCGGTCAGGTAGACCGATTCCTTGAGCACCGACATGTTGAGTCGCCGGTAGGCCGCAGCGAGCAGCATGCCCCCCAGCGCCCCCATGGCCGCGGCCTCGGTGGGTGTGGCCAGCCCCATCACGATCGATCCCAGCACGCTCAGGATGAGCAGCATCAACGGAAAGAACGAGGCCAGCAGCATCTTGAAGATCTCGAGACGCGCAAAGCTGAGGAACAGGTAGAACAAGGTGACCAGGGCACCAAAGATGGCGAAGACCACCCACCACCAGGTGGGGGCTGGCTGCGTTGTAGCGGCCTCTTCACCGGCGGTAGCTTCTGCCGATTCCGCTGCAGCGGCCGGCTCGCTGGCGGCAGGTTCCGCCGCCGCTTCGGTACCCGGTGGCGCCTGCAGGTCACCCGATGCGGCGGGTTCGTCGGGATCGGCCGGTGGTTCTGCCAGGGCATCGGCAGGCGGCTCGGCCAGGCCACCCGACTCGGACGGAGGCTCTGCCAGGCCACCCACCTCTGTCGAACCACTGGAGCGGCTGGCACCGATTTCCTCGATGTCGTAGACGTCTGCGGCCTTCACCGTCGTCACCGCTTGATAGCTCGGGATCATGATGGCCGCGAAGAGCAGCGCCGGCAAAGCGGCCAGCCCGATCTGCTTGAGCAGGTGCGATATCGGCACGTCGGCGTTGCGGCGACCCTTGAGCAGTCGCAGCACGGCGTGCGCAGTGGGGTCGTCCGTCAGGCGTTGCGTCAGCGGCGGCAGCTTGACGCGGCGCTCTTCCGCGCTGAGCGGCGGCGCCCATTGGGGCTTGAGCTTGGCCACGATGATCACGTACAGCACGTACAGCGCCGACAGCATCAGGCCAGGGAAGAAGGCGCCTGCATACAACTGCACCACCGACACGCCAGCCGTGGCGCCGTAGACGATCAGCAACACAGAGGGTGGCAGCAGGATGCCCAGGCAACCCCCGGCCGTGATCGAACCGGCCGCCAGTGGCACGCTGTAGCCGGCGCGCAGCATGGCGGGCAAGGCGAGCAGGCCCATCAGCGTGACCACAGCACCCACGATGCCTGTGGCGGTGGCAAAAATGGTGCAGGTCACCAGCGTGGCGACAGCCAGGGCGCCGGGCAACCGGGCCAGAGCCAGGTGCATGCTCTTGAAGAGCGACTCGATCAGGTTGGCGCGCTCCACCAGGTAGCCCATGAACACGAACAGCGGCACTGCGATGAGCACGTCGTTCGCCATGGTTTTGTAGGCCGACTGCACCATGAGGTCGAGGGTGCGCGTGATGTCCCGGTCGTAGGCCATCCAGGTGAACAGCATGCCCATGCCCATCAGCGTGAACGCGGTGGGAAAGCCCAGCATGATGGCCACAACCACCAGCGAGAGCATCAACAGGCCCAGGTGGCCTTGGGTGATGGTCTCGGCGCGCACCAGCACGCTGCCCGCCAGCACCACGACGATGGCCATGAAAGTCAGGCCAAACCAGAGTTCCTTGCGGACTTTCATGAGCGCTTCTCCTGGGCCACCACGACGGCGTCGAGCGCTGCGATGTCTTCGTCTTTCACGTTCACCATTTCCTTGAGTTTGTCGACGTCCACTTCCTGCACGTCGTCTTCACGCGCTGGCCAGGCGCCGGTCTGGATGCACTGGACACAGCGCACGATCTCTACGAAGCCCTGCAGCAGCAGCGTGAAGCCGGCCAGCGGGATCACATATTTGAAGGGATACAGCGGCAGGGGATCGGCAGAGAAAGTCTGCTCGCGGATGGCAAGCGATTCGCCAGCGTAGATCCACCCGGCCCAGGTGAGCGCGACGATGCCCGGGAGGAAGAACACGATGTAGAGCACAAGGTCCACGGTGGCCTGGGTGCGGGGCTGGAAAAAGCCATAGAGCACGTCGCCGCGGACGTGCCCGTTCTTGGCCAGCGTGTAGGCACCCGCCGTCATGAACAGGGTGCCGTACAGCATGATCTGGGCGTCCAGCACCCAGGCGTGGGGATTGTTCAGGGCGTAGCGCGAAAACACTTCCCAACTGATCAGCAGCGTGAGCAGGAGTGCGCACCAGGCGAAGACCTTGCCGATGAATGTCGACAGGCGATCAACGGTCCACAAGATGGATTGCATCGAGATTCCTCAGCCGGCGCGGAATGAAACGGGCAACAAAAAAGGGGCATCGCGCCGGCGCCATGCCCCTTTCCCGGTTTGGGTGGATCAGCTCTTCTTGCCGAAGTAGTGGTTGTACGCCATCTTGAAGTCGACAGAGTAGTCGTTTTGCCATTGGCAGGCACGTTGCGCGAAAGCCTTCTGCGAGTCGAGGACCTTCTTGAACAGGGGGTTCTCGCCTGCCTTCTTGGCGATCGTCTTGTCCCACGAGGCGAGCTGCGCACGCAGGATGGGGTCGGGCGTCTTGTAGAACTTCACGCCGGCCTTCTTGAGCTCGAGGTAGTCCTGCGAGTTGCGGTCGATCGCCTTCCAGCTCATGTCGGCGCTGGCGGCTTCCACAGCGTAGTCGATGACGGACTTGAGTTCGGCCGGCAGCGCGGCGAGCTTGGCCTTGTTGAACAGGATTTCGAACTGTTCGCCCGACTGGTGGAAGCTTTGCAGCATGCAGTTCTTGGCCACATCGGGGAAGCCCAGCACGCGGTCGCTGGAGGCATTGTTGAATTCCGCCGCATCGATCAGGCCGCGGTCCAGCGCGGGCACGATCTCGCCGCCAGGCAGAGGGTTCACGGCCGTACCCATGTCGGTGAACACGTCCACCGCCAGGCCCACGGTGCGGAACTTCAGGCCCTTCATGTCGGCCACCTTGGTCACCGGCTTCTTGAACCAGCCCAGCGGCTGTGTGGGCATGGGGCCGTACAGGTAAGACGCCACATCCAGGTTCAGGCTCTTGTAGATTTCGTCCATCAGCGCCTTGCCGCCGCCGTACTTGTGCCAGGCCAGGACCATGTTGGCATCCATGCCGTAGCCAGGACCGGAGCCCCACAGGGCCAGGGCCGAGTTCTTGCCGTACCAGTAGGCGACCACGCCGTGGCCACCATCCAGCGTGCCCTTGGCCACCGCGTCGAGCAACTGGAAGGCTGGCACCACGGAGCCAGCAGGCAACACCTCGATCTTCAGACGCCCGCCGGCCATGTCGTTGACCTTCTTGGCAAAGTCGTTGGCGTACTCGTGGAAGATGTCCTTCGCAGGCCAGGTGCTTTGAAAGCGGAACGTGGTGGTCTGCGCCATGGCAACCATCGGCACGGACATGGCGCCGGCCGCGACGGCGGCGCCCTTGAGCATGCCTCGACGCGAAGTGACCGTTTTTTTCTCTGACATCGATAGTCTCCAGTACGGGTTGATGAGCCGCTGATAATACCGCCTGCACGCCGCTGTATTGCGCAGGGTTTTCACCGACCGGCGGTAAATTGACAGAGCAATCGAACGAATTCGTACGGGGATACCCGGATCGATTGGAAAGAATTGGTCTATCTGATATTGCATGCGGGCATTTCCGGGCGCGTGTGTCGCCGCCGATGCCTCGCTCCCAACCCCTGGAGGTTGCCGCTATGCTTTGTGGCTTTGCCTGATTTCCGGGGCGCACCATGAAACCCATTCAGTTGTTCGACGCTGCGTCGAGTACCTACACCTATGTGCTGTTCGACCAGCTCAGCCGTGAGGCGGTGATCATCGACCCCGTTGACGAGCAGCTCGAGCGCGACCTGGCGACGCTGCAGGAATACGGGCTCAAGCTGATGTGGACAGTGGAAACCCACGCCCACGCCGACCACATCACCAGCGCTGGGCGCCTGGCGGAACTGGTCGGTGCGCGCACCGCTGCGCCGCAGGGCTGCGGCATCGGCACCGCCGGCGTGCAGCTCCAGCACGCAGACACCCTGAAATTCGGTGCCGAAACCCTGCGCGCGCTGCACACGCCAGGTCATACCGCAGGCAGCATGAGCTTTTTGTGGCGCGAGCACGTGTTCACCGGTGACACCTTGCTCATCAACGGTTGCGGCCGGACCGACTTCCAGTCTGGCAGTGCCAGTGATCTGTACCGTAGCCTGACGCAGGTGTTGTTCGCTTTGCCCGATGACACCACCGTCTGGCCCGGCCACGACTACCAGGGACGCAGCCATTCGAGCATCGGGCAGGAGAAGACCGGCAACGTGCGGGTCGCGGGCAAGTCCGAGGCCGAGTTCGTGGACCTCATGAACTCGCTGCAACTGCCCAGACCGCGCCGGATTGACGAAGCCGTGCCCGCCAACCTGAACTCGGGATTGCGCCACGACGCCGACGGCGTGCTTCAGATGCGACCCAGCCCGGCTGCGGGGGCTCACCTGGGCAGCTATGCAGGCGACGTGTCGCCTGAACTGGCCTGGAAGTGGGTGCAGGCGGGCGAGGCGGTGTTGGTCGATGTGCGCACCGACGCCGAGCGTGAATGGGTGGGTTTCGTGCCGGGCGCCGTGCCGGTGGCCTGGAAACAGTGGCCCGGGATGGGCCTGAACCCGGATTTCGACGGCCAGGTCCGGGACGCTTCAGGTGGGAAGAAGCTGGTTTTCCTGTGCCGCAGCGGCGTTCGCTCGATCGCCGCGGCCAAACGGGCCAGCGAACTCGGACTGGAGGCCTACAACATCCTGGAGGGCTTCGAAGGCGATCCGGATGCCCATGCCCAACGGGGCCGCAAGGGCGGTTGGCGCTTTCGTGGGCTGCCGTGGCGGCAAAACTGAAAGTGACGAAAATCACGCTTGTGGCGAATTTGCATCGCCGCTTGTCGGCTCAAACGACCGAAACTTGAGAAGAAAGATGCACAGCCCCTGTCAACCCTGACAGGGGCTGTGCAATTTTTCACGAATTTCTTTTTTCAATGGGGTTTTCTATCCGTTAGGAGAACTCCATGGGAACCATTGAACTTACGCGCGAGAGCACCCCGGTCAATCCGGCCCTGTCGGCCCACCTTTGTGCTCGCATCGATCGCGATTTCGTGAGTCGCTGGAACAATCTGTGGGGTGGCCGGTCGCTGGTTCATGGCCGCGACCCGGGGCCCGATTCGGTGCGTCTCAACGGAAACGACTACCTCGGCATCACCGGGCATCGCGACATCATCGAGGCCCAGACGGCGGCCCTGCGCGAAGACGCCGAGTTTGTCATCCAGTCCGGGTCTTTCCTGCTGGAAACCCACCCAGTGAGAGCTTTCGAGAAGACGCTGGCCAAATGGATTGGAAAAGACGACGGCGTCCTGTGCCAGTCGGGCTATGCCGCCAACATGGGCCTGCTGCAGTGCATCGCGGACCCTCAGACGCCGGTTTACATCGACATGTTGGCGCACACTTCGCTGTGGGAGGGCGCACGCCGGGCAGGAGCACCCACGCATCCGTTCCGCCACAACGATGTCGAGCACCTCCAGCGGATGATCGAGAAACACGGTCCTGGCCTGGTGGTGGTCGATTCGGTGTACAGCACAACGGGCGCTGTGGCACCGCTGGTGGATGTGGTCGATGTGGCCGAGGCGGGCGGCTGCATGATCCTGGTCGATGAATCCCATTCACTCGGGACGCACGGACCGCAGGGAGCCGGCCTCTGCATGGAACTGGGACTCAGCCACCGCGTGCATTTCATCACCGCGAGCCTCGCCAAGGCCTTTGCCGGCCGGGCCGGCTACTTCAACATTCCCTCGGGCTTGCGCAACTACATTCTCAGCACGAGCTACCACAACATGTTCAGCTCCTGCCTGCTCCCGCACGAGGTGGCCGCGCTCAGCGCCACGCTGAATGTGATCAAGGGGTGCGATGCCGAGCGGCAGCGGCTGCACCAGCACACGCGAAAAATGCGCAACGCCCTGACCGACCTCGGCTATCCCGTGCATCAGGGGACGGAGCAGATCATTGCGCTTGAGGCGGGCACCGAACCTGACACGCTCATCCTGAGGGACCGGCTGGAAGAGCGCAATGTGTTCGGAGCCGTCTTCTGCGCACCGGCGACGACGCGCAACCGCGCCATGGTTCGCCTGACCCTGCATGCTGCCCTGACCGATGCGGAGCTCAACCATGTGCAGGAGGTGGCGCGTGAGATCGCTCCCCTCGTGAAGCCCTGGGACTGGCCGATCGCGCGCCGCGCGCGCGCGCAGGCCGGCGCACTGGAACTGGCTTAAGCGTCGTGCACCTTGCGCCCGGCCTGGGACTCCAGAAAGTGCCGGTAGGCATAGATGGGCTGAGGCAGGTCGTCGGGTTTGAGTGAGAACACGGCGGCGGTGAGCACGTCGTCGTCTCCGATCGGGAAGGTGGCAGCGGTGCGAACGGGGCCGCGCAACGCCATCTGCTGGTGGAGTTCGACCGCGGCGAGCCGCTGGCCGGAGCGCACGGCGCGCACCTCGTCCAGTCCCAGTCCGGCCGACCCGGCCAGTTCGGCCAGATCGGGCAGGCTGGAAGTGGGTTCCAGCTGGAGCCAATGGCACTGGCCCGCCGAGTCCAGGCCGATCAGGCCGAACGGTTCGCCCAGCACCACGTATTCCACCCAGTGCTGCGTGGTGTAGGCCAGAAGCGCCTGCGCCACGGAAGGGATCTGCAGCATGGACTGCTGGGCTGGACGCAGAGCGGCGCGCCACAGAGTGTTCAAACGGGGGTGCGGCGTTTGCGACAGCTTGCGCAACACCCCCAGCAGGTGGCGTGTGATGTCGGTGGTCTGTTTGGGCACGAACTGGTCGATCAGGCCGTTGTTGAACGCCTGGATCGCGATCTGCTCATCGGCCTGGCCGGTGAGCAGCACGCGGGAGCCAGGCCAGTCGAGCAGGGTATTGAGCACCTTGAGCCCGTCGGTGCCGGGCATGGCGTAGTCGACCACGCAAGTCTGGGCCAGTTCGTAGCGTGAAGCGTTGATGGCCCAGTAGCGCAGCACCTGGGGCAGCAGTGGCTGGCCCTGGCGCCAGCGCTCGATCATCTGCAGCTGTGTCATGGCGTCAGCTTCCCAACGGGCGGGCTCGTTCTGCATGCGCGAGAAGAAACCGGATGGGCGCGAGTACAGCTCAACCTGCCAGTGGGCCGGGATGACCATGCCCAGCATCTCCAGGTAATCCGTGTCGTCGTCCAGGAACAGAATGCCGCCGGGACGGTGGAAGAGTGAGATCGTGAGTGCCATGTTGTCTTCAGTCTGATGCGGCCTGGGTGGGGTCGGCGGTTTCGTTGAGTGGCAGGTCGATCATGAAGACCGCACCGAGTCCGGGTTCTGAATGCACGCTGAGACGGCCACGGGCTGCCTCCACCACGTTCTTGCAGAACGTCAGGCCCAGACCGTTGCCAGCGCCAGCCTGGGTCGAGAAAAACGGTTCGAAGATCCGCTGTTGCTGTCCGTGCGTGATGCCGATGCCGTCATCCGACACCGCGATCCTTCCCTTGCCGTGGTGGATGCCGACGTCCACGCGCAAGTCACCAGGGCTGGGTGCGTTGCTGGCAGCGGCCAGCGCGTGCAGCGCGTTCTTCAGCAGATTGGTCAGCACCTGGGCGAACAAAGGGCGCGAAGCCAGAAAACAGAAGTCGTGCTGGATGTGCACCTGCACACAATCCCGCTCGCGCGAGGAGCGGTAGGGATACTGACTCACCACCTCCTGAACGAGCTCGGCCGCCATGATGGCGGACTGCTCACGCGGCAGTCGCATCAGTTGCGCATTGGAGATCTGGGTATCGATCTGGCGGTTCATGCTGCGCACGAGGTTCTGCAGCCGAGTGGCAAGCTCATCGAGCTTTTTGCGCTTGGCATCGGGCAGATCATGTTGCACGAGGTTGCGCAGGACATCGCCCATGAGGTTGACGGTGGCCAGCGGCGTGCGCAGCTCGTGCGCCATCACGCCCATGGTGCTCAGGGTATTGAGCAGGCGCGCACGGCGCAGATTGGCGCTCGAGAATCCCAGCAGGATGGCCACGCTCCAGGCGAATCCAATGACCACGGCGTTCTCGATCGGAATCGAGGAGGGCTCGAAGGAGGGCGGGAAAACGTCGTGCGACGCAAACCAGCTCAGGACCAGGCCCGCAATGCCACCGGTGGTGGCCAGGCGCCAGTCGGTCAGGTGGTAGTAGATGAGCAGCATCGCGCTCACGCTGGCCAGCCACACGGGATTGCCGTTGTTCATCCAGTACATCCAGAAGAAGAACACCGGCAGCGTCAGCCAGCAGACTGCGGAGAACACCATTGCGCTCTGGCGCGAACTGATGTCTAGTCGCACAAAGGGGATGAAGAACGCAAAACCCAGACCCGCCATCACCAGGCGAGCGGAAAGGCTTTCGTAGGCTTGAGGCAACAATGTGCCCCAGATCCAGTAGAACAGCAGATTGCCCAAGGTCGTGCAGACTCCTGCCCAGACCAGTCTCGTCGGAGATGGGTGCAAAATCGGCTCCCAGGGTGCGCGCACGACTTCATCGAGCAACCACCTTTTCAGCCGTGTTCTGGCGCTATGAACCCACAAACGGTCCAACCGCAATATGTACTCCTCCATCATTGATGACCAGGCCAAGTTCCCGGCAGCGCATGCACTGCCAAGGAACATTGTCTATGCAACAAGGCGTTGCAAACCATGACCTTGCCTGTCAACTTTGACAGCGTCCGGCTGGACGGTATTCTGGCGGACTGGGTATGCGCCTTGCGGGAACAGGGCGTCGAGGCGGTACTCGTGATGGGTCCGGCCCCCATGGGCGGGCGCGACGAGCGCGAGGTGCTGGCAGTCTATCCACCGCGGCTGCTGGGGCCGGCCCAGGCACTGGCCGAGAGCCTGGACTTCGGGGCCGGCTGGCGCGACAGCGATGCGCCCCTGGTTGCCTGGCAGGATATTTCCAAATCCGCTTTTGAACAATCGAGCCGGTGGCGTCGCCTGTGGCTTGCCCATGGCTACCAGACCCTGGTGCGCGTGGCTTTCAGTCTGCCGGCTGGCCGCGCCTTCGAATGTTTCATGTTCAGTCCGCGGGCGTTTGCGGATCGTTCCGAGGCGGCGGCATTGGCATGGTCGGCGTTCAACGTGTGGCCGATGCTGCGCCGATCCATTGCCGAGCAACGCGTGGCGCTGAGCCCGCGCGAACTCGAAAGCCTCAACCTCGCCTTCGAGGGTCTCACCGCGCGTGAGACCGCGCAGCGCATGGATTGCTCCGAGCGCACGGTCAATTACCACCTGGCCAATGCCATGGCCAAGTTGCAGACGGACAACAAACTGGCTGCCGTGCAAAGAGCCTGCTGGATTGGCCTGATCTGATCGCGAGTTGACACTCGCATGATTGTTGCGCCGCACCAAATGGGTCGTTTCCCCGTGGTCATAATCCGCGCATGACTTTTCTGGCCCTCGACGTAGGGAACACCCGTCTCAAGTGGGCCCTGTATGAAGCTCCCCGTGTGGGAGCGCCTCTGTTGGCCAGTGGGGCGCAGTTCCTGGAAAACATCGAATCCCTGCAGGACGGTGACTGGCACGACCTTCCCGCCCCGGACAAGGTGCTGGGCTGTGTGGTGGCGGGCGATGCGGTCAAGCGCCGGGTCGAGGAACAACTGGAGTTGTGGGACGTGGTGCCGCGATGGGTGGTCTCCAGCAATTCGGAGGCGGGCCTCACCAACGGCTACGACCACCCCGCCCGCCTGGGGTCGGACCGCTGGGTGGCCATGATCGGTGCGCGCCAGCGCCTCCTGGCCAAGGGACCTCAGCGGCCTTGCATCGTGGTGATGGTCGGCACGGCGGTGACCGTGGAGGCCATCGACGCCGAGGGGCGGTTTCTTGGCGGCATCATCCTGCCGGGCCACGGCATCATGTTGCGCGCGCTCGAGTCGGGCACCGCGGGCCTTCACGTGCCCACCGGCGAGGTGTGCGACTTTCCCACCAACACCAGCGACGCACTCACCAGCGGCGGCACCTTCGCCATCGCTGGTGCCGTGGAGCGCATGGTCGACAACCTGCGCCGACATTGCGGGCAGGAGCCTGTGTGCTTCATGACCGGGGGCGCCGGCTGGAAAATGGCTCCCAGCATGTCCACACCGGTGGAACTGGTGGAAAGCCTGATCTTCGACGGCTTGCTGGAAATCGCCGACCGCCGGCTGGCGATGGCCTGAACAAGCGATCCGGCGCCGGGCCGCCCCAAGCCGGATCAGCCCCCCCGGGGGGCAGCGACCCGCGCAGCGGCAGAGCGTGGGGGGCCCGACTCCCCCCAGGGCAGCATCAAAGTCAAAGTCAGGAGCCGTGCAAATTCCGGCTCGAACTGGTCGATGATCTTCTGCGGGTCAGGGCACAAGGTGGTGTCGGCAATCACGCCGAACTGCACGCCACCGCCATAACTCAGGATCGAGACGCCCAGGCCCACGGTGCCGGTCTGCGGCACCCAGAACATGGTCTGCTCCAGCGTGGAGCCGCAGACCTTCAATTTGGAGGCCGGCCCCGGCACGTTGGTCATGACCGCCGTGGTCTTGCGGCCGAACAGGCTGAGCATGGCGTCCTGCGCGGGTTTGATCAGCAACCCGGCCACGGACAGCAGCCCGAAGGTCAGCAGCGGCTGCAGGCTTCCTTTGAGGTTGTTCATGCGCGAGCGCACGGTGAACACGCGCTCGATTGGATTGTCCAGCCCGATGGGCAGCACCAGGGGTACCAGGCCGAAGCGGTTGCCCAGCTTCCAGGCGTCCTCCATCGGCCGCAGGTTGATCGGCACCATGGCGCGGATTTCCTTGCCCTGGGTGTCGTCGCCCAGGTTTCGCAGGTAGGCGCCGATGGCGCCGGCCACACAGCCCAGCAGCACGTCGTTGACCGAGCTGTTCAGCGCCTTTCCAATGGCCTTCACCTCGTCGAGCGGAATCGGCTGGCACCAGGCCACGCGCTTGGCGGTGCCGGGCTGGCCTTTGAGGCGGGTGGGGGAATCGTCCGGCATGAGCGCAAGCGCGGCGAGGTCGCTGGCGAGCTGGCCGCCCATGCGCGCCAGGTCCATCGCCCCACCCAGGGTGTTGCCCAGGCTCTGCTGCGGAGCGGCGAGCATCGAGAGCGATTTCGCGGCACCGCCACCCGCTGCCTCCAGCGCTTTCGCCGTGATGTCGCCAAAAGGGCGGATCAAAGTGTCGGCCAGCCAGTCCTCCGCACCGTCCAGGCCGGGCTTGGCGGGCGTGCGGCTCTTGCGCTGCGGGGGCGCGCCGCCGCCGTCGACCAGGCTCATCATCACGCTGATGAGCGCGATGCCATCGGCGATGCAGTGGTGGATGCGCGCGACCAAGGCTGAGCCGCCATCGTATTTTTCGATGAGCTCGAAGCGCCAGAGCGGATGACGGTGGTCCAGGGGCTGCATGGCGAGCTCGGCCACCCGTTCCTGCAGGGCGTCCTGTTCGCTCTGTCCCCGGCCTCGCTTGAGCTGGTGGGTGGCCACATGGCGTTCCAGTTGAAAGTCGGTGTCGTCTGCCCAGTGCGCGCCGGCTGCGTCTTCACGGGCAATCTGCACGAAACGCCGGTAGGGCAAAAGCCGCTCGCGCACGCGCTCGCTGAGGGCGGCGTGGCCGATGCCGGGGCGCAGGATCCACACGCCCACGATCATCATCAGGTTGGACGGCGAGTCCATGCGCAGCCAGGCTGTGTCGACCTTGCTCATGCGTTCGCCTTGCAGGCCCAGGGTGGTAGCCAGGGTCTGCTTGACCAGAGGCAGGGGGCTCGAACGGGTCGGACGAGGTGCGGTCTTGCGCACAGAAGTGCCGCTGCGGGCGGCAACGCGTTGAACCATGGATGCTCCTCGGGTGCGTGAACCGGGTCGATGCCAGCCGGTGCCGCGGGTCTTGGGGTTGTGGCCCTATTGTGCAGACAGCGCAAACCGTAAGATAGCGGGACACCCCTAAGCCCGGCCACCTCGAGCCGGGCGTTTCATGTCCCAACAGGAGCAACCTTCATGGCCGATCTCAAATCTCGTTTCGAAGCCGCCGTGGCGAATTCCAAGAACCTGAGCGAGCGGCCGGACAACGCCACGCTGCTGAAGATCTATGCGCTGTACAAGCAGGCCACCACGGGCGACAACGCGGAGAAAAAGCCCGGCTTCGGTGACATGGTCGGCCGCGCGAAGTGGGATGCCTGGAACGGCCTGAAGGGCACGGACAAGGACGGCGCCATGCAGCAGTACGTCGATCTGATCGAAGAATTGAGCTAACCCCCGCGCCGCCTGCGGCGTCACCCCCTTGCAGGGGGCGCACCCAGCGGCCCGGCAAAGCCGGTTCCGCGGGTGCTCTGGAAAAACCGAATGCCGGCTCAGCCGGCTTTTTTCTTTTTGGCTGCAGGTTTCTTCTTGGCGAGCAGGTCGTCCAGGTTCTTCACGATCTCGCCCTCGATGCGCTCCTTGAACGCGCCGAGCAGGAAACCCAGCTTGGCGTCGAGCTCGAAGCGTTCGGCCGAGACCTTGAGCGTGCCGCTCACGCCTGAGCGCGTGAACTGCACCTTGTCGCAATCGTCGCCCTCTTCGTAGGTGCAACTCATGTCGAATTCGTTTTCCGCCTGCTCGGCCCACCGCCAGGCCAGCTTGCGCGCGCCGCTCAAGCCCAGTTGGTGATCGCGCTCGATGTGGATGTCTGCCATGGATGTCCGTCCTCGTGATTCAGCGTCGTTCGGCTGTCCCGCCCGCCACGGCGGTGCCGGCCAGGCCGTGCAAGGTTCTCTGCCGTTCTTCTTTGGGCTGTTTGGCCAGCGCCCGGACCGCATCATAGAACCGGGCGAAATCGCGGCCCTCGCGCTCGAACAGCGCGATGAACCCCGGCACCAGTTCGTCGTAGGCGGCCTGCGCAGCGAAGCTGGCGTTGTTGGCGCGCGCCACGAAGCTGTCGTAGCTGGCAAAGCCGTCCCACTGGCTGCGCAGTCCCGCGTAGTCGCGGCGGAAATCCGCCATGACGACGGCCTTGCGCTGGAGCTTGGTGGCGTCGTCCAGGGTGGCGTCGCGGTAGAGCGTCTGCAGGCGCAGGCGCACGGTACCGGTCAGGGCCCGGAAGGCGCGGCGGCGCTCGTCGAAGCGCGCGTAGTCGGCCTGTGCCTGCGCACCGGCCTGCGTCTGCAGCCAGCGGGTGCCGCCCAGGCGCTCGACGGCGGTGGCGAAGGACTCGTTGAACACCGTGTCGTTGCGCACGTAGACCACCTGGTGGGCGAGCTCGTGGAACACGAGACGCGCGAGTTCGCCCTCGGGGTAGCCGATGAAGGTATTGAGCAACGGGTCGCCACCGGCCCAGTTCATCCAGCCCAGCGTGGAGTACGCAGGCACCGGGTACACGTTCACTTCCAGCGAAGGATCCAGGCTTCGACCGAAGGCCTGGGCGTCTTCTTCGCTGAAATAGCCACGATAGCCCACGCAGCCGGCCACCGGGAAGCACCAGGTCTGCAAGGTCAGCGAAAGGGCGGGCGCGGCGACCACGTTGTAGACCGCCGCACGGCGTTGCAGGTCGGCGTAGCGGTGGTAGCTGGCGTTGTCGGGCAGGGCCAGCTCGCTCACGGCAAAGGCGCGGATGCGCTGTGCCAGCGCCAGGCGTTCCTTGAGGACCGTCGGGGTCTGTGCGTCGCTCAGCCATTGCTCCACCGGCCGCGCGGCCTGCATCAGGCGCAGGTGGCCGGTGACCGACTGCCAGTAGTAACCCACGCCCGTGGTGCTGGCGCAGCCCGCGCCGGCCAGGGCCAGCAGCAACAGCGCCAGACGAGCACCCATCAGGCGGCCTCGGGCAGGGGCGCCACTTCGACCAGGCAGTCGTAGAACACCGGTCCACGACCCATGTCGGTGAGCCGCTGGCTGGTGACCTGGTTGACGTTGGTGCCATCGACGCCCAGTTTTCGCCACCAGATGCCCAGGCCGTTGACCACACCGGGCCGGGCCCGGCGCGACACGCTGGCCTTGCAGCGGTACTCGCCGCGGTCGTTGAACACCCGCACCATCTGGCCGCTCTGGATGCCGCGCGGCGCGGCATCGTCGGCGTGAATCTCCAGCAGGGGCTCTCCTTCGATGTCGCGCAGGCTCTGCACGTTGACGAAGCTGGAGTTGAGGAAGTTGCGCGCGGGCGGCGAGATCATGGCCAGCGGATAGTGCTCGGAACTGCCTGGGGTCTCGAAATTGGGCAGGTGGTCGGGCAGGCCATCCTGGCCCTGTGCGGCCAGCCGGGTGCTGTGGAATTCGCAACGGCCTGAAGATGTGGGAAAGCCGCCGTTGGCGAACGGCGCTTCGGACAGCGCCAGCGTGGCAAAGCCCTGGGCGAGCAACTGCTCGAAATCCACCTCGGCACCGAAGGCGGCGCGGCACAGCGTGAGGTCGTCGTCGGCGAAGCAGGGGTCGTCGAACCCCATGCGAGCGGCCAGCGCACGGAAGATGTCGGTGTTGGTGCGGGCCTGGCCCACCGGGGCAATCGCGGGCCGGTTGAGCAGCACGTCGGTGTGGCCGTAGCTGGTGTGGATGTCCCAGTGTTCGAGTTGCGTGGTGGCCGGCAGGATGTAGTCGGCGTGGTCGGCGGTGTCGGTCTGGAAGTGCTCCAGCACCACGGTGAACACGTCTTCGCGCTGGAAACCCTGCACCACCTTGCTCGACTCGGGAGCCACCGCCACGGGGTTGCTGTTGTAGACGATGAGCGCCTCGATCTTTGGACCGAAGGCCGGCGAGGATTCGCGCAGCAGATCGTCACCGATGGTGCTCATGTTGATGGTGCGCGGGTGGCGGCCGGCCAGCAGGTCGGGGCGCTGCAGCGCCGCGCGGTCCACCGGGAAGTGGCCGGATGCGGACAGCAACACGCCACCGGCGGGGTTGCGCCAGGCACCCACCAGCGCAGGAAGGCAGGCAATGGCGCGCACCGCGTTGCCACCGCCGCGCACCCGCTGCATGCCGTAGTTCAGGCGGATGGCCGCGGGCTTGGTGGTGCCATAGTCGCGTGCCAGGTCCACGATCTGCTGCACTGGTACGCCACAGACCTCGGCCGCGCGCTCGGGTGGCCATTGCAGGGCGCGTTCGCGCAGGCCTTCCCAGCCCAGGGTATGGCGTTCGATGTAGTCGTGGTCGAGCCAGTCGTGGGTGATGAGCTGGTGCATGAGCGCCAGCGCCAGCGCTGCGTCGGTGCCCGGGCGCAGCGCGATGTGCTCGTGGCACTTGTCGGCGGTCTCGGTGCGGCGAGGGTCGATGCAGACCAGCCGGGCGCCTTCGCGTTTGGCCTGCTGCGCCAGGCGCCAGAAGTGAAGGTTGCTGCCGATGGAGTTGCTGCCCCAGATGACGATGAGTTTTGATTGCGCGAAGTGCTCGACCTTCATGCCCACCTTGGCGCCCAGCGTCTGCACCAGGGCCTCGCCGCCCGCGGAGGAGCAGATGGTGCGGTCCAGGAACGAGGCACCGAGCCGGTGGAAGAAGCGGCCGGCCATGGCCTCGCCCTGCACCTGCCCCATGGTGCCTGCGTAGCTGTAGGGCACGATGGCCTCAGGCTCCCGCCGTGCAATCGCCTGCAATCGCGCGGCGATGTCGTCCAGTGCGGTGTCCCAGTCCACCGGTTCGAACAATCCGCTGCCCTTGGGGCCGGTGCGGCGCAGCGGTTCGGTCAATCGCTCGGGGTGGTAGGTGCGCTCGGTGTAGCGGGACACCTTGGTGCACAGCGCGCCATCGGTGTGCCGATGAGCCGGATTGCCCTGCACGCGCACGGCCACGCCGTGCTCGATCGAGGTGATGAAGGCGCAGGTGTCCGGGCAATCGTGCGGACAGGCGCCGCGCACTTGAAGAGCGGGTTCGTCGGCGATGGCGGGGTTCATGGTTTCGGGATCCTGAGTGGGGTCTGAAGCAGATGATACGGACACCGAAAACGGACCCAGGCGACGGACGGATTCCTGGCGGGGATGAGCGTAGGCACTCGCGTGTTTTGTGAGAACAAATACCTTTGCCGATAGGAAGGAAATCGCATACGCTGCCCGACACCCCATGACAACACGGAGCGACCCGACGATGCGACGCAGAGACCTACTCGGATACGCAGGCCAGTTCGCCGGCCTGCACGCATTGGCCAGCGTGACCACCTCTGCTCACGCGCAGTCGGCAGGCGTGAGCGATAACCGCATCCTGCTTGGACAGTCCGCGCCCTTCAGCGGCGCTGCGGAACAGCTGGGTCTGCAGTTCCATCTGGGTGCGCAGCTCTATTTCGAGGCGTTGAACCAGAAGGGCGGCGTCAATGGCCGGCGCATCGAGTTGCGGCGACTGGACGATGGTTATGAGCCCGAGCGCTGCGCGGCCAACACGAAGCAACTGATTGGCGAAGGCGTGTTCGCGCTGTTCGGTTACATCGGCACGCCCACCAGCGTGGTGGCACTGCCGTTGGCCACCGAGGCCAAGGTGCCGTTCTTTGCGCCTTTCACCGGCGCCGAAGTGCTGCGCGATCCGTTCAACCGCTATGCGATCCATGTTCGCGCGTCCTACTACGACGAGACCGCTGCCATCGTGCGCCAGACCACGTCCACCGGCATCAAGAAGATCGCTGTCTTCTACCAGAACGATGCCTACGGAAAAGCTGGCCTGGAAGGTGTGAACCGCGCGCTCAAGGCGTTGAGCCTGGAGCCTTCTGCCCTTGGCACCGTCGAGCGCAACACCGTCGACGTGGTCAAGGCGGTCAACGACATCATGGCGCAGCGACCCGAGGCGATCGTGCAGATCAGTGCCTACAAGTCCTGTGCTGCCTTTATCCGGGAGGCACGCAAGCGCGGCTTTGTGGGCAACTTCTACAACGTGTCTTTCGTGGGCACGCAGGCTTTGCTCGACGAGCTCGGACCCGACGCCAAGGGCGTCGTGGTGAGCCAGGTGATGCCGTTCCCGTACACGCCGGTCACCGGCATCTCGGGCGAGTACCTGGCGGCCGTTCGGGCCAAGCAGGGGCGTGCCGCGAACTACTCGGGCATGGAAGGCTTCGTGGCGGCCAAGGTGTTCACCGAAGCGGTCAATCGTGCCGGGCGCAACCTCACGCGCGACGGTTTCATTTCTGCCATCCAGAGCATGCGTGGCCTGGACATGGGCGGTTTCCCGGTGGACTTCGGTCCCAACAAGCACACCGGTTCGAAGTTCGTCGAACTCACGTTGCTCACCGAAGACGGGCGCATCCGCCGCTGAAGGCCCTTGCGCCCGGTTGGTTGTCGCGCCTGTGGCGGTTGAGCCAGGCTGTCTTCGCTACCATGAGCCCTTTGACATTCGCAGTGCCCGGCCCGGGCGCGCTCAGAGGTGCTCATGAAACTGATCGATTCCATACTGACCCAGGCCGCTGGCATCGCCGCCGTGCGCCGCGACATCCACGCCCACCCCGAGCTGTGCTTCGAAGAGGTGCGCACCGCCGATGTGGTGGCTCAGAAACTCACCGACTGGGGCATCCCCGTGCACCGGGGCATGGGCACCACCGGCGTGGTGGGCATCGTGCATGGCCGCGATGGGGGTGCCTGCGGTCGCGCGATCGGCCTGAGAGCCGACATGGACGCCCTGCCCATGCAGGAGTACAACACCTTCAGCCACGCCAGCCAGCATGCCGGCAAGATGCACGCCTGCGGTCACGACGGGCACACCGCCATGCTGCTCGCCGCCGCACAGCATTTCGCGAAACACCGCAATTTCGACGGGACGGTCTACCTGATCTTCCAGCCTGCCGAAGAGGGTGGTGGAGGTGCGCGCGAGATGATCAAGGACGGCCTGTTCGAGAAATTCCCGGTGGAAGCGGCATTCGGCATGCACAACTGGCCTGGCATGGCGGTTGGTACCTTCGCTGCCAGTGCCGGCCCGGTCATGGCCTCGAGCAACGAGTTCCACATCGTCATTCGCGGCAAGGGCGCACACGCCGCGCTGCCCCACAACGGCATCGACCCCGTGCCGGTGGCCTGCCAGATGGTCATGGCCTTCCAGACCATCATCTCGCGCAACAAGAAGCCGGTGGACGCGGGCGTGGTCTCGGTCACCATGATCCACACCGGTGAAGCCACCAACGTGGTGCCCGACAGCTGCGAGATCCAGGGCACGGTGCGCACCTTCACCTACGAGGTGCTCGACCTGATCGAGCGCCGCATGCAGGAAATCGCCGAACATACCTGCGCCGCCTTCGGCGCGACGGTCGAGTTCAAGTTCAAGCGCAACTACCCACCCACCATCAACCACGCCGCCGAAACCGCGTTCGCGCGCGAAGTCATGGCCGAGATCGTTGGCCCTGATCGTGTGGTGGAACAGGAGCCCACCATGGGCGCCGAAGACTTCGCCTACATGCTGCAGGCCCGGCCGGGCTGCTACGCCTTCATCGCCAACGGCGACGGCGCGCACCGCGAGATGGGCCATGGCGGCGGTCCGTGCATGCTGCACAACCCCAGCTACGACTTCAACGACGACCTGATTCCGCTGGGCGCTACCTACTGGGTGAGGCTGGCTGAAAAATGGCTGGGCCAGCCGCGCACCGGAGCAGCGGCATGATTTCTCCACAAGCTGCTTTCTCCACCTCTTATGCCGCCGCCCGGGTCAAGTTCCTGGAAGGCGCCGCAGCCGCCGGCATGGCCATCACCAGCCACAACCACCCGTTGCCAGGCCGCGATGGCGAAACGCTGGCGATGGATGTGGCGCTGGATGGCTCGCCCGATGCCGAGCGCCTGCTGATCGTCAGCAGTGCCTGCCACGGTGTCGAAGGGTATTGCGGCACCGGCGTGCAGGTGTTCGCCACGCACGATGCGGAGTGGCGCGAACACGCACGAAGCGCCGGCGTGGCCGTGCTCTACATCCATGCGCTCAATCCGCATGGCTTTTCGTGGGTGCGCCGTGTCACGAATGAAAACGTGGACCTGAACCGCAATTTCCAGGACTTCAACCAACCCCTACCGGTCAACGCGGCCTACGCGGAGATTCATCACCTGCTGCTGCCCGAGCAGTGGCCACCCAGCGCGGAGAACCAGGCGGCCATCCAGGCCTACATAGACACCCATGGCCTCCAGCGCTACCAGGCGGCGGTGTCGCAGGGTCAGCATTCGCATGCCGATGGCCTTTTCTTCGGCGGCACCTCACCCACCTGGAGCAATCAGACCTTGCGCCAGGTGCTGCGCCAGCATGGGCGCCGGGCAAAGCATCTCGCCTGGATCGATCTGCACACCGGGCTCGGCGAGAGCGGCGTGGGCGAGCGCATCTGCGCCTGCCGCGACGACAAGGAAGCGCTGGCGCGCGCACGCGCCTGGTGGGACGGTGGCGGCAAGACGCCGGTGACGTCCATCTACGACGGGTCTTCGACATCGGCCCTGTTGACCGGATTGATGTGGAGCGCGGCGTATGAAGAATGCCCGCAGGCCGAGTACACCGGCATCGCCATGGAGTACGGCACGGTCCCCATCACCGAGGTGATCGATTCGTTGCGCGCCGACCACTGGCAGCACATGCACCCCGAGGCATCGCCCGAGCTTCGCGCTGCCATCAAGCAGCGCATCCTGGCGGCGTTCTACACCGACACCGACGAGTGGAAGGCTCGAATCGTGGCGCAGGCGCGCCAGTCGATGTTCCAGGCCGTCGACGGCCTGGCCGGTCAACCCTCGAGCGCGACCCTGGCCGACGCCACGTAAAGCCGCTCCATCGCGTCCAGCGGCTCCATCGCCGCGGCGCGGTCCAGCAGGGCGGTGGCGTCCGTCAGGCGCTTTTCGCCCTCGAGCATCACCAGCCCGTTGGCGTACTCGGTCAGCGTCACCGCCGAATCGGGATTGAGGGCCATGGCCGTTTCAAACAGGGCGAGACCGGTGGCCCTGTCCGCGCCATAAGTCATGCCGCCAATGAGGTGCCCCACCTTGTCGATCACCTCCGCGTGGAACGTGGCCAGCGCCAGATGCGCGTCCGCATGCTGCGGGCAAAGCTTGATCGTGGTTTCCAGCGCGGTCTTGATGCGCACTCCCAAGCCCTGCGTGAGAGCCTTGGCGACGCTGATGCCCTGGCTGTAGCGGCCCAGCGCGTAGGCCTGCCAGTACCATGCGCCGGGGTTGTCGGGCTGGTGACGCTGCAGCTTCTCGGCACGCGCGGCGGTCTCCAGCAGCAGTGTCTCGCGGTTGGCTTCACGTCGCTCCACGTAGTTGGCGTAGATGGCGGTGGCCTTGTTGGTCACGTTCAGGCCGGCATCGTCCAGTGCGAGGCCCGCCTGCACGGCATGCTGGAACGCGCCGTTGTGAAACAGCACCCAGGCATGCTGCAGTGCCGGGTCGGTCGGCCAGGGCTCTGCGTCGCCCTTGTGCAGCCGGCTCCAGAGCGCCTGGAGGCGCTCGGTGTCGAACGGCTTGTCACCCGGGGAAACGTAGGCGGTCCATTCGGTCATGGGGTCTCCTCATGGTTCCGGCTCAGGGCGGGGAGCCATAGGCTCCGGTGATCTGTTGCAGGTGCTGCCGCTGCGCCACTTCCAGGTAAGGCGAGAGCAGGTTGAGCACGTGCCATGCGCCACGCAACAGGGCCTGCTGCGCATTTTCGGGTTCGAGTGCGTGGCGTGGGTCGCGCACATACTCAAAGCTCAGCCAGTAAGTGAGCACCACCACCATGCTGGTGGCGGTGGGCTCGACGTCGCGGCTGTCGATGTTCACGGCACCATGGCGGCTCATGCCGTCGAGCACGTGGCGCACCGCACGTGTCTTGTTCTTCAGCACGGCCTGGAAGCGCGTCTCCAGCAGTCGGTTCTTGGACAGGAGGTCGTTGAGGTCGCGGTACAGGAAGCGGTATTGCCAGATCAATTCGAACAGGGAGTGCTGGAAGAACCAGGCGTCCTCGACGTTGCGCACGCCAACGCTTGCGCCCAGCAGTTCGCCCAGCGCGCGCTCGTAGCGTTCGAAAAGCGAGTTGATCAACTCGTCCTTGGCCGGGTAGTGGTAGTACAGGTTGCCCGGGCTGATGCCGAGTTCGGCCGAGATCAGCGTGGTCGACACATTGGGTTCGCCAAAGCGGTTGAACAGCTCCAGCGTCACCTCCAGGATGCGCTCGGCGGTGCGTCGTGGGGCTTTCTTGGCCATTCGCTGCGCTCAGCGGCTGCGGGCCGGGCCAGGCACAGGGCGTGCAGCACGTTCCAGTTGTTGCTGCAGCTGGTCCAGCGTGGTGTGCAGGCGGTTCGCCAGCGCACTGTGTGCGGGCGCGGCCCGGTTGTGCAGCAGATGGCGCTCGGGGTCCTGCAGCGCTTGCACATCCAGCGCCATCTCATGGCGGGCCAGTAGCGGCGCCAACTCTTGCTGGCGTTCCAGCAGCATGCGCCGGGTTTCCTGGTAAGCGTGCTCGGCGATCTCGCGGCGCTGGCGGTAGCTGAACGTGTTGGCGAAGAACAGCGTGGCATCGCGCTGGTCGGGTTCGAGCAGCACGATGTCGCTGTCCGGGTAGGCCCGTTCGTAGTGCTTGAAACCCAGTGCCAGGCGCGAATGGATCATCGAGCGGAAGGTCTGGCTCATCACCGCGGGAAAGCCGCCATCGACCAGCGAAGGAATGCGCCGCCCGTCGCGCAGGCTCGGGCTGGTGTGGAACGGCACCAGTGGGTTCAGGCACAGCAGGAGCTCGGCGCCTTCGTCCAGGGCCACCGTGGCATGCAGTGTTTTCTTGAGTGCGCCATCCACGTAGTGCTGGCCTCGAATCTCCACAGGCGGGAACAGCCCGGGCAATGCCGCACTGGCCTGGATGGCTCGTGAGATCGGCACATGGTCCCAGCCGGGCCGACCAAAAGGCGCAGCCTCGCCGGTGTCGAGCTGCGTGGCCACCAGCGTGAGGCGGGTGCGCAACTCACGGAAGTCGTTGCTTCGGCCAGGCTGGCTGAAAAGGCGTTCGATCTGCCGGTGAATGCCTTCGTTGTCCAGCACGCCGGTGGGAAGTGCTGCGCCCATGCGCTCGAAGGCGTTGGTGAAGGATTTGCCCTGCACCGCCCAGTCCCAGGTGGCGTCTCGCAGCAAGCCGGGCAGGCGGCGCAGCCGCGAGCCGAACTCACTCCACGCGGGTTTGAGCAGCCAGGATGGATCGAAGTTGTCTTCGCTCTGCCGGTCCTCGATGAAGGCTTCGCAGAGCTGGCGCGGCCGGATGCCATTGGCCAGGCCCGCTGCAATGAAGCCACCTGCGGAAACGCCAACGTAGTGATCGCAATCGTTGAGGTCGAGCCCCAGCAGTCCATCGTCCAGTGCGCACAGCGCGCCGATCTCGTAGATCGCACCGAGCGGCCCGCCACCGGCCAGCGCAAGCGCGATGCGAGGGCGGCCCGCTTTCCGTGTGCGTGGGCTGGTTGCGGCCTTGCGGCCCGAGGATCGGGACATGGTCATGCGATCGAGTGTAGACGGCGAAAGGCCGATGACTTGCTGCGTTGCAGCATCCGGAGCGGGCGCAAAAAAGGGGCGTCATGCGCCCCTTTCCTGTGTTTCATCAACTGCAGCTTCCGGGTCAGGCCGCCTTGGTGCTGCGGCTGGTCTTGCGTGCGGCCTTGGCGGGCGCCTTCTTCGCCGGAGCGGCTTTGCGGGCGGCGGTCTTGGCGGGTGCCTTGGTGCTGAGGCGTTGCACATGCTGGTTGAGTGCGTCGATGCGCTCGATCAGCGCCTCCACGTCGCGCGCCGAAGGCACGCCCAGCTTGTTCAGCGCCTTGGCCACGCGCTCTTCGAAGATGTTTTCCAGCTTGTCCCACTGGCCGGCGGCCTTGGACGAAATGTCGGTGGCCATGCTGGTGACGCGGTTGGTGGCTTCGGAAATGCGCTCTTCGGCCACGGCTTGCGTTTTGCGCTGGATCGACATGCCTTCCTTCACCAGCGATTCAAAGGCCTTGCCGCCTTCTTCCTGGGCCTTGGAGAATGCGCCCAGGCCGGCCAGCCAGATCTGTTGCGCGGAATCCTTGATGGCGCCCGAGAGGGGCGAGCCGGCTGCGGAGGAAGAGGCTTTGTTGCTGCTGCCGGTTTTCTGGATTTTCTTGACCATGGAGGCTCCTGGAGAAAGAGGGTGATGGGGAGTGGCGATGCCACAGCGTTCGGCCAATGTACGGTCGGCCTGGTGCGCCTGTGTAGGGGCGCGCGACTAAACGTTCTCCCTGTGGGCCGCGCCTCACGCGGGTTTTTGCGGAAGGCGGTGCGGGTGCTCATGGTGAAGAATGGCAGGCTGCTGTCTTGCCTTTCGTTTCGAACCATCAACGCCTCAGGAGATCCCCCATGCATTATTTCGTCACCGGTGCCACCGGCTTCATTGGCAAGCGCCTCGTGGCCAGGCTGCTGCAGCGCAAGGGGTCGGTGGTGCACTTCCTGATCCGCAAGGAAAGCGAAGGCAAGGTGGCGGGGTTGCGCGAGTACTGGGGCGTGGGCGCCTCCCGTGCGGTGCCGGTGTTCGGCGATCTCACCAGCAAGAAGCTGGGTGTGTCCGCTGAGGACACCAAGGCACTCAAGGGCCAGATCGACCATTTCCACCACCTCGCGGCCGTGTACGACCTGGAGGCCGACGAGGAAAGCCAGATCGCGGTGAACGTGGACGGCACGCGCAACACGGTGGAATTCGCCAAGGCCATCGGTGCCGGTCATTTCCACCACGTGTCCTCCATCGCCGCCGCCGGTCTCTACGAAGGCGTGTTCCGTGAAGACATGTTCGACGAGGCCGAGAACTACGAGCACCCTTACTTCATGACCAAGCACGAGAGCGAGAAAATCGTGCGCGAAGAATGCAAGGTGCCCTGGACCGTGTACCGGCCCGCAGCCGTGGTGGGCGACTCCCGCACCGGCGAGATGGACAAGATCGACGGGCCCTACTACTTCTTCAAGCTGATCCAGCGCATGCGCCAGATCCTGCCGCCCTGGATGCCCAGCGTGGGCCTGGAGGGTGGTCGCATCAACATCGTGCCGGTCGATTTCGTGGTCGACGCGCTGGACTACATCAGCCACCAGAAGCGCAGCAGCGGTGCCTGCTTCCACCTGGTGGACCCCATGGGCTACCGCGTGGGCGACGTGCTCGACATCCTGAGCAAGGCGGCCCACGCGCCCAAGATGAACCTGTTCGTCAACGCCGCGCTGATGGGTTTCATTCCCAAGAGCGTGAAGAAGGGACTGATGGCGCTGGCACCGGTGCGCCGCGTCTACAAGGCCGTCATGCAGGACCTCGGCCTGCCCGAGGACATGATGACCTTCGTCAACTACCCCACGCGCTTCGACTGCCGCGACACGCTCGCCGCGCTCAAGGGCAGTGGCATCGAATGCCCCAACCTGAAGGACTACGCGTGGCGGCTGTGGGACTACTGGGAGCGCCACCTCGACCCCGACCTGCACATCGATCGCAGCCTCAAGGGCACCGTGGGCGGCAAGGTGGTGCTGGTCACCGGGGGCAGCTCGGGCATTGGCCTGGCGGCGGCGCACAAGTTTGCCGAGGCCGGTGCCATCACCATCATTTGCGGGCGCGACCAGGACAAGCTGGACGAGGCCTGCAAGGAGGCGAAGGACAAGGGCTACCAGTTCATCGCCTACCCGGCCGACATCGCCGACATGGCCGACGCCGACCGCTTCGTGCAGTTGCTGGTGCAGAACCATGGCGGTGTGGATTTCCTCATCAACAACGCAGGCCGTTCGATCCGCCGCGCCATCGAGGGCAGCTACGACCGCTTCCACGATTTCGAGCGCACCATGCAGCTCAACTACTTCGGCTGCCTGCGCGTCACCATGGGCCTGTTGCCCGGCATGGTCGCCAGGCGCAAGGGCCATGTGGTCAACATCAGCTCCATCGGCGTGCTCACCAATGCGCCGCGCTTTTCGGCGTATGTGGCCAGCAAGGCCGCGCTCGATGCGTGGACGCGTTGCGCGAGCAGCGAGTTTGCCGACCAGGGCATCAGCTTCACCACCATCAACATGCCGCTGGTGCGCACGCCCATGATCGCGCCCACCAAGATCTACCAGAACGTGCCCACGCTGGCGCCCGAAGAAGCGGCCGACATGATCGCGCAGGCCTGCATCTTCAAACCGGTGCGCATCGCCACCCGCCTGGGCGTGACGGGGCAGATGATGCACGCCATGGTGCCGCGCGTGGCACAGATCGTGATGAACACCAGCTTCCGCATGTTCCCCGACTCGTCAGCGGCCAAGGGCGAGAAGGGTGCGAAGCCACAACTTTCCCCTGAAGCCGTGGCGATGCAGCAGATGATGCGCGGAATTCACTTCTGACCGGGTCTGCGGGGCGGGCGCCTAGAATTTCGCTTTTGCCCGCCTTTGCAGGACCCCGCATGACCACGCCCGCCGACATCACCTCCATTCCTCCGCGCGACAAGGCCGAGATCCTTGCGCAGGCGCTGCCGTACATCCGCAAGTACCACGGCAAGACCATGGTCATCAAGTACGGCGGCAACGCCATGACCGACCCGGCCTTGCAGCAGGACTTTGCCGAAGACGTGGTGTTGCTCAAGCTGGTCGGCATCAACCCGGTGGTGGTGCATGGGGGTGGCCCGCAGATCGAGACGCTGCTCAAGCGCCTGGGCAAGCAGGGCCAGTTCATCCAGGGCATGCGCGTGACCGACCCCGAGACCATGGAGGTGGTGGAGTGGGTGCTGGCCGGCGAGGTGCAGCAGGACATCGTGGGCCTGATCAACCAGGCCGGCGGCAAGGCCGTGGGGCTGACCGGGCGCGACGGCGCGATGATCCGGGCGCAGAAGCTGCGCATGGCCGACCACAAGGACCCGAAGCTCGAACACGACGTGGGCCAGGTCGGCGACATCGTCAGCATCGATCCGGGCGTGGTGAAGGCCCTGCAGGACGACCAGTTCATCCCGGTGGTCAGCCCCATTGGCTTCGGAGAACAGAACGAGAGCTACAACATCAACGCCGACGTGGTGGCCGCCAAGCTGGCCACGGTTTTGCAGGCTGAAAAGCTGCTCATGCTCACCAACATTCGCGGTGTGCTCGACAAGGATGGCCAGTTGCTCACCGAGCTCACGCCGCGCCGCATCGACGAACTGGTGGAAGACGGCACCATCTCCGGCGGCATGATCCCCAAGATTGCCGGCGCACTGGATGCCGCGAAGAGCGGCGTGAATGCGGTGCACATCATCGATGGCCGGGTGCCGCATGCGCTTCTGCTGGAGGTTTTGGGCAACGAGCCTTTCGGGACGATGATCAAGTCTCATTGATCCATGCGACTGCTCCTGGTCGAAGACGACGTCATGGTGGCCAGCGGCATCAAGCTGGGGCTGTGCGACGCCGGCTATACCGTGGACTGGGTGGGCAGTGCCGAGCGCGCCACCGAGGCTTTGGATAGCGACACCTTTGACCTGGCCATCGTCGACATCGGCCTGCCTGGCATCGACGGCCTGGAGCTCACACGTCGTTTGCGCATCGGCGGCCTGCAGATGCCGGTGCTGATCCTCACCGCGCGCGATGCCCTGCACGACCGTGTACAGGGTCTGGACCTCGGTGCCGACGACTACATGGTCAAGCCCTTTGAGCTGCCGGAGTTGCTGGCCCGGCTTCGCGCCTTGTTGCGCCGCTCGCAGGCCGCCAATTCGGCGGTGCTGGGCTTCGGCCCGCTTGAAATGGACACCGCGCACCGGCGCGTGACGCTCGCCGGGCAGCCCATGGAACTGGGGCCGCGCGAGTGGACCGTGCTGGAATACCTGCTCATGCAGGTGCCCAAGCCAGCAGCCAAAGACAAGCTCTTGCAGGTGCTGACCGGCTGGGACAAGGAAATCACACCCAACGCGATCGAGGTCTACGTCTCGCGCCTGCGCGCCAAGCTCGAGCCCGCGGGTATCTGCTTGCGCGCCATCCGGGGGTTCGGCTACCGGCTCGAGCTGGCCGAGCACCCGGGCCATGCAATCACCGCCTGAAGACGTCGCACCGCGCGGCATGATCTGGGGCCTGCAGCGGCGCCTGCTGGTGCTGTTGCTGATCACGGTTGGCCTGATTGTCTCGGTCAGCGTCTTCTTTCACTACCAGAGCGCGGGCACGGCGGCCCTGCAGCAGGACCAGCGGCTGCTGAGGCTGGTGCCCTTGCTCGCGGACTCCGTGGTCGTGAGGAGCCCGGATTCCGAAGAGCACGTGAACCTCGATGAGCCCCTGCAGCGCGCGGCCGATCTGTTGAATTCGCCAGGGCTGACCTTGCTGCTGGCGCCGGCCGTGGCCGAGTTCCTGTCGGAGCAGCACGGCTTCGCTGCCTTTGCTGTGTTCAACGACCTGGGCAGCCCATTGCTGGGCGAGCGCTGGTTGCCCACGGTGCTCCCCAGCACACGAAATGCGGAGTTTCTCAGCGTGGTCGAGGCCGGTGTCACATACCGCGTGGTGGCGCAGCGCGTGCGCACCGAAGCGGGTGATCTCATCGTGATGCTGGCCGACGGCTCCGACGCGCGCCAGCAATGGTTCAGCAACGTGCTGCTGCGGGTGTTGCTGCCCAACCTGATTCTGTTCGCGGTCGCAGCAGCGGTCATATCCCTGGGCGTTGCGCGGGCCTTGCAGCCGCTCATGGAGCTCAAGCAGGCCGTGGAGAACCGATCCCCGCGCGACCTCAACCCGATCGATGCCGCCGGTGTGCCAGCCGAAGTTCGCCCGCTGGTGGTTTCTCTCAACCGCCTGTTTTTTCTTGTCAACGCGCAGACCGAAGCCCAGCGCCGTTTCGTGGCCGATGCCGCACACCAGTTGCGCACACCACTGGCTGGTCTTCAGGCGCAGGTGGAAGCCTGGGCCCAGGCCGCGCGCAGCATGGACGGTGGCGACCTGCTCAGCCTGCGCGCCGGCCAGGTGCTGCGGCTGCGCGATGCCACGCGACGCACCTCGCAACTCGCCAACCAGTTGCTCGCGCTCTCGCGCGCCGACGCCATCAGTGCCGACGTCCAGCCCATGCAGCGTGTCGACCTGATGGCGCTGTGCGAGAACATGCTGGCCCTCTACCTCGATGCCGCCGCGAGCAAACGCATCGACCTCGGCCTGGAAACGCGCCCCGCGCAAACCCTGGGCCACGCCTGGTTGCTGCGCGAGATGCTGCTCAACCTGGTGGACAACGCGATCAAGTACACCCCGCAGGGCGGGCGCGTTACCCTCCGCTGCGGCGTGGACAACGGCCCTACCGGCGTGCAGGCCTGGATGGAGGTGGAAGATGACGGGCCGGGCATCCCGCCCGACGAGCGCCTGCGCGTCTTGCAGCGCTTCTACCGTGTGCCGGGCACGACCGGCGAGGGCAATGGCCTGGGCCTGGCCATTGCCGACGAGATCGCCCGCGCACACGACACCCATCTGCAACTCGATGCAGGCGCGATGGGGTTGGGACTGCGTGTGCGCGTGGCCTTCGAGGCGGTCACTCACTGACCGCGCACAGGCCCGCTGCACTGGCCGCGAGGGCCGGCAACCGTGTGCGAGAATCGCCGAACGGAAGACACACCAGGGCCGGGTACACGGCCAGCAGCTCATCACGAACGGATCGATCACCCATGACCTCCAACGTCCCTGAGTCCCCGTCCCCCGCCGACGACGCGGCGCAGGAGGCCGCCACCGCCATCGAGGCTGCAGCCCACCCGGATGGTGCCGGACGCAAACGCCCCAAGCCCGGCGAACGCCGCGTCCAGATCCTGCAGGCACTGGCGACCATGCTGGAACAGCCCGGCGCGGAACGCATCACCACCGCTGCGCTGGCCGCCCGGCTCGACGTGAGCGAGGCCGCCCTCTACCGCCACTTTGCCAGCAAGGCCCAGATGTTCGAGGGCCTCATCGAGTTCATCGAGCAGTCGGTGTTCGGCCTGGTCAACCAGCTCGCCGATCGCGAGCCCGACGCCAATGCCCGATCGCGCAAGCTGGTCACGCTGCTGCTGCAGTTCGGCGAGAAGAACCCTGGCATGGCGCGCGTGATGGTCGGCGACGCCCTGGTGTTCGAGAACGAGCGCCTGCAGCAACGCATGAACCTGTTCTTCGACAAGATCGAATCCACGCTGCGCCAGAACCTGCGCGAGACCTCGGTGGTGGCCGGTGCCGCCACGCCCACGGTGGACGCGCAGGCCGATGCCTCGGTCATCACGGCGTTCTGCGTTGGACGCCTGCAACGCTTCGCACGCAGCGGCTTCAAGCGCTCACCCTGCGAGAGCCTCGATCACAGCCTGAACCTGCTGTTGCCCGACGGCAAGCTCTGACTGGAGCATGGCGAGAGTGTGATTTAGGGCGCAGCCCCTAAACAAACGTCCCTACAAACGCCGCAGGTTGGCATCTCGCGGGGGTTTTGCGGTAAAAATAGTACGACCGTTCGATTTGTCGGGCGGTCTCATCTTTTTTCACCCGATCCACCCGAGGACCGAACCCATGAGCGTCACCCCGATAGCCCGCCGCGCGCGCGCCGACGCCTCGGCCCAGAAACCCATGCAAAAGGGCCAGCAGACCAAGGCCGCCATCGTGGATGCCGCGCTCGGCCTGGCCACGCAGATCGGCCTCGAAGGGCTGTCCATTGGCGCGTTGGCCGAGGTCATGCAGATGAGCAAGTCCGGGGTGTTCGCCCATTTCGGCTCGCGCGAAGAGTTGCAGATTTCGGTGGTGCGTGAGTACCACACGCGCTTCGAGGAAGAGGTGTTCTACCCCGCGCTCGACACGCCGCGTGGCTTGCCGCGCCTGCGCAAGCTGTTCGACAACTGGATGAAGCGCACCTCGGTCGAAATCGACTCGGGTTGCATCTACATCAGCGGCGCCGTGGAGTTCGACGACCGCCCCGGCCCGGTGCGCGACGCCCTGGCCAGCTCGGTGAACACCTGGCTCACGGCGATGCGCCGCGCCATCGAGATGGCCATCCAGGAAGGCCACCTTGATGCCCAGACCGATGCGGCGCAGATGGCCTTCGAGGTGCACGCACAGATTCTCGCCCTGCACTACGAGGCGCGCTTCCTGCGCACGCCCGGCTCGGTGCAACGCGCCCTCACGGCCTTCGAAGGCATCGTGCAGCGCCACGGTGGCCTGCCTGCGTTTGAAGCCAAAGCCCGCAAATCTCCGGCCGCTGCGCGCACGCAGGGCTGATTCTTTTCACGATTTCACAAACCCAGCAAAGGAGTTTCCCCATGCCCATCTACAACCCGCCCTTGCGAGACATGCAGTTTGTGATGCACGAAGTGCTCAAGGTCACCGACGATTTCAAGGCCATTCCGCAGCATGCCGAGACCGATGTGGACACCATCAACGCGGTGCTGGAAGAGGCTGGCAAGTTTGCCTCGCAGGTGATCTTCCCGCTCAACATCAGCGGCGACACCGAGGGCTGCACGCTCGACCAGAAGACCCATGAGGTCAAGACGCCGACCGGTTTCAAGGACGCCTACAAGACCTACGTGGAAGGTGGCTGGGCCGCGCTGTCGTGCGACCCCGAGTTCGGTGGCCAGGGCCTGCCGCTGGTGGTGAACCAGTGCTTCTACGAAATGATGAACTCGGCCAACCAGGCCTGGACCATGTACCCCGGCCTCACGCACGGCGCCTACGCCGCGCTGCACACCTACGGCACCGACGAACAGAAGAAGACCTATCTGCCGAAGATGACCAGCGGCGAGTGGACCGGCACCATGTGTCTGACCGAGCCGCACTGCGGCACCGACCTGGGCCTCATGCGCACCAAGGCCGAGCCGCAGGCCGACGGCACCTACAAGCTCACCGGCAACAAGATCTTCATCAGCGCCGGTGAACACGACATGGCCGACAACATCATCCACCTGGTGCTGGCCCGCCTGCCCGATGCGCCTCCCGGCATCAAGGGCGTGAGCCTGTTCATCGTGCCCAAGTTCAACGTCAAGGCCGACGGCTCCATCGGCGAACGCAATGGCATTTATTGCGGTGGCCTGGAGCACAAGATGGGCATCCACGGGAACGCCACGGCGCAGATCGTGATCGACGGCGCCGTCGGCACCATCGTGGGCCAGCCGAACAAGGGCATGCAGGCCATGTTCGTGATGATGAACGCCGCCCGCCTGGGCGTGGGCAACCAGTCGCTCGGTCTGACCGAGGTGGCCTACCAGAACGCCCTGGCCTATGCCAAAGACCGCATCCAGATGCGCTCGCTGACCGGCCCCAAGGCCAAGGACAAGCCCGCCGATCCGATCATCGTGCACCCGGACGTGCGCAAGATGCTGCTGACCGCCAAGGCCTACGCCGAAGGCGGCCGCGCGCTGGCCATCTTCTGTTCGGTGCTTCTGGAGAAGGTCCACCACCACCCGGACGAGAAGGTGCGCAAGGACAGCGACGACATGCTTTCGCTGCTCACGCCCATCACCAAGGCTTTCCTGACCGATAACGGCTACAACGCCGCCACGCAGTGTCAGCAGGTCTTTGGCGGCCACGGCTACATCAAGGAATGGGGCATGGAGCAGTTCGTGCGCGATGCCCGCATCAACATGATCTACGAAGGCACCAACACCATCCAGAGCCTGGACCTGCTGGGTCGCAAGGTGCTGGGCAACAACGGCGCAACGTTGAAGAAGTTCGGCAAGCTCGTGGGTGCGCTGGTGATGGAAGAGGGCGTCAACGAGAAGATGGCCGAGTTCATCAACCCGCTGGCGGTGCTGGGCGACCAGATCACCAAGTTCACCACCGAGATCGGTTTCAAGGGCCTGCAGAACGCCGATGAAGTGGGCGCGGCTGCGGTGGACTACCTGCGAGTCGCTGGCCACCTGGTGTTCGGCTACTTCTGGGCCCGCATGGCACAGGTCGCGCTGCGCGAGATCGCCGCAGGCAACACGGACCCGTTCTACTCCGCCAAGCTGCAGACGGCGCGCTTCTACTTCGCCAAGCTGTTCCCCGAGACCGCGACGCTGATGCGTACGGCGCGTGCCGGCAGCAAGGTCTTGATGGACACCGACGCAGCTCTCGCCTAACCCCAGGTTTCTTTTCACAACACCACAGGAGACAAGCATGACCAAGATCGCACTGACCGCCGTGGCCCTTTCGCTGGCTTCCCTGTCTGCGTTCGCGCAGATGTCGCCCGTGGGGCTGTGGAAGACCATCGACGACGACACCAAGAAGGAGAAGTCGTTGGTCCGGATCACGGAGAACAACGGCGTCTACAGCGGAAAGATCGAGAAATTCCTCGATCCGGCCACCAAGGCCGATGCGGTGTGCGACAAGTGCACCGACGAGCGCAAGGACAAGCCCATCCTGGGCATGACCATCCTGCGCAACCTCAAGCAGAGTGCCGACGAAAAGACCGTGTACGACGGCGGCGACATCGTCGACCCCAACAACGGCAAGGTCTACCGCAGCCGCCTCAAGCCGGTGGAAGACGGCAAGAAGCTGGAGATGCGCGGCTACATCGGCCCGTTCTACCGAACGCAAGTGTGGCTGCGGGTCGAATAGGAAAACACCCCCGCCGCGCTCCGCGCGACCCCCTCAAGGGGGCGACACCTGCGGCCCGGCAAAGCCGGTTCCGCGGTATCTCTCGACAACTACCCCTCACGCGTTGCGTGGCGTGAAAAGGAATGCGAAGAATGAACCGATTTCAAGTGAAGAAAGTCGCCGTGCTCGGCGCGGGCGTGATGGGTGCGCAGATCGCTGCGCACCTGGTCAACGTCAAGGTGCCGGTTGTTCTTTTTGACCTGCCCGCCAAGGAAGGCCCGAAGAACGGTATCGTCACCCGCGCGGTGGAAGGCCTGAAAAAGCTCAAGCCGTCGCCGCTCGGCGTGGTGGCCGATGCCGACCTGATCGGTCAGGCCAACTACGAGGAGCACATGGAGCAGCTGCGCGACTGCGACCTCATCATCGAGGCCATCGCAGAGCGCATGGACTGGAAGCTCGACCTGTACACGAAGATCGCGCCTTTCATTGCGGAGCACGCGATCGTCGCGTCCAACACCTCGGGTCTGTCGATCACCAAATTGAGCGAAGCACTGCCCGAAGCGATCAAGCCGCGCTTCTGCGGTATCCACTTCTTCAACCCGCCGCGCTACATGACGCTGGTGGAACTGATCGCGACGCCGACCACCGAACCGCAGATCCTCAACGACCTGGAGACCTTCGTCACCAGCGGCCTGGGCAAAGGCGTGGTGCGCGCCAAGGACACGCCGAATTTCGTCGCCAACCGCATCGGCATCGCCGGCATGCTGGCCACGATGAAGGAGGTGGAGAACTTCGGCCTCACCTACGACGTGGTCGACGACCTCACCGGCAAGCGCCTGGGCCGCGCGAGCAGCGGCACCTTCCGCACCGCCGATGTGGTGGGCCTGGACACCATGGCCCACGTGGTCAAGACGCTGCAGGACAACCTGAGTCTGGAGACCGATCCGTTCTACGGCAGCTTCGGCACACCGCCGGTGCTCAAGGCGCTGATCGAGGCCGGCAACCTGGGCCAGAAGGCCAAAGCCGGCTTCTACAAGAAGGTGGGTCGCGACATCCTGCGCTTTGATCTGGAGAGCGGCGACTACGTGCCCGGCGGCGAGAAGGCCGACGAGGTGTACGGCCGCATGCTCAAGCGCCCGGCCGCCGAGCGCCTGAAACTGCTGCGCAACGCCGAAGGCCCGCAGGGCCAGTTCCTCTGGGCCATCCTGCGCAACAGCTTCCATTACGCTGCGGTGCACCTGGCCACCATCGCCGAGACCGCGCGCGACGTCGACCAGGCCATGCGCTGGGGCTTCGGCATGAAGCAGGGCCCGTTCGAGCTCTGGCAGGAAGCCGGCTGGCTTGAGGTGGCGAAGATGATCCAGGAGGACATCGATGCCGGCAAGGCGCTCTCCAATGCGCCACTGCCCGATTGGGTGTTCAAGGGACCGGTGGCCGATGCGGGCGGTGTGCACACGGCGCAGGGATCTTGGAACCCCACCAAGGGCGAGTTCGAAGGCCGCCTGCAACTGCCCGTGTACCAGCGCCAGCATTTTCCCGAGCTGCTGCTGGGCGAAGCCGGCCCGAAGTTCGAGACCGCCGGCAACACGATCGAAGAGAACGATGCGATCCGCATCTGGACGCTGGACGAACACGTGCTGATCGCCAGCATCAAGACCAAGATGCACGCCATCAGCCCCGAGGTGTGCGAAGGCCTGATGGCCGCCGTGGACCTGGCCGAGAAGGAGTATCAGGGTCTGGTGATCTGGTCGGGCGACGAACCCTTCAGCGCCGGCGCCGATCTGCAGGCCATGCTGCCGGCCTTCATGGCCGTGGGCGTGAGCGCCATTGAAGACGCCGAAGGCTTCATGCAGCAGACCATGCTGCGCCTGCGCTATGCCAACGTGCCCGTGGTGTCTGCCGTGCGTGGCCTGGCGCTGGGCGGCGGGTGCGAACTGGCCGTGTACAGCGCGCGCCGCGTGGTGCACATGGAGAGCTACATCGGCCTGGTGGAAGTGGGCGTGGGCCTGGTGCCTGGTGCCGGTGGCCTCACGTACATCGCGCGCCGCGCGGCCGAGAACGCCGAGACCTCGACAGGCAAGGACCTGCTGCCTTTCCTCACCGAAGGCTTCACCGCCGCCGCGATGGCCAAGGTGGGCACCAGCGCGATCGAGTCGCGCAAGCTGGGCTACGTGCTGCACTCGGATGTGATCGTTCCGCACAAGGACGAGCTGCTGTACGTTGCCATCAACGAGGCCAAGGGCCTGTTCAACGGCGGCTACCGCGCGCCGCACAAGCGCCTGTTCCCGGTGGCCGGCCGCGATGGCAAGGCCACCATCCTGGGCAGCCTGGTCAATATGCGCGACGGCGGCTTCATCAGCCAGCACGACTTCCACATCGCCTCGCTGATCGCCAACGTGGTCACCGGCGGCGACGTCGAGCCCGGCACGCTGGTGAACGAGGACTACCTGATGACGCTGGAGCGCCAGGCCTTCTGCTCGCTGATCGTGCACCCCAAGACGCAGGAACGCATCCTGGGCATGCTCAACACCGGCAAGCCTGTGAGAAATTGACCCACCCCTGCCGCGCTTTGCGCGACCCCCTCAAGGGGGCAACACCAGCGGCCCGGCAAAGCCGGTTCCGCGGTGTTCTGGAAAAGACACTTTTGGAGTCAACATGAAACAGATTCAAGACGCCTACATCGTCGCCGCCACCCGCACCCCCATCGGCCGTTCGCACAAGGGTTCCTTCAAGCACCTGCGCCCGGACGACATGCTCGCCCTCGCGCTGCGTTCCGCGCTCGCGCAGGCCCCGGGCCTGGACCCCAAGGCCATCGAAGACGTGATCTGCGGCTGCGCCATTCCCGAGGCGCAACAAGGTCTGAACGTGGCGCGCATCGGCGCCATCCTGGCGGGCCTGCCCAACAGCGTGGGTGGCATCACCGTCAACCGCTTCTGCGCTTCCGGCCTCTCGGCCGTGCAGATGGCGGCCGACCGCATCCGTGTGGGCGAGGCCGACGTGATGATCGCCGCCGGCACCGAGAGCATGAGCATGGTGCCCATGATGGGCAACTCCCCCAGCCTCTCGCCCACCATCTTCACCAACACCGACGACGTGGAGAGCTACGGCATCGCTTACGGCATGGGCCTTACGGCCGAGAAGGTGGCGCAGAAGTGGAAGGTCTCGCGCGAGGATCAGGACGCCTTTGCGCTTCAGTCTCACCAGCGCGCCGTGCTGGCCATGAAGAACGGCGAGTTCACCGACGAGATCACGCCGGTGGAAGTGACCGAGCGCAGCGTGGACCTGGAGAGTGCCGAAGTCACGACGAGCACCCGCACGGTGAATCTGGACGAAGGTGCGCGACCCGACACGTCGATCGAAGGCCTCGCCAAACTGCGCACCGTGTTCGCCGCGCGCGGCTCGGTCACGGCGGGCAACAGCTCGCAGACCAGCGACGGTGCGGGTGCGCTCATCCTCGCAAGCGAGGCCGCCATCCAGCGCTTCGGCCTCACACCGCTGGCGCGTTTCGTCAGCTACGCCTCGCGCGGCGTGCCGCCGCACCTCATGGGCATCGGCCCGATCGAGGCGATTCCCGCCGCGCTGAAGTCCGCCGGCCTGACGCAGGACCAGATCGACTGGATCGAACTCAACGAGGCCTTTGCCGCGCAGTCGCTCGCCGTCATCAACACCCTGGGCCTGGACCCGAGCAAGGTCAACCCCATGGGTGGCGCCATTGCGCTGGGCCACCCCCTGGGTGCCACCGGCGCCATCCGTTCTGCCACCGTGGTGCACGCCCTCAAGCGGCACAACAAGAAGTACGGCATGGTCACGATGTGCGTGGGCATGGGGCAGGGCGCCGCCGGCATCTTCGAACGGGTGTGAGGATCTCCCCCCGCGCCGCCTGCGGCGTCACCCCCCGGGGGGCAATGCCTGTGGCCCGGCAAAGCCGGTTCCACGGCATTTCTGGATGAGGCACGTCTCGCCGGCTACGGTCGGCCGAGGAACAGGTACAGCCCGGTGTAGCCGCGCGGTGCGCTCACGATGCTGAGGTACAGCGGCCCGATGCCGGTGTCTGCGCCCACGAAGAGGCTGCTGCCCGCGCGCATGCCGCGCAGTGTGATGTCGCTGCGGTTCGTCCAGGCGTTGCCGGCTTCCAGCGAGCCGCCCACGAAAAGCGCGCGCGCCACGCCCGCGCTGTAGGGCAGGCGCTGGTAATAGGTGAGACGGCCGAACACCAGGTAGTTGCCCGCCACTTGTCCCACTCGGTAGCCTGAGAGTTGCTGGAAACCGCCCAGCGCGTATTCGTCCACAGCGCCCAGTGGGATCTGACTCGCGTAGGCCAGGCGCGCGCCGGCGTTGAGCGTGTGCACGCCCCAGGTCTTCACACCGGTGGCGGTGCCTTCCAGGCGTGTGAAGCTGTCGCTGCCGGTGGCCACACCGTGGTAGGTGCGCCGTCCCAGCACCACTTCGCCCTTGGCGCGGTAGCCGTTCGAGGGGAAGTTGGCGTAGTCCAGCTGGTCGGCAATGACGGCGCCGCGCACGCCTACCTCGTTCCAGCTCAGCGTGCCTACCAGGTCCTGCGGCAACACACCGGCAATGAGTTCGGGCGTGACCTTGCGGTGCGCCGCCACCAAGCCCACGCGCATGTCGCCCACGTTGCCCAGCAGGCCCATGGGCCAGCCCAGGTCCAGGCCGGCCTGGATGCCCTGCCGTCGCACCAGCGCGACCGATCGTCCCAGGTCGTCGTACAGTTCCACGCGCCGCAGGTTGGCGTCCACATAGCCCGATACGAAGCGGTCGCTTCTCAGCGTCAGGGGCTGGAACAGCTCCGAGTACAGGCCCAGGGTCTCGCCCAGCTGGATGCGGTTGCGCCACTCGGCACCGCTCTCGTTGAGCCAGTGGCGGTTGTGGCTCAGGCGCAGGTTGAACGCGCCCTGGCCCTGGAAGTCGGTGCGCAGGTCCAGCCCCACACGCAGGTAGTTGGGTCCCCAGGTGTTCTCGGTCAGCCGCAGCGTGAGGTCTTCGGCGCCGTCGTCGCGCCGTGTCAGGCTGTAGTCCACCCGTTCGTAGTCGCCCGTGGCCGCCAGCTTCTGCAGGTCGCGCTCGAGCCGGGGCACGTCCAGGCGCTGGCCTTCGGCGGTGTCCAGTGCGGTAGCCAGGCGTGCGGCGTGTGCCTCGTTCACGCCTTCGAACTTCACCGAAGCCACCGCACCGATGCGCGCGGTGTTGGCCGTCGCCCGTGCCTGTCGCTCCTGGGCCCATTGCCGGTAGCTAGGTGCGTCCGCGCTGAAGCGCGCCAGGGCCTCGCCCACCGTCTTGCCGTAGTCGTTGCCCAGCTTCACGAGCTCGGCCACCTTGCCGAAATCCGCAGAGGTCAGTTGGCCCAGGGGTGGCTGCAGCAGCAGGTCGTTCGGCGTGAGCGTGGCGATGCTGGCCCGCACGTTCTGCTCGGTCAGGATGTGCACCATCTGCATGGTCACGCCGAACAATGTGCCCAGGGAGGCGCGCCCACCCAGCGGCGTACCGATGTCCACCGCGATCACCACATCCACGCCCATGCGCCGCGCCACGTCCACCGGCAGGTTGTTCACCAGTCCGCCGTCGCCCAGCAGTCGGCCGTCCAGGTCGAGTGGCGCGAACACGCCGGGCACCGACATGCTCGCGCGCAACGCGGCTGCGAGGTCGCCATGGTCCAGCACCACCGGTTGGCCGTTCTCCATGTCGGTGGCCACGGCGCGAAAGGGCGTGGGCAGGCCGTCGAAGGTGGCCAGGTGCCGCGTGGACAACGTGTAGCGCCGCAGCAGCATCTCCAGCGAGCGCGACGACACCGCGCCGCTGGGCAGGATGAACTGGCCATTGCGGAAACCCAGCGTCAGCACGGGCGAGAGCTCGAAGTCTTCCTCCTTGCGGCGCTGCGAGAGCAACTGGCGCGGCTCGCGGCGGTCAAACAGATCGCCCCATTCCACCGACTGGATCTCGCGTTCCAGTTCGTCCGCGCTCATGCCACTGGCGTACAGGCCGCCCACGATCGCGCCCATGGAGGTGCCCACGATCACGTCCACCGGCACGCGGGCGGCCTCCAGCGCCTTGATGACGCCCACGTGCGCGAAGCCGCGAGCACCGCCGCCCGAGAGCACCAGGCCGATGCGGGGACGTTCGGCCCCTGTGGTGGATGAAGGCGCCTGCGCCAGCGCGGGCGCTGCCAGCAGCAGCAAGGCCATCGCACAGGCCAGGCTTTGGACGAGGAAAGAGGTGGATCGGAGCCGCATGAGTTGGCAAGTGTAGAGGGCCATCGCCTGAAAAAAGCACGCCCGTTCGTGGTAATTTCCGGGTCCCATCCCTGCACAACCCGAGGCACCCATGAGCGACATCCTCGTCCACACCGAAGCCGGCGTCTGCACCATCACCTTCAACCGTCCCGACAAGAAGAACTCCATCACCGCCGCCATGTACGGCGCCATGGCAGACGCCCTGCAGGCCGCGCGCGACGACGCCAGCGCGCGCTGTGTGTTGATCCAGGGCAGCGAGACCATCTTTTCCGCCGGCAACGACATCGCCGATTTCCTCAACAACCCACCCGCCGGGCGCGACTCGCCGGTGTTCCGCTTCCTGCGCGGCATCGCCGAGTTTCCCAAGCCGCTGATTGCCGCCGTGTGTGGCCCGGCCGTGGGCATCGGCACCACCTTGCTGTTCCATTGCGACCTGGTGTACGCCGGCGACAACGCCGCCTTCTCCATGCCCTTCGTCAACCTCGGCCTGTGCCCCGAGGCCGCGTCCAGCCTGCTGGTGCCGCAGATGCTGGGCTACCACCGCGCCGCCGAGGCGCTGCTGCTGGGCGAACCCTTCATGGCCGAGGCCGCCCTCGAAGTCGGCCTGGTCAACCGCGTGCTGCCGCCGACCGAAGCCGCCGGCTACGCGCAGACCGTGGCACGCAAGCTCGCCGCCAAACCCATCAGTTCGCTGGTGGAAACCAAGCGCCTCATGAAGAAGAACCAGGCTCCGCAGGTGCTCGCCGTGATGGACGAGGAAGGTGCGAGCTTTGGCCGCATGCTGCGCGAGCCTGCCGCGCGCGAGGCGTTTGGTGCGTTCATGGAACGGCGCAAGCCGGATTTCTCCAGGTTGTGAGGGTGACGGACAGGGTCGCTGGTGTCCATCGGGTACGCGCCTTGCCACATGGAAGCAGATGCTGCGGCAGCCACGTCGATGTGGCGGCAGTGTCTGCATCCATTCACCATTGCAAGGAGATTTCTGATGGGCCAACACGACAAACGCAATCGCCAGCAAGGCGGCGGGCAGCAAGAGGGCTACAGCCCCACCGGCCGCCAGTACGGCTGGAACGAGTCTTCGCGCCAGCCCCAGGGCGACTTCGGACGCGGGCGCGACCATGCGCAACTGGGCAGCAGCGACGACGACTGGCGCCGGCGGCAAGACAACCTGGGTGCCTACCGGGACGACGAATCGCCCAGCCCCTGGGGCGGGCGTGGTAGCCAGAATCAGCGCCATGGTCAGGACAACCGCTACAGCCAGTACGGCATGCGCGACAGCGAGCAACGCTACGACCAGGATTCGCGCGACCAGTACGACCGCGACCGGCAAGGTCGTTTCAGCGGCGGGTTCGATGACGAGCGCCGCAGCGTGGGCTACCAGGGTGGCTACGGCGGCTATGGCTACGGCTATGGCGGTCAGCAGGGCTACGACCAGCAGCAGCGCGACCAGTTCGATCCCGACTACAGCCAGTGGCGCCGCGAGCAGATGAGGGCGCTGGACGACGACTACCAGCAATGGCGCGAGGATCGCTTCAAGAAGTTCTCGGACGAGTTCTCCACCTGGCGTTCCAGCCGCAGCCCGCAAGCCGGTGGCAAGAACGAAGGCGGGACCACGACGCCGAGCAAGTCGAACAAGGATGGCGGCAACAGCTGAAGCCGCCTGATGTTGTTTCAAACCGAGGGCGGGCTTCTGGCCCGCCCCCGGTTTTTTTGAGCCGATCAGATCGCGTCCACGCTGCCCGTCACAGGGAGCACGACGCCGGTGATGTAGCTCGAGCAGCAGGGTGAAGCCAGGAACACATAAGCCGGTGACAGTTCTTCGGGCTGGGCGGCGCGCTTGAAGTCGGTTTTCTGTCCGAACTCGGCCACCTTGCTGGCGGGCAGATCCTTGGGATTCAGGGGAGTCCACACGGGGCCGGGGGCCACTGCGTTCACGCGAATGCCACGCTCCAGCAGGTTGCTGGCCAGCGACTTGGTGAAGGCGTGGATGGCGCCTTTGGTGGCCGCGTAGTCGAGCAGTTCTGCACTGCCCCGCAAGCCGGTGACCGAACCGGTGTTGATGATGCAGGCGCCTTCCTGCAGGTGTGGCAAGGCCGCCCGGGTCATGCGGAAGTAGCCCCCCAGGTTCGTGTCCCAGGTTTCCCGCAAACGGTCGTCGTCAATGTCCTCGATGGACGCTTCATGCTTCTGGAACGCGGCGTTGTTCACCAGCACATCCAGGCGGCCAAAGGCTTTCATGGTTTCGGCCACCGCCTGCTCGCACCAGGCTGCGTCTTTCACGTCGCCCTGCAGCACCAGGCACTGCCGCCCCTCGGCCTCCACGCAGCGGCGGGTGTCCTCCGCGTCGTCTTCGGACGAGAGGTAAGTGATTGCCACGTCCGCGCCTTCGCGGGCGTACAGAATGGCCACGGCGCGGCCAATGCCGGAATCGCCACCCGTGATCAGCGCCGTCTGGCCTTGCAGTTTCTGGCTTCCCTGGTAGTCCGGGGCCATGAAACGGGGCTGGAGATCCAGGTCCGACTCCTGGTCGGTCGGCCCGAGGTGCTGGGCCGGCATGCGGACGGGCTGGCGGCGCGGTGCTTTGGGCGTGCTTTTTTTTCCGGACTTCGGCTTCTGCGGCGTGGAGGTGGTGGACATGACGAACTCCCAGGTTGCAATTGGCGGTGAACCAACACAGGGCACGCCGCGTGCCAAGACGACCGAAGAGAACAGCAAGCCACGCTGGAAAAAGCTGCAGCAATCGGGTTAGACAAGTCTTCTGAATGCAGCGGCTGGAAATGCTGGATGGGCACTTGTCCTACAAGAGGGCCGTGATCCGCACGGGAGAATTCCTGGCGTGATGGCAATAACAACGAACCTTGACGCATCAGGATACGAATGAGCACCGAAACCCTGACCCACCTACACAAGACCGGCGTGCCCGGCCTGGATGATGTCCTGGGCGGAGGCCTGACCCGAGGGCGTCTGTACCTCGTGGAAGGCAACCCCGGCTCCGGCAAGACCACCCTCGCCATGCAATTCCTGTCCGAAGGGGTGCGCAGGGGTGAGCGCGTGCTGTACATCACCCTTTCGGAAACCGCTGAAGAGCTCCAGGGTGTGGCGGAGTCGCATGGCTGGACCCTGGACGGCATTGACGTCAGGGAGATGCTGCCGGGCCAGGATGCGCTATCGCCCGACGAGCAGTACACCATCTTCCATCCTTCCGAGGTCGAGCTCGGCGAGACCACCGCTCGCATTCTCGAAGAGGTGAACCGCAGCAACCCGACCCGGGTGGTGTTCGATTCTCTTTCGGAACTGCGCCTGCTGGCCGGCAATTCGCTGCGCTACCGCCGCCAGATTCTGGCGCTCAAGCAGTTCTTTGCCGGGCGCAACTGCACTGTGCTGCTGCTGGACGACATGACAGCGACGGAACATGACCTGCAGGTGCAGAGCATTTCGCACGCGGTGGTGAGGCTGGAGCAGATCCACCCAGACTACGGCAGCACACGAAACCGGCTCATCGTGCTCAAGTACCGGGGGCAGTCCTTCCGGGGCGGCTACCACGACTACAAGATCGTCAAGGGCGGCCTTGTCGTGTTCCCCCGCCTGGTGGCGGCGGAACATGTGGAAGCGGTGAAGCACCTCAAGCTTCCCAGTGGCCTGAAAGAGCTCGACGAATTGCTGGGGGGTGGCATCGAGCGTGGAACCAGCACCTTGCTGGTCGGGGCGCCAGGTACCGGTAAATCCAGCGTGGCCGCGCAGTTTGCGGTGGCCGCGGCCGAGCGTGGAGAAAGCGCCGCGTTGTTCATCTTTGATGAAAGCATTGGCACCTTGCGCTCCCGTTCGAGAGGCATGGGCCTGCCGCTGGACAAGCACATCGAATCGGGCCGGATCCGGGTGCGCCAGGTCGATCCAGCCGAACTCTCCCCGGGTGAATTCGTGCACGAGATCCGCCAGGCCGTCACGCAGCATGGGGCCAGGGTGGTGATCATCGACAGCCTGAACGGCTATCTCAACGCCATGCCGGACGAACGCTTCCTGGTCGTGCAACTGCATGAACTGCTGACCTTCCTGGGCCAGTCCGACGTGGCGACCATCCTGATCGGTGCCCAGCACGGCCTCATCGGCACCCAGATGAGTTCGCCCGTGGACGCGAGTTACCTGGCCGATGCCGTGGTGCTCATGCGCTATTACGAGGCAGAAGGCGAGGTGCGGCAAGCGATCTCGATGGTGAAGAAGCGCAGCGGCGAACACGAGCGCAGCATCCGCGGCTTCCGCATCGATCCCAACGGGATTTCAGTGGGTCCACCTTTGCGGCAGTTCCGCGGCATTCTCACCGGCGTGCCCATTCCTTTGACCAACGCCGGTAGCCCCGAAGGCACGAACGCCCCATGACTGACGCCGAAGAGCAGAACACCGAGCTGCGCGTTCTGCTCAAGATGGTCACGGCGAAGGATGCCGTCATGGTCACCCGCTTGCTCGCGCGGTCGGGCATTTCGGCGGAATCGTGTGCAGACGCCGCGGCTCTGGCGGCCGAAATGACGGCAGGCGCCGGTGCCGTGGTGATCGCCGAAGAGGTGCTCGCCGATCTGGGCTTCGGGCGCGTCATGCTCGCCTTGAGGGCGCAACCTCCCTGGTCCGATCTGCCGGTCATCGTCGTGGCCCGTTCGGGCGTGGATTCGATCGCCATCACCGAAGCTGTAGAGCAACTGGCCAACCTCACCGTGCTCGAGCGGCCCATGCGCGCTTCTTCACTGGTGAGTTCGGTGAGAACGGCACTGGCCGCCAGGAAACGGCAACACCAGCTGCGCGCCACGCTCGAAGGCTTGCACGAGGCGGACCAGCGCAAGACGGAATTTCTCGCCACGCTGGCACACGAACTGCGCAACCCGCTCGCTCCTCTGCGCACCGGCCTGACCATTCTTTCGAAAATGGGGCCCAGCCCGGAAAAGGCTCAATCGCTCTACGCCATGATGGAGCGGCAGCTCACCCACATGGTGCGGCTCATCGACGATCTCATGGAGGTCTCGCGCATCACGCGCGGCAAGATTGAACTTCAGCCGGCGACCGTGGCCCTGGATCGTGTGGTGCTGGACGCGGTGGAGGTGAGCAAGCCGCTGTTTGTGGCGGCGGGGCAGGAACTGATGCTGGACCTGCAGTGCGCGCCGTGCACCGTGCATGGCGATGTGGTCCGCCTGACCCAGGTGTTCGCCAACCTGCTCAACAACGCGTCCAAGTACACCCCACCCAATGGACGCATCCTGGTCGCCATGAGAGCGGACGACAGCACCGTGCAGGTGCAGGTGACGGATTCCGGCATCGGCATCCCGCCGCACATGCTGGACAACGTGTTCGACATGTTTGTCCAGGTCAGCGGCACATCGCGCGCCGCGCAGGGTGGCCTGGGCATCGGGCTCACGCTGGTGCGCAGCCTGGTGGAGTTGCACGGTGGCCGAGTGCACGCCACCAGCGGGGGAGCCGGTTCCGGCACCACCATGACGGTGGAGCTCCCTCTGGCCCCTGCCATCGCGGCAGCAACCGAACCCGCTTCGCCCGCTGTCACGCACGACGTGGCCGGTGGCCACCGCATCTTCGTGGTGGACGACAACCGCGACGCCGCCGACTCGCTGGCGCACCTGCTCGGCCTGATGGGGGCCAGTACCTCGGTGGCCTATGGCGGTCGTGAAGCGCTAGCAGCCATGTCGGCCAACCCGCCCACCATCGCCTTCATCGACATCGGCATGCCCGTGATGGACGGGTACGAACTGGCCAGCCGTATCCGCGCCACCCATTCCCTGGCGGGTGCGGTGCTGGTCGCGCTCACGGGCTGGGGCCAGGCGAACGACAAGGAGCGCATCATGGCCGCGGGTTTCGACCACCACCTGCTCAAGCCAGCGGACATTCACGAACTCGCGCGGGTGTTGCAGACGATCGAATGAATGGTGACGCTCCCCGGTGAGCGCTAGAATCCCACCACCATGCGCCGCTGGCTCCTCGCCCTGTTTGCCTTGCAGTTCTTCTGCAGCGTCAGCGCATTCACGTTCGCCAACACCGACGCGCTGGAATCCTCGCCCAACACCGCCGGCGTGGTGGTCGAGGCGTCAAAGGCTTCGCTCGACATGACGGTGAAGGGCACCATGTCCGCACTCGATGCCGTGCATGGCCTGCTGGACGAGATTCCCGAGTTGCCCGAATGCCTTGACGTGGCGATCGGTGAAATGACCGTCGCCACACCCTGGGATCTCCCTCGTGATCACCTGATCATCGAGTGGACACCACCCGCGCTGGACGGGCCACAGCGCCCTCCCCGAAGCTTCATCGCCCTCGCCTGAGGGCTTGCCCGGCCATGTCGCCGGGCCCGCTTCCGACGGTGCTCACCGTCTTCCGTGCCTCTCACTGGCACAAAAACCGGCCTTCTCCACCATGATGGAACTCCTTTCCGACCCCAATGTCTGGATCGCTTTTGCGATGCTGACCGCCCTGGAAATCGTTCTGGGCATCGACAACATCATCTTCATCTCCATCCTGGTGAGCCGCCTGCCGCCCCACCTGCGCGACAAGGCGCGAAGGCTGGGCATTGGCTTCGCCATGGTCTCGCGGCTGCTGCTGCTGTTCACCTTGAGCTGGATCATGGGTCTCACGGCAGACCTTTTCACGGTGTTGGGTCAGGGCATCAGCGGCCGGGACATCGTGCTCCTGTTCGGCGGCCTGTTCCTGCTGTACAAGGCGTCGCACGAAATCTTCGTCGAGGTCGAGGTGGGGGAACGCCACGCCACCGCACCCACCGACGACGAAATGCTGCGCGCCACAGGATCCCGTCTGTTCTGGGGAATCATCGGCCAGATCGCCATCATCGACATCGTGTTCTCGCTCGACTCGGTGATCACTGCCGTGGGCATGGTCGACCACATCAGCGTGATGGTGGCCGCCGTGGTCATTTCCGTGGGCGTGATGCTGATCGCCGCCAAGCCCATCGGCGAATTCGTCGACCGCCACCCATCGGTGAAGGTGCTGGCCCTGGCATTCCTGGTCATGGTGGGCATGGCGCTCACCGCCGAAGCCTTCGACCAGGAAGTGCCCAAGGGCTACATCTACGCCGCCATGGCGTTCTCGCTCGTGGTCGAGGGGCTCAACATCCGCGCGCGCGCCAAACGGCAGAAGGCTGCGGCTGCGCGCTGATCTTCTTGTCTTCTTTTCTTTTCTTCATTCACTCAACCATCAGACACTTCACATGAACACGCCACTCAATACCTACGCGAATCCCTCGTCCACGCTGGACACCACCGCCCGCAACCGCGTGCTTCGCAACACCTACTGGCTGCTGGCCCTGTCCATGCTGCCCACCGTGCTAGGCGCCTGGGTGGGCGTGGCCACGGGCATCACCGCCGGGCTCACCGGCTTCATGGGTCTGATCGTTTTCCTTGGCGGCGCCTTCGGCTTCATGTTCGCCATCGAGAAAACCAAGAACTCGGCCGCCGGCGTGCCGGTGCTGCTGGCCTTCACCTTCTTCATGGGCCTCATGCTCTCGCGCCTGCTGGCCATGGTGCTGGGCTTTTCCAACGGTTCGAGCCTGATCATGACGGCGTTCGGCGGCACGGCCGCCATCTTCTTCGGCATGGCCTCGCTCTCCAGCATCGTCAAGCGCGACCTCACCAACATGGGCAAATTCCTGTTCATCGGCATGATCATGTTGCTGGTGGCGGGCATCGCCAACGTGTTCATCCAGTCCGGCGCGCTGATGATCACGCTTTCCGTGCTGGCCATCGGCATCTTCTCGGCCTTCATCCTGTACGACCTCAAGCGTGTGCAGGACGGCGAGGAAACCAACTACATCACCGCCACGCTGGGTGTGTACCTGAGCCTGTTCAACGTGTTCCAGGCCCTGCTGTCCCTGCTGGGGCTGGCTGGCGGTCGCGACGAGTGACCCGGGAGCACGAAGCCCCACCATGGAAATTGCCATACTGTTCGCGCTGATTCTGCTCAATGGCTTGTTTGCCATGTCAGAGTTGGCGCTGGTTTCCGCCCGCAAGGTGCGTCTGCAGAAACTCATCGACGAAGGCGACAAGTCCGCAGCCGCCGCCGTGAAGCTGGGCGAAGACCCCACCCGTTTTCTTTCCACCATCCAGATCGGCATCACCTCCATCGGTGTGCTCAACGGGATCGTCGGCGAGGCCGCGCTGGCGGCGCCATTCGCCCTGTGGCTGGCCGGCCTGGGCGTGGCAGAGCCCTACAACGCCTACGCCGCCACCGGCCTGGTCGTCGTGCTCATCACCTACTTCTCCATCGTGGTGGGGGAACTGGTGCCCAAGCGCCTCGGCCAGTCCTACCCGGAGACGCTGGCGCGCCTGGTGGCACGTCCCGTCGACTGGCTGGCGGTGGCCACCAAGCCCTTCGTGCTGCTGCTCTCGGTCTCCACCCGCGCACTGCTCAAGCTGCTGGGCGTGAAGGAGAGCAACGGCAACTCGGTCACCGAGGAAGAGATCCACGCCATGCTGGCCGAAGGGACCACGGCGGGCGTGATCGAATCGCACGAGCACACCATGGTGCGCAACGTGTTCCGCCTCGACGACCGGCAGATCGGTTCGCTGATGGTGCCGCGCAGCGACGTGGTGACGCTCGACCTGGACCAGCCGTTCGAGGTCAACATGGCCCGCGTGGAGTCTTCGGACCATGCCCGCTTTCCCGTGGTGCGCGGGAACATGAACCAGGTGGTGGGCGTGGTCAACGCCCGCAAGTGGCTTTCGCAGGCACTGCGTGGCGAATCCCGCGAGCTGACCGCCCAGCCGCTGCAGGACCCGCTGTACGTGCCCGAAACCATCACCGGCATGGAGCTGCTCGACAACTTCCGCCAGTCCGACGTGCACATGGCCTTCGTCATCGACGAGTACGGCGAAGTGCAGGGCATCGTCACCTTGCAGGACCTGATCGAAGCCATCACCGGCGAGTTCAGCCCCAAGGACCCGGAAACCTCCTGGGCCATGCAGCGCGAGGACGGCAGCTGGCTGCTCGATGGTCACATCCCGGTGCCCGAACTCAAGGATCGGCTGGGACTGATCACCGTGCCCGACGAAGAGCGCGGCCGCTACCACACCCTCAGCGGCATGATGATGCTGCTCACCGGCCGCCTGCCCAAGGTGACCGACATGGTGATGTGGGAGAGCTGGCGCCTGGAGATCGTGGACATGGACGGCCGCTCCATCGACAAGGTGCTGGCCACCCCCTTGCCAAAGGACGTGGCCGAGGGCACCGAAGAGGTGCAGCACCCCACATGAGGCGATGGAAAGCGCTGCGCGTGGCGCTGCTGGCCGGCACTGCGGTGTGGCTGGCCGCCTGCGCGGACGGCTACCCAACCGAAGACGGGGCGTTGGTGCTGACCTACGGAATGAGCACAGACGCCACGCTGAGCGCCATGAACACCATTGGCCAACATAGTTACCTCGAACACCACTGGCGCTACGAACTGGATGACGTCTGCAGGCTGCGCGTGCGATCTCGAGGACTCGACGGCGGCGAAATAACGCTGCCCACCTCGGGGCCCCGCTTGCAGACTCGCGTGGTGGTGGCAGGCGGCGAGCGTTCCCACATGGTGTTTGCTCAAGCACCGGGTTCCGCAGCTTTGCGCGGAACGATGGTTCTGGGTGGCGCCAACGAATTCGATGCCGGCCAGATGAAGTGGTTGGTGGAGTACTTGGCAACGAGTTGTCAGAACATGCCGGCACCAATCAGGTGAGCAAGCGCTGCGACCAATTTCGCAGCGCTTCTCGGTTACTTCATCCGTTTGATGTCGGTGTAGTCGCCGCTCGTGCGCAAAACGACCTTCACGTTCGCCTGACCCCTGTTTCGCCAGTACCAGCCGTGATTGCCCGTGAATGCGGCCTCCAGCACTCCTTCATCAGAAGCCACTCCGCGACCTTTTTCGTAGCTGATCGACTTGCCCGGCGCGTCACCGTGGGTGTCGAAGTTGACCGCGCCCCCTTCGACGATCCACGCGTACTGCGCTTTGGCGCCCTCGGCCATCTTCAGCTTGATTTCCGTGCCTTCTCCTGGTGTCAGCGTGAAGGGCATTTCGTCGCGCCATGCAACCTGTGGCACGGGCGCTACCTGAGCGGGCGCTGCGGGTTGCACCGCTGTGGTCGCGGCCGCGCCTGGCGTTGCCTGCGGTGGTGCTGCAGTGGTTGCAGCTGCATCGGCCGCAGCCTCCGCCGCCAGCTGTTGCTTGATGTCGCCCATCTCGGTCATGCGCAGAACGCGACCGATGCCGGTGGGATCGATGCCGTACTCGGCAGGAAGGACGACGGTGACCAGCAGCACCAGCGCAGAGACGGCGGCGAGGATGGTGGAGCGAAAGAGCTGTTTTGAAGAAGGCAGCTCGGCGCGCAAGGGGGTATCGCTGTTGTACATGTTGAATGTTCCTTGGGTGTTCACGACACGAAATAGCCGGTGAGCTGCATGCCTACCAGAATGAAGCCCGCGCTCATCATGGCGACGTTGGCTGTGTAGGCGTGGCGAAGGAAGCTTGGCGTGCGGCGCCAGTAGCTCATGCCGATCAGGATGACCGCCAGGGCCAGCAACTGCCCGATTTCCACACCTACGTTGAAGGCCAGCAGGTTGGGCACCAGCCCGTCGGGCGAGATCTCGTACTCGATGATCTTGGTGGCCAGGCCAAAGCCGTGGAACAAGCCGAACACCAGCGTGGCCACCTTGGTGTTGGGCTGGAACCCGAGCCAGCGCTGGAACGCGCCGATGTTGTCCAGTGCCTTGTAGACGACGGACAAACCGATGATCGCGTCGATCAGGTAGCTGTTGATCCCGACGTTGAAGTACACGCCCAGGATCATGGTGGTGGAGTGACCCAGTGCAAACAAGCTCACATAGATGCCGATGTGTTTGATGCGGTAGAGAAAGAAGATCACGCCGAACAGGAACAGGATGTGGTCGTAGCCCGTCATCATGTGTTTGGCACCCAGGTACACAAAGGGCAGCAGGTTCACCCCCGAGATTTCCTGGATGTAGCCCTTGTCACCTTCGGTGACTGCGTGGGCAAAGGCCTCCACCGTGCCCAGCAGCAGGCAGATGAAGAGGGCAAAGAGCAAGAAGAGACGAGGATGCCCGATCGCCCATGGCGAACGCGGCAGCCAGTCGTGAACATGGCTGTGCATGGAGACTCCGATGGTCTGAAAAAAAAGGAAGCGCGGCGCGAAGCCGCGCGAGAGCAAGCGGGCGGACTCAGCCCATGGGAGGGCGTTCAAGCCTGGAAGCCTGCACGCTTTCGATCCATGGTCCCACGTCCCCGAACCAGACCGGAAGCGGCGGTGTGGCGGCTCGCCATGCAGCAGGCAGCGCATGGGCTTTGTCGTGCGAGTGGTCGGCCCCATGGTGGGGATGATCGGAGCTTGCACCATGCCCCAACACCAGATCACCGTCGTCATCTTCGTGAGCATCACTGTGCGCGTGATCGTGCGTGTCGTCCTGGAACACGGGATCTGCATGGACCGCTGCCGCGATGGCCGCGATGCCATGGGAGTTCATGCTGCCCACCGACGAGATGAGGGCTCCGAAAAGGATCACCATCAGCACCAGCCAACGTATGCCCATCGCCACCCGGTCGGGGCGCAGCAAGCAAGCAAAACGAGGGCTCATGCAGAGGTTGGTGTTCGATGTGAGCAAGGGCGATATAGTAACCCCCCCGAGGGGATACGATCAAACATGAAACAACCGCACACACACGCTTCCCATCCGGCCATCATCAAGCGCCTTCGTCGAGCCAGCGGACACCTGACCAGCACCATCGAAATGGTCGTGCAGGGGCGGGAATGTCTGGACATTGCGCAGCAACTGCAGGCGGTGGAAAAAGCCATTCAACAGGCCAAAAAGGCGCTTATTCAGGACCACATCGATCACTGTCTTGAAGACCTCGTGGGTCCTGCCGTCAAGGGGCATCGGCATTCGCTGGACGAGTTCAGGGAGATCAGCCGCTACCTTTAATCAGGCAGGACGCCATGCTGGACATCCTTGGCCACCGCACCTACCGCCACCTGTTCGCTGCGCAGGTGATTGCCTTGATCGGGACCGGGCTGGCCACGATCGCGCTGGGCTTGCTGGCTTTCGAGCTGGCCGGGGACAACGCGGGCATGGTGCTGGGCACAGCGCTTGCCATCAAGATGATCGCGTACGTGGGTGTGGCGCCGGTGGCTGCGGCGTTTGCGGATCGCCTGCCCCGGCGCACCATGCTGGTCGCTCTGGATCTGGTTCGCGCGGCCGTGGCGCTGTTGCTGCCGTTCGTTTCCCAGATCTGGGAGGTGTACGTGCTGATCTTTGTGCTGCAGTCGGCCTCAGCCGCCTTTACACCTACCTTTCAGGCCACCATTCCAGATGTGCTGCCGCAGGAGAAGGAATACACCAAGGCCCTGTCGCTTTCCCGGCTGGCCTACGACCTGGAGAGTTTGGTCAGTCCCATGCTGGCGGCCGCCCTGCTCAAGGTGATCGGTTTTTACGATCTGTTTGCGGGCACGGTGGTGGGCTTCCTGGCCTCTGCGGCGCTGGTGGTCTCGGTGACGTTGCCCGCGCATCCGGCGCCGCAGCGTCGCTGTATCTACGAGCGAACGACGCGCGGGCTGCGCATCTACCTGGCCACGCCGCGTCTGCGCGGACTGCTGGCCGTCAGCGCGGCCGTGGCGGCGGCGGGCTCCATGGTGTTCGTCAACACGGTGGTCATCGTTCAGGCCGGCATGGGACTGAGCCAGAGCGCGGTCGCTCTGGCGTTGGGCAGTTTCGGCGCTGGCTCCTTGGTGGCTGCACTGGCGTTGCCACAACTGCTGGAGAAGCTGCCCGATCGCACGGCGATGCTCGGCGGCGTTGGCTTGATGGTTATGGGGCTGCTCATGGGCCGCTGGGTGGTGGTGGGGCAAGCCTCCCTCATGGCCCTGTGGTTCGTGCTCGGTCTGGGCTACTCGACTGCCCAGACGCCCGCCGGGCGGTTGCTGCGGCGGTCGTCCAATCCGGAGGATCGCCCAGCGTTGTTTGCGGCGCAGTTCGCTTTGTCGCATGCCTGCTGGTTGTTGTTCTATCCCCTGGCAGGTTGGGCCGGCGTTCGCTACGGCATGCCGGCGACCTTCGCGGTGCTGGGCGTTGCAGGTGCACTGGGCGCCTGTTTCGCGTCGCGGGTTTGGCCAGCCGAAGACCCGGATGTGATCGAGCACGACCATCCGGATCTGCCAGCCGGGCACCTTCACATCCAGGGGACCGTGGGTACCGGCGGCCGAATGCGTCATGCGCACGCCTTTGTGGTCGATGACCAGCACCCTCACTGGCCCACTGCGGGGCACTGACTTCATAGCCTGGCGGGATCAGGTTCGGGTTCGAGGTGAATTTCGATCGTGGCATGGACCACTTCTTCATGCACACCCAGCAAGTCGCGCAAGCGGGCGGGCGTGAGATCGGGCAGGGTGGTGACCACCACGATGGCGCAGGCATAGGCCTCACGGCCCACGCGCCAGACGTGCAGGTCTGTGAGTGTCACAGTACCCTTCGGTCCGGCCCCTTCGACCACTTCGCGAATCTCCTCCACCACCGGGTGGTCCATTTCCCGGTCGAGCAACACCTTGCTGGTCTCGACGATCAGGCCCCTGGCCCAGTAGGCCACCAGACCTGCGCCCACGATGCCCATCACCGGGTCCAGCCAGGACCAGCCCAGCCACCATCCGCCCACCAGCGCCGCAATCGCCAGCACTGAAGTGGTCGCGTCGGCCACCACATGCAGGTAGGCGGCCCGCAGATTCAGGTCGTCGTGTGCGGGCGCGTCATGGTGACCCTGTGTTCCGTGGCTGTGACCGTGGTCATGGTGATGTGCCTTGCCCAGGATCAGCGCGCACACCACATTAACCAGCAGACCCAACACGGCCACGGCCAGGGCTTCCTGGTAGCGGATGGTCTGAGGTTGAAGAATCCGTTCCACCGACGCCACCACCATGAATGCCGCCACGCCCAAGAGGAAAAGGGCGCTGGCAAATCCGCCCAGCACTTCGATCTTCCAGGTGCCGAAGGCAAAGCGGTGGTCCTCGGCGTAGCGCCGGGAGGCGGCATACGCCAGGGCGCTCACACCGAGAGCGACGAAATGCGAGCTCATGTGCCAGCCGTCGGCCAGCAAGGCCATGGAGTTGAACCACCAGCCCGTGACGATCTCGACCAGCATCGCTGCGGCGGTGATCCACATTACCGCCCGTGTGCCACGCTCGGCCGCCCCATTGCCATGATGGAAGTGGTGGTGATGCCGCAACGCGGTGGTCGATGGTGAAGGCATGTTTCGCCGGGATCCGGTTGCGGGCAAGTCTATCGAAGCGCATGACCCTGTTTGATTTGTTGAAATAGTTGCTGCAAGATTTGTAGGCTATATTTCAAATCATGTGGTCCGTCCTGTTTCTCACCCTGCCCACCCAGCCCACGGCGGTTCGGCTGCGCGTCTGGCGCGCGCTCAAGGCATTGGGCTGCCCGCTCTTGCGAGATGGTGCCTACCTGCTTCCGCAGGAGCAGCAGGAAAGCTTTCAGCCTGTGGTCGACGAGGTGCGCCAGCACGGCGGCGCGGCCCAAGTGATGTGGCTGACACCCATCGACGATGCCCAACGCGACGAGGTGCTGGCCCTGTTCGATCGCAGCGCGGCCTATGCGCAATGGCGCAACACGCTGGACGAGTGGCTGGCCGTTTTGCCAGCCGCCGGTGAAACGGAAGCGCGGCGCCAGTGGCGCGCCATCGAACAGGCGCAGCGCGACATTCAATCCATTGACTACTACCCCGGCGAAGCCACGCTGCAGGCCGATGCGGCGCTGGTCGATGCGCGGGCGGCGCTGGACGCGCGCTTCTCGCACAGCGAGCCGCGCGCGGTGGCTGACCACGGTATCCCCAGGCTGGACGCACGCAAATTCCAGGGAAGACGCTGGGCCACCCGCGCTCGACCCTGGGTGGACCGGCTCGCGAGCGCCTGGCTGATTCGACGTTTCATCGATCCGCAGGCGCAGTTCATCTGGCTGGACGAGGTCAAGGCCCTCCCTCGTGGTGCAGTGGGCTTCGATTTCGACGGAGCGCGTTTCAGCCACGTCGGCGCGCGCGTCACGTTCGAGGTGTTGCTGGCCAGTTTCGGGCTGGAGCAGGACACCCGCCTCAGTCGATTGGGCGCGGCCGTGCATTTCCTGGACGCAGGTGGCATGCCAACGCCCGAAGCCAGCGGCCTCGAGGCCGTGCTGGCCGGGCTGCGCGCCTTGCACCTCGAGGACGGCACCTTGCTGGACGCGGCCTGCACCGTGTTCGACGCCCTGTTCGCCAACCCCGCTCAGCCGGCACGACCATGAACCGACCCGACCCCGTGTCTTTCGCCGAGGCGCTGCGCTTCTGGCTCAAGCTCGGCTTCATCAGTTTCGGTGGGCCGGCCGGGCAGATCGCGATCATGCACACCGAGCTGGTCGAGCGCCGTCGCTGGATCAGCGAGAACCGTTTCCTGCACGCGCTCAATTACTGCATGCTGTTGCCCGGCCCCGAGGCGCAGCAGCTTGCCACCTACATCGGCTGGCTGATGCACCGCAGCTGGGGTGGCATCGTGGCGGGCGCCTTGTTCGTGTTGCCGTCCCTGTTCATCCTCATCGCGCTGTCGTGGATTTACCTGGCCTTTGGCGATGTGCCCGTGGTCGCGGGCCTGTTCTACGGCATCAAGCCCGCTGTCACCGCGCTGGTGCTGCACGCGGCCCACCGCATCGGCACGCGAGCGCTCAGGAACGCCTGGATGTGGGGCATTGCTGCCGCTTCCTTCGTCGCCATCTTCGCGTTCGACACGCCGTTTCCTGCCATCGTGGCGGCCGCCGGGCTCATCGGCTGGCTGGGGTCCAGGCGCTGGCCACAGGTGTTCACATTGGGTGGTGGGCACAGTGCCGTCAAGGGCTATGGCCCTGCGCTGATCGACGACGACACGCCCACCCCGACGCACGCGCGTTTCTCGTATGGCCGGCTGGCGCGGGTGCTGGCCGTGGGGCTCGCGCTCTGGCTGCTGGCCATGGGTGTGCTGGTGGCCTGGCAGGGTTGGGAAGCCACCCTGACCCAGATGGGCTGGTTCTTCACCAAGGCCGCGCTGCTGACCTTCGGCGGTGCCTACGCGGTGCTGCCCTACGTGTACCAGGGCGCTGTGGAAACCTTCCAGTGGCTCAGCGGCCCGCAGATGATCGATGGCCTGGCCCTGGGTGAAACCACACCCGGCCCGCTGATCATGGTGGTGGCCTTCGTGGGCTATGTGGGCGGCTGGAACCACGCCGTGCTGGGGCCGGACGCCTTGTTCCTCGGCGCAGTGATCGCCGCCACCGTGGTCACCTTCTTCACCTTCCTGCCGTCCTTCGTGCTCATCCTCGCGGGGGGCCCGCTGGTGGAAGCCACCCACGGCAAGCTCGGCTTCACCGCACCGTTGTCCGCCATCACCGCCGCTGTGGTCGGCGTCATCCTCAACCTCGCTCTCTTCTTTGCATACCACGTGTGGTGGCCGCAAGGCTTCGATGGTGCGTTCGATGCCGTCTCGGCTGCGATCACGTTGGCCGCTGCGGTGGCGCTGTTCCGCTTCAAGGTCGGCGTGCTTCCCTTGCTCGGCGCATGCGCGGCGGTCGGGCTGGCTTTTACCCTACTGCGCTGAGGCCATCTTCATGGAAACCCATACCCTTGAACCCGCCAACGAGGCGCTGGTGGTGGAACACGCCGATGTGGCGGGCAGCCTGGTGCTGGACGTGCGGCGCGTCGGCGCCTTCGAGCAAGCAACGACCCAGTTGCCCGGCGCCACCTGGCACGACCCCGCCGCCGTGGCGCAATGGGCGGCCTCCATTCCCCGCGATCGCCCCGTCACGGTTTACTGCGTCCACGGCCACGAGGTCAGCCGCGACACCGCACTGCATCTGCGCGCGTCTGGCGTCGATGCGCGCTACCTGCGTGGCGGCATTGAAGGCTGGCGTGAGGCCGGTATGCCCGTGGTACCCAAACGCGACCTGCCCTGAATGCACCTCCAACCCCGAGCCATGTCAAAAACCTTCGTCGCCATGCTCATCGCCTTTCTGCACATTACTTCGGGGGCGGTTGAAGTTCGCTTTGAAAAACTGACCGAAGGCGTCTACGTCCACGTGGGCGACATCGGCGGGCGCACGCCCCTGAATGAAGCCCTGAATGCCAACATCGGCCTGGTGCTCACGCCTGGTGGCGCCGTGCTGATCGACAGTGGAGCGACCCACCTCAGCGCCCGCGACATCGATCAGGCGGCCCGCCGCCTCGCGGACCAACCCATCCGCTGGGTCATCAACACCGGAGGCCAGGACCACCGCTGGCTGGGCAACAGCTATTTCCAGGCTCAGGGAGCGGAACTCATCGCGCATGCCAGTGCGGTGCCCGACATGCGCGCGCGGGGAGGCGACCAGCTTCAAAACGACGCCTTCATCGACCCCGTCTCACCCAGGCTGCTGACGCTGCCAGATGGATGGGAAGACCGGATGAGGCTGATCTCGAGGAATGGCATCAAGGCGTTCTTTCTGGATGCGAACGACGCAGCGATCTCGAAGTACACCCGAGGGGCTCCCAACGACGTGCGCTGGATTCAGGCTGGTATCCGTGCCGGCCTCATCGATCTGGATGCGGTTGTTCATAGGCTGCCTTCTACGCGGTTTCTGGATGAAGACGAGGCGAGGGCAACCAGGCAGCGGGTGGCGTTGGACAGGGACACTTTCGCATCGCGATGACGCGTTTTCTGAATCCCGGCCCCAGGCCACGCGCCCTGCAGGCCAAACTTCGTGCTCAGCGCAGGCGCAAACGCATGAACACGCTGTTGGGGTCCTCGACGTAGTCGCCGAATGGCCCGCAGCGCTCGAAGCCGAAGCTTTCGTAGAGCGTGCGCGCGGCTTCGAACCCGGACTGGCTGCCGGTTTCCAGGCTCAGGCCTTCGTAGCCGCGACTGTGGGCCACGGCCACGATGTGCTCCAGCATCCGGCGGCCCGCGCCCTGGCCACGCCGCGCGGTGGGTGTCCTCATCGACTTCACTTCACCCTGGGTCGGCCCCATCGCCTTCAGCGCGCCACAACCCATCAGCAGTCCGTTCTGCCACGCTGTCCAGAACGTGATGTCGGGGCTTCTGAGTCGGGACACATCCAGCGCATGCACGCTCTCGGGTGGCGACCACTCGTACATGTTCCGCAGGTGCTCGTTGAGCAGATCCAGAATTTCCGGACCGGTGAGATCGTCTTCCTTGATGTCCATGGGGTGATCAATACGGATAGGGGGTACTGGTATTGTTGCTGACCACGAGCCAGAACGCTCCCCGGAAACCGAGACCCCGTCGCTATACTGCGCCGGTCACGCGAAAAAGGCGTGATCGGGATTGGTCTCCCGCTAGTGCTCCCTGCAGCGAAAGCCGCAGGGTTTCTGATCCGCAGAGTCTGCGGCTTCTTCGCTCGTGCCCCCTTTTTGGCGGCTCGGGCGGGGGGCCGCGAGGCCCGCCGGAATCCGCAGGGAGCACCCGGTAGACCAACCCGTTCGGGCCGCCGCCACCGTTGCGCATCGCACCGGTGGCGGCGGTGGTTGCACACCCCAGTTTCCAGGGAGACTCACATGGTCACCGCGTCGATTCACCCCCGCATCCTCCTGCTCGCCGCCCGGGCAGACAGCCACGCCGCATCGCTTTCCACCACGCTCAACGCCCTGGTGGAGCTGGAAAAGTTCGTGTCGGTCGAACGCACTGCCGACGACGAAGACATGGCGCAGCTGCGGATCAGCCTGGGGCGCCTGATGCGCGCGCTTCACCAGGACATGCAGCGTCGCATCGGGCAGATGGCCGATGCGACGGCCGAGTTGAGAGCGGTGGTGGAGAGCAAAGGCTTGCACTGACCACGGCCGAAACCGTTACACCGCCAGGGCAGGCCGACGCGCAAGGCGCCACAGGCGTGAGGCGCGGCCGATGAAAACACCCGTGAACGCACCGTACAGCGCCGCGATGCAGAGCACGTACGGTGCGTTCTGGACCAGTTGCGGCGCCATGGCAAGGTCCACCCCCACCACGTACTTCACCAGGAAAATGCCCACGATCAGCAGCAGGGGGACCACGCTGCCTGGCAGCGCATACAACCGCCGCGCGGCATCGTAGTGGCCAACCGGTCGGCCGCGCGCAGCCAGGGCGAACGCGAGGACCGCGGCAACGAGCCAGACCAGGATGGCCATGGCCAGATGGGGCGATCGAGCCAGCGCAGAAAAGGTGCCCCACACCGACAAGGCGGTCATCGCCAACGGCATCAGCGACACCCGCGCCATGCTGGCCGTGCGGTCGCGCAACTGGCTGGCGCCCAGCGCGAGCAGACCCGAAAAAGTGCCCCAGACCCAAACCGGCGTACCACGCAGGATCGGGACCACGGCCTGGGGATGGTTGACGACGAGTTGCAGCAGCATGGTGGCGTTTCCTGGGGTGGATGGGTGGCAGGGGAAGTTCGAGGCCGGACTGTGCATGGCGCGACCGGCGCTGGACATCCCGATGCGACGAAACCCCGGATCCGGTTCGTGAAACGCCTTGCGGAGCTTATGAACCGGGTGCGGCCGGTGGCGTGAGTTGCCCGCCCATCACCTTCCACAGCGCCACGCGGTTGGCCTGCTCGGACTGTCGCAGGCCGATCAGCGCCTGCTGGGCCGCGTACAGGCTGCGCTGCGCATCGAGCACCGTGAGGTAGTTGTCCACGCCGGAGGTGAAGCGCGCCTCGGACAGCTCGAACGCCCGTGCGTTGGCATCCACCACGGCCTGCTGGGCCGAGAGGCGCTCCTGCCACTGCGCGCGTTCGGCGAGCGCGTCCGAGACCTCGCGGAAGGCGGTCTGGATGGCCTTTTCGTACTGGGAAATGGCGATGTCGCGGTTGGCCTGCGCCACATCCACGGCCGCGCGCGCACCACCACCGTCGAAGATCGGCCAGCGGATCTGGGGCACGAAGCTCCAGGTGCTGTTGCCGCTGCCGAACAGGCTGTCCAGTTCCCGGCTGCCCAGTCCAATGCTGGTGCTCAGGCTGATGGTGGGGAACAGCGCCGCGCGCGCCGCCGCCACGTTGGCCGACAGGGCCTGCAGGTTGTATTCCGAGATGCGCACGTCGGGGCGCTCGAGCAGCAGGCTCGATGGCAGTTCCGCGGGCAGCACCATCAGGGCCGCAGGTGCCGTGGCCGGGTCGCCGCGCAGGGTGTCGGCGGTGGGCAGCCAGGCGGGATCCAGGCCGCTGCCCACCAGGGCCTCCAGGGCGTTGCGGTCCTTGGCCACCTGGGCGCTGAAGGCGGCGACATCGCCGCGGGCCGTTTCAACCGTGATGCGGTTCTGCGCCAGCACCAGACCGGACGTGCCGCCCAGTTGCTGGATGCGCTGGGTGAGCTCGTAGGCCTTTTCCCGGCTGGCCAGGGTGTCGCGGGCGAGGGCCAGGCGCGCCTGGTTGGCGGCCAGGTTGAGCCAGGCGTAGGTGACATCGGCCACCAGCGTGATGCGCACGTTGATCTGGTTGGCTTCGGATTGAAGGAACTGCTGCAACGCCGCATCGTTGAGGTTGCGCACACGGCCCCACAGGTCGAGTTCGAAACTGGTGACGGCGAGTTGCGCGCTGTACTGGGTGGAGGTAACGGCCGCGCCCGTGCTGGAGAGGTCCGCCGAGGTGCGACTGCGGCTGCCCTGCGCGGCAGCGGCCACCGTGGGCAATTGCGCCGCACTGGTGATGCCGTATTGCGCGCGCGCCCGTTCGATGTTGGACAAGGCCACGCGCAGGTCGCGGTTGTGCGTAAGCGCCTGGCCGATCGACTGGCGCAGGCCCGGGTGCTGGACCCACGCCAGCCGCGCGGCGGTCTGCACCGCCACCGGGCTGGCATCGGCAACGGCCATGGGCTGGCCCAGCGTGGGCGGCACCACGCCCTGCACGTCGGGCATCGCCGGTGGCAACTGCACGCAGGCCGCCAACAGCAGGCTCATGCCGCCTGGGATGAGGCTGCGCCGCAAGGCGGTGTTTGCTCGGCGCATCAGGACTCTCCTTGCGGCGACAGCGCGGGCGCGTGGCCGGGCCCGGCGGCGGCCTCCTTTTTCGACCTTCCCCGGAGCACCCAGCCGCGCACCAGCAGGAAAAAGACCGGCACGAAGAAGAGCCCCAGCAGGGTGGAGAGCACGGTGCCGCCGAGCACAGCCGTGCCGATGGCCTGCCGGCTGGCAGCGCCGGGGCCACTGCCCAGCGCCAGCGGCAGCACACCGAAGCCGAAGGCCAGCGAGGTCATCAGGATGGGTCGCAGCCGGCGCCGCACGGCCTCCAGCGTGGCGTCGAACAGGCTTCTGCCCTGGTCCATGAGCTGCACCGCGAACTCCACGATCAGGATCGCGTTCTTCGACGCCAGCCCCACCGTGGTGAGCAGGCCGACCTGGAAGTACACGTCGTTGGACATGCCCCTGAAATAGGTGGCAAGCAGGGCACCGACCACGCCCAGTGGCACCGCCAGAATGACGGAGAACGGCACGCTCCAGCTTTCGTAGAGCGCCGCCAGACAGAGGAACACGAACAGGATGGAAATGGCGTAGAGCAGCGGCGCCTGCGCGCCGGACTGGCGCTCCTGCAGGGAAGCGCCCGTCCATTCGTAGCCGATGCCCACGGGCATCTGGGCCATGATCGCTTCGACCGCGCGCATCGCGTCGCCCGAACTCACGCCGGCAGCGGTGTTCGCGACCATCTCCATCGACGGGGAGCCGTTGTAGCGCAGCAGCTGCGGCGCGCTGCTGGTCCAGGTGGTGGAGGTGAAAGCCGAGAGCGGCACCATCTCGCCCGTTCGGTTGCGCACCGTCCACTGGCCGATGTCCTGCGGCAGCATGCGGAACGGCGCATCGCCCTGCACATACACGCGCTTGACGCGGCCGTTGTGCACGAAGTCGTTCACGTAGGTGCCGCCGACCGCGCTGGAGAGCACGTTGTTGATGTCGCTGGTGGCCAGGCCCAGCGCAGCGGCCTTGCGGTCGTCGATCACCACCTTGAGTTCGGAGGTCACGTCGAAGTCGGTGGTGCGCATGTTGGTCAGTTCGGGGCGCTGGCCGGCCAGCTCGATCACGCGGTCCTTGGCCGCGCGAAGCGCGTCGTTGCCCAGGCCGTTGATGTCCTTGAGCATGAAGTTCACGCCGGCGTCCGATCCCAGGCCCCGCACCGCGGGCGGCAGGGACACGAAGATGCGCGCCGAGCGGATGCGGGAGAGATCGCGCGTGGCCTTGCGCGCGATGGCATCGGCGCCCTGTTCGACATTCGGGCGCTCGTCCCAGGGCTTGAGGCGCACGAAAATCGTGCCCGCGCTCTGGTTGCCGCTGTTGCCGGCGAGCGAGTTGACGCGCAGCACATCGGGCTGGGCCATGAAATAGCGGGTGATGTCCTGCAGCACGACTTCGAGCTGCGCGTCGGACGAGCCGGCGGGCATGGTCACGCTGGCCGTGATGAAGCCCTGGTCCTCGATCGGCAGGAAGGAGGTGGGCAGCTTCTGAAACAGGAACACCACGCCGCCGATGAGCAGGGCGAACACCAGCAGCACGCGCTTGCTGCGCACCAGCAGCTTGCCGACGATGCCCTGGTAGCGCGCGGCGTTGCGGTCGAAGCCCTTGTTGAAGCCGCGGAAGAAGCGATCTGCCCAGCCCAGCAGACCCCGGCGGACCGGCGCGCCCTCGTGCAGGTGCTGGGTGGGTTTGAGGATGGTGGCGCAGAGGGCCGGCGTGAGCGTGAGTGCGACCAGCACTGAGAAGGCCATGGCCGATACGATGGCCACGGAGAACTGCCGGTAGATCACACCCACCGACCCGGAGAAGAACGCCATGGGGATGAACACGGCCGAGAGCGTGAGGCCGATGCCGACCAGCGCCGGCGTGATCTCGGCCATGGACTTGATCGTCGCCTCCTTCGCGGGCAGGCCCTCCTGGTGCATCACCCGCTCCACGTTCTCCACCACCACGATGGCATCGTCCACCAGCAGGCCGATGGCCAGCACCATGGCGAACATGGTCAGCATGTTGATGGAATAGCCCATCACCGACAGCACGCCGAAGGTGCCCAGCAGCACCACCGGCACCGCAATCGCCGGGATCAGCGTGGCGCGAAGGTTCTGCAGGAACACGTACATCACGATCACCACCAGCAGCATGGCCTCGGCCAGCGTGATGGCCACTTCCTTGATGGAGGCTCGCACATAGGGCGTGGAGTCCGAGCTGATCACGCCGGTGATACCGTCGGGGAAGAAGGGCGCCAGCTCGGCCATCTTGGCGTTGACGGCTGTGGCCACGGCCATGGCGTTTGCGCCGTCGGCCAGCACCACGCCCAGGCCGGCACCCGGCTGGTTGTTCAGACGGGATTTCACCGTCAGGTTGTCGGCATCCAGCTCCACGCGGGCCACATCGCCCACGGTGACCAGCGAGCCGTCGGCAGCCGCCTTGAGCACGACGCCGCGAAACTCGTCCACGGTCTTGAGCTTGGTGCGCGCCGTGATGGTGGCGTTGAGCATCTGGTCCTTCACCGCCGGCAGCGCACCCAGTTGGCCGGCAGACACCTGGGCGTTCTGCGCGTTCAGCGCGGCGACGATGTCCGACGGCATCAGCGCGAACTGCTCCAGCTTGCCCGGGTCCATCCAGATGCGCATCGCGTAGCTGGTGCCGAACACGTTCACGTCGCCCACGCCATCGATGCGCGAGATCACGTCGACCACGTTGCTGGTGATGTAGTCGCCGATCGCCACCTGGGTCACCGAGGGATCGGGCGAGGTGAACACGTAGGTCATCAGGTTGTCCTGCCCACCCTTGTTCACGAACACGCCCCGGCTCTTGACCGCCTCGGGCAACCGGTTCATCGCGGTCTGCAGCTTGTTCTGCACCTGCACCTGGGCCACGTCGATGTCGGTGCCGGGTGCGAACGTGAGTTGCGTGCGCGAGCGGCCGGCCGAATCGCTGGTCGAGCTCATGTAGAGCACGTTGTCGATGCCCTTGAGCTGCTGCTCGATCACCTGCGTCACCGAGTCGGCCACGGTCTCGGCCGAGGCGCCCGTGTAGGTGGCGTTGATCGACACGCGAGGCGGTGCGATGTCCGGGTACTGTTCCAGCGGGAGCGTGAAGATCGACAGCGCCCCCGCGAGCATGATCACGATGGACAGCACCCAGGCGAAGACCGGGCGGTGGATGAAGAAGTAGGCCATGGCGTGCTCAGGGCTTGGGTGGGGCGGAGGCGGGCGCCTGTCCGCTGGGCGGTGAGGCCGGGCTGACCTCCACCACGCGGTTGCCTTCCATGCGCATGGCAACCGGCGTCACCACCTGGCCGACGCGGGCCTTCTGGAAACCGTCCACCATCACGCGTTCGCCGGCCTTCAGGCCCTCAAGCACCAGCCACCGGGTGCCCAGGGCCTGGCCCAGCCGGATCGGTCGCTTCTCGATCTTGTTGTCGGTGTTGATGACCTGCACGCTGGGCTTGCCGGCCGGATCGCGCTGCACCGCCTGCTGCGGCAGCACGATGGCCTCGCTGGACTCGCCGGTGGACAGGCGTGCCCTCACGTACATGCCAGGCATCAGCACCTGGTCCGGATTGGGAAACACCGCACGCAACGTGATGGCCCCGGTGGTCTGGCTCACGGAGGCGCCCGTGAACTGCAGGGTTCCGGTTTGCGGGTACAGGCTGCCGTCCTCCAGCGCCAGGCGCACCGGGGCGCCGCGCGGCTCGACCTTGCCGAACGCGCCGGCCTGCCACTGCCGCCGCAGCTCGAGCAATTCGGCGCTGGACTGCGTGATGTCGACGAGGATGGGATCGAGCTGGCTGATGGTGGTGAGCGCCTGGGTCTGGTTGGCGGTGACCAGCGAGCCTGGCAGCACCGCCGACAGGTCGGTCTGCCCGCTGATGGGCGCCAGGATGCGGCTGTACTGCAGGTTGATGCGGGCGCTCTCCAGAGCGGCCTGCGCCACGGCCACGTCGGCCGCCGACTGGGCGACCTGGGCCTGGCTTTCGTCGAACACCTGGCGGCTGATCGCGTCGATCTTCACCAGCTCGGCATTGCGTTCGGCGTTGGTGCGCGCCGTCTGCGCGGTTGCACGCGCCCTGGCCAGCGCCGCCTCGGCGCTCTGCGTCGTCGCCTGCAGGGTGCGCGCATCGATCTGGTAGAGCGGCTGGCCGGCCTTGACCGTGGCGCCCTCGGTGAACAGGCGCTTCTGGAGAATGCCCGAGACCTGCGGCCGCACTTCCGCGCTCTGTGATGCGCGGGTGCGCCCGCTCAGCTCGGTGTCGAGGCCCTGCGTCTGCAGCACCACCGCGAGGTAGCCGACCGAGGCTGCGGCCGGGGCAGCGGCGGGCGCTTTCTTCTCACCGCAGCCGGCCAGTGCGAGGGCGGTGGCCGCCCCGATGAGCATCCAGGACCAGCGCAAGGCGCGGTCACGTTCCATGGTCAGGGAAGACCTCGTCTGGAGCGCAGAGCCTGGCTGGCGCGGAACATCGGCTGAAACGGGAGTCTGTGGCATGGAATTCGGCGCGAGGCGGGGAGGGGGTGCTGGAAGCCAACCGCCCCTGGAGGGCGGGTCAGTGCCGGAACGGACATTCTGCGCAAGCAATGTGTCTGGAATGTATATCCCCGACAAAGACCAGCGGGGACGATCCGATGCGCGAGATGTGGTTTTCAAGTATCCCCCTGTGCCTCCCGCCCATGGTTTCCCTTTTCCTGCTCTCCTAGCATTGGCCCCACTCGAACACCCGGTTCGGGGCTACAACCAATCAGGAGACAAAAAGCATGGAACTGAAACTGTGGGCAGCCGCAACGGTTGTCGCCGCGGCCAGCGTGGGCGTGGCTCAGGCGCAAGCGCAACAGCAAGGCAGACTTTCCAACGACGTGCTGCGCATCGGCGTGTTGACGGACATTTCCGGCGTGTACGCCGACATCTCGGGCAAGGGCGCGGTCGAGGCTGTGAAGATGGCCGTGGAAGACTTCGGCGGCAAGATGTTCGGCAAGGACATCGAGGTGGTCTTTGCCGACCACCAGAACAAGGCGGACGTGGGCGCGGCCAAGGCGCGTGAGTGGTACGACGGCGGCGTGGACATGATCAACGACCTGGCCAACTCGGGCGTGGCCCTGGCGGTGGCCGGTGTGGCCAAGGAGAAGAAGCGCCACGCCATCGTGAACAACGCGTCCAACGTGGGCGTGACCAACGCACAGTGCTCCCCCTACACGGTGCACTATGCCTACGACGCCTATTCGCTGGCCAACGGCACGGGCAAGGCGGTCGTGGAAGGTGGGGGAGACACCTGGTTCTTCCTCACCGTGGACTTCGCTTTCGGCATCGGCCTGGAGCAGCAGGTGGGCGACGTGGTGCGCAACGCCAAGGGTCGTGTGGTGGGCGCCGCGCGCCACCCGCTGGGCACCACCGACTTCTCTTCGTACGTGCTGCAGGCACAGGCATCCAAGGCCAAGATCATCGGCCTGGCTTCCACCGGCAACGACACCATCAACGCCATCAAGGCGGCCAATGAGTTCGGCCTCACCAAGAACCAGAAGCTGGCCGCGCTGCTGCTGTGGATCCAGGACGTGCACGCCCTCGGCCTGCCCACGGCGCAGGGCCTGCAGCTCACCAACGCCTGGTACTGGGACATGAACGACGAATCGCGCGCGTTCGCACGCCGTTTCCAGCAGCGCGTGGGCGGCCAGATGCCGAACATGGCCCACGCGGGTGACTACTCGTCGACCATGCACTACCTGAAAGCCGTGCAGGCTGCGGGCACGGACGACCCGGATGCGGTGTCGGCCAAGATGCGCGAGATGCCCATCAGCGACATGTTCACCAAGGCCGGCAAGATCCGCGAAGACGGCCGCATGGTGCACGACATGTACCTCTGGCAGGTGAAGACGCCGGCCGAGTCCAAGGGTCCGTGGGATTACCTGAAGGCCGTGAAGACGATTCCGGCGGACCAGGCGTTCATGCCGCTATCGCAAAGCACCTGCTACCTGGTCAAGAAGTAAATAGACGCCCCCCGTTGCTTGCTCACTGCGTGTAGCCGCATACCCCCCACTGGGGGGCGGCCGGCCGCTTCGGAGCGGCCGTGCGCTGCGGCCCTCGACTGTCTGGTACTCACATGTCTTTCATCCTCGAAACGCAGGGGCTCTCCCGCACCTTCCACGGGTTTCACGCGGTCTCCAACGTGAGCCTGTCGGTGCAGGAGGGCAGCATCCATGCGCTGATCGGTCCCAACGGCGCCGGCAAGACGACCTGCTTCAACCTGCTCACCCGTTTCATCGACGCGACCGCCGGGCGCATCCGCTTCCAGGGCAACGACATCACGCGCACGCCGGCCGATGCGGTGGCGCGCCTGGGGCTGGTGCGTTCGTTCCAGATCTCGGCGGTGTTCGGGCAGTTGAGCGTGTTTGAAAACGTGCGCCTGGCGGTGCAGCGCCGCCGGGGGCATTCCATGGACTGGTGGCGCAGCGACAAGGCGCTGGCGACCTACGACGAACGCACCCGCGAACTGCTGGCCGAGGCCGGCCTGGCCGAGTGGGCCGACCACCTGGCCGGCGAGCTGCCCTACGGCCGCAAGCGCGCGCTGGAGCTGGCCACCACGCTGGCGCTGGAGCCCCGTGTGCTGCTGCTGGACGAACCCATGGCGGGCATGGGTGCTGAAGACATCGCCCAGGCCGCCGCGCTCATTCGCCAGGCGGCGCGCGGGCGCACCGTGCTCATGGTGGAGCACAACCTGTCGGTGGTGGCCGACCTGTGCGACCGCATCACCGTGCTGGCGCGCGGCGAGGTACTGGCCGAGGGCGACTACGCCACCGTATCGAAAGACCCGCGCGTGGTGGAGGCCTACCTGGGCCATGGCCACGCAGGACAACGCAAACACAACGCCGTGGCGGGGGAGTCCCACCATGGCTGACTCCCTGCTTCAGGTACAAGACCTGCGCGCCTGGTACGGCCCCAGCCAGGCCCTGCACGGTGCCAGCCTGGAGGTTCGCGAAGGCGAGCTGATCACGCTGCTGGGCCGCAACGGCGCGGGCAAGTCCACGCTGCTGAAGTCCATCATGGGCATGATGGACAAGCGCCAGGGGTCCATCCGCTTCAAGGGCAAGGAACTCATTGGCCTGGCGCCGCACCACATCGGGCGGATGGGCATCGCCTTCTGCCCGGACGATCGGGGCATCTACGCATCGCTCACCGTGCGCGAAAACCTGCGCCTGCCGCCCGTGGTGGCCGAAGGCGGCATGAGCGAGGCCGAACTGTTCGAGCTGTTCCCCAACCTGGCGCAGCGCGCGGGCTCGGCGGGCACGCACCTCTCGGGTGGTGAGCAGCAGATGCTGGCGATTGCGCGCATCCTGCGAACCGGGGCGCGCGTGCTGTTGCTCGATGAGCCCACCGAGGGCCTCGCCCCCGTCATCGTCGACCGCATCGGTGAACTGATCCGCCAGCTGAAAGGCCGCGGCTACACCATCGTGCTGGTGGAGCAGAACGTGCACTTTGCCGCCGAACTGGCCGACCGGCACTGCCTGATGGAGTCGGGCCGCATCACCGACACGTTCGATGCGGCCACGCTGCTGCGCAACTTCGAAGCCATCACCGCCCGGATAGGGGTCTAGAGATGCCGCATCCTGTAGTCAGAGGGACGAAACCCCGTCAACCGCTTGAAGGTGTTGGAGAACGCGAAGGGGTTCACATAGCCCACGCCGTGCGCAATGGCCTCGATCTTCTCGGTGGTGGTGGCCAGCAGGTGCGCGGCGTGCGCAATGCGCAGCGTGGCGAGCTGCTTGCCGGGACTGCGGCCCAGGTTCTTCTGGCACAGGCGTCGCAGATGCTCCTCACTGGTGTTGGCCAGTGCGGCCAGATCGGCCAGCGTCCAGTCGCGCGCCAGGTCGTTCTTCACCGCGTTCCACACCGGCACCAGGCGCGGTTCGCGCTGCAAGGGTTCAAGAATGCGCGCCACGTAACGCTCGATCACGTCGACCCACACCACACAGGTGCCAGGGTCGGCCGCGCCTTCCATCTCGGCAGACAGGCCCAGGATGGCGTTCTGCAGCACGCGGCCGTCGAACGCGGTCATGGTGGGCGCCATGGCGCCATCCACCGAGCGCACCGAGTCGGGTTTGAAGCGCACCCAGGCCAGTTGCCAGCGCTTGCCCGGCACGCAATGGAAAGCGTGCAGCACGTGCGCGGGCGCAAAGGTCACGCTGCCGGGCTTGTGGGTGTACCAGCGACCGTCCAGCAGCGTCTGGCCCTCGCCGCCGAGGCACACCTGCATGAATGCACCGCTCAGGTTCGTTCGCACCACGGTGTAGGGCGCGGCAGCGTCCAGCACCGACACATGGGCAATGTGGCGCGCGGCCAGCGCATCGCATTGTTCGGCACGCACCACCGTCTGCGCGGTGTCATCACCCAGCACCAGGGTTTCACGGGAGAGATCGGGATGTTTGGACGGCATGGCTTGCGCATCATAGGGACACGAGATGTTTGAGGTATTCGGTCTTCCCCTGCCCGTGCTGGCGGGGCAGCTCATGCTGGGCCTGGTCAACGGTTGCTTCTACGCCGTGCTCAGCCTGGGGCTGGCGGTCATCTTCGGCCTGCTGCGCATCGTCAATTTCGCGCACGGCGCGTTCTTCATGGTGGGCGCGTTCGGCGCCTGGATGCTGCAGCGCTACGCAGGCCTGGGTTACTGGGCGGCGCTCGTGCTGGTGCCACTGATCGTGGGCACGCTGGGGGGTGTGTTCGAACGTGGCCTGCTGCGCCGCCTGTACGGCCTGGACCCGATCTACGGCCTGCTGCTCACCTTCGGCCTGGTGCTGGTGCTCGAAGGCGGTTTCCGCGTGGCGTTTGGCACCTCGGGCCAGCCGTATCCCGTGCCCGAGAACCTCAAGGGTGTGTTCAATCTCGGCTTCATGGTGCTGCCCATCTACCGTGCCTGGGTCATCTTTGCTGCGCTGGCGGCGTGTTTCGTCACTTGGTGGTTGATCGAGCGAACCTCGCTGGGCGCACGCCTGCGCGCCGCCACCGAGAAGCCGCAGCTCACGCAATCGTTCGGCGTCAATGTGCCGCTTCTGCTGACCTTCACCTACGCCGGTGGCATTGCGCTGGCGGCGTTCACCGGCGTGCTGGCCGCACCCATCCTGCATGTGAACTCGGGCATGGGTTCCAACCTGGTCATCATCGTCTTCGCCATCGTGGTCATCGGTGGCATGGGCTCGGTGCTGGGCTCCATCGTCACCGCCCTGGGCATCGGGGTGATCGAAGGGCTCACCAAGGTGTTCTATTCCGAAGCCTCCACCACGGTGATCTTCGTGGTGATGGCGCTGGTGCTTTTGTTTCGCCCCCGAGGCTTGTTCGGGAAAGAAGGTGCAGCATGAACACGACGATGCCGACCTGGCAGAAGGTCTTCATGGCCGTGGTGGTGTTGGCGCTGCTGGTGGTGCCGTGGGCGCCGCAGGTGGTCTACCCGGTGTTCGTGATGAAGCTGCTGTGCATGGCGCTGTTCGCCTGCGCCTACAGCCTGCTGCTGGGCTTCGGCGGCATGATGTCCTTCGGCCATGCGGCCTTCTTCGGCAGCGCGGCCTACGTCACCGGCCTGGCTGCCAAGCACTGGGGCCTGCCGCCCGAACTGGCCTTGCTCATGGGCACCGCCGCAGCGGCCGTGCTGGGTGCCGTGGTGGGTGGCCTGGCCATCCACCGCCAGGGCATCTACCTCGCCATGATCACGCTGGCGCTGGCGCAGATGGTGTATTTCATCTTCCTGCAACTGCCCTTCACTGGCGCGGAAGACGGCATGCAGCAGATTCCGCGCGGCACGCTGCTGGGCTTCATCGACCTGCGAAGCGACTTCGCCATGTACCACCTGGTGCTGTTCGTGACGCTGGCAGGCCTGTGGCTCATCCACCGCGTGGTGCGCTCGCCCTTCGGCCACGTGGTGGTAGCCATCCGCGAACACGAGCCGCGCGCCCGCTCGCTCGGCTACCCGGTGGAGCGCTACAAGCTCATGCTGTTCGTGCTCTCGGCCGCGCTCTCGGGCCTGGCGGGATCCATGAAGGCGCTGGTGTTCCAGCTCGCCGCGCTGTCCGACGTGCACTGGCACCTCTCGGGCGACGTGGTGCTGATGGCCCTGCTCGGCGGCATGCACACGGTCTTCGGCCCCGCCATCGGCGCAGCGCTGGTGGTGGGCCTGCAGTACTACCTCGACGCGTTTGGCGGCTGGGTCACGCTGGTCACCGGCGTGATCTTCATGGTCTGTGTGCTCTCGTTCCGCAGCGGCATTGCCGGCGCGGTGGCGGCGTTGCGCACGCGCCCACGCGACGGCTCCTGACCGTTCACCCAGACAACCCCGGATTCCATTTCAAGGAGATATTCATGCCGCGCTTCGAACGCCAAGCCCTGATGGCGAAGTTCCAGGACATGGTCCGCCGCCGTGTGCCCATCATCGGGGGCGGTGCCGGCACCGGCATCTCCGCCAAGTGCGAAGAGGCCGCTGGCATCGACCTCATCGTGATCTACAACTCTGGCCGCTACCGAATGGCCGGGCGGGCGTCTTCCGCTGGCCTGCTGGCGTATGGCAATGCCAACGACATCGTGCTGGAGATGGCCGGCGAGGTGCTGCCGGTGGCGAAGAAGACGCCGGTGATTGCCGGCGTGAACGGCACCGATCCTTTCATCGTCATGCCGGTGTTCCTGAAAAAGCTCAAGGAACTGGGGTTTTCCGGCGTGCAGAACTTTCCCACCGTGGGCATCATCGACGGCACTTTCCGCCAGAGCCTTGAGGAGACCGGCATCAACTACGCCACCGAAGTCGAGATGATCGGCGAAGCCCACGCACTCGACATGCTGACGACCCCCTATGTGTTCTCCGTCGAAGAAGCCGTGGCCATGACCGAGGCCGGCGCCGATTTCGTGGTGCCGCACCTGGGCGTGACCACCGGCGGCACCATCGGTGCCACGTCGGCCAAGTCGCTCGCCGACTCCGTGAAGCTCATCGACGAATGGGGCGAGGCCGCGCGCAAGGTGCGCAAGGACGTGATCGTGATCGCGCATGGTGGTCCCATCTCGTCGCCCGAAGACGTGGACTACGTGTTCAAGCACAGCCAGCATTGCAACGGCTTCTACGGCGCCAGCAGCATGGAACGACTGCCCACCGAGATCGCCATCAAGGCGCATGTGGAACGCTACAAGAATTTGAGCTTCTGAAACCCGAACGAGAGGAGACACACATGGCCAGGGTATACGTGAGCGCGGTGATGAATGCGACGATCGATCAGGCATGGTCCTACCTGCGCGACTTCGGCGCGCTCGGCAACTACCACCCCTATTTCGAGAAGTCCTACATCGAAGACGGCAAGCCGTCCGACCAGATCGGCTGCGTGCGCCACTTCACCGTGCGCGAGGACGGTGGCTACCTGCGCGAGCAGTTGCTGGCGCTCTCCGACGACACCCACCGCTGCCGCTACAAGATCCTGCACATCGACGCGCCGTGGACCAACTACGTGGCCGAGATGCACCTGCTGCCCATCACCGAAGGCGACCGCTGCTTTGGTGAATGGTGGGCCGAATGGGACGTGCCGGCCGACCAGGAAGCCGAGGCGGTGGAGCGCGTGAAGGGCACCTTTCGCACTTTCTTCGAATGCGTGAACGCGCATTACGACCGGCGCAAATGAGCGCGATTCAGCCGGCCGCCTGGGTGGTCGGCACCTTCGACACCAAGGCCGCCGAACTGGACTACCTGGCCGGTCTGCTGCGTGCAGCCGGCGTGCGCGTGGTCACGGTGGACATCGGCACGCGCAGCGCACCCGGGGTGGCCGATATCGAGGCCCGCGCGGTGGCCAGCCACCACCCGCGCGGTGGGTCTGCCGTGTTCGAACCCACCGACCGTGGCGAGGCCGTGATCGCCATGGGCGACGCGCTGGCCGCGCTCGTGCGCGAGCGGTTGGCCGCAGGCGAGATCCAGGGCATGCTGGGCGTGGGCGGCTCGGGCGGCAGTTCCATGATCGCGCCGGCCATGCGCCTGCTGCCCATCGGCGTGCCCAAGCTGCTGGTCTCCACCATGGCGGCGGGCGATGTGTCCGCCTATGTGGGCGTGGTGGACATGACGCTGATGTACCCGGTGACCGACATCGCCGGGCTCAACCGGCTCTCTCGCACCATCCTGGCCAATGCGGCGCACGCGCTGGCGGGCATGCTGCAGCACCGCGCGCCGGTGGACCACGCGCAGGACAAGCCTTCCATCGGCCTCACCATGTTCGGTGTCACCACGCCCTGCGTGCAGGCGGTGCGCGGCTTGCTGAGCGACGGGTTCGACACGCAGGTGTTCCACGCCAACGGCGCCGGTGGCCGCACGCTGGAAGCGCTGGCTGCCGCCGGCATGCTGCGCGCCGTGGTCGACATCACCACCACCGAAGTGGGCCAGCACCTGCTCGGTGGCGTGTGCGACGCCGGCCCGAACCGGCTGGACGCCGCCGCCCGCCACGGCCTGCCGTGGGTGGGATCGGTCGGTGCGCTCGACATGATCAACTGGGGCGCGCGCGACACCGTTCCCGCACGGCACCAGGACCGCACCTTTCACGTTCACAACGCCAACGTGACGCTGATGCGCAGCAACGCGCAGGAACTGGAAGCGGCCGCGCGACGCATCGCGGAGCAGCTCAACCGCGCCAGCGGCCCGGTGCGCCTGCTGTTGCCACTGGGGGGGCTGTCGATGATCGACGCACCTGGCCAACCGTTTCACGATCCGGCGGCGGATGCAGCGCTGTTCGACACACTGGCGCGTTTGTTCATCGCCAGCGACACGCACCGGTTGATCCGGCTGCCGCACCACATCAACGATCCCGCCTTCTCAGCGGCCGTGGCCGAACAACTCAGGGCGGTGTTGGCCTGACTCGCTCAGTAGTCGGTGTTGACCGTGGAGCGGGTGAAGTTTTCGTTGTGATCGATCAGCGCGTCCAGCGCCTTTGCCGCGGCCGCTTCATCGCCGTCGGCAATGGCTTTGGAAAGGCGGCCATGCAGTGAGGCCATGAACTCGGTGTCGTCGGCCTGGCGGTGGTGCATGAACCAGAAGCGGCGGGACAGGCCGTGCATCAGTCCCATGGCACCCGCGGCGAATTCGTTGCGCGCCACGCGAAGCGAGAGGTCGTTGAAGGCCTTGTCGGCCTTCATGAACCGCGTCTGGTCGTTGGTTTTTGCCGCTGCGTTGAATTCGGCTGCCAGTTCAGCAAACTGCTTGCGCTCGGCGTCGGTTGCGCGGCGTGCCGAGCAACGCGCCACCAGGCGTTCGACCTCGCGCCGCACTTCAAGCAGGCGCAACTGGCGCTTGATGTCGAGCTCGGACACCAGCACGCCACGCTGCGGCAGGATCTGCACCAGATGCTCCCGCGCCAGGCGTTGTAAGGCCTCCCTCACCGGTGTGCGGCCAATGCCCAGCCGTGCCGACAGCTCGGCTTCGCTCAATGCGGTGCCTGGCTGCAGCTCGAGCTTGACGATCATTTCCTCGATGCGTTCGTAGGCCTGGGCGGTCAGGCTGCGCGGGCGGGCCGTCCCGGTGCCGCGCGCCCTGGCCGGCGCGGCCACGGGCTCGGGCGCGCGCTTCAAGGCGCGCACGGTTTTCTTTTTTGCCACCGGCGCTTTGCTCATCGACTGGTTTCTCCCGAAAGCTGCCCGAAGAAGGCGTTGCGGACGATGCGGGCATACGCCTCGTCGGCCGGATCCCCCGGCCAGGCCTTGGCCAGGCGCGTCACCGACAGCCCATCGGCGATCAATCCCGGCAGTTGATCCTCGGTCACGCCGAACGTTACCAGATCGCCGGCCAGTCCCAGCCGCCGAACGAGTTCGCGGGTGAGCACGGGCGCCTGGCGTGCCATCGTTCGCACATCCGCTTCCGGCGCGCCGGCCAGGCGGGCGATGTCGGCCAGTTCATCGCTCCGGTATTCCACCAGTGCGTCCATCACGTAGGGGAGCATCACGGCATTGGTGCTGCCATGGCTGGCGTGGGTGAGTCCGGCCAACGCGTAGGCCAGTCCGTGCACGGCGTTCAGGCCGGCCGTGGCGTAGGACATCGCGGCGTACAGGCTGGCACGCGCCATGGCGTTGCGTGCGGTGCGGTCCTTCGGGTGATCGAAGGCGGTGGCGAGGTGGCTGAAGGCGAGCCGCGTGGCTTCGCGAGCAAACATCACGGTCACCTCGTTGCGTCCGCTGTAGCCAGGGTCGGGATCGCCCGCATTGTCGAACGCCGAAGCGTCCAGCGTCAGCCACGACTCGATGGCATGGGTGAGGGCGTCCAGCCCGGCGTCGGCGGTGACGCGCGGCGGGCAGCTCCAGGTGAGCTCGGGGTCGATCACGGCCACGGCCGGGCGCAGCGCATTGGCCATCAGCGCCACTTTCGTCGCACTGCCCGGCTGGATCAGGATGGCGCCGGGCGTGATCTCCGAGCCGGTTCCGGCCGTGGTGGGAACCGCCACGAGGGGCAGGGGCGGCGCCGGCCAGTTCGCGTGCCCCACCAGTTCGGCCACCGGACGACCGCTCGACACCGTCACGCAAAGCGCCTTGGCCAGGTCGATGTTGCTGCCGCCGCCCCAGGCGATCACGTGATCGGGCGCGACGCCCTGTTCGCGCACCCAGGCGGTGGCGCGGTCGACCAGCGTGGTGGACGGGTCCGGCTCGCCGCCATCGAACACATGGGCCGCGATGCCCTGCTGCTCCAAGGTCTGCAGCAGCTCGGCGAGCGCAGGGCTGTTCTGCGTGAACCAGCGGTCAGAGACCACCAGGGCCTGGCGCCAGCCCAGGCTTTTGCAGAGGGGTGCGATGCGGTGGCGGGCGCCGTCGGCGCACAACACGCGCGAAGGCGTGCAGAGGGTGATGGGGTTGTCGGCTATCAGGGTCATAACGGATGCGCGGGGAAGCGATGACTGAGAAACTATTGAAAAACCATTGATATATTACTTGTATGCTAAATCCTGACGCATGCCGATTGGCACAAACCCTTGAGTGGCGCGAGGCCGGCATCGGCACGCCTTTGCTGCTGGTGCATGGCATCCAGGGAACTGCCGATGCGTGGTCGCCCTTGCTGCCTTCGCTTTCAGCCTGGCGGTGCGTGTTGCCCAACCTGCCGGGTCGCGGCCTCTCACCGCGCTGGAACAAAACCTCTGCCCTGCCGCGCGAACGCTACTACCACCTTGACCACTATGCCGACCTCATCCAGGCGCTGCTGCAGAAGCTGCGGCAGAAGCACGAAAGTCCGGTGTCCCTGGCTGGCTGGAGCATGGGCGTCAGCGTGATCCTGAACCTGCTGGCGCGCCATGGCGATGCGGACATCGACCGGCTGGTGTTGATCTCCGGTACCGCATGTGCCACGCCGGGTGCGGTGTGGTTCCAGGGTGAAACACCGGCATCACTGGCCGCAGAAGCGCGAGAGCGTGCGCAGCGACTCGGCCTCAAGGCGGTGGCCGATGCCGATGCGGTGGCCGCGACCTGGGCGTCGGTGCGCGGTGCAGACCTGCGCGAAGCGGCGCGCGCGATTCGCCGGCCCACGCTGGTGGTGCATGGCGAGCACGACGATCAGTGTCCTCTGGAACACGGCCTCTGGCTGGCCGCGAACGTGCCGCAGGCGCGATGGCTGCCCCTCGCGGGTGTGGGTCACGCAGCCCTGGGTGCATGCCCGGCCGACCTAGGGTCTTCCATGAGTGCCTTCCTCAGGCATTGACATGCTACAAATCGACTTCTATCATTCAACTGATATGTTAGTTGAACAACAGGAGTGATCGAGCATGATGACTGAAAAGCAGCGCCGCTTTCGCGAGCAGTACAAGGGCGGTATCAGTCCGCTCTACAACGGCTTTCTCCACACCGGTGTGATGTTTCTGGTGGGCATCGGAGCGCTCTGGTATTGCGCCGGCCAGCTGGACAACCCGCGCTGGGAATGGCTGATCGTTCTGCCGGTCTTTCTGGCGGGCAACTTCATCGAGTGGTTCATGCACAAGTACGTGATGCACCGGCGCATCGATGTGTTCGCGCTGCGGGCGATCTACGAGCGCCACACGCGTGAGCATCATCAGTACTTCACCGACAACGACATCACCATCGACACCGTGCGTGAGTTCCGCATCGTGTTCTTCCCCTGGCGCGTGCTGATCGTGCTGGGCGTTGCAGGCGGCATCCTCGGCTGGACCGCTGCGCAGATATTCAACCCGAACGCCGGCTACATCCTCTACATGACGATGGTGGCGCACTACCTGGTCTATGAAGTTTTCCACCTGTGCTGCCATGTCCACGAGAACTGGTTCGTGCGCAACATGCCGTTCATCAACACCATCCGGCGCCACCACACGGCGCACCACAACCAGGGAATCATGATGCACAAGAACATGAACCTGTCCTTCCCCATCTTCGACTGGATCATGGGGACCAGCGACCTGAACCGCGGCCTGATCGGCACGTTGTTCAACGGCTACGACGAGCGCTACATCAAGCCCGAGTTGAAGCCGATCATCGACCGCTTCCGGAACAGCGAAACGCAGGAGAAGCGCGTCACGCTCGACGGTCCGCAGCTCACCCCCGAAGAGAACCAGGCCCTGGTCTGAATTCCCCATCCACCCCGAAGGAGACAAAACCATGAAACGTCGTCAACTCATCGGCACCGGCCTGGCCGGCGCCGGCCTGCTCGCGGCCGCCAGCGCACAGGCGCAATCCGGTCCCACCTACAACTGGAAGATGGCCACGGGCTGGGCCGGCGGCCCCCTGATGGACATCGGCGCCAAGGCGTTCGCCGAGCGCATGGGCCAGCTTTCGGGCGGGCGTTTCAAGATCCAGACGTTTCCAGGTGGTGGTCTGGGCAATGCCCTCAAGGTGCCCGAGACCGTGAAGAACGGCCTGGCCGAATGCGGCCACACCTGGATCGGCTACGACTGGGGCAAGGACCAGACCACCGCGCTGTTCGGCGGCTATGCAGGCAGCTTCGACGCCGAACGCATGCTGCACTGGCTCTACGAAGGCGGTGGTGTGCAGCTGCAGCGCGAGTTCCGCGAAGACAGCGATGGCGTGATCTCCTTCCCGCTCTTCATGCGCACGGCCGAGGTGTTCGTGCATTCGCGCAAACCGGTGAAGACCCTGGCCGATCTCAAGGGCCTGAAGCTGCGCACGGCGGGTGCCTGGCTCGAAATGTCGAAGGACCTGGGCGCCGCACCGGTGACCACGGCCGGTGGCGACGTGTTCCCCATGCTGGAGCGCGGCGCGATCGACGCGGTCGAGTGGGGCACGCTGTGGGAGAACGTGTCTTCCGGCTTCTACAAGGTGGCGCGCTACCTCAGTTATCCCGGTGTGCACCAGCCCTGCGCGCCCTTTGAACTGGTCGTGAACAAGGGTGTGTGGGACAAGATGCCTGAGGCCGACCGCAAGCTGGTCGAAGTGGTTGCCAAGCTGGTCACGTTCGAGAGCTGGGCGAAGATCGGCGTGGAAGACGCCAAGGCCTTCGACTTCTACAAGAAGAACGGCGTGACGATGATCGAACTGGATGAAGAGGTGCAGTTCGCCACCCGCAAGATCGGCGTCGACTGGGCCGACAAGACGGCCAGGGAAAGCAAGTCGAAGTACTTCGCCAAGGTGCACAAGAGCCAGCAGGATTTCGACACCGCCTGGCGCGATGCCGATGACTGGCGCAAGGTGAAGGTCAAGCGCACCTGATGCCGATGTCAAGGCGCACACCTTTGCGGTGTGCGCCTGTCCGGTGGCGACCGTACGGTCGCCGCCTTCTTGTTAAGGGGATTCCCGTGAATCGTTTGATTGACTTGGCCGAGCGCTGGGTCGTGGGCGTTGGCGTGCTCGCGGCCTTTCTGCTGGTGCCTCTGGTGCTGGCAACCACCTGGGAGGTGGTCTCGCGTTACGCGCTGGCCGCGCCCACCATATGGGCCTACGAAATCGGCTACACGCTCACCGGTGCGCACTTCATGCTCGCACTGGCCTACACCTTGCGCCAGGGTGAGCACATCCGCATCGACGTGATGAGCACCCTGCTGCCGCCCCGCGTCCGCCTTGTCATCGACAGGGTGGTCTACGCACTCGTGCTGCCCATCCTCATCTGGCTGGCCATCACGCTCTGGAACTACATGGCGGAGGGCTATGCGCGCGGCGAGACCTCAGGGCAATCGGCGCTGAACCTGCCGGTGTGGCCGTTCCGCGCGGTCTTCGTGCTGGCCATTGCCACCCTGGCCCTGCAGGTGTTCTGCGAACTGCTCAAGTCCTTCGTCCGACCCGGCGTGAAAACGCAACCGACATGATCGAATACCTTCCCTTCTTCATGCTGCCCGTCATCTTCGGGCTGATGTTCCTGGGTGTGCAGGTGGCACTCGCCATGCTGCTCACCGCCACGTTGTTCGGCATGATTACCTTCGGCCCAGCTGTGGTGCACCAGTTCGTCGAGAAGATCGACGATCTCGCCTCGAATTTCGTCTTCGCCGCCATCCCGCTGTTCGTCTTCATGGGTGCGGCGCTGGAGAAGTCGGGCATTGCCGACCGCCTGTTCGAGGCCATCCACATCTGGACGCGCCGCCTGCCGGGTGGTCTGGCCATTGCCACGGTGTTGATGTGCATCGTGTTTGCGGCCTCCAGCGGTGTGATCGGTGCCACCGAATCGGTGGTGGGCCTGCTGACCATCCCGATCATGCTGCGTTACGGCTACGACAAGCGCCTCATCAGCGGCGTGATCTGCGCCGGCGGCTCACTGGGCACGATCATTCCGCCGTCGGTGGTGGTGGTGGTCATGGGCCCGCTGGCCGATGTGTCGGTGGGCGACCTGATGTACGGCATGGTGCTGCCGGGCCTGCTGATGGCTGGCTTCTATCTCGTCTACATCCTTGTGCTGTGCATCATCAAGCCCGAACGGGGTCCGCGCATCCCGCCCGAGCCGGGCGACCCGAGCTTCATGGAGAAGCTGAGCATCACCACGCGCAACCTGCTGCCGCCACTGGCCATGATCGTGGCCGTGCTGGGATCGATCCTGGGTGGCCTGGCTTCCCCCACCGAGGCCGCGGCCATCGGATGTGTGTGTGCCGTGCTGCTCACGGTGCTCTACCGCCGCTTCACCTGGGCGGGCCTCTATGACTCGCTGCTCAAGACCGTGCGTGTCACCGCCATGATCATGGCGGTGTTGCTGGGTGGCACCCTGTTCACGGGCGTGTTCATCGGCGGGGGCGGCATCAACCTGGCGAGCACCATGATCGACCAGCTCAGCCTCGGACCGTGGGGACTGGTCTTCCTGCTGCTGCTCATCCTGTTCATCGCCGGCTTCTTCCTGGACTGGATCTCGATCGTGCTGATCTTCCTGCCGATCTTCACGCCGCTCGTGACCGCTGCGGGTTTCGACCCGATCTGGTTCTGCATCCTGTTCCTGATCATGATCCAGACCAGCTACCTGACCCCGCCGATGGCTCCTGCGATCTTCTACCTGCGCGCCGTGGCACCGCCGGAGATCACGATGCGCCACATGTACGCCGGCATGGTGCCGTTCATTGGTCTGCAGCTTCTGGTGCTCGCTTCGACTCTGTACTGGCCGCAACTCGTGACCTGGCTGCCGCAGTGGGCCATGCAGTTGCGCTGAAGGAGGAATGAGCATGGACCAGAGACCTGTGCAGCGCGTGCAGACCGACGTGCTGATCATCGGCGGTGGCGCCACTGGCGTGGCCGCTGCCTGCACCGCGGCGCGTGCGGGCCTGTCGGTGCTGCTGGTGGAGCGCTACGGCTTCTGCGGTGGCGGTGCCGTGGCGGGCCTGTCGGGCACGATCTGTGGCCTCTACGAAGCCACAGAAAACCCGGTGAAGCCACGCCAGCTGGTGCATGGCTTCGTGGACGACTTCATGGCGCAGATGGAGTCGCGCGGCGGACTCACCGAACCCATGCTGTACGGCAAGACCTTCACCCGCGTGCACGAGCCACTGGCGTGGCGCGAGAGCGCGGACGCCTTGCTGGCCGATGCCGGGGTGCGCGTGCTCTACCACGCGCTGGCGACCGGTGTTCACCGCGACGGTGACCTGATCGGCGGCGCCACGGTGTGGACCAAGTCCGGCCTGCTGGACGTTCGCGCACCCATCACCATCGACGCCAGCGGCGATGCCGACCTGCTGACCATGGCCGGCCTGCGCACCTGGTGCGGCGCCGACGGCGTGGTGCAGAACCCGACCATGATCTTTCGCATGCAGGGCGTGGACACGGCGCGCTTTCGGGCCACCTATGGCGCCGACACCATCATGCCGGCGGCGGTGAGCGAGCAGATCCTGGCCGCACAGGCGGGCGGCGCGGACCTGCCACGCGCCAAGATCTGGCTCTTCACCACCACGCGCCCGGGCGAGCTGCTGTGCAACTGCACGCGCGTGCGCGGTGCGGACGGGCGCGAGCTCAATGCCGCGATCGCCGCCGACCTGAGCGAGGCCGAACCCCAGGGGCGTGCCCAGGTGCGCGCCTACGAACGGTTCTTCCGCCAGGAGATCGCTGGCTGCGAGAACGCCTGGGTGAACGACACCGGTGTGCAGGTGGGCGTGCGCCAGACGCGACAGGGTGCAGGCACCGCGGTGCTGCGCAACGCGGACGTGGTGGCCGGTACCAAGTTCGCCGACGGTGTGGCGCGCTCGCCCTGGCCGATCGAACTGCACGCGGGTGCGAAGCCAAGGGTGGAATGGCTGCTGGAGGATTTCTACGAAGTGCCGTTTGGCTGCTTCGTGCCCGAGCAGGGCGAAGGCTTGCTCTTCGGTGGGCGTTGCCTCTCGGCCGAGCACGAGGCCGTGGCCTCGGCCCGCGTCACGGCGCAGTGCTTCTCCTACGGCCAGGCGCTGGGCGTGGCCGCCACCCTGGCCGTGCAAGACCGCCGCCAGCCACGCCAGATCGAAGGGCGCGAGGTGCGCGCCCATCTCAACCGCCTGGGCGCACGCCTGGACGACTGACCCTTTCAACACAGGAAACGAATGAGCTACCGAAGCAATTTTGAGCGCGGTTCCACACGCTGGGCCGTGCGCGTGGCGCAATGGACCGCCATGGGCATCGACGAAGCCGACTTCGACAAGCCGAAGATCGCCGTGGTCAACACCTCCAGCGGCCTTTCGGTCTGTTTCTCCCATCTCGACCGCATCTCGAAGATGGCGCAGGACGCGATCCGCGCCGCCGGCGGCCTGCCGTTCGAGATCCACACTGCAGCGCCGTCGGACTTCATCACCAGCGCGGGACGCCAGGGCCGCTACCTCATGCCCACGCGCGACCTCATCGTGAACGACATCGAGGTGCAGACCGAGGGCGCCGAGCTCGACGGCATGCTGCTGCTCTCCAGTTGCGACAAGACCACGCCGGCCCATCTCATGGCGGCGGGCCGGCTGGACATTCCAGCGCTCGTGCTGGCTTGCGGCTACCAGCTGGGCCGCCAGTGTGGCGAACACCACGTCGACATCGAGGAGGTCTACAAGGCAGTGGGCACGGTCAAGGCCGGCCAGCTCTCGCTGGATGGCCTGGAGTCCATGTGCCGCTCCGCCATCCACGGCCCCGGTGTCTGCGCCGGCCTGGCCACGGCGAATTCCATGCATTGCCTGGCCGAGGCGCTGGGCATGGCACTGCCGGGCAATGCGCCCATCCGCGCAGATGGTCCGCGCCTGCATGCCCTGGCGGCGCAGGCGGGTGCGCGCATCGTCGACCTGGTGAGAGAGAACCTGCGGCCGCGCCAGATCCTTACGCCGGCCGCCCTGCGCAACGCGGTGCGCACGGCGGTGGCGATGGGCTGCTCGGTCAACGTCATGCGCCACCTGATCGCGGTGGCGATCGAGGCGGAATGCGATGTGGACGTGATCGCCGAGTTCGAAGCCTGCGCCGATCTCGTGCCCATGCTCACCCAGGTGCGCCCCAACGGACCCGACCGCATCGAGGACCTCGATGCCGCCGGTGGCGTTCGCGCCGTCATGCAGCGGCTCGGCGATCTGGTGGACGGCAGCGCAATGAGCGTCTGCGGACGCACCGTGGGTGAGGTGCTGGCCGAACCACTGGAGATCGACGACCGGGTGATCCGCACGTTGCAGGATCCCTTTGCCCACGAGCCCGGCCTGATGGTGATCCGCGGCTCGCTGGCGCCAGATGGCGCGCTGGTCAAGCTCGCCGCCGTGCCCGATGGCATCCGGCGCTTCGTTGGCCCGGCCAAGGTGTTCGAGGACGAGTCGATCGCCATTGAGGGCCTGCGCACCGGCGCCGTGCAACCAGGGCAGGTGATCGTGTTGCGCATGCTCGGTCCCCTGGGTGGCCCGGGCACCGTGTTCGCCGCCAGCTTCATGGCCGCGCTGGTTGGTGCGGGCCGCGGCGCCGACGTGGCGGTGGTCACCGATGGCGAACTCTCTGGCCTGAACAGCGGCATCACGATCGGCCAGGTGATGCCCGAGGCGGCCGAAGGTGGGCCACTGGCGGCGGTGCGCGATGGCGACCCGATCGAGATCGACCTGAATGCCCGACGCATCGAGCTGATGGTGCCGGCCGAAGAGATTGCCGAGCGCCTCAAGGACTTCCAGCCTCCCGCGCCCAGGGGACGCTTCGGCTGGCTGCACCTCTATGGGAAACTGGTGCAACCGCTGTCGCGTGGCGCCGTGCTGGGCGAGCGGGCACCCTTGAAACCAGGAGCGCCATGAACGCCACCACTGAACGCGCCGAGCGCCTGGTCGAGTTGCACCGAGCGGGTTGTTTCGTCATTCCCAACCCCTGGGATCGGGGATCGGCGGTGTTGCTGGCCGGCATGGGCTTCCCGGCGCTGGCCAGCAGCAGCGCTGGCCAGGCGTACTCGCTGGGGCTGCCCGATGGCGACCTGGGCCGTGAGCGCACCTTCAGCCATCTTCGCGACCTCGTCGACGCCATCGACCTGCCGCTGTCGGCCGATCTGGAAAATGGCTTTGGCGATGAACCTTCAGACTGTGCCGACACCATTCGCGCCGTGGCAGCGCTCGGCGTGGTGGGTGGCTCCATCGAGGACGCTACCGGTCGCCCCGAAGATCCCATCTACGGCTTCGACGCCTCCGTGACGCGCGTGCGTGCAGCGGTTCAGGCAGCGCGTTCGCTGCCTTTCCCGTTCACGTTGACGGCCCGCGCCGAAAACCTGCTGTGGGGCCGGCACGACCTGGACGATACCGTGCGGCGCCTTCAGGCGTACGCCGAAGTGGGCGCGGACGTGCTGTACGCACCCGGCCTGAAGACGGCGGAGGAGGTCGAGCGCGTGGTGCGTGCGGTGGCGCCGAAACCGGTCAATGTGCTCATGGGCCTGGCCGCTGGCGCGCTGGACCGCGACACGCTGCAGCGCCTGGGCGTGCGGCGCATCAGCGTCGGCTCGTCGCTGGCCCGCGCGGCCTACCATGCCATGCTGGAGGCCGCGCGCGAGATGGCAGGCCCTGGCCAGTTCACCTACGCGTCGCACGTTCCGGGTCTGGCCGCGTTCAACGCGATGTTCCGCGCCTGACGCAGCCCTTGGTGTAAGGTGTCGCGCCATGAGCGACGACACCACAGCACAAGCCAGATCCCGCTTCTTCGAGGGCAACGAACACTTCGGTGCCGGGCGCCTGCAGGACGCCCGCGCCAGCTACCAGGCCGCCCTGGCCCTGGTGCCGGGTCGGCCCTCGGTGCTGGCCAATCTCGGTGTCACCGAATGCCGCCTGGGTCTCTGGGCCGAATCCATCCAGCACCTGAGGCAGGCCACGGCGGCCGACCCCGAGCACCGCGATGCCTGGGTGGCGCTGGGCCTTTCGCACGAGGCACTGGGTCAGTGGCAAGCGGCGGCAGAGGCGCTGCAGCAAGGCATGCGCCTGGGCGCGGCCACCGCGCAGCTGTGGCTTTCGCTCGCGCTGTGCCAGTTGCATCTCGAGCGGCCGGCTGACGCGCTCGAATCGCTCGATGAGGCGCTGGCACTCGACGCCACCCTGGCCGACGCCTGGAGCCAGCGGGGCAGCCTGCTGCGCGATGCGGGCCGCCATGCCGAGGCCGCCCAGTGTTTCGAGCAGGCGCTCACCCACGGGGCCGACGAATCGCTGCACCGCTTCTACCTGGCCTCGGTGCGCGGAGGCGATGCCACACCGCCGCAGCCGCCACGCGTCTACGTGGAGACCTTGTTCAACGAATACGCCGACGATTTCCAGACGCACCTGGTGGAGCAGTTGCGCTATCAGGCGCACCAGACCCTGCTGGCGCCACTGCGCGAATCGGGCCAGCGTTACCCACTGGTGCTGGACCTGGGTTGCGGCACCGGCCTGTGCGGCCAGCTCATCCGCGAGCAGGCCGACGCGGTGGATGGCGTGGACCTGGCCGAGGCCATGGTGAAGCAGGCCCGCGCCAGCGGCGCCTACCGCCGGGTGGTGCATGGCGATCTGCTGGGCTTCCTGCGCGAGCAGGCCGAACCCGCCGACCTCGTGATTGCCGCCGACGTGTTCATCTACGTGGGCGCCCTCGAAGAGGTTTTCGCCGCCATCCGCCAGCGCATGCGACCGGGCGGCTGCTTCGCTTTCTCGGTGGAACTGGCCACCGGCACCGCCGACCTGCAACTCCTGCCCAGCCTGCGCTACGCGCACTCACCCGCCTATGTGGAACGCCTCGCCCAGGCCCACGGCTTTCGCGTGCGCAAGACCTGGCAGGCGCCGCTGCGAGAGGACCAACGCAGGCCGGTGATGGGGCTTTATGTGTTGCTGGAGTCGGTGGGCTGAGGGCGGTGGCGCTGCATCACTCGCGAACGTAGCCGGTGGCTTTCGCCAACTGGTCGAACAAGGCGTACTCGCCTTGCATCCTGGCGGTGAACTGTGCAGCCGTTGCCGGCTGCGGCACAAACGCGAAGCGGGCAAGCTTGTCGCCGGCGTCGGGCGCCTGGGCCGCCTTCACGATGACCGTGCTCAATCGTTGAACGAGCTCCGGTGCCATGCCGGGCGGTCCGAACACGCCGACGCCTGTGTCGCTGCTGACGTTGATGCCCGCCTGCTTCAGCGTGGGCACCTCGGGCAACAGGGGTGATCGTTTTTCGCCTGAGACCGCCAGGATGCGCACCCTGCCGGCTTTGTGAAACTCGAGCAGGTTGCTCACGCCGGTGATCATGAAGGGCAACCGTCCGGCCGCCAGGTCGAGGGCTCCCTGGGTCAAGTCCTTGTACGGGACGTGCATCAGATCAAGGCCCGAGGCGAGGCCAAATGCGATTCCAACGAAATGCGACAGGCTGCCATTGCCGGGAGAACCGTAGGCGGCAAATTGTTGGTTGCCCTTGGCCATCTCGATGAGTTGCTGGACGCTGGTAGCGGGCACCTGCGGTCCGACCGCGATGGCCACGTCGAACGAGGCAAGCCCACCCAGCACCGTGAAGTCCTTGAAAGGGTCGTAGTCCAGCTTTTGATAGATGTGTGGGTAGATCGTGAAGGGGCCGGTCGTCGCCAGGACAAGCGTTCGCCCGTCTGGTGCAGCGCGGCGCGCCTCTGACAGCGCCAGGCGTTGGCCAACACCTGGCTTGTTTTCCACGACGACCGTGCGGCCGAGGGCTTCGCGCATGGTTTCGGCCAGCATCCGTGCCGCGAAGTCGTTGCCCGTCCCGGCCGCCAGGCCGCACAACAGGCGGATCGGCGATTTTTCCTCTTGTGCGAAGGCGGGGGCGCCCAACAGGGCGGCGCCCGCGAAAGCAAACGTGCGGCGGCTGATTCCCGGTTTTGTTGCCGTGTGGAAATTCGTGCTCAAGATGTCTCCTGTCTGAAAGTTCAAGGCTCACCGCGGCGCGTGCGGGCGAGTTTCCGCGTTTCGTATTCATGCACTTTCTCGGGCCGCAGCGTCCGGTACACAGGCGCCACCGAGCGATCCTCGTGGGCCAGCGTGATGCGGTCGATGGCGTCCAGGTCCTCTTCCGTGAACCGGATGTCCAAGGCGCGGATGTTGTCCAGCAATTGACGCGGGTTGTCTGCGCCGGCGATCACCGTGAAAGTGGCAGGGCGCGACAGCAGCCAGGCCAGTGACATCTGGGCCAGGGTCCAGCCGCGTTCGCGGGCCAGATCTGCCAGCATTTCCTGCATGTCCCAGTTGCGCGGCGTTTGCCATGCGTTGACGTTGGGATTGGCCGCCGCGCGCGAACCTTCCGGCGGCGGTGCATCCCGACGACGGGCGTCCGTCAGCATGCCGCCGGCCAGCGGGAAATACGACACCATGCCGATGCCGTACTTCACACAGAATGGCTCCATGCGCTTTTCTGCATCGCGGTACAGCAGGTTGTAGAAGTCCTGCGCGGAGATGAACCTGGAGAGACCGTGCTCTTTGGCGACGTAGTGCGCCTCGCACAACTCCCATTCAAAGAGGTTGGACGCACCGATGTACCGCACCTTGCCCGCGCGCACCAGGTCGTCCAGCGCGCGCAGTGTTTCCTCGATCGGAGTCCGATGGTCTGGCCAGTGCAACTGGTAGAGGTCGATGTGGTCGGTCTTCAGCCGACGCAGGCTGGCTTCGCAGGCATTGACGATGGCATGCCGTGACGCACCGAAGTCGTTGGGACCATCGGCCGTTCGATTGGCGAACTTGGTGGCGATGAGAGCCTTGCCACGACGGCCTTGCAGGCAGGCGCCAAGGACCTCCTCGGACTTCCCGATGCCATAGCTGTTGGCGGTGTCGAAGTAGTTGATGCCGGCGTCGAGCCCGGCATGCACGATGTCGCGCGCGCGGTTCTCGTCCAGGTAGCCACCGAACGGGAAGCAGCCCAGGCCGATCGCCGAAGCGCGCAAGCCGGAGGCGCCCACCTGCCGGTATTGCATGCCGTGACTGGAGGCCTTGGCCGTGAGGCCGATCGCTGTGACGCGGTTGTTGTCGTTCATTGTCATGTCGTGCTCGTTTGCATGTTGGCGCGTCGCAGTACCTGGACGACGCCGCGGTCGGCATCGACCCTCACCCAGTCGCCTGTGCGGATGCAGGTCAAGGGATCGTGGTCGAAGTCCGTGATGGCCGGGGCATGGGTGACCACGGCTCCCAATGCCATCTTGGTGGTCATTTCGTTGAACAGCATCGCGGCTGGCGCGGTGCCCATCAGGCGGGCCGCGTGGAAGATGCCGGACCAGCCGGACGAGCCCTTGGCCCCGGGGAACACCAGCACCTTGCCGGCGAAGCTCTGACCGACCAACTCGTGGCGCGTCTCGATGATGGTGCCCGTTTGCGGGTCCACGCCGCCCCAGCCTGATATGCGATCCCTGGTCACGAGTGCTTCGCCTTCCGCGACGCCACCCACCACCGCGCGGCCGATCAACGTGTCCTGCACGTGTTCGCTCATTGGAGGCTCCCGTTCCAGCGGCCCGTGCAGGCCGCATCGATGCATTGCTCGGTGGAGCCGAACCAGGCCTTGACGCCCATTTGCGCTGGCAGGTAGTGCGCCTGCTTCACGGAGTCGAGCGCGACCGAACGCGTTCCCTTGGGCACGACCTTGGCGACGGCAGAGCAGGTGTCGCTCATCAGGACGCCACCGGCATCCTCGATCTTTTTCGTCGCACCGCTCTGGTCCGCGAGCGATTTGATCGCGCGCGGCGTGAAGATCCACAGCGTGCAGTCGTCGTGGACGCGACGTCCTTCCAGCAGCGACGCGGCTTCCCAGATCTGTTCGAGCGTGTAGTGCGGGCAGCCCAGCATCACGTACTGCACCTGGCGTTCTTCGCCAGTGGCGTTGATGCGCTCATACGTGGCGCGGCGCTCGGCAGCGCCGTATCGAATGACCTCGACAGGCCGGTTGCCGCCGAAGGCCTCTTCCAGAGTCGTCGCTTCCGGCGTCACACCGACGATGTGGTACATCTCCACGCCGCCAGAAGATGACGCGGCGGCACCGAAGTGCTTGAGGCGCGCCAGGTTCGGGCTTCGTCGCAGGCCCCGAGGGCTGTGCAGGACCGGTACCCGCTCCTGCACAAGCTCGCCGATGAAGTAGCCGAGCAAGCCCCAATCCTCAACCGACTCCGGCTCGGCGTCGAGCTCGAAGAGATGCGTGCCGCGGCGGTTCTCGGGAATGTGGAAGCCCCAGTAGGGAATCCGGCCCGTGATGGCGGCGGCGCCGGAGCTTTCACGGCCCTCGGTGTTGGTCCGCGCGCCGAGCACGGAGTTGCAATACACCACCGCGCTCGACTCCATCCAGGCGCAGTGCTCGCCGCGGGTCGGTACGTTGCCCAACTGGTACGGCGTGCAGGTGTTCATCATCTGGGCGCCGAGGCCGGATACGTGCGCCTCGCTGCGCCGGTAAAAGGCGATGGCCTCCTCCGGCAACGCCATCCGCTCGCCTTGCGCCGGATCCATGCCGAGCTGCAGATGCGACGTGAAGGCCTTGAACTTCGGAATGGGCACGGCTTCGCTGCTGTCGAGCGTGAACTCGGAGAACACCGCGTCCATGCTTTGTGTGCGCAAGGCGTACTTCCGCTGAAACGGCATGCTGGCCGTCAGGATCGAGCAAACGTTGTTGGTCTCCACCAGCCGTTCCGCGTCGAGCGCATGCCCGTAGCGCATCAGCAGGTCCATGGCCTTCTGCACACCCGGGCCATCGCGCCCGTCAAGCATGGCTTTCTCTTCATCTGTCAGTCGCATGCATTGCTCCTCAGTTCATCCATCCGTGCATGCGTCATGATGTGAAACGGATGCCCGATTCCTTGATGACGGGCGCCCAGTCTTGCGATTCGGCACGCACAATGCGCGCGTACTGCTCGGGCGTCCCACCGTGCGGGCTGAGACCGATGTTTGCCATGCGCTGCACCACGTCGGGCATGGCCAGGATCTCATTGACGTGCTTCGCATAGTCTTCCACCAGCGCATCGGGCGTGCCCTTGCGTGCGAAGAGGCCGAACACACTCTTGGCTTCGCGCACCGGGTGGCCCAATTCCTTGAACGTCGGCACGGAAGGAGCCAGCGGGGAGCGCGCGTCGGCGGCAATGCCCAGCACCCGGAGGCGGCCTGACCGGTGCTCCTGCAGATAGTCGGCCAGCACGGACGAGGCCGCGGGAATCTGGTTGCCCAGCAGGTCTGCCAGCAGAGGCTGGCCGCCGCGGAATGGGACGTGCTGCAGGTCGAGATTGGCCGATTTACCGAGCTGGTAGACCATCAGTGTGGCAAGGCCGGTCAGGCTGGGTGTGCCGACGTTGCGCAGTTTCGGGTCCTTGCGCAGCAGGGCAAGGAATTCGTCGTAGGTCTGCACGCCCAGGGCCTGGTTCACGGTGATGGTATGCGGCGAACCAGCCACTTCGCAGACCGGCGAGAGGTCGCGTTCGGCGTCGAACATCGGCTTCTCGGAAAACTGGGAATGCAGCGACACCACCGTGGTCGGTGCATACAGCAGCGCACTGCCATCCGGTGGCACCTGCTTGAGGGCCTGCACGGCCACGACGCCACCGCCGCCCGCGCGCGATTCCACCACCACGTTGCGGTTCAGGCGTGCGCGCAGCTTCTCGGCCACGACGCGCGCGCTGGCATCGATGGACGTGCCCGGTGGCACCGTGAGGTAAAGGAATACCGGCCGTTCCTGCGCACGGGCTGTCAATGCCCAGGGTGCTGCCACTGCCGAGGCGGCGATGAATGCGTTCAACTTCCGGCGTTGCACATTGATCATTTGCTGTCTCCTTTTCTTGAAATTTCGTTCGGCGCAAGGATGGTCCATCGGCCGGAGCCACGCTGCAAGTGAAAAGAATTGCGTGGCCTTCAACCCGAGGTTAAGTCCGATATCTGCATTAACCCGGCGTTAACCGCACCACCGCTTTTTTCAATTTACGCGGCTGTGCGGTGCACCTCAGAATTCCGCCATCTACCTGGAGTTTTCATGAGCACCCTTCCCCAACCCATTGAAGAATTTCCTTCGCTCGAGGGCGCCTGTGAGTTGGAGGCTTACCCTGGCGAGGTGATGGAGCGGCGCATCGCACGCGGCGACTTCGATCCACTCGGGAAACGCTTCCAGGTGCTCAACCCGCGTGGTACACCACCCGCCATCACGCTGCGGCCGATGGCGCCGCGCGCGCCAGAGGGACTGGACGGCCGCACCGTGTACCTGGTCGACGTGCGCTTCATGAATGGCAAGGCGTTCCTGGAAGAAATCCAGAAGGTGATGGCGGAGCGCTTTCCGGGCGTACGGACGCTCGTGCGGCAGAAGCGCGGGGGCTACACCGAAGATGATCCGGAACTGTGGGCCGAGATCGAGGCTAACCGGGGTCTGGTGGTCATGGCCATTGGTCATTGCAGCACCTGCGCACCCGCAGTGGCCGTGCACTGCATGAACCTCGAAGAGCGTGGCATTCCCACGGCTCCGCTGGTGACCGGTGCCTTCACGGATCTGGTGCGCGCCGTCGCCCGGAAAGGGGGAATGCCCAAGCTGCGCTTTACTTTCGTTCCTCACCCCGTCAGCGGCAAGTCGGCGACCGAGCTCCAGGGGTATGTTGAAGGCGCCAGCCCCGGCTCGGACCTGCCTGTGATGGACGGCATCGTGCAGGCGCTCACCGCCACGTTGTCGTCTGCGGAAGCCGAGCGCGGCCAGCTCGATCGCCCCGTTCAACCCCTGTTGGGCGCGGACACCGAGGACGAGTTGCACCGCATGTTCCTGGAGGCCTGGTGGTCGGACGGCCTGCCGGTGGTGCTGCCGACACCCGAGCGGGTGGAGGCCATGCTCAAAGGCACGAAGCATTCGCCCTCAGAGGTGGTGGGCCGCATGCGCCCCACCGCGACACAGGAAGACTGGAGCTACACCGTCGAACAGGTCGCGACGAACGCGGTCATGGCGGGTGCAAAGCCGGAGCACTTCCCTGTGATCCTGGCGCTGGCGGCCAGCCAGGTATCGGCCCTGCACAGTTCGACCAGCAACTTTGCCGCGATGGTGGCTGTCAATGGACCGATCCGCCACGAGATCCGGATGAACTCCGGCGTGGGCGCGCTGGGGCCTTTCAACCATGCCAATGCCGCCATTGGTCGCGCGTGGAGCCTGCTGTCGAGAAACCTCGGTGGTGGCGCCATTCCCGGCATCACCTACCTGGGCACGCAAGGCAATCCGCTGAACTACAACACCATCTGCTTTGCCGAGAATCAGGAGCGCAGCCCGTGGGAGCCGTTCCATGTGCAGCAGGGCTTCCGTAAAGAAGAGAGCACCATCAGCCTGTTCCGCGGTCGCACCTACAGCCACATGCTGGAGATACGGCAGAAGACGTGGCAGCAGCAGTTGCTCAACATGGTCGGCGGCTTCACGCCAGTGCCCGGCACCGGGTTGACGCTGCTGCTGGAGCCGCTCGCCGCTCGCGCCTTGTACGACCGCGAGGGCTTCAAGACGAAGGAGCAGATCGCCGACTGGTACCACCAGAACTCGACCTTGCCTTACGAGACGTACTGGGACTACCAGCTCGTGGTGAACTACGTTGAGCCACTGGCACGCAAGGGACAGGAACCGTTCGCTTCTTACCTGGCGCAGGAACCGGGCTCGCAGGTGCCTCGCTTTGCCGACTCGAAGAAGATCAGCACGCTGGTGGTCGGTGGTGAGAAAAACGCCTACTGGTTCGCCACCGATTTCATCCACGTCACGACGTTGTCGATCGACGAGTGGCGCTGAGCCTGAAGCTAGAAAGTTGATCGCCAGACGTCATCGAACAACTCCAGGAACGCCTTCTCCGTCACCGACATGGGGCGGTAGCGATTCCTGATCACCCTTACTTCGAGCCGTTCCTTGGACACGAACGGCCGGACCTCCAGGCCAGCCAGCACGCCACCGGCGATCGAGACTTCGTCCACGATCGCCAGGCCTACGCCGGCCTGAGCGAACCAGCAGGCGGTGGTGGAACTGGTGCAGTCCATGTCGTCATGAATCTTGCCGGCCACTGGCTTGAGGGCTCGCCTGAGCGTCTGTCCGAAAAGGTTGGATTCGGGCGAAGAGATCACGCGTTCGCCCGCCAGGTCCTCCGGCTTGATTCGCGCCTTCTTTGCGAGAGGATGGCTGCTCGGCATCACACAGGCGAGCCCGCAGTGATAGCTCTTGACCGTGTCCAGATTGGGATGTTCATGAGGTGCGAGCGCAATGCCCAGGTGGGATTCGCGGTGCAGGAGTTGCTGGGTGAGCATGTCTGGGCTCATCACACGAAAGCGGCAGTTCAATCTCGGAATCTGCTTGTAGAGGCGCGCGACGGTGCGAGACATCAGCCATGGCGCCAAACTCGCCGTGCACACCAGCCGCAGACTTGCCTGAGTCGGCCGCGACAACTCCTTGCTCACGTCGCGCACCATCTCCACGCCTAGCCAGAGCCTGTCGACTTCGGCATACAGCTGCTGGGCCTCCGGCGTTGGAACGAGCCGGCCTTTGATCCGTTCGAACAGCAGGAGCCCGCTTGCTTTCTCCGCTTGTGCCAGAACCTTGCTGATCGCTGGAGGTGAGACATGCAGCAGTTGTGCCGCGCGACTGACTCCGCCGGACAACATGACGGCACGAAATACTTCCATTTGGCGAAGATTCACTCACGCTCCTCAAGACGACTGTAGGTTCACATTTAACCAAGGGTTAAATGTGAAGGCAATGTTTTCATTTGATGCGGCCTGCCTTTGCGTCGATCATCACTTCACGTTGGCGCAACGGTGTCGCCATGAACGAGTCACGGAAGCAAACAGGCATGAACGATCTCAAGGCCCTCGTGGGCGCAAAGCAGGCTGCATGGGCCACAGTGACCGCAGCAGATGGCCACAAGCTTCAGTGCTATGCGACGCCGGATCGGCCGCAAGCTCCCGCCATCGTTGTGCTGCAGGAGATATTCGGCGTCAACCAGTACGTTCGTGACCTGTGTGACCAGCTAGGACGTCAAGGCTATTTCGCTGTTGCACCTGCGCTGTTCGACCGAGTGCAGCCTGGCCTGGAATTCGGCTATGAGCCCAAGGACGTGGCCGCCGCCCGCGAGGTCCGGCAGAAGATCGATGACGCCGCGGCGCTCCTGGATGTTGCTGCGGCTGTCCATCTCGCACGCTCTTGGGGACACGATCAGGTTGTCGTCATCGGCTTCTGCTGGGGTGGAACGCTGGCGTGGAAGTCCGCTGCACTCAATCCTGACATCCGTGGTGCGATTGCCTTCTACGGAACCCATATCGCAGACCACCTTGACCTGGCCCCCAAGGTGCCGGTGATGATGCATTTTGGACGGTCGGATGCCAACATCCCTCTGGAGGGTGTTCGACGGATTGCGGCGGCCTACCCCGATCTGCCGCTGCACCTGTACGACGCGGGCCACGGCTTCGCATGTGAAGCGCGTGCAGCGCATGAGCCTGTCAGTGCACAGTTGGCATGGCAGCGAAGCAGGGCGTTCCTGGAGACCACCCTGGGCTTGAAGCCGTCATGACCGGGCGGTGAGCCTCACTCGTTGCGCCGAGCCACCCAGTAAGCCGCACCTTCCCGGCCGTAGCGTTCGGCGTGCGGCACATCGCGGTCCACTTCGAAGGTGTCGCCCGGGCGCAGCTGGCGCGTGAGGTCGCCCACGGTGAGCCACATTTCGCCGCGCGTGACCAGTGCCTTCACCGAAAACGGGTGGGAGTGCATGTCCAGCAGCGTGAGCGGCTCCCACTCGCGTTCCAGCACCTCGTCGAAGCCTTCGGTGAGGGCCTGGATGCGGAAGTTGTCGAAGTTGAGCTGGGGCATGGGTTGGCATTGTGGGGGTTTGCGGGGCGTGGTCAAGCGTTAGCATGTCGACCTCGCCCCGTGTACATCGAAAGGTTGGTTGTTCATGTCCCACATGCTTTTGATCATTGAACCCGCCGGTCAGCGCGTCACGCGCACCGAAGCCGAGGGGCACGAGGTGTACGACCGCATGGTGCGTTTCGGCGACGCCCTGCGCGAGCGCGGCAAGCTGCTGGCGGCGGAGTCGCTCGCCTCGGATGCCAGTGCGGTGCGCATCAGCAAGGCCGGCGGCGCCAAGGCCCAGGTGCTCGACGGTCCGTTCGCCGAGGCGAAGGAAATGATCGGCGGCTTTTTCCTGCTGAACTGCGCCAGCATGGCCGAGGCCGTGGCCATCGCCCACGAATGCCCGGCCGCCGAGTGGGCCACTGTCGAGGTGCGCGCGCTCGCACCTTGTTACGAGTGATACCGAAAGCCAGGGTTTCTATTTAGTCGCGCGGCGTCGAATTCCGGTCGCCTGCTTCGTCGTAGGGTTGAAGCCACCCCGTGGCCCTCAACAGGAGAACACCCATGCGATTCATGATCATCGTCAAGTCCTGCGACGAGTTCGAGGCCGAGACCAGCCCTGCACCCGACGAGGCGCTGATGGCGGAGATGGTCCGCTACCACGAGGAACTGGCCCAGGCCGGCGTGTTGCTGGACGGCTCGGGCCTGCACCCCAGCCAGAAAGGTTGGCGCGTGCACTACAGCGCCGACGGCAGGAAGCGCATCGTCGACGGCCCGTTTGCCGAGGCCAAGGAGCTGATTGCCGGCTACACCCTGATCCAGGTGCGCACGCGAGATGAGGCCCTGGAATGGAGCCGCCGTTTCCCCAATCCGGCCGGTCGCGGCAAGGAAGCCGTGATCGAACTGCGCCAGCTCTACGAGATGGAAGACTTCCCACCCAGCCAGCCGCTGGAAGACTTCAAGAAGCTCGATGCCCGCACCCGATGAGCCCCAGCCCCAGGAGACCGCCATGAAGCAGCATTTCGACATCCTCATCCAGGCCCCGCGCCGGCATGTGTGGACCACCATGCTGGAAGCACCCACCTACGAACAATGGACCAGCGCCTTCTGCGAAGGCTCGCGCTTCGAGGGTTCGTGGGACCAGGGCGCACGCATCCGCTTCCTGGACCCGGCCGGCAACGGCATGGTGTCCGAGATCGCCGAGCACCGCCCGGCCGAGTTCGTGTCCATCCGGCACCTCGGTTTCATCGAGAACGGCAAGGAAGACACCACCAGCGAAGCGGTGCGTGCGTGGGCGCCTTGCTACGAGAACTACACCTTCACCGACGAGGCCGGTGGCACCCGCGTGAACGTGGTCATCGACACCTTCACGGGCTACGAAGAGATGATGTCCAACACCTGGCCGCCAGCGCTGCAGGCCCTGAAGGTCCTGTGCGAAGGCAAGAACTGAACCCCAAGGAGAACCACCATGTTTCGCGAAATCTTCGTCAACCTGCCCATCAAGGACATGGGCAAATCCCAGGCCTTCTTCAAGGCCCTGGGGCTCAGCTTCAACCCGCAGTTCACCAACGAGCAGGGCGCCTGCCTGGAGATCGCACCCAACATCTACGCCATGCTGCTGGTCGAGCCGTTCTTCAAAGGCTTCACCAAATTGCCGATCTCGGATGCGAAGAAGGCCACCGAGGTGCTGATTGCGCTCTCTTGCGACAGCCGCGACGAAGTGGACCAGATCGTTGCCAAGGCCGTGGCGGCCGGCGGTACCACGCCCAATGCGCCGCAGGACCACGGCTTCATGTACCAGCACGGCTTCGCCGACCTGGACGGTCATCAATGGGAAGTGTGCTGGATGGACATGGCCGCCGCGCCGGCACAGATGTAGATTCCTGCGCATGCACTCCGGTGTCCACCAGGCCATTGCCACCGTCTGGCGCCTCGAATCCGCGCGCGTCACGGCGGCCGTGGCGCGCATGGTGCGCGACATCGGCGTGGCCGAGGAACTGGCGCAGGACGCGCTGGTGGCGGCGCTCGAGCACTGGCCGGCCGACGGCATCCCCGACAACCCCGGCGCCTGGCTCATGACCACCGCCAAGCGCCGCGCGCTCGACCACATCCGCCACCGGCAGATGGCCGATGCGCGGCACGAGGACATTGCCGCCGACATGGAGGCGCTGGGCACCACGCACGTGCCCGATTTCGTGGATGCGCTGGACGAAGCCCGGCAGGACGACATTGGCGACGACCTGTTGCGCCTGGTCTTCACCGCCTGCCATCCCGTGCTCTCCACCGACGCGCGCGTGGCGCTCACGCTCAAGCTGCTCGGGGGGCTCACCACGCACGAGATCGCGCGCGCCTTCCTGGTGCCCGAGGCCACCATCGCTCAGCGCATCGTGCGCGCCAAGCGCACGCTCAGTGAAGCCGGCGTGCCCTTCGAAGTGCCGCGTGGCGATGCCCTGGGCGAGCGGCTCGCCTCCGTGCTGGAGGTGGTGTACCTGGTGTTCAACGAGGGCTACACCGCCACCAGCGGCGGCGACTGGATGCGCCCCGCGCTGTGCGACGAAGCCCTGCGACTGGGGCGCATGCTGGCGCAGATTGCGCCCCAGCAGCCCGAGGCGCATGGGTTGCTGGCCCTCATGGAGATTCAGGCCTCGCGCACCGCCGCGCGCACCGACGCCGAAGGCCGGCCCGTGTTGCTGGCCGACCAGGATCGTTCCCGATGGGACGCGCTGCTGGTCCGGCGTGGCCTGGCAGCGCTGGACCGTGCCGACCTGCTCACCACCGCGCCCGGTCCCTACCACCTGCAGGCCGCCATCGCCGCCTGCCACGCGCGCGCCCAGCGCGCCGCAGACACCGACTGGTCCCGCATCGCCGCGCTGTATGGCGAACTTGCCCGCGTTGCGCCATCGCCCGTGGTGGAGCTCAACCGCGCTGTGGCCGTGGCCATGCACGCCGGCCCGGCAGCAGGCCTGGTGCTGGTGGACGCGCTCATGAAAGAAAAAGCCCTGCAGCGCTACCAGTGGCTGCCCAGCGTGCGCGGCGACCTGCTGGAAAAACTCGGCCGTCGCGAAGAAGCGCGCGCCGAATTCCAGCGCGCCGCCGACCTGGCGGGCAACGAGCGCGAGAAGGCCTTTTTGCTGGAGCGCGCGGCGGCGCTGGCCTGAGGGGCGGCATGCCCCGGTTAAACCCGCATGGCCTTTCGCTGGCCGGCGAGCCACACTGGGCGCGAGTCAGGCCCTATGGATTCCACAACAACAAGCTCATCCTGCGACGTGCTGGTCATTGGCGCAGGCCCTGCGGGTCTGGCCACAGCCGCCTGTCTCGCGCCGCTCGAGCTGGAAGTGAAACTGATCGACCGCGCGCTGGAGGTCGCCGCTTCCTGGCGTCACCACTACGAGCGCCTGCACCTGCACACGGTCAAGACGCATTCCGCGCTGCCGGGCCTGCCGTTTCCCGAGAGTGCGCCGCGCTACGTGCCGCGCCAGGGCGTGGTGGAGTACCTGATGGCCTATGCCGAGCACCATGGCCTGCGTCCCGAGCTGGGGCACGAAGTCGAGGCCATCGAACCTGCGCCTGCCGGCACCGTGGCGCGCTGGGTGGCTACCACGGCGGCGGGACAGCGCTTTGCCGCACGCCATGTGGTGGTGGCCACCGGTGCCAACCGGCGGCCGTGCGCGCCCGAACTGCCCGGGCGGGCGGATTTCGGCGGGCGCATCCTGCACAGCCGCAGCTACCGCAATGCCGCGCCCTTTGCCGGCCAGCGCGCGCTGGTGGTGGGCATGGGCAACACCGGTGCCGAGATCGCGCTCGATCTCGTGGAGCACGGCGTTCGCACCGCGCTGTCGGTGCGCTCACCGGTCAACATCGTGCTGCGCGACGTGCTGGGCCGGCCCACCCAGCTTTCCAGCATCGCACTGAGCAAGCTGCCTCCTGTGTGGGGCGATGCACTGGCCATCCTGCTGCGCAACCTCACCGTGGGTGACCTCAGCCGCTACGGCCTGCACACCGCATCGCAATCGCCGCTGCGCCAGTTGCGCGAGGAAGGTCGCACGCCCGTCATCGATGTCGGCACGGTGCGGCGCATCAAGGCCGGCGACATCCAGATCTATCCCGGCATCCAGATGCTCACACCCGGTGGCGTGCGTTTCGTGGGCGGTGAAGAGCACCCTTTCGACGTGGTGCTGCTCGCCACCGGCTACGACGCCGCGCTGCGCGAACTGTTTCCCCGCACCCCCTTGCCGCTGGACACACGCGGCATGCCGCCGGCCACGGTGGGTGAAGGCGCGCTGGCTGGCGTGTACTTCGTGGGCTTCGATGTGCGCCAGCCAGGCGGCTTGCTGCGCTCGATCGGACCGCAGGCGCGGGCCGTGGCCGAGCACGTGCAGCGCGCCTAAGAACCGGGGCGCGCGGAATCCACCGCGTTGGTGGCCTCGATGCTGTGCAGCCACTCGCGCCAGATCGCGACCAGCAACGCCATCAGCACCGGCCCCACGAACAGGCCGACGAAGCCCATGGTGGTGACGCCGCCCACCAGGCCGAAGAAGGTGGGCAGGAAGGGCAGCTTGACCGGTCCACCCACCAGGCGCGGGCGCAGTGTCTTGTCGACAATGAAGAGTTCGACCGAGCCCCACACGAACAGGGCCAGGCCGGCACCCGGGTGGCCCGAGCCCACCAGGTAAAGAGAGACCAGGGTGAACGACAGCGGCGCACCGCCCGGAATGAGCGCCATGAAACCCGTGGCCACGCCCAGCAGCACCGGCGAGGGCACGCCCGCGATCCAGTACGCCACGCCGAGCACCACGCCTTCGCCCACGGCGATCAGGCCCATGCCGATCACGGTGGCGCTCACCGTGGCCGGCACCACGCGCGAGAAACGCTGCCAGCGCTGGTGCAGCACACGCTCACCCACCACGTCGAGTTGCCGGGCGATGCGGGTGCCGTCCTTGTAGATGAAGAACAGCGTGATGAGCATGAACAGGATGGTGAGCGCCAGGCCGAAGAGGTTGCCGGTGGCGGCCAGCGCCACGCGGTAGATGTTGCCGATGTGCTGGCCACTGAGCAGCTGGATCCATTCACCCAGGGCGCCGGGCGCGCCCAGGTGCTCGCGCCAGTAGGTGGCGAGTTGTTCGCCCACGAAAGGCAGTGCCGCGATCCATGGCGGCACCGCCGCCCCGTTGCGATTGGCCGCCAGCAGCCAGTTCACGAATTGCGTGGCCTCCTGCAGGGCGTAGTGCAGGGCCACCATGATGGGCGCGACCAGCACGGCCAGGACCACCAGCAGCGCCAGGCTGGCCGCCAGCGTGGTGCTGCCCCGGCAGCGCTCCACCAGGCGCTCGTACAGCGGCCAGCTGGCAAATCCGATGATCAGCGCCGCGAGCACCGGCACCACGAAGCCCCGGAAAAAATACACACCGGCGGCCAGCAACAGGAGCAGAAGACCACGGGCAACGAGGGAGGCGGGAAGGACTGGAGGCATGCGGAAATTCTGACACGCGCACAGCGGCGCAAGTTCCGGCCCCTGAAGCAGATCGAAACCCCTCATTTGCGCCGGAGCCGATACAGTGCGTCATGGACCGCATCACCACCCTTCAGATCGGCGAGCAGGCCACCCGCCTGACAGCCACCACCGACCCCGGCATCGACACCGTGCTGTACCTCGGCACGCAGGAACTCGGATCGGGCCCCTGGCGCAACGAACCCCCTTCTCCCCTGGAGCTCGAGAACGCCATCGCCTTCGTCGAGGACCTGGTCATGCCGATCGCGAAATCGCTGCCTGTGGGCACGACCCTGGTCACCCATGACGCAGAAGCGCGCCATCTGGTGGTGGTGGCCCGACCCGGCGAAGACCCGGCACCACCGCTGTCCATCGAGCAGGTCGAGCGCGTGTTCAATGGCCTGGTCGCGGTCTCGCAGGGCCGCCCGGTGGCTTCCAGCGGCCTGCCCCCTCAGGCCGCTTTCGCTGCCTACGTGCTGATCCTGCGCGAGCTGATGCACCACCTCGGTTTTGATTCGATCACCGTGAAGGAGCCCATGGAATGAGCGACGACAACGCGCCAGGCGAGTACCTGGTCATCTCGCGCGGGCAGTGGGATGCCGACAAATCGCCCCAGGAGATCCAGGACGCGATCGACCGCTTCTACGTCTGGCACGGCGAGATGGTGGCCAGGGGCGTGATGCGCTCGGGACAGCGCCTGGCGCGCGAGGGCAAGCTGGTCTCGCGCGACCGCATCGTCGATGGCCCGTTCGCAGAGGCCAAGGAGGTGGTCGGTGGTTTCTGGTTCGTTCGTGCGGACAGCCTGGAGGAAGCGGCGCGCATCTCGGCCGACAACCCCTGTCTCGCCTGTGGCCTGCAGTACGAGATCCGGCCTTTCGAGAACGTGCGCGCGAGCGCGTTCGCGGTGACCTCGGAAACGCCCGAGCGGAACTAGGCCGCTGGCGCCACCTGCTGCGCCATGTAGACCTGGTGCAGCGTGATCTTGCGCACCTCGACCTGGCTGGCCTGGATATGCGAGCGCAGCAGCAGGTCGGCGCGGTCGGCCTTGCGCGCGATGATGGCGCGCAGGATCTTGGCGTGTTCGTCGTAGGTGGCGTCAATGCGCATCTGTTTCAGGAAGTCGAGCCGGCGGATGATGCGGATGCGCTCGGTCACCTCGTGGTGCACGCGCGCCAGTTCGGCGTTGCCGGCTGCGCTCACCAGGGTTTCATGAAAGGACTCGTCCCACGCGGCCACCTGCGTGGCGTCGCTGCTGCGCTCGCTCGCCGGCACCAGCCAGCGCTCCTTCAATTCCAGCAGCAGCGGCTCGGAGGTGGCCACCTCCTGCTGGCACAGGCGCTGCACGGCGGTGGTTTCCAGCACCATGCGCAGGTCGTAGAGCTGGTCGAACTTGTCGAAGTCGAACGGCAGCACGCGCCAGCCGCTGCGGAACATCACCTCCACCAGGCCTTCCTGCTGCAGGCGGAACAGTGCCTGGCGCACCGGCGTGCGCGACACCTCCAGTCGCGCGCACAGTTCGTGCTCGGTGAAGCGGTCACCGGGCACCAGGCGGAAGTCGGCGATGTCGCGCTTGAGCTGTTCGTACACCTCGTTGGCGCGTGAAGGATGGACGGTCGCCAGCGGGGCGGTCGCCTGAGCGGGTCGGCGGGTGGTTTTCTGCACGGGGAAACTCTATCTCATCGGGCCGGCAGCGCCGCGAGCAACTGCACACTGGTGGCCGTCCAGCCGACGATGGCGCCCTGGGCGCGCAGCATCTCGACGGCGGCCGCCTTGAAATGGGGGAAGTAGCTCTCGGTGCAGTCCTCCAGCAGCAGGCAGTCGTAGCCCCGGTCGTTGGCCTCGCGCATGCTGGTCTGCACGCAGACCTCGGTGGTCACGCCCATGAAGAGCAGGTGGGTGATGCCGGCCTTCTGGAACTGCTCGTGCAGCGTGGTGCCGTAGAACATGCCCTTGCCCGGCTTGTCGACCACGGTTTCGCCGGCCATCGGGGCGAGCGCCGGAATGATCTGATTGCCCGGCTCGCCCGCCACGAGGATGCGGCCCATCGGGCCCGCATCGCCGATGCGCAGGCTCGGGTTGCCGCGCAGGCGCTTGGCCGGCGGGCAATCCGACAGGTCGGGCCGGTGCGCCTCGCGCGTGTGCACCACCATGCCGCCAGCGCGGCGCCACGCACCCAGCGCAGCCTGGCAGGCCGGCACGATGGCCTCGAGCAACGCCACGTTGTTGCCCAGCGTTTCACCGAAGCCACCCGGCTCGATGAAGTCGCGCTGCATGTCGATGATGACCAGCGCGGTGTGCGCCACGTCGAATTCGTAGGGGAAGGGCAGGGCGTCGATGTTCATCATGGTTCAGTGGTGCCCGCCACCCATGTGGGCGCCGAGCACGTGGCGTTCGGCGCTGGCCGCCGGGGTTTCGAAGACGACGCGGCCCTCGCTCATCACCACGATGCGGTCGGCCAGTTCCAGCAGCTCGTCCAGGTCTTCGCTGATCAGCAGCACCGCGCCGCCCTGGTCGCGCACGCCGCGCAGACGGGTGTGGATTTCCTTCACCGCCGCGAAGTCCAGACCGAACACCGGGTTGGCCGCGATCAGCACGTTGATGTCGCCGTGCAGCTCGCGCGCCAGCACCGCGCGCTGCACGTTGCCGCCCGAGAGGCTGCGGATCGGCGCACCCTCGCCCTGGGTCTTGATGCCGTAACCGGTGATCCATTCGCGCGCGCGGCTGCGCCAGTGGCCGAAGCGCAGGCGCCCGCCCACGCACAGCGGCGCCTGGTCGAAATCGCGCAGCGCCATGTTCTGCGCCACCGAAAGATCGCCCACGCAGGCGTTGCGCAGCGGTTCCTCGGGCAGGCTGCGCACCTTCAGCCGGTGGTTCTCTTCGCGCCGGGCCGCGTAGGGCTCGCCTTGCACCTTCACGGCACCGGCGGCGCGCGGCCGCTGGCCCACCAGCGCTTCCACCAGTTCACGCTGGCCGTTGCCGGAGACACCGGCGATGCCCAGGATCTCGCCCGGCGCCACCGCCAGGCTCAGCTCGCGCACCGCCAGCGTGCCCCGATCGCCCATCACGTCCAGGCCCTTCACCTCCAGTGAAGCGGTGGTGGACGCCGTCGCGCTCGAAGAGGCGTTCAGCACCGGCGCGGCTGCACGTTCTGGTGCCGCTGCGCTCGATTCGCCCACCATGGCGTTGGCCAGCAGCGCCGGGCTGGTGTCGCGCACGGCGCAGTGGTGCACCGTCTTGCCCCGGCGCAGCACGGTCACGTCGTCGGCGTAGGTCATCACCTCGCGGAACTTGTGGGTGATGATGAGCACGGTGCACATTCCGCTGCGCGCGAACTGGCGCACGTGGCCCAGCACCTCGTCGGCCTCCTGCGGTGTGAGCACCGAAGTGGGTTCGTCCAGGATCAGCAGGCGCGGCTTCAGGTAGAGCTGCTTGAGCAGTTCCAGCTTCTGTTTTTCACCAGCGGCCAGTTCCTGCGGTCGCGCGTCCAGGTCCAGTTTGAAGGGCGTGGTTTCCAGGAACTGCGCGAGCTCGGCGCGCTTCTGCTTCCAGTCGATCACGGCCGGCGCCTTGCCGCCGGCCAGCAGCAGGTTCTCGGCCACGGTCATGCCCGGGGCCAGCGTGAAGTGCTGGTAGACCATGCCGATGCCCAGGCTGCGCGCCACCACCGGGTTGGGAATGCTCTGCTCGCGCCCGTCGATCAGGATGCTGCCGGCGGTGGGCCGCTGAAAGCCCGCCACGCACTTCACCAGCGTGCTCTTGCCCGCACCGTTCTCGCCCAGCAGTGCGTGCACCGTGCCGGGCCACACCTTCATGCTCACCTGGTCGAGCGCGGTGAAGCTGCCGAAACGCATGCTCATCTCGTAGGTGTCCAGCCCCAGCGCACCGGTGGCGGCCGGCAGGCCGCCGATCGGATTGGTTTCATTCATGTCGCGGTCTCCATCGGGAAGCACCGCGGAACCGGCTTTGCCGGGCCGCTGGTGCTGCCCCCTTGAGGGGGTCGCGCGAAGCGCGGCGGGGGTGTTTCACAAGATCCCTTCCATGAGCGCGATCGACGTGGCATGCGCACCGAACACACCGCCCTGCATGGTGATCATCTTCAGCGCCGCCTCGTGGTTGCCCTTGTCGGTGGCGGCGGTGCAGTCCGACAGCAGCAGGCATTCGAAACCCCGGTCGTTGGCGTCGCGCATGGTGGTGTGCACGCACACGTCGGTGGTGATGCCGGTGAGGATCAGGTTCTGTATGCCGCGCGTGCGCAGCAGCAGTTCCAGGTCGGTGGCGTAGAACGAGCCCTTGCCCGGCTTGTCGATGATGGCTTCGCCTGGCAGCGGGGCGAGCTCGGGAATGATGTCCCAGCCCGGCTCGCCGCGCACCAGGATGCGCCCGCAAGGTCCGTCGTCACCGATGCCCACACCCTCGGTGCCGATCTGGCGCGAGCGCCAGCGCTTGTTGGCCGGCAGGTCCGAGAGATCGGGGCGGTGGCCTTCGCGCGTGTGGATGAGGTGGTAGCCGGCCTCGCGCATCGCGGCCATCAGCACCTTCAGCGGCGCGATGGGCGCGCGCGTGAGCGAGATGTCGTAGCCCATCTTGTCCACGTAGCCGCCGACGCCGCAGAAGTCGGTCTGCATGTCGATCACGATGAGAGCGGTGTTGTCTGGACGCAGGTCGCCGTTGTACGGCCAGGCGTAGGGGTTGGCGTCGATGAAACGTTCCATGTCAATCCTTCACCATGTCGGCGCACGACCCGCGCCGAATGCAAACAACCTTTCCAGAGGCACCGAGGATCCGGCTCCGCCGGTCCGAGATGCCGTCCCCCCTCGAAGCGCCGAAGGCGCGCCACGGAGGGGGGAAGACGCGCAGCGGCGCAGGGGGGTGTTCTTCATTTGTTGGAAGAAAGCTCGGTGGGGCTGCCGGGCACGATCACGCCCGGCCGGCAGGTGATCACCAGGATCAGCAGCGTGAGCACGTAGGGCACGATGTTGAAGAGGTGGTAGCCCCAGCCGATGCCGATCGACTGCAGCGCCGGTCCGATGGCGCCCGCACCGCCGAACAACAACGCCGCGCCCACGCAGCGCAGCGGGCTCCAGCGCGCGAAGATCACCAGCGCCACGGCGATCAGGCCCTGGCCGCTGGAGATGCCTTCGTTCCAGCTTCCCGGATAGAACAGCGTGAGCGAGGCGCCACCCAGGCCGGCGATGAAGCCGCCCGCGGCGGTGGCCGCGATGCGGATGCCCGAGACCGAGTAGCCCAGCGCGCGCGTGGCGTTGGCCGAGTCGCCCGCCATGCGCACCAGCAAACCGGCGCGCGTGTTGGCAAAGGCCCACCACAGCGCGCCCGCCAGCGCCAGCCCGATCGGCAGCAGCGCGTTCACCTGCAGGGCCGAGCGCACGGCGGCCGAATCGCTCCAGTTGCCCAGCGGGATGGCCGGCAGTTGCGCGGCCTGCGGCTGGATCAGCGGCTTGCCGAGGTAGAACGCCAGCCCCATCCCCAGCAGCATGAGCGCGATGCCGGTGGCGATGTCGTTCACGCGCGGCAGCGAACACAGCACGCCGTGAAGGGCGGCCAGCAACGCGCCCGAGAGCGCGCCGGCCAGCACGCCGATCCAGGGCGAGCCGCTCAGGTACGAAGCGCCGAAGGCCGTCATGGCCGAGAGCACCAGCACGCCTTCGAGCCCGAGGTTGATGCGGCCCGACTTCTCGGTCAGGCACTCGCCCAGGCTTACGAACAGGAAGGGAACGCCCACGCGCAGCGCGCCGCCGACGATGCCGGCGAGGAAGATCAGCAACTGGTCCGAGCTCATTTGACGTCACCTCCTTGAGCGGGCGCCGAGGGCATCACGATGGGCACCGGTTCGGATGGCCCGAAGTGGCCAAAGCGCGCGAAGAAGGCCTTCCAGTCGCGGTCGCGCAGCGCCTCGCTGGCCAGGATGAGCACGAAGGCGATGCCCTGCAACAGCAGCACCGAAGCGTCGGGCAAGCCCAGGCGGCGCTGCAGCAGACTGCCAGCGGCGCCGAAGCCACCGAACAGGATGGCCACCGGGATCACCGCCACCGGGTGGTGCCGCGCGATGAAGGAGACCAGGATGCCGGCATAGCCGTAGCCCGCGATCAGCGACGCGTTGGCGCTGGTGTGCACGGCGGCCACTTCGATGGCACCTGCCAGGCCCGCCGCTGCACCACCGAGCGCGCAGGCCACCAGAATGAGGCGCGTGGCCGGCAGTCCCACGAGTTGCGCCGCGCGCGGGTTGCCGCCGACCACGCTCACCGCAAAGCCCGAAGGCGTGAGGCGCAGCCACAGGCCGGCCACCAAGCACACCACCACACCGATCACCAGGCCCCAGTGCACGTCGGAACCGGCCATGCCACCGATCAGCAGGCCTTCGTCCAGCGCGGGGGTGGACGGCTTGTTCAGGCTGGCCGGGTCGCGCAGCGGGCCTTCCACGATGTGCTTGAACAGGCCGATGGCCACATAGGCCAGCAGCAGGCTGCTGATGGTCTCGTTGATGCCGCGGTACTGCCGCAGCCAGCCGGCGAGCGCGATCCAAAGGCCACCCGCCACGGCGCCCGCGATACACACCAGCACGGTGCCGAGCAGGTTGGTGGGCAGCGGCACCGCGTGCGCCAGCGCCGCGCAGGCCAGGCCACCGAGCACCAGCGCACCTTCGCCGCCGATCACCGTGAGCCCGGCCCGCGCCGGGATTGCCACGCACAGTGCGGTGAGCATCAGCGGAGCGGCGCGCTGCAGCGTGTTCTGCCACGAATACCAGTCGCCGAACGCGCCCTTGAACAGCAGCACCCACACCTCCACCGGGTTGACGCCCGCGAACGAGACGAAGAGCCCGAACAGCAGCAGGGCCGCCAGGATGGCACCGGTGGGGAGGAGGATGTTGCGCATGCCAAAAGCCCTAGCGAATCGCGTGCCTGGTCTTCAGGTCAGACGCTGCCGTTCACGCCCTCGACCAGGTAATTCATCTTTTCCAGCTCCAGGTCGGTCTGCTTGAAGACCTTGCCGGCCGGGATCACGGTGGCGCCCTTGTTGTCCTTGAGCGGGCCCTTGAAGATGTCGAAGCTGCCAGCCATCATCTGGGCCTTGATGCCGTCGGCCTGCTTCTTCGCCGCGTCGGTCACCGCCGGGCCGTAGGCCGAGGGTTTGACGAAGCCTTCCTTCAGGCCGCCGCGCACGAAGTTGGGGTGCGGCTTGCCGCTGCGTGCGGCTTCCAGGAAGGTGGTGTAGGCGGTGAGCCAGTTCCATTCGGCGCCGGTCAGGTAGGCCTGCGGGGCCAGCTTGGCCTGGCTGGCGTGGTAGCCGCAGACCATCTTGCCGCGCTTGGCGGCGGTCTCCACGATCACCTTGGGGCCGTCCACGTGCATGGTGAACACGTCCACACCCTGGTCGGCCATGCTGTTGGTGGCCTCGGCCTCCTTCACGGGCATCGACCAGTCGCCGGTGAAGATCACGTTGGTCGTGATGCCGGGCTTGACCGAGCGAGCACCCATGGTGAAGGCGTTGATGTTGCGCAGCACCTGCGGGATCGGCTTGGCAGCGATGAAGCCGATCTTGCCGCTCTTGCTCATGTGCCCGGCGATCACGCCGTTGAGGTACTGGCATTCGTCGATGTAGCCGAAGAAGCTCGCGGTGTTCTTCGGGTGCTTGCCCTCGGTCCACATGCCGCCGCAGTGGGCGAAGCGCGCGTCGGGGAACTTGCCCGCCACGGCCAGCATGTGGGGATCGAAGTAGCCGAACGAGGTCGGGAACACCAGCGAAGCGCCGTCCTGCGCGATCATGCCGGTCATGGTGCGCTGCACGGCCGCGGTCTCGGGCACGTTCTCTTCCTCCACCACCTTCACGCCGGCCATCTTCTTGAGCTGGGCGGCGGCCTCGGCGTGGGCCTGGTTGTAGCCGTAGTCGTCGCGCGGGCCGACGTAGATCACGCCCACGGTGATGGGCTTGGCCTGCGCGAAGGCGAACGGGCTGCTGGCGGCGGCACCAAGTGCGGCCAGGGTCTTGAGGGAGTCGCGGCGGTTGGGCAGTTGGAAACTCATGATGAAAGCTCCTGGAGAGGGTGGGGTGGACGGTGGTGGGAGGGAAAGATCAGGACAGAAAACTCACGTGTGCCGAGACGACACGCCAGCCCTCGGGCGTGCGCATCCAGGTCTGGCTCTGGCGGCCGATGCGGTCGCTGCCGGTGCGGTGGAACTCGGTGTTGGCGGTGGCGAAGTCGCGGCCGTAGGTGGTGATGACGGTGCGGCCCAGCGTGCGCGCCAGGCCGGTCGACGGGCGGGCGGCGCGGAAGGCGCAGATCTCGTCGAAGCCGTAGAGGTTTTCCGTGGCGCCGTAGCGCAGCGTGTGCGGACTGTTCCAGAACAGTTCGTCGAGCACGACCACGTCGTTGTTGACCAGCGCCATTTCGTACCGCTCGAATGCGGCCGTGACCTCGGTCAGCACGTCCGGGATGTTCACTTCAATCACAGCGCAGGTTCCTTTGCGTGTGCCACACCCGCCTGCGCGAGCGCCCAGCCCGCGCGCAGCGCCAGGTCTTCGCGCCAGGGCGCGGCGATGAGCTGCACGCCGATCGGCAGGCCCTCGGTGCCCGAAGGCCACATCGGTGCGGCCACCACCGGGCAGCCGGCGAACGAGATCGGTTGCGTGAGCAGGCCGATGGAAGGGCGGCAGGGAAAGCGCTGGCCGTTGATGTCGATCCACTCGGTGCCGATGGCGGGTGCGGCCACCGGCGTGGCCGGCGCGATCAGCACATCCCATTCGCGGAACAGGGCATTCACCTTGTCGCGGTAGACGCGGCGGAAGCGTTGCGCACGCACGTACCAGGCGGCCGGTTGCAGTGCGCCGGAGATGAAGCGGTCCACCGACAGCGGTTCGAAATCGGCCGCTTGCATGCGCAGGCGCTGCAGGTGCAGGGCACCGCCTTCGCTGGCGCTGGTGATGAAGGCCGCAGCGCGGGCCTGCGCTGCGTCGGGCCATTCCACTGTCGTGGTCGCACCGAGCGAGGTCGCGGCCTGGGCCACCGCCTCGTGCGCAGGGGCGTTGGCGTGCGCCGCGAAGTAGCCGCCCAGCACGCCCACGCGCAGGCCTTGCACGCCCTGGGGCAGCAGGCGCGCGACCGGCTGCACGCTGGTGGCGAAGCAGCCCGGGTCCAGCGGGTCGGGACCTTGCAGTGCGTCGTAGGCGAGCGCCAGACCTTCGAGGTCGTCGGCGAAGGGGCCGAGGTGGTCGATGCTGCCCACGAACGGGTAGCTGCCGCGCCGCGAGAGCCGGCCGAAGGTGGGCTTCAAACCCCAGATGCCGCAGAACGAGGAGGGCACGCGGATTGAACCGTTGGTGTCCGAACCCAGCGTGAGCGGCACCTGGCCAGCGGCCACCGCCGCGCCTGAGCCACCGGACGAACCGCCCGCCACGTGACCGAGCCCGTGCGGGTTGTGGCACGGGCCGTAGTGGGTGTTCTCGGTGGTGAAGCCGTAGGCGTACTCGTCCATGTTGAGCGAGCCCACCAGCACCGCACCCGCGGCCTGCAGGCGCTGCACCAGCACTGCGTCGGCGGTGGCGGGTGGGTTGGTGCGGTTTACCTTCGATCCCGCCAGTGTCACTTCGCCTTCGATGTCGAACAGGTTCTTCACCGCGAAAGGCACGCCGGCCAGTGGGCCCAGTGGCTCGCCGCGTGCGCGCTGTGCGTCCACCCGCGCGGCCTGGGCGCGCGCCGCCTCGAAACGCGTTCCGGTGAAGGCGTTGATGCGCCCGTCGGTGGCCTCGATGCGCGCGATGCACGCGTCCACCACGTCGACCGCGCTGCGCTGGCCGCTGGCCACCGCCTGCGCGATCTGGCTGAGATTCGGAGGCAAGGTCATGTCAGCGGGTCTCGTCGACGAAGGGCGCAGGGCAATAGAGCTCGGCCAGCTCGTCCTCGTCGTGGAGCGGGAAGGCGTCGAGCAGCGCGGCCATGCCCGTGGTGCGGTGCATGTGCGAAGCCACGCGGGCGGCCTGGGCCGTGTCCAGCTTCAGGTCCATCGCCACGGCGGCGGCCTGCACGTAGATCAGCGTCTGTACCTCGTTCACCGCCGCACCTCGCGCTGGAAGATCTCCAGGCTGCGCTTCTTCGCTGCGATGAAGCTCGCCTCGGACAGCGTGGCCGTGGTGCGCGGGCGCGGGTCGTCGTAGGACAGGATCTCGGCCACCTTGGTGGGCCGCTTGGTGAGCAGCAGCACCTGATCGGCCAGGTACACCGCTTCTTCCAGGTCGTGCGAGACCAGCATCATGGTGGTGCCGGTCTGCATGAAGACCTCCTGCAGCTTCTCGCGGATGAACAGCGTCATCTCGAAGTCCAGCGCGGAGAACGGTTCGTCCAGGAACAGCACCTCGGGGTTGGGCGCGAGCGCGCGCATGATGGATGCGGTCTGCTGCTGTCCGCCCGAGAGTTCATAGGGGTAGCGGTTCAGGTCGAACTTCACGTCGAACGAGGCCACCAGCTCGGCCATGCGCCGATCCACCTCGGCCTTGCTCCTGCCTTCGAGCTTGAGCGGGTAGGCGATGTTGTCGATGGTGCGCATCCACGGGAACATCGCTTCGCGGTAGTTCTGGAACACGTAGCCGATCTTGGTGTCCTTCAGGCTCTTGCCATCGAACAGGATTTCACCGCTGTCGATCGGGATGAGACCCGCGATCATGTTGATCAGCGTGCTCTTGCCGCAGCCGTTGGGCCCGAACACCGAGACGATCTTGTGCTTCGGTATGTCGAGGTCGAAGTTCTCGTACAGCGGCCAGCCCGCGAAGTACTTCGTGAGGCCGCGGATGGTGATGTGCGTGCCTGCCGGCCCCGGCTTGAATTCGGGCGCGGGCACGTCGGCGTCATACACCGGTGAATTGACGACTGTGTTCATCTTCCACTCCAGTGCACGATCTTTCTTTCGACCACGAGGAACAGCACGTTGAGCGCATAGCCCAGCGCGCCAGCGGCCAGGATGGACGCGTACATGTCCTTCACGTTCATCACCTGCTGCGAGTTGATGATCCGATTGCCCAGGCCGCTGTCGGCGCCGATGAACATCTCGGCCACGATCACGATGACCAGCGCCATGGACACCGCCGAGCGCAGGCCGACGAAGCTGGGCTGCAGGCTTTCCCACACCAGCACGTCCTTGAACACCTGCCAGCGCGTCGCGCCCATCACCTTGGCCGCCATCACGCGCTGCTTGCGCGCATTGATCACGCCGTAGGCGCTGTTGAAGACCACGATCAGCAGCGCGCCGAAGGCAGCGATGGCCACCTTGTTGATGTCGGACACGCCGAAGATCATGAGGAACAGCGGGATCAGCGCCGACGACGGCGTCGAGCGGAAGAAGTCGATCAGGAACTCCACGCTGCGGTAGGCCTTCTCGGTGCTGCCGAGCACGATGCCCAGCGGCATGCCGAGCAGGGCGGCGATCAGGAAAGCCTGCACCGTGCGCCACACCGTGATGAGAAAGTCGCCGAGCAGCGGGCCACCGGCCAGGCCGGTGATCAGCGTACCGAGTGCATCCAGCGGCGCAGGCAGCAGAATGGGCTTGATGAAGCCCAGCCGCACGACCATGTCCCACAGGATGAAGAGCGCGACCGGGCCCACCACGGGCAGAGCCTTGCCCCAGTCGGTCTTCTTCGGTTGAGTGGGCGCCCCGGCCGAGGTGGGCGGGCTCCAGGGTTTGGTGGGGGCCGCGTCGGCGGCCAGGGGAGGCGTGCCGCTCATGGCATCAACCCTTGTAGAGCATGCTGTCGACCATCAGGCGCGAAGAGAAGATGCCCTTCTCGCTGAACAGGTCGAAGAATTTCTGGAAGTGCGCCACGTCGGCCGGCGTGAACTCGTTGTACATGGTGTACGCCGCCAGCGGCACCTCGCCGGTGAGCGCACCTTCGATGGCGGTGTAGCCCTTGAGGTACTGGCGTGCTTCGGTGGCCTTGGTGCGCACATACGTCACGCCTTTGCCGTAGGCGGCCACGAACTTCTTCGCCGCGTCCGGGTTCTTCTTGATGAAGTCCGACGACAGCGATGCAGAACCGCCGAACCAGGGCGCCATGGGATCACCCAGCACGTAGCGCGCGATCACGCCGGCTTCCAGCACCTTGGTGGTGCCGTTCATGCGGCCGATGGTGCCGGTGGGTTCGAGCGTGTAGGCGCCATCGATCTGACCGGCGGCGAGCGCAGCCACATGCTGCCCGATCGGCAGCTCGACCACCGTTGCGCCCACCGCGCCGCCGCGCTCCAGCACGGTCTTGGCCAGCGTCACGTTCTGGATGCCGGGGCCTGAGGCGACGCGCTTGCCCTTGAGGTCGGCCATCACCTTGGCGGGGCTGGCCACCGGCACGATCACCTCGTCCAGCACGTGCTTCACGTTGCTCGGGTTGGAGCAGAAGATCTTGAAGGTGCCGGGCTGGGCGATCTCGCCGATGGCGATGTTGGCCGAACCTGTGCCGTTGGCGGTGCCGTCGGCGCGGCCCGAGAGCACCGCCTCCATCACCTGCTGTGCGCCGGCGAACTTCAGCGGCTCCACGTCCAGACCCGCTTCCTTGAAGTAGCCCAGCTCGATGGCCGAGTAGAACGGCAGGCCGGCTGCGATCGGCCAGTAGCCGATGCGGATCTTCGGTCCGCTCTGGGCGCGCAGCACGCTGGGCGTGCCCAGCACACCCAGCACGGCACCGGCAGTGCCGATCTGCAGCACGCGGCGGCGGCGCGCGTCGACGGGGGAAGGCAAGGGGGCTTGAAAGCGTTTCATGAGTGGCTCCTGCAGGTTGACGGAAGAGATGGACGAAGAAGGGATCAGGGAGTGGTCACAGGCGTGGCGGACAGCGAGGCGATGTACGCGCGCCAGCCACCCAGGTGGGTGATGTCGGTGGCGCCTTCGAGCGCGAGCGGCTCGCACAGGAAGCCCTGCACCTGGTTTCCATCGGCCAGCGTGAGCGTGCCGATGGACAGGGGTTGCGGCACCAGCGCGACGAAGCTGCCGTAGTGCGCCAGCGGCATGTCCCACACCTCGACCTCGATGCGCTTGCCCAGGCCGGGCGACACGCGCAGCAGGCCGGGCTTGGGCGGCGTGGTGCCGGGCAGGGCATACAGGCGGTACTGCGCGGCGGTGTGCGTGCGCTCGGCCAGCGTGGCGCCGCGTTCGGTGAGCTGGCCGTTGAGCGGCATGCCAGAGAGGTGGGCACCGACCACCGCCACACGCACCGTGGGGGCGCTCTTCAGGCCCGGTATCGGCTGGGGCGTGGGCAGGGGCAGGCCGGTGGCGCCCTGCGTGAGACCGGTGGCGTGGTGAAAGCGTTGCCCGAGTTCGGCGAGCTGCCAGTCCGAACCGCAGCGGCCAATGAGCGTGATGCCGAAGGGCAGGCCGTCGGGGCGGATGCTGGCCGGCACCGAGAGCGCCGCGTAGTCCAGCAGGTTGACGAAGTTGGTGTAGGCGCCGAGCTGGCGGTTCAGCACCACCGGGTCGGCCTGCATGTGCGCGATGGTGTGGTGCGTGGGTGCCGTGGGCACCACCAGCAGGTCGACGCCCTGCCACAGCGCCTGCGCCTGCTGGCCCAATGCGGCCAGCCGCGTCTGCGCGGCCACCAGGTCGCTCGCGCTGTAGCTGCGGCCCGAGGCAATGATGCTGCGCACGGGCTCGATCACCTCGGCCTCGTGCGCGTCGAAGAAATCGCGGATCGCTTCAAGGCGCTGCGCCACCAGCGCGCTGCCATACAGCATCTCCGCGCAGGCCGACAGCGGCGCGAAGTCCAGCGGCACCGCTTCGCCACCCATGGCTTGCAGTTGGGCCAGTGCGCCGTCGAAGGCGAGCCGCGCGGCCTCGTCGCCGAAGAACTCCAGCTCGGCGGGCACGCCGAAACGGAAACGCGCGCCCAGCGGGGCCGTCGCCATCTCCAGTTGGCGTGAATACGGGTCGCTCGGGTCGTGGCCCATGGCGGCAGCCAGCACGCGCGCCGCGCCCGCCACCGTGGGCGCAAAGATGGACACGCAGTCCACCGCCTGCGCCGCCGGCACCACGCCGCGCGCGCTGATGAGCCCGCGCGAAGGCTTGAGGCCCACGATGTTGTTCAGCCCTGCGGGCACGCGGCCGGAGCCGGCGGTGTCGGTGCCTAGCGCGAAGTCCACCTGGCCCGTGGCCACCACGTAGGCCGAGCCGGAACTGGAACCACCCGACACATACAAAGGGTTGATCGCGTTGGGCACCGCGCCGTAGGGCGAGCGCGTGCCGCTCAGGCCACACGCAAACTGATCGAGGTTGGTCTTGCCCGCCACCGATGCACCAGCTTCGAGCAGGCGGCGCACCACGCTGGCGTGGTGCTCGGGCGTGTACGCAAAGGTCGGGCAGGCCGCCGTGGTGGGCCAGCCGCCCACGTCGATGTTGTCCTTCACCGCGAAGCGCAGGCCAGCCAGTGCGCCGGTGGACGCCCCGGCGATGGCTTGCGCCGGGTAGTGGATCCACGCCTGCGGCGCCAGCGGTGCCGCAGGGGTCGGTAGGGTTGTTTCTTGCACCATGTTTAAGCATTCCATCTTGGATACAAGATCACATGCAAGATGAATGCCAGCCGCTGACCGTTCGACTGCCGGTCGCTCAAGTCGGGCACGTGGATGTCGATAACGAGTGAAAGGCGACAAAAGCCTCATCATTCCTGGAGGTCTCATGTTTCATCTGTCACGCTCTCCCATCCGCACCCAGCTGTCGGTCCTGCTGGCTGTGGCCGCGCTGTTCCTGGCATCGGTCGCCGCTGTCGGTGCCATGGGCCTCATGAACAGCGCATCCATCGCCAAGGCCGGCAATGACGTCAACACACCGCGCCAGCGTGTGGGCAACGAACTGATCAAGGCGGTCAGTGCGCGTGCCGTGGCGGCGCGCAACCTCACCATCGCCAGCAAGCCCGCCGACCGCGAGGCCGAGCTGTCAAACATCAAAAAGGCACACGACGCCACCCAGGCCGCCGTGAAGGAACTCAAGGCACTCACCGCCAACGCCGACGCGAAGGAACGCGCCCTCGTCGATGCGGTGGTGGCTGCCGAAGCGGAATACGGCCCGGTGGCGCTCACCATCACCGGCGTGGCGGCCGGCGGTGAACAGCAGAAGGCCGCCGCCATGATCATGGAGCTCTGCCGCCCACTGCTGGCGCGGCTGGACCAGGCGGTCGACCAACTCCTCACCCACGAAGCCGCTGCGGCACAGCAAGACCACGAAAGCCTGCTGGCCGGCACGCGCAGCGCCATGGGCTGGGTGGCGGCGCTGGGCGCCGGTGCCTTGTTGTTGCTGGTGTGGCTGGGCGTGGTGATCACGCGCGGCCTGGTCGGCAGCAGCCAGGCCGCCCTGCATGCGGTGGAGCAGATGGCGCAGGGCGATATGTCGCTGCGCCTGCAGACCGAAGGCAACAGTGAACCCCAGCGCGTGCTGCGTTCGCTCGATGGCATGGCCGCCCGCCTGCGCGACGTGCTCGGCAGTGTGCGCACGGCTTCCGATCAGATCGCCATTGCCAGCGGCGAAGTGGCCCAGGGCGCGCAGGACCTGTCCGCGCGCACCGAGCAGGCCGCCAGCAACCTGGAAGAAACGGCGGCCAGCATGGAGGAAATGACCTCCACCGTGCAGCAATCCAGCAGTTCAGCGCGCCAGGCCAACCAGCTGGCCGGCGAATCGGCCGAGGTGGCACGCCATGGGGGCGACGTGGTCGGCCAGGTGGTGCAGACCATGGCGGACATCCAGCGCGGCAGCAGCCGCATTGGCGAGATCATCGGCGTGATCGACGGCATCGCCTTCCAGACCAACATCCTGGCGCTCAACGCGGCGGTGGAAGCCGCGCGCGCTGGCGAACAGGGCCGCGGCTTCGCGGTGGTGGCGGGCGAGGTGCGCAACCTGGCGCAACGCAGCGCCCAGGCCGCCAAGGAGATCAAGCAACTGATCGAGGACTCGAACGCCCAGGTGCAGGGCGGTACGCGCCTCGTGCAGGAAGCCGGCGGCACCATCACCGAAGTGGTGGCCAATGCGCAGCGCGTGAGCGGCATCGTGAGCGAGATCATGGCGTCGAGCGCCGAGCAGGCCGACGGTGTGGCGCAGATCAACGTGGCGGTGTCCCAGCTCGACCACATGACCCAGCAGAACGCCGCGCTGGTGGAGCAGACCTCGGCGGCGGCCACCAGCCTGCAGGAGCAGGCCCGCCTGCTGGCGCAGGCGGTGTCGGTGTTCCGCATCGATGGTGCGGCCGGCACGGGGCGCACGCAGTTCGCCTGAGGGAAGGCTTCGCCACGGTCCTGACACAAAGCGCCGCTCCAATCGGCGCATGAAGACCGTCGACCTGATCTATTTCAATGCTGGCGGCGGCCACCGGGCCTCGGCGCTCGCGCTGCAAGCGGTGCTTGCCGCACAGGAGTGGCCCTGGCAGGTGCGGCTGGTGAACCTGTTCGAGGTGCTTGATCCGCGCCAGCGATTTCGCGCCATCACCGGCCATGCACCCGAGGACTGGTACAACCGCCGCCTGGCGCGCGGCTGGACCATCGGCATGGCGCAGGAGCTCAAGGTGTTGCAGAGCCTCATCCGCCTCTCTCACCCCAGGCTGGTTCGCCAGCTCCAGCAGCACTGGCTGCGCACCGAGCCCGATCTCGTGGTTTCGCTGGTGCCCAACTTCAACCGTGCAATGTTCGCCAGCCTGGCCAGCGCATTGCCCGGCGTGCCTTACGCCACGCTGCTCACCGACATGGCCGACTTCCCGCCCCATTTCTGGATCGAGCGCGGCCAACCGCAGCACTTCATCTGTGGCACGCCCCGCGCCGTGGCGCAAGCCCGCGCCATGGGCCACGACGCCTGCCGCGTGCACGCCACCACCGGCATGCTGGTGCGGCCCGAGTTCTACCTGCCCAGGAACAGAAGCGACAGGGCACAGATGCTGAGCCAGCTCGGCCTGGATCCGGCCCGCCCCACCGGGCTCGTGATGTTTGGTGGCCACGGTTCACGCGCCATGCTCGGCATCGCAGAACGCCTGCCCACCACGCAACTCATCTTCATCTGCGGGCACAACGCGTCGCTGGCATCGTGCCTTCGTGCGCAGCCCGCTGGTGCACCGCGCCACGTCGTCGACTTCTGTGCCGACGTGCCGCGCCTGATGCAGTGCGCCGATTTCTTCATTGGCAAGCCCGGCCCTGGCAGCCTGAGTGAAGCGGTGCAGATGGGCCTGCCGGTCATCGTGACCGACAACGCCTGGACCATGCCGCAGGAACGGTACAACGCGCAGTGGGTGCGCGAGCAGCGCCTGGGCGTCGTGCACCGGAGTTTTCGAACCATCGAGCGCGCGGCGGCGGAACTGCTGGGCGATCTGGAAGGCTTTCGCAACCGGGTGAGGCGGGTGAACAACCGGGCGCTGTTCGAGGTGCCCCACATCCTGGACCGCATCCTGGCCCAGGCCGATCTCGTGCGCACACCCATGGCGCCAACGGGCCGCTCCGCCTCGACGTCCTGGGGATAGGCGTGCCGCTGCCCCGAGGGCAGAATGACCCAGCAGGCAAGCGGCCTGCGCCCTTGCTCGCGGAGGCTGCATGCTCCTGGCCCAGATCTCAGACCTGCACATCAAGCCACCGGGTCGCCTGGCTTATGGCAAGGTCGATACGGCCACCATGCTGCGGGCCGCCGTGACCAGCCTGTTGCACCAGAGCCCTGCACCCGATGCCGTGCTGGCCACTGGCGATCTGGTCGATGGCGGCCACGCGGAGGAATACGCGCTGCTGAGGGAGATCCTTTCACCCATCGCCGTGCCGTGCTTCTTGGTCGCCGGCAACCACGACGAGCGCCAAAGCCTGCGCGAAGCCTTCCACGGCCCGGGGTTCGCCTACCTGGACCAGGCCGGCGAATTCCTGCAGTACGCGGTGGACCTGGGCAAACTGCGCCTGCTCGTGCTCGACACCGTGGTGCCCGGCGAAGGCCGGGGCCAGCTGTGCACCCGGCGTCTTCGCTGGCTCGACGAACGCCTGAGCGAAGACCCCCGTCCCACCCTGGTGGCCATGCACCACCCGCCGTTTGCCACCGGCATCGACCACATGGACGACATGGGCCTGGAAGGTGCCGAGGCCTTCGAGGCGGTGATCTCGCGCCACCCGCATGTGGAACGCATCCTCTGCGGCCACCTGCACCGCAGCATCCAGTGCCGCGTGGGTGGCACCGTGGCGAGCGTGTGCCCGAGCACCGCGCACCAGGTGGCGCTGAACCTGCGCCTCGGTGCCCATGGCGCGTTCGTGATGGAGCCGCCGGGTTACCAGTTGCACTGGTGGGAAGGAAGCCGGCTGGTTTCACACACCTGCCCGGTGGGGGATTTTCCGGGTCCCTACCCATTTCAATAGCGGGCTGTCTGCGCGGCGACAGGGCCGGTGGATTTTTACAAAGCAAACGCTTGCCATAAATATGCGCCACTGCTAAGGTGCATTCCATGAACCTGGAGACACCCGACACTGAGGCGCCGCGCCGCGCGCGTGGGCGGCCGCGCAAGACGGCCGATGAGCGCGACGACGGCAACCGGCGGCGCGAGCTGATCGAAGGGGCCGCGCGCCTGTTTCGCCAGCAGGGCTTTGCCGCCACCACCACGCGCGACATCGCCGCCGCCGTGGGCATGCAGTCGGGCTCGCCTTTCTACCACTTCGAAAGCAAGGAAGCGCTGCTGGCCGCGGTGATGCTCGAAGGCATGCAGGGCGCCTTGCGGCGGCAGGTTGCTGCACTGTCGCTGCTGGCCGAAGACGCCGCCGCGAGCGAACGGTTTCGCGCTCTGGTGCGCAACCATTTCGACGTGCTGCTCGGGCCCGACAGCGACTTCATTCCCGTCATGCTCTACGAATGGCGCTCGATCGACGCGGCGCAGCGCGGCGAGGTGAACCGCCTGAAGGACGAGTACGAAGCCGCGTGGTCTCCGGTGCTCCAGGCGCTGCACGACCAGGGCCGGCTCGCGGCCGATCCGGCGCTCGCGCGCCTCATGATCTTCGGTGCGCTCAACTGGTCGGCGCAGTGGTATGTGCCGCCGTCGGGCCGCAGCGCCAAGGCGCGCGGGCGCGCCTCGCTCGACGAACTCACCGCCTCGGCCCTGCAACTCTTTCTCAAGGAACCACGATGAGCCACGAGAACAGATACCGCTCGGTCTACGCACCGGGCCTCTTCACCGGCCGTGTGGTCGTGGTCACCGGCGGTGGCTCGGGCATTGGCCGCTGCACCGCGCACGAACTCGCCAGCCTGGGCGCCCATGTGGTGCTGATCGGCCGCAACCTCGCCAAGCTGCAGGACGTGGCCGGCGAGATCGTGGCCGATGGCGGGCGCGCCAGTTTCCACGCCTGCGACATCCGCCAGGAAGACGCGGTGCGCACCGTGGTCACCGCCATCGTCGGTGCGCACGGCCGCATCGACGCGCTGGTGAACAACGCCGGCGGCCAGTACATGACGCCGCTGGAGAACATCAGCGCCAAGGGCTGGCAGGCGGTGGTGGACACCAACCTCACGGGTGGGTTCCTCGTGGCGCGCGAGTGTTATGTGCAGAGCATGCAGGAGCACGGCGGCGCGATCGTCAACATCGTGGCCGACTTCTGGGGCTCCATGCCCGGCATGGGCCACAGCGGCGCGGCGCGCGCCGGCATGGTGAGCTTCACCGAAACGGCAGCGATGGAATGGGCCAAGAGCGGCGTGCGCGTGAACGCCGTGGCGCCGGGCTACATCGCCTCCAGCGGCATGGACCACTATCCAGCCGAGGCCGGCCCCATGCTGCGCGAGATGCGCGAAACCGTGCCGGCCGGCCGCTTCGGCAACGAGGCCGAGACCTCGGCCGCCATCGTCTACCTGCTCGGGCCCGCGGCCAGCTTCGTCAGCGGCACCGTGCTGCGCGTGGACGGTGCGCGCCCGCAGGTGCGCATGGGCTGGGGCCAGGTGGCCGCGCCGGTGGAAGTGCAGACGCGCGACGCCGTGAAACCTTTCGATGGTTTCCACCGCTACGTGACGCCGAAGGTTTTCCAGCCATGAAACAGCAGCATGTTTGAGTCTTCCTTCAACCCGCAAAGTCCGCAGGCCCTGCAGCGGCGCGAGGCCATGTTGGACCGCATCGCCCAACTGCGCGCGCTCGAAGACCGCGCCGCGCAAGCTTCGGCGAAATCGAAACCGGTGTTCGACAAGCGCGGCCAGTTGCTGCCGCGCGAGCGCGTGGCCCTGCTGCTGGACCCCGGCACGCCTTACGTGCCACTGTGTTCGCTGGCCGGCTTCCTGCAAGACACCAAAGACCAGCAGAAGTCCGTGCCCGGTGGTGGCATCGTGGCCGGCATGGGCTTCATCGCCGGTGTGCGCTGCATGGTGGTGGCGAGCGACTCGGGCATCGAGGCCGGGGCCATCCAGCCGCGCGGGCTGGAAAAGATCCTGCGCGTGCAGGACATCGCGCTGCAGAACAAGCTGCCCTTCGTGCACCTGGTGGAAAGCGCCGGTGCCAACCTCACCAAGTACAAGGTGGAAGGCTTCGTGCACGGCGGCTCGCTGTTCCGCAACCTCGCGCGCCTCTCGGCCGCCGGCATCCCGGTCATCACCGTGCAGCACGGCTCGGGCACGGCGGGTGGCGCCTACATGCCGGGGCTGAGCGACGTGGTGATCATGGTGCGCGGGCGTTCACGCGCCTTCCTGGCCGGGCCGCCGTTGCTCATGGCAGCAACTGGCGAGGTGGCGACCGAGGAAGAACTGGGCGGGGCGGAGATGCACACCTCGGTGTCGGGCCTCGGGGAATATCTGGCGGAGGACGACCGGCAGGCTTTGGGCATTGCCCGTCGGCTGTTGCAGCAGATGGACAGGCAAGGGGAACGGAAATTGGAATCTGACCCCAATTCGAAGAGAGGGCCTGTTTTCGATGCCGATGAGTTGCTGGGGTTGATGCCGCCGCACCACCGCGAACCGGTGGACATGCGTGAGGTCATGGCCCGCATCGTCGATGGTTCCGAACTGCTCGAATTCAAGCCGCTCTACGGCGCCGCCACCCTGTGCGCGCAGGCGCGCATCGGCGGCCATGCGGTGGGGATCATCAGCAACAACGGCCCGATCGACGTGGCCGGGTCCAACAAGGCCACGCACTTCATCCAGTGGATGTGCCAGCTGGGGCACCCCATCATCTACCTGCAGAACACCACCGGCTACATGGTGGGCAAGGACAGCGAGCAGGGCGGCATGATCAAGCACGGCAGCAAGATGATCCAGGCCGTGACCAGCGCCACCGTGCCGCAGATCACCATCCAGTGCGGCGCCTCGTTCGGCGCCGGCAACTACGGCATGTGCGGGCGCGGCTACGAGCCGCGTTTCCTGTTCAGCTGGCCGCAGGCGAAGACGGCGGTGATGGGCGGCGAGCAGGCCGCGCGCACCATGCAGATCGTGGCCGAGGCCGGCATGGCGCGCAAAGGCATCACGCCCGACCCGGCGCAGATGCAGGCGCAGTTCGACCAGATCGTGAACGTGTTCGAAAGCCAGGCCGACGTGTTCCACACCAGCGGCCTCGTGCTGGATGACGGCGTGATCGACCCGCGCGACACGCGCGCCGTGCTGAGTTTCTGCCTCGACACCTGCGCCGAGGCCACCGAGAAAACCTTGCGGCCCATGCAGTTCGGCGTGGCGCGAATGTAAGCCGTCAGACAAAAGAAAACCCCGGAGACACACCATGCAATTCACCCACGAACACCGCGAGATCCAGAAGACGCTCAAGCGTTTCATCGACGAGCAGATCAACCCGCATGTGGACGAATGGGAGGCGGCCGAGATCTTTCCGGCCCACGAAGTGTTCAAGGAACTCGGCAAGCTCGGCCTGCTGGGCCTGACCAAGCCCGAGGCCCATGGTGGCGCGGGGCTCGACTATTCCTACGGCATGGCCATGGCCGAGACGCTGGGGCACATCCACTGCGGCGGCGTGCCCATGGCCATCGGCGTGCAGACCGACATGGCCACGCCCGCGCTGGCCCGCTTCGGCACCGAGGAACTCAAGGCGCAGTTCCTGGCGCCTGCGATCCAGGGCGAAACCGTGGGCGCCATCGGCGTGAGCGAACCCGGAGCGGGCAGCGACGTGGCGGCCATCAAGACCTACGCCCGCAAGGACGGCGACGACTACGTCATCAGCGGGCAGAAGATGTGGATCACCAACAGCCTGCAGGCCGACTGGATCTGCCTGCTGGTGAACACCAGCGAAGGCCCGCAACACAAGAACAAGAGCCTGGTGATGGTGCCGGTGCGCGAGAACGGCAAGAGCGTGAAGGGCTTCGAGGTCGGCAAGAAGATCCGCAAGATCGGCATGCACAGCAGCGACACCGGACTGATCTACTTCGACGAGGTGCGCGTGCCCCAGCGCTACCGCATCGGCCAGGAAGGCGCGGGCTTCATCTACCAGATGCAGCAGTTCCAGGAAGAGCGCCTGTGGTGCGCCGCCAGCACGCTGCAGAGCCTGACCAACTGCATCGAATGGACGGTGGAGTGGGCGCAGGAACGCAAGCTGTTCGGCGCCTCGCTGTCCGACCAGCAGTGGGTGCAGTTCAAGCTGGCCGAACTCAAGACCGAGGTGGAAGCCCTGCGCGCGCTCACCTACCAGGCGTGCGAACACTACATCGCCGGGCAAGACGTGACCGAGTGGGCCACCATGGCCAAGCTCAAGGCCGGCCGCCTGAACCGCACCGTGCCCGATACCTGCCTGCAGTTCTGGGGCGGCATGGGCTTCACGCTGGAGAACAAGGTCTCGCGCATGTACCGCGATGGGCGCCTCGCATCCATCGGCGGCGGGGCCGACGAAGTGATGCTGGGCATCCTGTCCAAGATCATGGGCATCGCGAAGAGGCCCGTGAAATGAGTGGAAACGCCTTCCTCGTCGAGCGCACGGGCGACATCGAGCGCTGGACGCTCAACGACCCCGCCACGCGCAACGCGCTGAGCGACGCGATGGTGGTCGGCCTGTATGAAGCCTGCCTGCGCGCGCAGAAAGACACCACGCTGCGCATCGTGGTGCTCACCGGTGCGCCGGGTGCCTTCAGTGCCGGCGGCAGCCTCGGGAGTTTTGCCAACGCCATCGGCCAGCCGCTGCAACCGGGCGAGTCCGACCCGCTCATCCCCATGAACCGCCGCTTCGGCGACGTGCTGCACGCCATCTGCGCGCTGCCGCAGATGCTGGTGTGCGCGGTGGACGGTCCGGCCATGGGCGGCGGTTTCGGCCTGGTGTGCTGCGCCGACCACGTCATTGCCACCCGCCGCTCGCTCTTTGCGACGCCGGAAGTCACGCTCGGCCTGCCGCCCGCGCAGATCGCCCCTTTCGTCTGGCAACGCCTGGGCGACGCCACCGCGCGCCAGTGCCTGCTGCAAGGCCGCAGCTACCGGGCGGAGGAAGCCAAAGCGATCAACCTGGTGGACGAGCTCGTGGAAGACAACGCGCTCGATGCCGCGCTGCGCGACCGCCTGAAGGAAATGCTGAAAGCCGCGCCTGGCGCCATGGCCTGTTCCAAGCGGCTGCTGCAGTTGCTGCGCGATGAAGTGGCCGACCTGCGCGAGGAGGCGGCCATTGCGTTTGCCGCTGCCTTGAGAGGTCCCGAAGCCGCCTCCGGTCTGGCTGCGTTTTCAAAGAAGCAGCCCGCACCCTGGGCCGGGAGCGACAAGAAGTGAAGCGCCTGCTGATCGCGAATCGCGGCGAGATCGCCCGCCGCGTCATCCGCACCGCACACGCCATGGGCATTGACACCGTGGCCGTGTTCTCCGAGCCCGACGCCAGCGCGCTGCACGTTCGCGAAGCCAGCAGCGCCTTCGCGCTCGGGGGCGCGGCGTCGTCCGATTCCTACCTGCGCGTGGACCGCCTGCTCGACGCCGCCCTCGCCACCGGCGCCGACGCCGTGCACCCCGGCTACGGCTTCCTGAGCGAGAACGCCGACTTCGCCCAGGCCGTGATCGACGCCGGCCTCACCTGGGTCGGTCCGCCGCCTTCGGCCATCCACGCGCTCGGCAGCAAGTCTGCCGCCAAGGCGCTGGCCGAGGCGCACGGTGTGCCCTGCCTGCCGGGCTACTTCGGCAGCGATCAGCGTGAAGAGACCTTTGTGGCCGAGGCCGGGCGAGTCGGCTTCCCGCTGATGGTGAAGGCCGTGGCCGGCGGTGGCGGGCGCGGCATGCGGCTCGTCACCGAAGCCGCACAACTGCTGCCCGCGCTCCAGGGTGCGCGCTCCGAGGCGCTGGCCGGTTTTGCCAATGGCGATCTGCTGATCGAGCGCGCCTTGCTCCACCCCAGGCATGTGGAGGTGCAGGTGTTTGCCGACGCGCACGGCAACTGCATTCATCTTGGGGAGCGCGATTGTTCGGTGCAGCGCCGCCACCAGAAGATCGTGGAAGAGTCGCCCAGCCCGGCGGTGTCGCCTGCCTTGCGCGAAGAACTGGGCCGCTGCGCCGTGGCGCTGGCGCAGGCGGCGGGCTATGTGGGCGCGGGGACGGTGGAGTTCCTGCTGGAGGGAGACCACTTCTATTTGATGGAGATGAACACACGGCTGCAGGTGGAGCATCCCGTCACCGAAGCCTTGACGGGTCTGGATCTGGTCGAATGGCAGCTTCGCATCGCGCGCGGCGAACCCTTGCCGCTCACACAAGACCAGGTGCAACGGAACGGCCACGCCATCGAAGTGCGCCTGTGCGCTGAAGACGAGCACCACACACCGCACACCGGCCGCGTGCACCGCTTCGCCGAACCGCCCATGACGCCCGGCCTGCGTTTCGATCACGCGCTGGAAACCGGCAGCGAAGTCACGCCGCACTACGACGCCATGCTCGGCAAGCTGATCGCCCACGCACCCACACGCGCCGAAGCCATCGAGCGCCTCGCCCACGCGCTGGACCACACCCTGCTGCTCGGCCTGCCCACCAACCGCGCCTTCCTGGCGGCCTGCCTGCGCCACCCCGCGTTTCATGAAGGCGCGGCGCTCATTCCTTTCCTGGCCGAGCAGGGCGATGCGATCCGCGCTTCGCTCATGCACCCGCTCGACGCGGTGCTGGCCGGCGTGCTCGCCGCCGCCTTTGGTGCGCCCGCCGCCACCACGGCGCTGCCGTGCCCCTTCCCGCGCCCGCTTCGCTGGCAGCATGAAGACCAGATCCTGGACATGGCGGTGCAGGAGCTGGCGCAGGGTGCCTTGCGCGTGACGCTGGGCGAGCGCACGGTGCAAGCCCGCATGAGCCCGGGCCGTGTGGTCATCGACGGCACCACCTGGCCTGTGGCCACCGCGTCGCTCGGCGCGGGCCGCTGGCAGGTGCAGGCGGGCTCGCACACCATGGCGCTCACCGACCTCAGCCTGGCCCCCCGCGAGCGCGCCGGTGGCGGCAGCGCCGCGCGCGAACTGCGCGCCCCGTTCAACGGCAAGCTCATCGCCGTGCATGCCGCGCCCGGGTCCTATCTGTTCAAAGGCGCGCCGCTGCTGGTGATCGAGTCCATGAAGCTGGAACACACCCTGGCCGCCCCGCGCGACCTCACCGTGGAAAACCTGTCGGTGCTGGTCGGGCAGCAGGTGGCGCCGGGCCAGCTTCTGGTGACCTTCGCCCCATGAAGTTCTCCACATGAACACCGCCGAAGACCGCGCCGCCCTCGTCGACACGGTGAAGCGCTTCGCCACGCAGGCCATTGCGCCCAACGTGACCGCGTGGGACGAAGCCGGCGAGTTCCCGCGCGCGCTGCACCTGCAGGCCGCCGAACTCGGCCTGCTCGGCCTGGGTTACCCCGAGTCTCTGGGCGGCACACCCGCGCCCTGGCGCGCGCGCAACGCCCTGTCGCAAACGCTGGCGCGCTTCGGCGGCAGCGGCGGTGTGATGGCCAGCCTCTTCACCCACAACATCGGCCTGCCGCCCATCCTGAAACACGGCTCGCCCGAGTTGCAGGCCGAGATCATCCCGCCCGTGCTGCGCGGCGAGCAGATCGCCGCCCTGGGCATCACCGAGCCCGGCGGCGGCTCCGATGTGGCCGCCCTGCGCACCACCGCGCGGCTCGATGGCGCCGACTACGTCATCGATGGAGAGAAGGTCTTCATCACCTCCGGCATGCGCTGCGACTGGATCACCCTAGCCGTGAGAACAGAGCCCCCACGCTCCGCCGCTGCGCGGGTCGCTGCCCCCCAGGGGGGCTCGGTCGCCTTGGGGCGGCCCGGCGGCGACCGTCCATCCAGCAAGGGCGCCAGCGGCATCAGCATGATCGTGGTGCCGTGCAACGCGCCCGGCGTCTCGCGCAGCCGGCTGGAGAAGATGGGCTGGCACTGCTCCGACACCGCGCACCTGCGCTTTGACGGCGTGCGCGTGCCGGTGCGCTACCGCCTGGGCGAAGAGGGCGCGGGTTTCCGAATGGTCATGACCAACTTCAACGGCGAACGCCTGGCCATGTCGGCCATGGCACTCGGCTTTGCCGAAGCCTGTTACGACGAAGCCCTGGCCTGGGCGCGCCAGCGCAGCACCTTTGGTGCGCCCCTCATCGAACGCCAGGTCATCCGCCACAAGCTCATGGACATGCAGATGCGCATCCACTCGACCCAGGCCTGGCTCGACGCGCTGGGTGATCGGGTGGACGCGGGGGACGACGGAAATGATTGGGTCGCGCAAGTCTGTTTGCTGAAAAACCACGCCACCCAGGCCATGCAGTTCTGCGCCGACGCGGCGGTGCAGATCCTCGGCGGCATGGGCTTCATGCGCGGCACCGTCAGCGAACGCGTGTACCGCGAAGTGAAGGTGATGATGATCGGTGGCGGCGCCGAGGAAATCATGAAAGAACTCGCCGCACGACAATCAGGCCTATGAGCAAGTCCACCCACGCACCCGCCAAGCCCGTTGAATTCGAACCCGAATTCATCGAGGCCCTGAAACACCTCTTTGAAGAGAAGATCGCCTTCAACAAGGTGATGGGCCTGAAGATCACCAGCATCACCCCGACGCTGGTCACAGGTCGCATCGACATGAAGCCTGATCTGGTGGGCAGCTATGTGCACAACCGCCTTCATGGCGGCGTGATCAGCGCCGCGCTCGACGCCATGGCCGGCCTGGCCTGCACCGCCGCCATCGGTGCCCGCCACATGGACGAAACCCCGCAGCAACGCCTGCACCGCTTCGCCAAACTTGGCACCATCGACATGCGCGTGGACTACCTGCGCCCCGGCGTTGGCGATCACTTCGAACTGCGCGCCGAAATCATGCGCTTGGGCTCGCGCGTGGCCAGCACGCGCATGGAGTTTCTGGGGGCGGACGGGAAGTTGTTGTCAACCGGGGCGGGCGCTTACATCGTGTCTTGAGCGGTTCAGTGCCCACCCGGTGAGGGCACGCGATCCCTGGAACGCTTCGGATAGCCCGGGCGGGCATCTAGAGCACGTTGCCATTGCGGCACGGGCTCCAGTGCCTTCAGCACCGCCTGGCGGTGTGGGCCATCGGGCAATTGCTTTGCACCCTCTCGCATGAATCCCAAGAAAGTTTCATTGCCCGTCTTGGCGACTGCGCGGCAGGTCTCTTCCGTCACCAGACGCGCCAGCACCCTTTGACAGTCCTGCTCCGGCAAGCAAAGGGCTGCGTTCACGGTTGTGGCCAGCTGGTCGGGGATGGCAGTGGCCTCTTGCTGAAACCACGCGCACTGCTCGTCGGTCAGCAGTTTTTTCAGAACCGTCGTGCGCAGGGACTCGTCCGGCAAACTCATTGCGCTTGCAATCATGAGCTCCACCCCAAGGGCTTCGTTCGCCATCACCGCTTCCAGACATTCGTCGGAATACAGACTCTGAAACGCTTTCGACCATTTGCCTTCCGCCTCCGCCAGGTCCGACTGCAGGTGATTGGCCATGGTGTAGGCAGTGGTGACAATCGCAGCTGGATTCAGAGAACTTGCCGCGATGGTGCAGTCACCCCCCTCCCGACTGAGCTGATCTTTCAAATCGGTGCTCTTTTTTTCGGCCGTTGCGGAAGTGTTTTGGAGGATTTGGTAAAGGGCATCAACGAGCTTGTCCACCTTCGCGTTCTCTTTGATCCACCCATCAGCCCATTGCCGGATGTCTGCCTCCTTTTCCGGGCTCAGATTTTGTTTCGATCCCAGGCCCTGATCCGATAGCAGTATTTCCAGCATCTCATGTCGCAGCTTTGAGTCTTCAGGCAACTGTTCCACGGCTTCCCGCATCATCCCCATGGCGTTCTTACTTTTCAGGTCACGCACCCATTCACAGGTTTTGGTGGTCATCAGTCGACTCAGCGCCTCTGCACGCTGGCCGGGAAGTAGATGCCATGCGCCGAGCGCCAGGGATGCGATGGAATAGCCGTCTCGTTCGCGCAGTACTGCGGAGACGGCGTTGGATGACATCAGTTTCTCCAGCACGGGGCCGCATTCGGCGGGCGGCAGGTGCTGAGCGGAAAACACTGCCACAGCCAACGAATTGGGATGGAGGGATGCATGGTTCTGCAGGATCGAACAGTTCTTTTCCGTCAGCAAAGCGCGCAGCGCGTCAGTGCGCCGATCTTTGTCGGGAAACAGGGTCGCGGCCCAGGCGGTGGAGCTCAAATGACTATGGCTACCCGACCTGGCGACCTCCGCCACGCACGCATCGGAAAGCACCACGTTCTGCAACGTCTCCAGCCACTTCTCCTCGAGATGTTCAGGCCAGCAATTGGCCATGGCGTAGGCTGTGGTTGCAATCGCGCTGGCATTCAGTGATTCGGCTACCGCTGCGCACGCTGGACCGCGAAGATTCAGAAGCGTTTCCAACCGGTCTGCGCGCTCCTCCATCGGCAGTCCGCTGATGGATATGGACTGCGCAAGTTTCCCGATCGATGCTGCAGAGCCGTACTGAGCCGTCCAGTCCAGGGCGTGGTTCGTCAACACTTGGCGCATCCAGCCTTGCTGTTCTTCGGTCGGGAACTCCAGCGCTGCTTGCGCCACGGCCGGCACCATTTCCGGATGAGATCGTCCGATCGCATTCCGGAGATCAGGCGGTAGAAAGGCGCGGAAGACATCGAGCCGATCCCCACCACCCATTTGAGGATTGGTGAGCATCAACTCGATCGCATCATGGCGGTGATGCCGCTGCTCCTCCGTGAGTGTTTCTGGGCGCGGTGGACGCGGTGGACGTGGAGGGCGTGGAGGGCGTGCGGAACGGTCGACGGGCATGGAGGCTCCTTGAAAAAGGCCTCAGTTTCCAAGCGAGCACTGCCCGCGTGCGCAAGGCGCATGAATTGCTCCATGGATGGAACGATCTGCAATCCGGAGCGGCAGCGCTTTTCCCTCAGAGCCCGCCCGGTGAGGGCGTTCGCTCTCTCAAAGGTGTCGGTGGGTCGGAGCGCGCATCCAGAAAGCGCTGCCAGGGTGGCGCGGTCTCCAGCGCCTGCAGTGCCTCCTGCCGCAGCGGGCCTTCTGGCAGTTGGCGCGCGGCATCGCGCATCAACTCGGTCGCGCCCGCATCGTTCAGCTCGCGCACCAGGTGACAAGTGTCGGGGGTCACCAGTTGGCTGAGGAACGATTGACTCTGCAGCTGCCATGCGCCGCGAACCAGGGAAACGATGGACACGGCGTCCTGGTCGCGCAGCGCAGCCGAAATGGCTTGCGGTGACATCAGATCCTGCAGCATGTGCTGGCAATCTTTGACCGGCAGTTGCTGGGCGGCATGCACGGCGAAGGCGAGCAAGTGAGGATGCGTGGATGCGTGAGCTTTCAGCATCGAGCGGTTGTTTTCCGTGAGCAGGTCTTGCAGCACCTTCGTACGCCGAGCCTTGTCGGGCAATTGCTCCGCCGCCAGAACGGTACACACCAGAAAGTTTTTGTCATTGGATGTGGCAACTGCTTTCACGCAGGCATCTGAAAGCAGCAGGTTCTGGAAAGGTTTCACCCACTCCTCAGAACCAACCGGCAGGCAACTGGCCATGGCATAGGCGGTGTCTGAAATCGCGCGCGGATCAAGAGAATCTGCCACGGCTTGGCAGACTTCAGCATCCGGATTCAGAAGCATTCCCAAGTGTTTGGCGCGATCGTTCGGCTCCAATTTGCTGATCGATATGGTGAGCGCCAGCTTGCCGATCGTCTGCGCCGAGCCGGCGTAGGCCAACCGATCCAGGGTGTAGGGCGTCAACACATCGCTCATCCATTCCGCCTGCTCCTTGGGCCCCAGCTCCAGCGCCGCCCGCGCCACCTCGCTGGCCATCTCGGGATGCAAGGCACCGATGAGGCGGCGCAGTCCGGTTGGGAGCAATTTTCGGAAGAGGCTGGGCCTGTTCTTTCCGCCTACTTGCTGACGGGTGACCATGGAATGGATCTTCCGGCGACGGATCTCCAGACCGGCCAGGCTCAGGCGCATGGGATGTGGTCCATGCGTGGCTTCCACGGCGCCGGGGTTGGGCAACGCCAACGCATCAGGGGCAAGGGATACGAAGGGATCGTGGGGCATGGCGGCTCCTTGTGTCTTGATGGGTCAGCCGCGGTCAAGGGCCACCCAGTGACGGAGAGCGCGCCGAGACAGACCTGCGGTCCGGGGCTTGTCCACCCAGCTTTTCCCAAGGCTGAACCGGGCGCAACGCAACCTGTCTCTCATCGTTCTGGGGGAGATGGGCCAGTCGGCCTGCGCCCTCGCGCATGATTTCCAGAAAAGCTTCATGGTTCATCCCGGCGACTGCGCGGCAGGTACCTGGCGTCACCAGGCGTTCCAGCACCTTGTCACCCTCATGTCTTGGCAACTGAAAGGCAGCGCTCACGGCCACGGCCAGCAGGTCGGGGTGGGTAAGTGCCTGTTTCTGAAGCACCAGGCACTGCTCATCGGCCAGCAACTTTCTCAGTGCCTCCGTGCGCTGGGACTCGACCGGCAAACTCGTTGCGCTCGTAGCCATGGGCCCTATCCCAAGGCCTCTTCCCGAGGTCACTGCCTTCAAACACTCCTCGGAAAACAGGCTCTGGAACGCTTTCGACAGCTCGCTTTCCGCCTGTGCCAGGTCCGACTGCAGGTACCTGGACATGGTGCAGGCAGCGGTGGCGATGGCAGCTGGGTCCAGAGAATCTGCCACCGCTTTGCAGGCACCCCATTCCGGATCGAGCAGCACTCTCAACATCGCCCTTTTTTGTTCGTCTGATGTGGAGGTGGCCCGCACAACGCTGCCCAGCTCATCAACGATGGCTTTCACGTCTTGAGATTCGATCGCCTGCGACAACGCTTGCTGCGGATCCGCCAGCGGACCACTGGAACGCACCTCCTCAACCCCCACATCGGCCCATTGCTCGATCGATTTCAGCTTTTCCAGGCTCATGACCGGGATCTCCTCATCCAGTCCCAGCTTCTCCTGAACCGCCTGGCGCTGCGAGCCGTGGGGCAACCCCTGTGCGGCGTCGCACATCACCTCGATGGTGCGCTCATCGTTCAGATCGAGGACCAGTTGACAGGTGTCGGGAGTGACCAGTTTGAGCAATGCCGGTCCACGTTGATCGGATGGCAGATGCCACGCGCCGCGCGCCAGGGTCGCGATCAAACTGCCGTCTCCTTTGTGCAGCACCGCAGAGATGGCATCGCGCGATATCAAACCCTGCAGCGCGCTGACGCATTCGCCCGCCGGCAGGTGCTGAGCGGCAAACACGGCGAATGCCAGTGATGTGGGATGACTGAATGCTTCGCGCCGCAGTATTGACTGGTTGTCCTCCGTCAGCAAACGCCCCAGCACCTGTGTGCGCCGATCCTTGTCGGGCAGCATGGCTGCGGCCAGTGCAGTGGAGCCCAGAAAAGCATGATCGCCCGACGTGGCCACCGCGTCCACGCAGTCATCGGCGAGCACCACGTTCTGCACCGTTTCCAGCCATTTCCTGGGGCGCTCGGGCAGGCAATTGGCCATGGCATAGGCCGTGGCCGAAATGGCTTCCGCATCCAGAGATTTCGCCACGGCGGCGCATGCCGGGCCACCGGGGTTCAGCAGCTTTCCCAACAGCGCTGCGCGCTGGGGCTGCGGCAATGTGCTGATGGCGATGGAGAGCGCAAGTGAACCGATCGATCTCGCATCACCAAAGTCAGCCGTCCATTCCAGCGTCTTTGGGGTCAACATCTGGTGCATCCATTTCGCCAGCTCGGCGGGCTCCAGCCCCAGTTCCTGCGTCGCCTGCGTCACCGCCGCTGCCATCTCCGGGTTTGATTGGCCGATGGCGTCGCGCAGTTCAGAGGAGATCACGGTCCGGAAGACGTTGAGCCGATCTTCGCCACCTGCTGGAAGATGATTGATCGCGAACAGGATCGCATCGTGGCGGCGTTGCAAAGCATCCGGCGTCAACGTTGCAGGACGTGGATGGTGTGCGGAACGGTCGACGTCGACGGGCATGGAGGCTCCTTGAAAAGGGCCTCAGTGTCCAGGCGAGCACCACCTGCGTGCACAGCGTGCATGAAACGCGCAGTGGATGGAACGATCTGCAATCCAGACCGGCCCGAAGACCACCCGCGCGCCTGATGGCGCCCGCGCTCAGGCCTTGCGCCGCGCCGCCACCAGCCGCTCGAAAGCGAGCAGCCGGCTGCACTCGAACAGGAACAGGCCCAGCAAGCCGATACCGCCCACCAGCGACAGATACACCCCCACCACCATGAACTCCGCACCACTCTCGGTGCGGCTCGTCATCATCGAACGCATCAACGGCCCCGCCACCAGGGCGGCCGCAGACGCCACCACGCCCAGGTAGATGCAGAACGTGCCCACGCTCCGCATCGCCGCCACCAGCCCCGTGGCCTGCGGCGAAGCGAGCACATCTGGAACGCGCACCACCAGGTAGATGCGGTACAGCGCCACACACAGAAAAACCAGCGGCCCCAGCAACGGCACCACCGCGAAGCCCGAGCCGCCCAAGGCCATGCTCACCCAGGCGGTCTTGGCCAGGCCCATCGGCAGCACCGCCGCGAGCAGCACGAAGCAGTAGGAAATCTTCAGCGTCTTGGAGGGGAGTTGCTTTTGGGTCATGGGGTGGGCTTTCTCAAAAAGTCGCTCAATGGGCGCGAAACACCACGTCTCGATGAAAGTCCATGAACGGCTGGTGTTTGGCATTCAGCGTCACGCGCATGTCGGCGGAAATGCCCAGCTTCTCGGACTCCGTGAGCTGCGGGGACAGCATGATCGGGCCGGCAGGCAAGAACGTGATCAACCCGGAGTCGAACGCCTTGTCCAGGTTCGGCGTGAGCAACAAGCCATTGAACTGGTCGAGCCGCTCCAAGCTGTTGCACGAGCGCCAGGGCTTGATGTGGGACGCAACCAAAAGATTCGTGTCCTTGAACCCCGTGACCGCGCAAGCCTTCCAGTGCGACAGCACCTTTTGCCGGAACACCCCTTGGCCGATGCGCGCCTTCACCAAGTTCATGCGTTCCGTCGCGTCCAAACCTGGGTCGGTCAGGATTTGATCGATGTCCTCTTCCACATCGCCGCTGTGGCCGTCCGTCAAGTACTTCGCAAACTGCGCCAAGGCGCTGCTGTACATGTGGTGGCCGGTCTCGTTCCTCTGCTGAAAGATCGGCAGCCGTTGAATTTCAAGCGCGATTTTCTTGAAAGCCGACTCACTCCGCAGCGCAGTCAGCGGGCCAGCGGTCAGTTTGGCTTCTGTCGCCCAGGCTGATAACGGCCCCTCAATCGCGCTGGCGTACTTGCCAATGCTCGACGCGCTCAGGCCGCGATGGCGCATCCAGTCTTCAAAAGTCATGACGCACCACTCCCTGGCCGTTGAGGTGGGCTCAAGGATACCGTCACGGGTACGGGTTATCGTGGCTTTTCGCAAGCCGCTTTCATGGGGGAAAACCGGATACCCGTCGCTATACTGCGCCGGTCACGTCAAAAAAAGGCGTGATCGGGATTGGCGTCCCGTTTCCTCCGCTGCGACGCAAGCCGCAGCCTTCTGCACCGCAGTAGCTCTGCGGCTTGCCTGTTCGTGCCTCCAGGTTTTGGCGGCTCGTTCAGGGAGCCGTAAGGCTCGCCGGCTCGTGCAAGCGGAGGACCGGTACGCCAACCTGGACGAGCTGCCGCCCTCGCTTCGACGTGAGTGCGGCGGTAGATGCAATCACCGCACTCACAGGGAGGCTGACATGGCCAAGTTCAATCTTCGTGGCGCATTTTCTCGCGCTGACTCCAACCCCATCGATCCCAGACTCGTTGTCCTCGCCACGCAGGCGGCTGATCAAGCTGCACTACTGGCCGTGATGGTGCAGGCGTACACGGCGCTGGAGAAGATCGTTACGCATGACCGGGACTCATTGGAGCGAGCGGCTACGCGTGAGGGGCTGGGGTCGTTGATGCGGGCGCTGAATGGGGAGATGGGGAGGCAGGTGGAGGGTTTGGTCCACGGGACCGCTGCTCTTCAGGAACTTGTAGGCGCTGATTGCGAAGTGCCATAACGTCAGTTGATGTGAGGACGGTTACCTTAAAGCGCTCGGCGTCGAGAAAACTTGCTTCAACCTCTCCACCGTGTGTCGCCACTTGGGGGTTGTTGGCTGGCACACCGTGTTCTGATTTCCAAAGAGGCCGACTTCATTGAAGGCCTTGCTCGCCTCCAGGGTGTCGATCCACCTCACCTTGACAAAGTACTCGCTCAACTCTGGTGTGTCCGCCAACGCCTTGTACTTAGCACCGTGCTCGACCACATCCATGACGGACTGTTCACCGTGATCCGTCATCACGGTGAACTCGCTGGCGGGTTGAACGGCTTGTTCAACGATGCCGACACCCACATACCCCTTCTTGGGAATGTTGACCCAAACCCTGTCGCCGGGCGACAGCATCTTGAGCGTCTGGCTGTACCAGGTGCCGCCACCTGCGCTGATGTAGCCGTATTTGCGTGCGTCATCCCAGCTGCGGCTAAAGGTGTTGCCGAACGACACGTAGTACTCACCGTTCCAGGGCTCCTTCTCCCCAACGTTGCTCTTTCCAACCGCAGCGTTGGCTTGCGTCTCACCAGGGTCAATCAGCCAAGTGCGGCTCAACAGTTGGTGTTCGCCATGATGGAACACCTGAAAGAAGATGACGTTGATCGGGATGTCGCGCTCATTGAGGTAGCCAACGATCCGTTCGGTGGACGGGTCAAGCTCTGCGGCAGCGATGATGATCTGATGAGTTTGGTTAAGAGAGTCTTCGTCCAAGGGTGCGCCAAAGCGATTCAAAAACGCTTCTTCCAGACTGCCACCGCTGGAAAAACGACCGTAAATCTGCACCAGCTTGTCGGCTGTTAGGTCTTGCAACCAAGACGCGTAGTCCAACGCTTGGGCCACGATTTCTCGTGGTGTGCGGTCGCGTTTCAGCTCAATCAAGACTAACGATCCGTCAGGCGCGATGGCCAGTAGGTCGATGCGGCCACCAAAGGTTGTGATCTCCTGTCGACCGATCAACATCCATTCGTTGGACAAGATGCGTGGGTCGCGCACGATCATTTCTTCTAACAACTGTTCGCTGGGCAATTTGCCGGTGGAGAGCGGTTGTGGCTGCAAGCCGACTTGCCATATGGCGTGCTGAATGGGCATCTCTTTCCTCTTTTTCTCGTGTGGTGGGCGCTTTGTCTTGGGGCCAGCTACTTCACGGACTCGGTGTTCTTCGTTGCAGACCGATCAAGGTTGACGTTAGTGCCGTCGATGCCGTGACGGGCGAGATACCTCTGGGCTCCACCCCAAAGGGCTTTGCGCCATTCCGTGTCTCGGTCTGGAAGGGGATTGATTAGGTCTTCTGGATGCCAACCGCCACGACGGCAGTTCGCGACTTCAGGAATGAGCTTCTTGCCCGCCTCCAACTGCTGGAGCTGTGCTATTGGCACATCGCTTCCCAACACCCAGATGCCCAGTGAGCGGGCCAGCGCGATCGCGGCGAGCAGGTTTTCGAGGCAAGGAGCGTGGTGAAGACTCCAGTGGTCAGACAGCAGCCAGTAGCGGGTGAACTCTGACCCGTCCAGGCCATTTGATGTCTCCTCGTAGATCAAACAAAGAGGTCCGTGGCCGCTGGGAATCTCTTGGCCCCATGGTTTCCAGACCAGGAGGAAGCGGGTGACGTTCGGCGCTAAATTAAGTCGGTTAGCCAGCCAATCTCGATAGCCCACCGGCGCCTTGTAGTGGTCCTCCAGCAAGTGGGGCGCTTGCTCGACGAGGTCGAGCCAAGAGCGACTGATGGCCAGATGATCTGCGGCCCAGTTCAGCAGTTCCGGCGTGACCTTGTCTTTCAGCTTGTCTGGTGTTGAAAACGCGGCGTTGGGTAGCTTCAGCTCGGGCGGCAGAAGGCGGGGGATTTGCTGGCGGGCAATGCCGTAGGCCTCGAAGGCCTCGATGAGGCGCTTGGCCTGAGCGCGGGCTGGGTCCAGTCGATCGCGAAGCAGGTTGCACGCTTTGCCCAGTAGGCCGAACGCGTCGGTGGCTTCGCCTACGAAAGACATGCTCAGGCCACCTCGTTGATTAGAGATTCGGCCAGGAGGGCTGGGGTGGCTTGGTGAGCGGTGAGAGGCTGGGGTCGTTGATGCGGGCGCTGAATGGGGAGATGGGGGGGCAGGTGGAGGATTTGGTTCGAGGCACGACCGCGCAGCGGGACTTTGTGCTTGAGGAGACTGGTGAGTGGTGAAGGCGATCGAGATGACCGGTGAGGCTGGTACTGGTCGCCAACCGCGAACCAAGTAGACGGGTTCATCAAGTCAGTCAACATCCTTCCAGGCTCCCTAAAACTGCACAAACGGGCATCCTACAGGCACTCCTTGATTGCAGAAGAGCGAAAGCCCCCTTTTTGAATCTGTAGCCGCCAGCCCTCAATAGCTTCTTGACAAAAATCTATACTGATTAAAAATACAGTTCTATTTGAGCAAAGGAGAGCCATGTCTAGCTACATCTTCGTGTCGCCTGGATCCGACCCCGGAGCCGGGCTCTCCCTCGTGGATCCAATGCTCAGCTCTTCGAGGCCCTCGATGGGCACGTGCAGGCCAGACCTGAGGCGCATGGTGAAGCCTGGGGACCACATCTTCGTGATCAGTGGAAGCCGCGGGCGAACCATTCCCCAATACGTTATCGGAGGTATGCAAATCGATAAGAAGCTAGAGGACCAGCTTGAGGCTCTACGACATCGTCCTGAGAACGCGCTGCACTTCGATGGGAAACAGCGTGCCGGGAACATCATCGCCCTGCCGGACGGGACTCAGCACCCGCTTGACGACCACGACAAGCGGGATCGCGAAAAATTTGAGAGCCGCATCAAGAACTACATCTTGGGCAAAAACCCGGTGATGCTTGAGACTCCCAGGGAGGTCGAGATTGGCCGCGACCGGTCTGTCGGCATTCTGTCGAATATCTTCGACGTGCCTGGCTATCGCATGCAGCAGGTGGTCGGGCGCGGTCGCAAGCTGTCCAACGCGCAGGTTGACCAATTGCTGCGCGCTCTTGATGACATCAAGCGAGAGGCTCGCAGGTGACCAACATCGCCGCTCACATGGCGAGTAAGAACCTGACAGTGGAGAAGGCATCCGAAAGGGCTGGCATGACTCCCAAGAGGTTTCAGCAGATCGCGGATGGCGCAAAGGCAACGCTTGGAGAGATGCGTGGTATCGCCAAGGCATTGCAGGTCCCGGTTTCAAGCCTGATAGAGCGGGAGCAAGAGGAGGCTGAGCCGATCAAGATGCTGTTTCGGCAGACTTTAGAGCAGCGCGAAGCTGTCGAGGTCGCATCTCATGTCGATGTGCTATCAGCGCAAGTTCGCGACGCGCTTTCCATCGCGCATGGGCTACCCTCGGATTTGGCGTGGTTGGACCTCTTCACTGGAATGGAGCCAGTTCCCGTCAACGCATCCGCATTTGCAGACCTGTTTCGTCAGAAGTTCGGAGGCATCGACGACCTCGAGCCCTTCCCGGATTTGGCGCAAGTGCTCGCCGCCATGGGCGTGTTGCTTATGTTTTCGCGCGACCCTACTGTCGAAGGAGTCTCGGCGATCGTTGAGGGCCACGCGATTGTGATCATTGGTCCGCGCACTTTCAAGCCGCGGATGCTCTTCACGGTTGCCCATGAGCTTGGGCACCTAGTTGCTCACCACGACCAGCGCGGACAAGGCTACGCCCACTTGGATAAGGAGGCCGACTGGTCGCGCAGTCCCCGGCGCACTGAAGAGAAGTTTGCCGATGCGTTCGCCTCCGCGATTCTGCTACCCCGGCACGGTGTGCTTAGGGCCTTGAAAGTCGTGCGCGAACACCTCGGTATCTCTCAACAGCCCTTAGGGGCCGCGGAAATCGCCTGGATCGCTCATCTGTTTCACGTCAGTTTCGAGGTTGCCGCTAGGCGCTTCGAAACCTTTGGCTTGTTGCCCGCCAGTGGCGCGCGCGCCTTTTACCAACGCTTGCAGGACGATTTCAAGAACCCCGAGAAGTTCGCCGCCGACGTCGGTGTGCCGGTGCGACAAGACCTTGTGATCGAAACCACCCCGGCTCTCATGCATTCCGCCGCGGCGAAAGTGAGAGCCGGCAAGCTTTCGCTGGGCAGAGCTGCGGAACTGCTGAACGTTCCGGTTTCGGCCATCGTGGTCGCGAACTCGGAAATCCCCGCGTGATCGTCATCCTCGACGCATCCACATTGATCAACCTAGACAACGGCCACGTCCTCGCCGAAGTCCTCTCCCTTCCGGACAGGACTTTTCAAATAAGCCCTGAGGTCATGCGCGAGTCGCGCACCGTCGCCAAGTCGATCAAGGCTGCCGTGAAGCGTAGGGAGATCGATTGGGTGGATGACACTGTGATCGATGCCGAGGAATATGCGAACGCACTTGCTGTTTGGGGATTGGGTCCGGGCGAGACTGAATGTATCCTGGCCGCGAAGACGCAGGGTTGCTCGGTCGCCTGCGACGACGGGGCCGCTCGCAAGGTGATCGAGCGCGAGATCGGAGCCGCTCGCGTGACAGGGTCCGTTGGCCTTCTTCGCGATGCGGTAGTCGCAGGACTGGTCACCCATGAAGAGGCATTCGATGCCTATCAGCAGATGAAGCGCCTTGGTGGCTTTCTGCCCAACCTGTCGCTTGCCGACTTCAAGCCCTAGCTAGATCGTCTCAGGGCGCAGCCCCAATTTGTCCTCGCGCACCGCTCCGGTGGCGTTCAAGGCCAGCTTCTTACGCACGCCTACAAACGGGTTGCCGATTGTCTTTTTCATCTGGCCCGAGGCCTGGAATGTCTCCCCACACGAGTGACACTCGTGGTCGATGTGCGGGGTAAATGCGTGCTCGCCATGCTCGAAGTGTGGCTTACCGCAGTGCGAGCAAAAGAGATCAATCACGCGGCCTTCGAGATGCGGCATAGCCGATTGGGCCATGTAGGTTCTAACCTGCTCCGGGTCCAATTTGATCCCATCGATTGTCACCTTCGCGTAAGTCTCATCGACATCGGGCATTGCCTGTTCGCTTGTCTTGAAAGCATGCAGATGGATGCCCGTCATCTCGGGTTCGTTCGACGTCCAAAGGATTGCCGGGTTCGACCCCCATATTTGTATGCCGCCCGGAAAGTCGCGTTGCTTAATCGAAATCGAATCCGGAGCCTTGCGCTTCCTTGTGGGCTTCGCGCCGAGCACGTGGCGCAGTTCGGCGATGGGATTGCCGACGCCAGCAGCCGTGTCGGAGAACTGGCGACCACAGCCATGGCACTGGTGCTTGCGATGTAGATGCACTGCGAACCAGTCGCGGTCCAGATGCGGGAAACCGCAGTAGATGCAATTGACGGGAATGGTCTCGAATCCGAAGACGTGCGAAACCATGTAATTAATGGCGTCAATCTCATCGACGTCGACCCAGCCGTCGGAGAGCAAGTCCGCGCGATGTGGGATCCGCAGCCGTCGGTAAGTCCAATCAATATCCTTTAAGCCTCCCTTGGTTGACCTAGCGTGAACGTGAATGCCGCGGTCGGTGGGCTGGGTAGTTGTGTCGTAGACCGCGGGGACAGAACCCCATAGGGCAATTCCGCCAGGGTAGTCCGCGAAATCCAGGTGCAGTGTCTCTTCAGCCTTGATCGGCGGATCGTCAGCCGCCACGCATTTGTCCGCGGCCACTCCGTATTTGGCTGTAGCGTTGGCGTGGTGCTCCAAGCACCAATAGCGAGTTCCGCCATCTCGGCGCTTCCCCACGGCAATGATTCTGCAACTCATGCGCGAATTATCGTGGAGCGAGATGTGTCAAGGAATAAGGTTTTCTTCGGGACGAATGATGCCGCCTGGCGTTGGGACAGCTCGGGAAGCAGGCGCCGCGTCTCCTGGTTGTGCCTGCTCCTGGGGCAGGCTTTACCGCCTGGTGGTTCCTGCTGCGCCCACCGCCACCGCCTAGCACCCCGGTCCCTGGAGCATCCGCTAGATTCAAGTCTTCGTGGTCCCGACCGGCATGTTGTCTAGTGCGTGCACCCGCGTCGGTGGTGGAAAGCCGCAGGAGGTGCCGTCGGTGTGGACCACTTGGGCTTCCCAGGGCAGGGTGAAGTTGCCGTTCACCATGTCGTGCATGAAGGTGTAGGGGCAGTCCATGGCGCCGCCTTTGACCGCCACATAGCCTCGGTGCCACAGTTGATAGGGGTTGTTTTCCACGCCCCAGTGCTGGCGTGCCTCGCGCACCAGGTCGGGCCGCACCTCGCAGGTGATGACTTCGTCGGCCCGTCCGCCGCCCTCGACCATCACGGTGCCGTCGAAGTTGCAGAACATGGCTTCGCCCATGGAGTCGAAGCTGCCGTCGCTGCCGCACAGGCAGACGCTGGCCGTGACCATCAGGTTCTGGAAGGCGTTGGCCTGGTTGGTGATCTTCCAGGCGTGGCGGATCGGTGGGGTGTAGCCGGCGGTTCGAAGCATCAGTTCGGCGCCCTTGTAGGCGCACTCACGGGCCATTTCGGGGAACATGCCGTCGTGGCAGATGATGAGCGCGAGCTTGATGCCCTTGGGGCCGTCGATCACGGGGATGCCGACGTTGCCCGGTTCCCAGGCTTCGACCGGTACCCAGGGGTGAAGCTTGCGGTAGTACAGGGCCACTTCGCCCTGGTCGTTGATGACGATGCCGGTGTTGTAGGGGTTGCCGTTGGGGTTGTATTCCATCAACGAGAAGCAGCCCCACAGCCTGTGCTCCACGCAGGCCGCCTTGAAGGCGGCCACTTCGGGTCCGTCCATCGAGCACATCAGCTCTGCGCTGGTGTTCATCGACAAGCCGTGCAGCGCGTATTCGGGGAACACCACCAGGTCCATGCCGGCGTTGTTGCGCCGGGCCTTGCCCACCATGTCCACGATGCGCTGGGTCTGGCGCGCGAGTTGTTCGGTGGTTTCCACCACCGGCAGTTGCAGTTGCACGAGCCCGACGACCACGCCGTTGGGGGATTTGTTCAAGCCGCTGAGTCCGCTCATGGTGTTTGCTCCAGAAGGTGGGGGGTTCGTGTGGGGCGCGCGGGTGGGCCTTCGGCCAGCACGCGCAGGAAAGCCTCGTCGGCAGAGACCCAGGGGGCGCCTTCGAAGCGGCGATACAGGTCCAGCATCGGCTGGATGACTTCGAGGCGGGGTTGTCCGTGTGCATACGGGCGGTTCAGCGTCACGGAAAAGTAGCCCCGGGGCCGGAACGGGTTGCCGCTGGATTCGGCCGTCTGGAACCACAGGGTGTAGTTCAGTCCGCCGCCCTGGCAGGGCGATGCCTGGGCCGAGAACTGCACGTCTTTCACGGACGCCAGCCGAAGGTGGCAGTGGTGTTCGTGCTGGGCACCGATCTGCCAGGACACGTGGCCGTGTTCTTCGAAGCGGTGCACGCCGTCCAGCCTTTCGGTCTGGAACTCCACCAGCACCTGGTCTCGGTGAATCACCAGCGTGGCATCGGGAAGTGCCAGGGCCGCACGCAGCAGCGGCAGGACGATGGGATCGTCGCCCCGCGCCACGGGCGGCGCGGCGCGGGGGTGGAGTGCGCGCAGCACCTCGTCCCAGTCCTGGGCTTCAACACCGGCGTGCTCGCGCAGCAGTGGCAGCAGGGCCATGCCCATGGGGGTGCCGCGCACCGGCTCCTCCACCACGATGTCGGTCAGGCCAGGGTGGCGGCGCAGTTGTGCGCAGGCCCGCTTCAGGAATCGGCTCGCTGCACCGAGGTTGAGCGAGTCGCCGTCGTAGGGCGTGGTCAGCATCAGCGAAAGCAGCCACTCACCCTCGCTGGTGAGCAGGCGCACCTCGAAAGAGGGCTTGAAGCCCAGGCAGACGCTGGGTGCGAGCGTGAAGCGGAAACGCTCCACACGCCCGAGGTCGATGTGCAGGTGGTGGGGCACGCCAGTCAGCCGCAGCTCTCGCACGCCGATGAACATGCCGTCGTACCGCTGGGGCAGCAGGCAGGCGCCATCGCCAGGGACCAGTTCCGAGATCGCCCCGCCGCTCCAGCGGCCGCAGGCCAGCGTGATGCCCGGCATGTCCAGCCAGCCGAGCAGCATGTCGTGGAAGGCGTCCACCCGGTGGCGCATTGCCTCCAGGGCATCGGGCGGCAACTGGCCCAGCGGCGGTGGGCGCGCGCTCATGCCGTGGCTCCGGCGGTGGCTTGTGCCACGCCGATCATGCTGTCGCGGGTGACGATGGCGCGCAGGCCGTCTTCATCGAGGTGCTCGGTGCCCGGTGGGCGCAGCGGCAGCACCAGAAAGCGCATGTCGGCGTTGCTGTCGTGCACGTGGATGGCGGTGCCTGGCGGCAGCGTGAGGCCGAACTCGCGCAGCACGGCGGCCGGTTCGCGCACGGCGCGTGCGCGGTAGGCCTTGCTGATGTACCACGAAGGGGGCTGGCCGAGGATCGAGCGCGGGTAGCAGGAGCACAGGGTGCACACGATCAGGTTGTGCACCTCGGCGGTGTTCTCCACCGCGACCAGTTGCGCCTCACCGATCTTGATGCCGAGTTCGGACGCGCCGTTCTTGCCGTTTTCCAGCAGGCGCGCCTTGAACGCAGGATCGACCCAAGCGCGGGCCACGATCTTCGCGCCCAGGTGGGTGCCGGGGGCTTCGATGTTCTGGATCTCCAGCGTGACTTCGCCAGCCGACAGGATGCCCTTTCGGATCAGCAGGGCCTGCAGGGCGTCCACCATATGCTGGCCTTCGAGGTTGCCGGCCTCGTCCTCGACCACGAGGGGCGGAACGTGGTGGTCGTGGTGATCGTGATCGTGGTGATCATGGCTGTGGTCGTGGTCGTGGTCGTGTGGCGAGTCAGGGCTGTGGGTGTTCATGGTCTGTCCTCGTGTTCGATGGGGTGGCTGGCTGAAGCCAGTGGTCGTAGATCTCGATGCACAGCACGTCGCTGTCGGAGCGGACCTCGTCGGGCCACAGGTCCTTCATGCGAAAGCGCACGCGGTACAGCGGCACCAGGGGCCCCGAGACATCGCCGACCGAAAGCGCTTCCGGGTTCAGGAAGTAGCCGCAGAACTGCAGCACCTCGCCTTGCCGGTGGCGCACATAGAACGGTGTGCGCACATGGCCGGCCTTGCCAAGGTCCAGCACCTCGACGGCATCGCCGACCTGAAACCGCACGGGTATGAGCGTGGAATCGACCATCGTTCAGCGGCAGGGATCGGTTTCACCCCAGTGGGCGCGGGTCCGCTCGAGCTCCTGCATCACCTCGTCGCGTGTGATCAGCCCTTTTTTCTGCAGGGTGTCGATCATGGCTTCGAGGCGCCGACGGTAGAACGAGTAGCGCTGGTACTTGTCTTCGCCGAAGCTCTCGAAACCCAGGCGCAGTTCGTCCAGCGAAAGCACGCGGCGCGTGGCGTCGCCCAGCAGGTTGCGGATCGCCTCCACCTGCTTTTCCCAGTGTTGCCAGGGAAGTTCGATCTTCTCGATCGGGCCGGCATGGTTGCCGCCGATGTCGTGGTAGCCCCTCATGTCTGGCTCCTTTCAGCTGCGGCGGATGTCGAAGCTCTTGACGTACTCGTCCGGCCTGGTGGCGTCGAACACCTTGCCCATCACGGTGTGGCGTGTCGAGCGGGGTGGTACCGCCAGGCCCATGGCCTCCATGCGCTGGCGCGCGTCGGTGGAACGGAACACCTCGCGCGCGACGGCGGTCAGGTCCAGTTGGGCCGGGACGATGCCCCAGCGCTTGAGTTGCGTGAGCACCCATATGGCGGTGGACTCCTGTGGCAGCGACTGGAAGCCGATGCGGTCCCGCCGCTCGACCACCTTGCCCAGCCCGTCGGCGTAGCGGCCCAGCAGCACCTGTTGCAGCACGGGCAGCGGCTGGTTCAGGTACTCGCGCGGCGCCATCAGGTCGGCCACGTTCTGGCGGTTCTCATACTTGTCGGCATAGGCCGCCGCACGCGCCACGGCGCGGAACATCGCGCCATACGAGTTCGGGGCTTCGGTGATGAACTTGTCGGTGACCGACAGCACGCAACACGGATGGTCGGGGAAGATGTCGCGCGAGAGGGCTTGCAGGAAGCCCACGCCTTCGAACACGGCGCGCTGGTTCCAGGGTTCGGCGAAGAACATGCCATCGAGGTTGCCGGCGGCCATGTTGGCCACGGAGTCCGGCGGCGGGAACACGCGCAGCTCGACGTCCTTGTCCGGGTCCAGGCCATGCTCGGCCAGGTAGTAGCGCAGCAGCATGGCGTGGATGGAATGGTCGTGCGGGATGCCGAAGCGAAAGCCCTTCCAGGTCTTCGGATCGCGCCGGTCCTTGTGTTTGACGTGCAGCGTCAGCGCGTCGCCGTTGATGTTCTGCACCAGTGAGGTGTAGGTCTTCACCGGCGCGGCACCGACGCCGAGGGACATCGTCATGGGCAGGGCCAGCACCATGTGCGAAGCGTCGTATTGGCCGTTGACGAGGTTGTCGCGCGCCAGTGACCAGCCCGGCGTGCGCATCAGCTTCACGCTCAGGCCTTCCTTCTGATATTCACCCATGGCATCGGCCAGCAACATGGGAATGGTGCAGGTGATGGGCACGAAGCCGAGCGTGAGTTCCTTCTTCTCCAGCGGGCCGGTCTCCTTCGCAATGGCCTGTGCCATGCCCAGCGGAAACACGCTGGCGATGGCGGCCAGGGCGGTGCGCGCACCCACCGCCTTGAGAAAGCCCCGGCGAAGCTGGTCGTCGGGAAACAGCGCCTTCACCACCGCGCTTTCCACGCTGCGGTCGATGAAGTTCTCCTCGCCCACGTAGCTTTGGGCGGGCATGGCGTCGCCCAGTTCGGCCCGGTGGGCTTCCATCGAGGAATGAGCTCCGCATGGACAAAGCGCCTGGTAGCGGGTGCGCCCTTCATCGGAGAGAGGGGTGTGGTCTGGGTTCATGGGGTTTCCTTTGCAAGATGGAGGAATGGCGATGGGGTTCAGACGCTGCTCGGGAGCGAGTTCAGCTGGGGCCGTACGACCGGTGGTCGCCGGAGGTCCTGGTGCAACGGCTGGGGTTCGGCCGCTTGTTCCGAGCGATTGACCAGAAATTCGAGCAGGTGATTTCGCATGGGCGTGTAGTGGGCATGCCGGTGCACATCCGAGCGGGCGCGAATCACGGGAAGGGTGTTCTCGACGATCTCGCAGATGCGGGCGCCGGGCCCGCTGGTCATCAGGACGATGCGGTCGGCCAGCAGGATGGCCTCGTCGATGTCGTGCGTGATCATGAAAGTGGTCTGCCGCCGCTCTCGGCAGATGCTCACGAGTTCGTCCTGCAGCTTGCCGCGTGTCAGCGCATCCAGCGCGCTGAAGGGTTCGTCGAGCAGCAGGATCTTGGGCTCGATGGAGAGCGCTCGCGCGATGCCCACCCGCTGGCGCATGCCGCCAGAGAGTTCGGCAGGCCGTTTGCGCTCGGCGCTGGTCAGATGCACCAGCTCCAGGTAGCGCCGGGCGTGTGCCAGGGTCTGTTCCTGCGGCCATTGCGGCCACCGGCTCTGCACCGCGAACACGATGTTCTCGAGCACCGTCATCCACGGCAGCAGTGCGTGGCTCTGGAACACCACTGCTCGATCGAGATGAGGGCCGTCGAGCTGCTTGCCATCGAGCAGCACATCGCCTGATGTCGGCTGGTCCAGGCCCGCCAGGATGTTGAGGATGGTGGTCTTGCCACAACCCGAGTGTCCGATCAGGCAGATGAATTCGCCTGGGAAGACATCGAACCAGAGGTTGTCGAATACCGGTTGCCGCGCATCGTAGGCCTTGGCGATGCCTTCGATCCGCAGCAGCGGCTGCAGTGGGGAGGAGGTGGGATGGGTCATCATTCTGCGTAGGAGAATCGGCGGCCCAGCGCGGCCAGCATCCCGTCAAGCGCCACGCCCACGAGACCGATGGCGAGGATCGCCACGATGATGTTGGCGATCTGCAGGTTGTTCCATTCGTTCCAGATGAAGTAGCCGATCCCGGTGCCGCCCACCAGCATTTCGGCGGCCACGATCACCAGCCAGCCAATGCCGATGGAGATGCGCATGCCGGCCAGGACCGTGGGCAGCGCTGCGGGCAGCAGCACGCGCCGCACCAGGCGCAGGCGGCTGGTCTGCAGCGTGCGTGCGACGTTGATCCATTCCGTGCGCACCCGCATCACACCGAAGGCGGTGTTCACCAGCGTGGGCCAGATTGAACAGATGAAGATGACGAAGATCGCGGAGGTCTGGGCGTCCTTGATGGTGTAGAGCGCCAGTGGCAGCCAGGCCAGGGGCGAGACGGGCTTGAGCACCTGGATGAAAGGATCCAGCGCGCCGTGCATGGTGGGTGACATGCCGATGAGGAAGCCCAGAGGAACGGCCACGGCCACGGCCAGGCTGAAGCCGATCAGCACGCGCACCAGGCTGTACCCCACGTGCAGCAGGAGACCCGGTTGCTGTGTGCCAGGGTATTGCAAGGGGCTCGCCAGGTGCCCGGCGATGGCGCGGCCCACATCACCTGGCGTGGGCAAGGCAGAGCCTCCCTTGGCTGCCGCGCCCATCATGGCTGCGTATTCCGCATCCATGCTGGCTCCCGCATCGCCAGAGCCGCCGACCAGTGCTTGCCACACGAGCAGCAAGGCGAGCAGGAAGGCGATGGCGAGCAAGGCTGCACGAGCTCTGTGAGTGAGGGAAGGCGTCGTGCGCATGTTCATCTGTTCATCTGTCCGTTTGCGTTGTCCAGCGTGTCGGGCTCTGGGTAGGCACCATCTGCGTGCGTGCCACACCGAATCGTTTCAGGCCCATCCATCGCAAGTTGCAAGCCGCCGCGGCGGAGGCAGGGCACAGGCAGGCCAGCGTTTCGCGCCCTGTTCACCTATGAAAGGCGTTGAATCCCCGGGCCGGGAAAGCCGGTGCGAGCCGCGAAAAACGGGCTTATGAGTGATAGGTCCGGACTTATCGATCCAGGGCGGCGTGCACATCGATGGTGCGAGGCGCGCTCGCCGAAGCGCCGTGTTGATGCATCTGGCCTATCAAGCCCGCGTGCCTCCGCGCCGTGCTTTGGTACACAAATTGCAGGTGACGGTCATGACCACGGCTCACATCCGCACGGGCGCCCCCCGATGATTCGAGGCATCGAATGTCTGCTGATGCTGGAGGAAACCCACCACTTCGGCGCTGCGGCCAAGAAGCTGGGCATGTCTCAGCCCTCGCTGTCTCAATGCATTGCCGCGCTGGAGCGCGAACTGGACATCCGGCTGGTGGTGCGAGGGCGCAATTTCGAGGGGTTCACACCGGCGGGTGAGGCCGTGACGCAGCAGGGGCGGCGCGTGCTGCGCGCCATGGGCGACCTGCGAGAGATGGTTGATCGCTGCCGCCCGGATGCACGGCGGCGGTTCGTCATCGGGATCATTCCGATCACCACCTTTGTGGCGCCGCTGCTGTCGGCGCTGGTCATCGAGCAGAGCCCTGCGGCTTCGCTGGTGGTCGAGGTGGGCGACATGCATTTCGTGGCGCGTGGCATCCGCGAGCGCAAGCTGGACGCGGGAATCGTTTACCTGGTGCCTGAAATGCTTCGCGATATGGTGCAGTACGCCCTTTACGAGGAGACATACTGCCTCGTCTCGCCCGCCCGGAATGCCGGAACGCCCTCGCGCCCGGTCAGCTGGGCCCATGCGGCCACGCTGCCCCTGGCATTGCTGTCGCCGGAAATGCTGAACCGGCGTCTGGTGGACAAGGTGTTCGAAGACCTCGGTCTCAAACCGACGGTCCGGCTGGAGGGTGATTCGATCCTCTCACTGTTGACCCACGTGGAGAGTGGTCTCTGTTCTGCCATTGTCCCGAGGAGCAGCATCTCTTCGTTGCCGGGGATCTGGGGTCTGTCGGTCCGGCCGTTGGTGGACCCGGTGGTCAAGCATTCCGTGGGCCTGGTGATGCTCAAGGAGGTGGTCGCGACACCCTGGGGCCAGCAACTGGATACCTTGTTCCGCAGCCCGGGCGTGGAAGCACGTTTTCGGCAGTTCAGTCATATCGCAGCGAGAGACCGCCAACAGGACACCGAGCCAGGCCGGCAAGGCGGCTGAACCGGGGGCGACTGTTTATCATGGCCATGGCAGGCGTTGCCAGAAGACGGGATGGCGCCTCATCCTTTCCTGTCCGCACCTCCTCTCCGTTCGCCCATGCAGTCCGACCCCCACGATCCGGCCCAACCCTCCGCCGCACGCAAGTCCCCCTGGCCGCGCCGCGCGCTCTGGGTCGCCCTGCTGCTGGGCGCCGGCTTCGCCGCCTGGTGGTTCCTGCTTCGGCCACCGCCACCGCCGCCCAACACCCCCGGCCCCTGGAGCATTCCCATCCCCGTGCGGGTGGAAACCGCGCGCACCGAAGACTTCACCGTGCAGGCTCGGGCCGTGGGCACGGTGACGCCTTACAACACGGTCACGGTGCGCAGCCGGGTGGCTGGGCAGCTGGCGCGGGTGCTGGTGCGCGAAGGGCAGAAGGTGACCAAGGGCCAGTTGCTGGCCGAGATCGATCCTGAGCCTTTGCGCGTGGCGTTGGCGCAGGCCCAGGGCCAGCAGCAGCAGAACCTGGCCCAGCTTCGCAATGCAGAGAGCGAGCTGGCGCGCTACGACATGCTGTTCAAGCGCGACGCGGTGGCCCGCCAGGTGCTGGACAGGCAGGCCGCGCTGGTGCAGCAGCTGCGGGGCACGCTCAAGAGCGACGAGGCGCAGGTGGACAACGCGAAGCTGCAACTCTCTTACACGCGCATCACCGCGCCCATCGCCGGGCGGGTGGGCTTGCGCCGGGTGGATGCGGGCAACCTGATTGCGGCGAACGATGCCAATGGCCTGTTCACGCTGACGCAGACGCAGCCGGTTTCGGTGGCGTTCAGCGTGCCCGAGCCGCAGGTGGCCGATGTGCGCGCCGCGCACGATACGGGCAACAACCCGCCAAGGGCCGAGGCCTGGGACCGCGACAACCGCACGCGCCTGGCCGTGGGCCGGCTGGACACGCTGGACAACCAGATCGACGCGGCCACGGCCACGCTGCGGCTCAAGGCACGCTTCGAGAACGCGGACGACGCGCTCTTTCCCAACCAGTTCGTGAACGTGCGGCTGGCGCTGCGCACGCTGCCCGGGGTGGTGACCATTCCCACCGACGCGGTGCAGCACGGCTCGCGCGGCAGCTATGTGTATGTGATCGCCGATGGCAAGGCCCGGGTGCGCACGCTCACGCTGGGCCCGGCGAGCGGCGGACGCACCGTGGTGCTGCAAGGGATTGCCAGCGGTGAACCGGTGGTGCTCGAAGGGCTGGACCGGCTGGAGGATGGCCGCGCGGCGAACATCGTGCAGCAGCCGGAGCCGGCGCAGTTGCCGGCCGCCTCGCCGTTGGCGCCGGAAGCCGCTGCACCTGCTGTTGCTGCGCCAGCCTCCGCCCCGGCGCGTTGACGAAGGGCGCCATGTCCGCCGCCGCGCCGCTCTCGCTCTCGCGCCCTTTCATCCTGCGGCCGGTGGCCACCTCGCTGCTGATGCTGGCGATGCTGATCGCTGGGCTGCTGGCTTGGCGGCAGTTGCCTGTGTCGGCGCTGCCGCAGGTGGATTACCCGGTCATCCAGGTGTTCACCTTCCAGCCCGGCGCCAGCCCGGACGTGACCGCGCGCACCGTCACCGCGCCGCTGGAACGCCGGTTGGGGCAGATTCCGGGGCTGGTGCAGATGTCGTCCACCAGCGCAGGCGGCGCTTCGGTCATCACCATGAAGTTCGCGCTGGAGGTGAACCTGGGCGTGGCCGAGCAGGACGTGCAGGCCGCGCTGCAGAGCGCCAACAGCATGCTGCCGTCCGACCTGCCCGCGCCGCCGATCTACCGCAAGGTGAACCCGGCGGACGTGCCCATCCTCACGCTGGCCATTGGCTCCGAAACGCTGCCGCTGCCGCGCGTGGTGGACCTGGTGGACACGCGCATGGCCGGCCAGCTCTCGCGCCTGCAGGGCGTGGGCCTGGTCAGCCTGGCGGGTGGGCAGCGCCCGGCCATTCGCGTGCAGGCCAACAGCCGCGCGCTGGCGGCCAACGGGCTCACGCTGGAAGAGCTGCGCACGGCCATTGCGGCGGCCAACAACAACCAGCCCAAGGGCAGTTTCGATGGCGCGCTGCGCAGCACCATGCTGGACGCCAACGACCAGCTGCGATCGGCCGCCGAGTACCGCCGCCTCATCGTGGCTTGGCGCAACGGCGCGCCCCTGCGCCTGGCCGACGTGGCCCAGGTGGAAGAGGGCGCGGAAGACCGCTTCCTGGCGGCCTGGGCCGGCATGGCCTGTGCCGAGGGGCAGGCCAGTGGCTGCGGTCTCGCGCCTGCGGTGCTGCTCAACATCCAGCGCCAGCCCGGTGCCAACGTGATCGCCGTGGCCGACCAGGTGCGCGCGCTGCTGCCGCAGCTAACGGCCACGCTGCCGGCCACGGTGAAGGTGCAGGTGGTGTCGGACCGCACCGAGAGCATCCGCGCTTCCGTGCGCGACGTGCAGAAGGAACTGCTGTTTGCCATTGCGCTGGTGGTGCTGGTCACCTTCGTTTTCCTGCGCACGCTGCCGGCCACGCTCATTCCCAGCGTGGCGGTGCCGCTCTCGCTGGTGGGCACCTTCGCGGCCATGTACCTGCTGGGCTATTCGCTCAACAACCTGAGCCTGATGGCGCTCACCATCGCCACCGGCTTCGTGGTGGACGACGCCATCGTCATGCTGGAAAACATCGCGCGCCACCGCGAGGCCGGCGCCGGGCCGATGGAGGCCGCGCTCAAGGGCGCGAGCGAGATCGGCTTCACCCTGGTCTCGCTCACGGTCTCGCTGGTGGCGGTGCTGATCCCGCTGCTGTTCATGGCCGACGTGGTGGGCCGGCTGTTCCACGAATTCGCGGTCACGCTGGCGGTGGCCATCGGCATTTCGCTCGTGGTCTCGCTCACGCTCACGCCCATGATGGCCGCGCGCATGCTGCCCCGGCCGGCCAGCCACGGCGCGCAGAAAGACTGGCTGAGCGGCACCATCGAGCGCTATGGCCGTGGGCTCGACTGGGTGCTGGCGCGCCAGCCGCTGGCGCTGCTGGCCCTGGCCGCCACGCTGGTGCTCACGGCGCTGCTGTACCTCTGGGTGCCCAAGGGCTTCTTCCCCGTGCAGGACGCGGGCGCCATCCAGGTCGTGACCGAGGCGCCGCAGAGCGTGTCGTTCGGCGCCATGGCCGAGCGGCAGCAGGCGCTGGCCCAGGTGCTGCTCGAAGAGTCGCCGGTGCACAGCGTGTCGTCCTTCATCGGCGTGGACGGCAGCAACGCCACGCTCAACAGCGGGCGCATGCTGCTCACGCTGGCGCCGCATGCCGATCGTTCGGTGTCGGCCAGTGAACTCATCGAACGGCTGCGCACGCGTGCTCGCGAAGTGAGCGGCATCGAGGCCTGGTTCCAGCCGGTGCAGGAACTGGGCATGGAAGACCGCATCAGCCGCACGCAATACCAGTTCACGCTCAGCTCGCCCGACCGCACCCTGCTGTCGGACTGGACCGGCCGCATGCTGCAGGCCCTGACCGAACGGCCCGAGCTGGCCGACGTGGCGAGCAACCTGCAGCGCGAAGGCCTGCAGGCTTTCCTGGAAATCGACCGCGACGCCGCCGCGCGGCTGGGCCTGCGCATGAGCGACATCGCTTCGGCGCTGCAGAGCGCGTTCGGCCAACGGCAGGTGAGCACGCTGTTCACGCACGCCAGCCAGTACCGCGTGGTGCTGGAGACGGACGACGCGAAGCTCGGTGGCCTGCAGGCGCTGGAGGGTGTGTTCGTGAAGCCGGCCACCGGTGGTGCGGCCGCCGTGCCGGTGCCGCTGTCGGCCGTGGCGCGCGCGGTGGAGCGGCGCGCGCCGCTGGCCATTGATCACCAGGGCCAGTTCCCGGCGGTCACGCTGTCGTTCAACCTCGCACCCGGTTATTCGCTGGGCGAGGCGGTCGCGGCCATCCAGGCCGTGCAGGCGCAGGTGGCGTTGCCGGTGTCGGTGGAGCTGGCGTTCCAGGGCGCGGCCGAAGGTTTCCGCACCTCGCTGGCCAACACGCTGTGGCTGATCCTGGCTGCGGTGGTGGTGATGTACCTGGTGCTGGGCATGCTGTACGAGAGCGCGGTGCACCCGCTCACCATCCTCTCCACGCTGCCCTCGGCCACGGTGGGCGCGCTGGCCGCGCTGCTGCTGGCAGGCAGGCCGCTGGACCTGATCGCGGTGATCGGCATCGTGCTGCTGATCGGGTTGGTGAAGAAGAACGGCATCATGATGGTGGACTTCGCGCTCGACGCGCAGCGCCGCCTGGGCCTGTCGCCGCGCGAGGCGATCCACCGCGCCGCGCTGCTGCGCTTCCGCCCCATCCTCATGACCACGCTGGCCGCGCTGTTCGGCGCCGTGCCGCTCATGCTGGCCAGCGGCTCGGGCGCTGAATTGCGCCAGCCGCTGGGCATCGTCATGGTGGGCGGGCTGATCGTGAGCCAGGTGCTCACGCTGTTCACCACGCCGGTGGTGTACCTGGCGTTCGATCGCCTGACGCGCCGGCGCGCAGGTGCCGCGTCCAACCCATGAACGCGCTGGCCCGCTTCTTCATCCGCCGGCCCGTGGCCAGCTGCATGCTGGCCATCAGCATCGTGCTGGCCGGCCTGCTGGCCTTGCGCCTGCTGCCGGTGGCGCCGCTGCCGCGTGTGGATTTCCCGGTGATCCAGGTGCGCGCCAGCCTGCCCGGCGCCAGCCCCGAAAGCATGGCCGCCACCGTGGCCGCGCCGCTCGAACGCGCGCTGGGCAGCATCGCGGGCGTGACCAGCATCCGCTCCAGCAGCAACCAGGGCAGCACCAACGTCACGCTGAATTTCGACCTGACGCGCGACATCGACGAAGCCGCGCGCGAGGTGCAGGCCGCCATCAATGCCTCGCGCGGGCAGCTGCCTTCGGGCATGACGGGCAACCCCACCTACTTCAAGATCAACCCGTCGCAGGCGCCCATCATGGCGCTGGCCTTGTCTTCGCCGCGCCTGCCGCCTTCGGCGCTGTACGACAACGCCTCCACCGTGCTGGCGCAGAAGCTGGCGCAGATCGTGGGCGTGGGCGAGGTCTCGGTGGAAGGGGCCTCGCTGCCGGCGGTGCGGGTTCAGGCGCGGCCCGACGCGCTGGCGCACCGCAACATGTCGCTCGACGACGTGCGCCGCGCCATCGCCGACGCCAATGCCTGGCGCCCGCTGGGGCAGGTGGAGCAGGGCGGGCAGCGTTGGCAGATCGCCTTGCCCGCGCCGCTGCGCACGGCGGCCGATTTCGAATCGCTCGTGGTGCGCCACCAGGACGGCGTGCTGGTGCGCCTGGCCGACGTGGCCGAGGTCACGGATTCGGTGGAGAACCGCTTCACCAGCGGCTACCACAACAACGAGCCTGCCGTGCTGCTGATGATCAGCCGGCGCGCGGGCGCCAACATCGTGGAGACCATCGATGCCATCCAGGCCGAGTTGCCACAGCTGCGCGCGCTGCTCCCGGCCGACACCGAGCTGAAGACAGTGATCGACCGCTCGTCCAGCGTGCGCGCCACGCTGCGCGAAGCGCGCTTCACGCTGGTGCTCTCGGGCGTGCTGGTGATGCTGGTGGTGTGGGGCTTCCTGGCCAGCCTGCGCACCGCGCTCATTCCGGCGCTGGCGCTGCCGGTGGCGCTGATCGGTTCGTTCGCGGTGATGTGGTGGCAGGGCTTCTCGCTCAACAACCTGTCGCTCATGGCGCTGATCGTGGCCGCTGGCCTCGTGGTGGACGACGCCATCGTGGTACTGGAGAACATCCAGCGCCACATCGAGCAGGCGCGCGTCGCGCAGGCCGCGGCGGGCCAGCGCGAGGTGGGGCGGCGCACGGTCTGGCGCGCGGCAATGAAGGGCGCAGGCGAGGTCGGCTTCACGCTGCTGGCCATGAACCTCGCGCTCATCGTGGTGTTCCTCTCCATCCTGTTCATGGGTGGTGTGGTCGAGCGGTTGTTCCGCGAGTTCTCGATCACGCTGGTGGCGGCCATGCTGATTTCGCTGGCGGTGTCGGTCACGCTCACGCCCGCGCTGTGCGCCCACGGCCTGCCCGCCGGCCACCGCACGCGGGAGCCCGGCCCGGTGGCGCGCTTCATCGCCAGCCTGCTGGCCGATGTGCAGTCGGGCTACGCGCGCAGCCTGGGCTTTGCGCTGCGCCACCGCGTGTTCACCTTGCTGCTGCTGGCGGGCACGGTGGCGCTGAATGTTTGGCTTTACGTGGCCATCCCCAAGGGCATGCTGCCGCAGCAGGACAACGGCCAGCTCGGCGGCTTCGTGCGCGGCGACGATGGCTTCTCGTTCCAGGGCATGCAGTCCAAGGCCGAGGCCTACCGGCGCATCCTCGTGGCCGATCCGGCGGTGGCCGACGTGGCCGGCTCCAGCGGCGGGCGCCATGGCATCAGCAACTCGTGGTTCCGCATCCGCCTGAAGCCATTGGCCGAACGCGGTGAGTCGGCGCAGGCGGTGGTGGCCCGCCTGCGCGCCACCGCGCCGCCCATGCCGGGTGGTGTGCTCTACATGTCGGTCGACCAGGACATCCGCCTGGCCAGCGGCGGTGGCGATGGCGAATACGTGTTCGTGATGCGCTCCGATTCGCTGCAGGACCTGCGGGGCAACACCCGGCGGGTGGGCGAGGCGCTGCGCGCACTGCCCGAGCTGAAGGACGTGGACTTCGGCGCGGGCGAAGACGCGCAGCAGGTGGTGCTGGACGTGGACCGCGAGGCCGCGCGCCGCCTCGGCCTGCGCATGGACGTGGTGACGACGGCGCTGAACAACGCGTTCTCGCAGCGGCAGGTGGCCACGCTGTACGACCCGCTGAACCAGTACCGCGTGGTGATGGAGGCCGACCCGAACGGCAACAGCGAGCCTTCCGCGCTCGCGCAGGTGGACCTGCTCAACGACGCCGGCCAGCGCGTGCCGCTCTCGGCCATTGCGTCCTGGAGCTATGGCCTCACGCGCGATCGCGTGCAGCACGACGCGCAGTTCGCATCGGCCAGCATCAGCTACGCGCTCGCGCCCGGCGTGAGTCAGCAGCAGGGGCAGCAGGCGATCGATCGCGCCGTCCAGAGCCTGCTGCTGCCCACCAGCATCTCCACCGGCGAGCGCAGCAGCGACCCCAACAGCCTGCAGGCCACGCTCAAGCGCCAGCCCTGGCTGATCCTGGCCGTGCTGGTCACGGTCTACCTCGTGCTCGGCATGCTGTACGAGAGCCTGCTGCACCCGCTGACCATTTTGTCGACACTGCCTTCGGCCGGCGTGGGGGCGCTGCTCGCCTTGCGGATATCGGACACCGAGTTCAGCCTGATCGCGCTGCTGGGACTGTTCCTGCTGATCGGGGTGGTGATGAAGAACGCCATCCTGATGATCGACTTCGCGCTCACCGCGCAACGCACGCGTGGGCTGGCGCCGCAGGCCGCGATTCACGAAGCCGCGCTGCGCCGCCTGCGCCCCATCCTCATGACCAACCTGGCCGCGCTGCTGGGCGCGGTGCCGCTGGTGCTGGGCCTCGGGGAAGGCTCCGAACTGCGGCGCCCGCTCGGCATCGCCATCATCGGCGGCCTGGCCGTCAGCCAGCTGCTCACGCTCTACACCACGCCCGTGGTCTATCTTGCGCTGGAGCGCCTGCGCCGCCTGGTGTGGCGCGAAGAAGCGCCGGTCGCCACGGTCACCTGAACCCATGTCGAATCTGCCGTTTTCCTTTCACCGTCTCGCACCCGCTGCCGTGGTGCTGCTGCTCGCGGCCTGCGCCGGTACCGATGCACGCCGCTCGCCCGACATGGCGCTGCCCCCGACGTTCCTCTACGCCACCACGCCGGCAGATCCCACGGCGCCGAGCGCCACGATCGATGCGCGATGGTGGCGCGTGTACGCCGACGCCGACCTCGACCGGCTGCTGGAACGCGTGGGTGAAGCCAACGCCGACATCGCGGGAGCCGAAGCGCGCTGGCGGCAGGCCCTGGCGCAGGTGGACGCCGCCCGCGCGTTGTCATTCCCCCAGGTGGGCGCGGGCGCGTCGATCACCCGCAGCGGTGGCAGTGCGGGTGCGGTGGGGGGTGGTGCGGGCACGCGCCAGATCTACGCGGCCGGCCTCGACGTGTCGTGGGCGCCGGACCTGTGGGGCCGCGCTGCGCGCACGCGCGAAGCGGCTGCGGCTGGCGCCGAGGCGCAGGGCGCGCTGGTGGACGCCGCGCGGCTGGCCCTGCAACTGGCCGCGGCACAGGGCTATGTGCGGCTGCGCGCGCTCGATGCGCTGCGGGCACTGCAGATCCAGGCCGACGTGGCCTACGCGCGCTCGCTGCAGGTGACGCAACTGCAATACGAAGCGGGGTTGGTGGCGCGCGCGGATGTGATCCAGGCCGAGACCCAGCTGCAATCGCTGCGCACGCAGGTGTTTGCGATCGACCGGCAGCGCGCGCTCGAAGCCAATGCGCTGGCCTTGCTGGCGGGCTCCACGCCGACCGAGTACCCCATCCACCCGCGCGAAGGCGCGCTGCCCGCCGTGCCACCGGTGCCGGCGGCGCTGCCCGGCGAGCTGCTGCGCCGCCGGCCCGACCTGGCCGCAGCCGAACGCCAGCTGGCCGCCGCACACGCCCGGCTGGGCGTGGCGCAAAGTGCCTGGTTGCCGGACCTCACGCTGTCCGCCAGCCGCACGCTGCAGGCCAGCAGCCTGGCGCGGCTGCTCGATGCGCCGGCGCGCGTGTGGTCGCTCGGTCCGCAGTTGGCGGCCACCTTGTTCGATGGCGGTGCGCGCCGCGCCAACGAGGTGGCGTTCACGGCGGCGTACGACGAGCAGGCGGCGGCCTGGCGCGGCGGTGTGCTGGCGGCGGTGCGCGAAACCGAGGACGCGCTGGTGCAGGTGTCCACGCTGGCCGAGCAGGAACGGCAGCAGCAGCGCCTGGTGGAACTCGCCAACGAAAACGAGCGCGTGGTGGGCTTTCGCTACGAGGCGGGCGAGATCAGTTTCCTGGAAGTGGCCACGGCGCAGAACCTGGCACTGGCCGCGCGCCGCGCCGCGCTCGACGTGAGGGCCGAGCGGCTCGCCGCCAGCATGGCGCTGGTGGCCGCGCTCGGTGGTGGGTGGCAGGCGCCCACACCTGCGCCATAAGGAGCGCTGGTTGTTCAGCGCCGGGGCCTGACCCACCACCACGCCAGCGCCACCAGCAACGCGAACGCGGTGTACGCCGCGACGAAAACCCACCAAGGCGCTTCCCAATACAGCAAGCGCGACAGCCAGTGCTCGATGAAGCTTTCTCCATAGCTCCGTTGCCCGGCGATTCGCCGCAAGTCCTGCTCCCACACCGTGAGCGGGCACAACTGCCCCAGCCAGGCCTGGCCGGCGATGAAGACCATCAGGCCCAGGTGGGTCAGGCGCAGGCCGAAGTGGCGCACCCAGCGCCAGTCCAGCGCGCCGCCGAGCAGGACCAGGGGCAGCAGGCCGACCACGAAGACGACGATGCCCACGTGCAGGGCGAGGAGGGCGTCGGCCAGCAGGGCGGCGGTGGCGGGCGCGAGGCTGCTGATGAACATGCAGCCATGTTAAGTGCTGGCTAGCGCCGAGCGACCGCGCGCCTTGCGGAGTGCACGCGCGCTCTGGTCGCTGAAGCCTGGCGCTGTGCGAACTGCTGCAGATAGAAGGTTTTCCATTCGCTCAGGTGGTCGTCCATCGCGGCGGCGGCCTTGTCGGCGTCGCGGGCTTCCAGGGCCGAGAGGATGGCAACGTGTTCCTGCAGCGCCTGCGGAATCAGGTCTTCCGTCATGCGAAGGCGGTTCAAGGCGTGGTGCACCATGCGGTAGCGGCGAATGTCCGCCGCCAGGCGTTGGCTTCCACAAGCGGCCGCAATGGCTTCGTGGAAGAGGTCATCAAAATCGGCCCATCGCGCCAGGGCTCCCTGGCGCTGGCCCTGCCTGGCCAGAAGGTCTGCCGCAGCACGCAGCCTGGACAAGGTGGCGCGGTCCATGCGTGAGGCCGCACGCCTGGCGGCTTCACCTTCCAGCAGGCGGCGCATGTCGAAGATCTCGTCCACATCGGACTCGGACACGCGCCCGATGACCGGGCGGTGGTTGGCCTCCTGCGTGACCAGTCCATCCTTCACAAGCTGCAGCACGGCGTTGTGCACCGGTGTGCGCGACACACCCAGCAGTTCGGCCAGCTGCTTTTCGCTCACGGTGGAGCCGGGCGGCAGTTCGCCCGTCAGGATGCGATTGAACAACTCGCGGTAAACCGTTTGTGAAACGGATTCTTCCGACCGGGTGTCGCCGTGCTCTTCGTTCACCGGGGTTCCCCACTGCTTTCTGTGTGTTGGCGCTGCATTATCGCCAAGCGAATCAAACGCACTTTCTAATTTAATGCATGCTAAACTACAAAAAGTGCATGCACTTAAAGGAATGCGTTCCATGCTTCTTCCCGGCCTTCAGGTCGTTGCAGATGATCTCTCTGGCGCTGCCGAGTGCGCCGCTGCGCTGGCGCCTGCCGCCATCGGCGGTGGCACGCTGGTGCTCAAGGGGGCGTTCCCGTCGTCGGGGAGCTGGGCGGTGGACACCGACAGCCGCGCGCAGACGGCCGGGGAAGCGGCGGCCGTGGCCGCCGTGGCGCTGGCCCGCGCGGGGGCAGGGCGGGCGCCCGGCAACCTGCTGTTCAAGAAAATCGACTCCACCTTGCGTGGCAATGTGGCCGCAGAGCTGCGCGCCGCGCTCGACGTGCCCGGGCTGGTCCGGGCGGCAGTCGTGTGTCCGGCGCTGCCCGCTCAAGGCCGCACGCTTCGGCAGGGTGTCCTCCACGTGAATGACCAATCCCTCTTGCACACAGGCGGTCGCCCACTCGATCTGTTGAGGTTGCTGAGCGAGGTCGATGCCAAGCCGGTGCTGTTGCGGCCGGGCAGTGCGCGCGGTGCTGTCGGACTGGCTGAAGACCTGGCTGAGGCCATTGGCGGTGGTGCCCGTGCCATCGCCATCGACGCTCGAGACGACGCCGACCTGCAGGAGATCGCGGAGGCCCTGGCGACACTTTGCGCGGATGTGCCTCTGCTTGCGGTGGGCTCGGCCGGGCTTGCGTGGGCCCTGGCGTCGCTGCTCGGGCAAGCGCCAGACCGGTCAGATCAATGCCAGTTCGCCCGGCCGGGTGGCTCCTTCGTGGCGGTGGCTGGCAGTTTTTCTCCCGTGACCCTGCAACAGGTCGACGCCCTGGCGCAGCAGCCCGATGTGCATCTGGTGCGGCTGGCAGCGCAGACCTGGCTGGGCGAACCGAACCAGGTGGCGCAGGCCATGGCGCAGGCCCGGACGCACGGCGCGCAGGGCCAGAGCGTGGTGCTCGCGGCCTGCGGCACCGTGCCGGCAGCGTCTTCGCGGGCACTGGTGCAACGCATGGCCGGCGCCGCCGAGCCGCTTCTGCATGGTGCATCCACCTTGCTGCTCACGGGCGGCGACACCGCCCGCGCGGTGCTGGATCTTCTCGGCGTTGAACGCCTGCAGGTCATGGGCGAACTCGAATCCGGCATCTGCCTGAGCCGCCGCAGCGCGGAGTCGACCTCGATCGTCACCAAGGCGGGCGGGTTCGGCGATCGTCAGTCGCTGGTGCGCGTGCTGCGGCACTTCAAGCCACTTCCTCAAGTGCAATCCATTGCCTGAAAGAAACACATGACCGTGCCCCTCATTGGCATCACGATGGGCGACCCTTGCGGCGTCGGCCCGGAGGTTGTCGTCAAAAGCCTGGCGCGCGCCGACGTACAGGGCCGTTTCCCGGCCGTGGTCCTGGGCGACCCGCAAAGGCTGCGCCAGGCGGCAGAGCGCACGCGAAGTGCCGTGCAGATCCATTCCGTGGACGATCCTGAAGACGCGCAGCATCCGGCTGGCGCCATCCGTTGCATCAGCGTGGGGCAGCCCACCCACGACCTGCCTTTTGGTCAGCTCAGCGCCAGGGGCGGGGCCGCTGCCTACGCTTACGTGGCCAAGGCGGTGGAACTTGCTATGGAGGGGCGGCTTTCGGCCATCTGCACGGCGCCGCTCAACAAGGAGGCCTTGCACGCCGCCGGCCACCGCTACCCGGGCCACACCGAGCTGCTGGCCGAACTTTCCGGAACACCCGAAGTGTCCATGCTGCTCATGGCGCCAAGCCTGCGCGTGATCCACGTCACCACCCACATCGGCTTGCTCGACGCCGTTGAACGCATCCAGCCCAGCCTGGTGGAACGCACCATCGCACGCGGCCACCTTTTGCTGCAGCGCGCGGGCATTGCATCGCCCCGCATCTGCGTGTGCGGCATCAACCCCCACGCCGGCGAAAACGGCCTGTTCGGAAGGGGCGAGGAGGCACAGAAGATCCAGCCCGCGGTGGACGCCTGTCGCGCGCGCGGATGGAACGTGCAGGGGCCCTTGCCGGCAGACACCCTGTTCTTCCGTGCCACCCGGGGCGACTTCGATCTGGTGGTGGCCATGTACCACGACCAGGGCCATGGCCCGGTGAAGGTGCTCGGACTGGAGGCCGGTGTCAACGTCACCGTGGGCCTTCCATTCGTCCGCACCTCGGTGGACCACGGCACCGCGTTCGACATTGCGGGCAAAGGCATTGCCGATGAGCGCAGTCTGGTGGAAGCATTGCGCCAGGCGGTGGAGCTCTCTCCAACCATGGCGGGCCGAGAGCCCGCCCCATTCAATCCATGAGCTGAAAGGACATTCAATGATTCAATACGATCTCACCCGGCACACCGATGTGCTGGTCGTCGGCGGTGGCACATCGGGCGTGGGCGCGGCGGTGGCCGCCGCCCGTGCCGGTGCCAAGGTGCTTCTTGTGGAGCGCTACGGCTTTCTCGGCGGCGTGGCCAACGTGGGTCTTTGCCTCCACACCTTCCACAGCAGCAAGGGCCAGCGCGTGGTGGCGGGGCTGCCGTGGGAAATGATCCAGCGCATGAAAGCGATCGGTGGCTCCACCGGCCCGGTGTGGATCGACAACGCACACATGCAGACCACGACGCCGATCGACGTGGAGGCGATGAAATACGTGACGCAGGAAATGATCCTCGAGGCCGGGGGGCAGATCCTGTACCACACCACGCCGCTGGAAGTGGTGATGGAGGGCGACCGGATTCAGGGCGTGGTCATGCTCACCAAGAGTGGGAGGCTGTTCGTGCGCGCAGGCGTGGTGATCGACTGCACCGGCGACGGCGACATTGCCACCTGGGCCGGCGTGCCCTACGAGAAAGGTCGTGAAGGCGACAAGAAGATGCAACGCATGTCGATGGTGTTCAAGATGGGCAACGTCGACGTGCCGAAGATGTACAAGGCCATCGGCAAGGGCGCTGCGTGGGCGGCTCTGCCCGATAGCGATGAGCTGTATCCCGTGTGGTGGTCTGCCACGCTGGAGAAATACGCCGACGAGGTGAGGCGGGAGAAGCTCTTCCTGGGCACCGACGAGTTCTGGGGCAACACGGTGCACGCGCGCGAATGCAACATCAATGCTTCGCGCCTGCAAGGTCTGGATGGCACGAGCGCAGACGATCTGACCACGGGAGAAGTCGAAGGCAAGCGGCAGGTCTACAAGCTCACCGAGGTCTTGCGCAAGTACGTGCCGGGCTTCGAGAACAGCCACATCCAGGCCACAGCGCCTTTCATTGGCGTGCGCGAGACGCGCCGCATGCTGGGCGACTACCAGCTGGCCGCGCAGGACTGCGTGCAGGGCCGCAAGTTCGACGACGGGATCTGCAAGGTGGGGTATCCCATCGACATCCACGATCCCGACAGCGGCAAGACCCTGTTCACACCGATTCAGGGTGATGACGGGAGCTACGACATTCCCTACCGCTGTCTGTTGCCTCAGAAGGTCGAGGGCCTGTTGCTGGCAGGGCGCTGCATCTCCACCACCCACGAAGCCATGGCTTCGACCCGAACCATGGTGACCGGAATGATGGTCGGGCAGGCCGCAGGCACGGCGGCGGCCATGTCGTTGCGCGGCAAATACGAATTGCGCAGCGTGCCGGCAGAAGAACTTCGTGCGGACCTGCGCAAGCAGGGTGTGCATCTGGATCGCGGTGCGGTGCCGGGCAGCGAAAGCGAGGGCCCGCACCTGCAGCGAGAGAAAAAGCGGGCCTGAACGGTCTTCCCCGGTTGACAAACAAGGAGACAAGGACATGAAAGCAAAGCTCACACGCCGCGTTGCGGCTCTGTCGATGGCGGCAGCCACTCTGGCTGCCGCCATGCCGGTGGTCATGGCGTCCGACGTGTATCCCAGCAAACCGGTGCACCTCATCGTGGGGCTTGCACCCGGCGGCATGAACGACATCGTGGCGAGACTGATCAGCGAGCCACTGGGCGAGCGGCTGGGTCGCTCGGTGGTGGTGGAGAACCGCGTGGGCGCCGGTGGTACCCTGGGTGCGACCTATGTCAGCAAGGCGCCCGGCGATGGTTACACCATCTTCCTGGGTGCGATCAGCAACATGGCCATTGCCGTGGCCCAGTTCAAGAACCTGCCCTACGACCCGGTGAAGGACTTCGCGCACATCACGCAACTGGCCTACTCTTCGAACATCCTAGTGGCCAGCACGAACGCGGCGAACTACGGCTCGGTGAAAGATGTGATTGCCGCCGGCAAGGTAGACGGGCCCAAAGTCCTGTATGCCACGGCAGGACTGGGAACCTCACCGCACCTGGCGGGTGAGCTGTTCAATCTGATGGCGAACACGAAGCTGGGCAACGTGCCCTACAAGGGCGATGGCCCCGCCCTGGTGGACGTGGCGGGCGGTCAGGTGCAACTGGCGTTTCCGGCTTTGCCGGCGGCCATCACCCTGATCCGGGCGGGCAAGCTCAAGCCCCTGGCGGTCACCACGCGCGAGCGTGCGCCCATGCTGCCCGATGTGCCGACCATCGCCGAGGTCGGCGTGCCCGGCTACGACATGGGCCCCTGGGTGGGCTTGTTCGCCCCTGCGTCGACGCCGAAGGAGATCGTTGAAAAACTCAACCGCGAGATCCGTGCCGTGCTCCAGATGCCGGCGGTGCGCGCCAAGATGGCCGAACTCGCGCTCGTGCCGGTGGGCGACACGCCAGCGGAGTTCTCGGCGTTCCACAAGTCCGAAGTGGAGAAATGGTCGAAGGTCTACAAGGCGGCGGGGCTGACGGCGGAGTGATTTCCCTCGGGAGCTGTAGCCGCGCATAAAAAAACCGCCAGCACACAAGGCGCTGGCGGCTGCACGCAGGGCCTGCCGAGGCAGGCGGCGTCATACCTTCAATGTTTCACGGGACTCACTTGGAAGCGGTCTCGATCTTGGTGTACTCGGAGATCACCTTCCAGCGGCCATCCACGATCTGCGACATGCGCGAGGCGTTGCTGCCCAGGCGCTTGGTGGGGCTGAAGGTCATCTCGGCACTGCCGAAGATGTCGGGCGGAATGGTCATGGTGTCCATCGCCTTGATGAAGCTCTCGGTGGTCAGGTTGTTGCCGGCCTTGCTGGCGGCTCGCAGGAAGGCGTCCACCGCCGAGTAGCCGTAGACCGAGAAAACGGTGGGATCTTCGTTGAATTTGGTCTTGTACTTGTTGGCCCAGAAGCGGATGGGTTGCGAGGCTTCGTCCGTGTAGGGGTTCTGCACCGACATGGCGGCGTAGAGGCCGTTCATGGCGGGGCCACCGAGCTTGTGGATGAGGTCGGTGTAGGCCGCGCTGGAGCCGATGAAGGTGGGGTTGAAGCCCAGGCGCTTGGCGGTGGCGATGCCGCCGATGGTCTCGCGGATGATGGTGCCGAGCACGACCATGTCGCATTGCTCCGAGGCCAGCTTCTGCATCTGGCTGGCGAAGTCGGTGGCGCCGCGCTTGTAGGTGGTTTCCACCGCGAGGCTCATGCCGGCGGCTTTCAGGCCGTCTTCGGCGCCGCGCTTCACCTCCAGGCCGAACTCGTCGTCCTGGTACATGGCGCAGACCTTCCTGGCGTTCTTTTCCTTCGCCAGCTTGGGCACCATGATCTTCATCTGGTCGTAGTAGGTGGCGGCGAAGCTGTACTTGAGCTTGTGGAAGGGGTCGTACATTTCGCGCGCGGCCGTCACGGGGAAGAAGTTGATGACGTTCTTCTGGAACTGCACCGGCATCGCGGCCATGTTCTGCGCGGTGCCGATGTGGCCCACCATCATGAAGATCTTGTCCTGGTTGACGAGCTTCTGCGCCGCCAGCACGGCGTTGCGCGGGTCGTACTTGGAGTCTTCCACCAGCAGCCGGATCTTGCGGCCGTTGATGCCGCCCTGCTCATTGACCTCGTCCACGCGCAGCATCATGCCCAGGCGCACCTGCTTGCCAAAGCCCGCAATGGGACCGGAAAGGTCCTGGATGGAGCCAAGCACGATTTCGTTCTTGCTCACCCCCTGCGTTTGCGCCATGGCGGTGCCCGCAGTCAGCGCGATGGCCGCGCCCATCAGACTCAGTGTGGATTTCATCGATGTCTCCTGAAAAAAGGTGGTTCGATCGGGGGGTGGAAGCAGCTTTACTTGGAAGTTGCCTTGCTTATTTGTTCACGTAGTCCGAGGTGACCTTCCAGCGGCTGTCCTGGATCTGCGACATGCGCATGGCCATGCTGCCAAAGCGGCGCTCCGGGCTGAAGCGCAGCTCGGGCGAACCGAAGATGTCGACCGGCACGGTCATGCTGTCCACGGTCTTGACGAAGCTGTCGGTGGTGAGGTTGGCGCCGGCGCGGCCAGCGGCACGGGCGAAGATGTCGACAGCGTTGTAGCCGTAGACCGAGAACACGCTGGGGTCCTCATTGAACTTGGTCTTGTACTTGTTGGCCCAGAAACGGATGGGCTGCGAGGCCTCGTCCAGGTAGGGGTGCTGGGTCGTCATGGTGGCGTACAGGCCGTTCATGGCCGGGCCGCCCAGCTTGTGGATGAGGTCGGTGTAGGCCGCCTGGGAGCCGAAGAAGGTGGGGTTGAAATCCAGCTTGCGCGCGGTGGCGATGGTGCCGATGGTCTCGCGAATGATGGTGCCGAGCACGATGAAGTCGCAGTTGGAGGACTTCATGCGCGCCACCTGCGACGAGAAGTCGGTGGCGCCGCGCTTGAACGAGGTCTTCTCGACCATGGTCATGTTCACGGCCTTCAAGCCTTCTTCCGCACCACGCAGCACCTCGAGCCCGAACTCGTCGTCCTGGTAGATCGCGCACACCGCCTTGGGCTTCTTCTCCTGCACCATGCGCGGCAGGAAGATGCGCATCTGCTCGTAGTAGGGCGCGATGTTGGCGAACTTGAGCTTGTGGAAGGGCTCGTACATCTCGCGCGCCGCGGTCACGGGCAGAAAGTTCACGACGTTCTTCTGGAACTGCACCGGCATGGCGGCCATGTTCTGCGCCGTGCCGATGTGGGCCACCATGGCGAAGATCTTGTCCTGGTTCACGAGCTTCTGCGCCGACAGCACGGCGTTGCGCGGGTCGTATTTGCTGTCTTCCACGAGCAGACGGATCTTGCGGCCGTTGATGCCGCCCTGCTCGTTGATCTCGTCGACGCGCAGCACCATGCCCTGGCGCACGGCCTTGCCGAAGCCGGCCAGCGGGCCGGAAAGATCCTGGATCGAACCGATGACGATTTCGTCCTTGCTCACGCCCTGGGTCTGGGCAAAGGCGGCGCTGGCAGAGAGGCCCAGTGCAACGGCAAGTGCGTGGGCGATCAGGGTGTGTCGAGAGGTCGTCAAGGGCTTGTCTCCTGGGTAGGGATGGTGAGGCCGCTTCAGCGGTACATGGCCTCGATCTGAGGTTCGTATTTCGTCTGCACCAGCTTGCGCTTGAGCTTCATGGTGGGCGTGAGCTCTTCGTCTTCGGCGCTGAGCTGGGTGTCGAGCAGGAAGAATTTCTTGATCTGTTCGACGCGGGCAAACTTCTTGTTCACGCGATCGATCTCGGCCTGGATGAGGTTCTGCACCTCGGGTGAGCGGGTGAGGCTGGCGTAGTTGGAGAAGGGCACATCGTTGTCCTGCGCATACTTCTCCACGTTTTCCTGGTCGATCATGATGATCACGGTGAGGTAAGGCCGCTTGTCGCCAATCACCACGGCGTCGGTCACGTAGGGCGAGAACTTCAGTTCGTTCTCCAGCTCGCTGGGCGTGATGTTCTTGCCCCCTGCGGTGATGATGATGTCTTTCATGCGGTCGGTGATGCGGAAAAACCCTTCCTCATCCACCACACCCACATCGCCCGTGTGCAGCCAGCCATCGGCGTCGATGGTCTCGGCGGTTTTCTCGGGCAGGTTCAGGTAGCCCATGAACACGTTGGGGCCGCGCACCAGGATCTCGCCGGTGGCCGGATCCAGCTTCACTTCGTTGTAGCTGGCGGCGGGGCCGATGCTGCCGGGCTTGATGCGCTCGGCGGGTATGCCGGTGGACGCGCCACAGGTCTCCGTCATGCCCCACACCTCGAGCATGGGCACGCCCAGCGCCAGGTACCAGCGCACCAGGTCGGGCGAAATCGGGGCCGCGCCGGTGACGAGGAAACGCGCACGGTGGATGCCGATGAGCTTGCGCACGTTGTCCAGCACCAGCAGCCGCGCCACGGTGAAGCGCACGCGCAGGCTGGAGGGCACCGGCTGGCCGGCCATCACGAGATCGGCCACCTGCTGGCCCACGCCGATGGCCCAGGCGTAAGCGGCCTGCTGGGCCTTGCTGGCTTCCTTGAGCGTGATCATCACGCCCGAATAGAACTTCTCCCACACGCGCGGCACGGCGGTGAACACCGTGGGCGCGATCTCGCGCACGTTCTCCGGCACGGTCTCGGGGTTCTCCACGAAGTTGAGCCGGGCGCCGGTATAGAGCGAGAAATACTCGCCGCCCATGCGCTCGGCGATGTGGCACAGCGGCAGGAAGCACATGCACTCGTCGTTCTGGTCGCGCGAGATCAGCGTGTTGTAGCCGCGCACGGTGTAGACCAGCCCGTGGTGGCTGTGCATGGCGCCCTTGGGCCTGCCTGTGGTGCCCGAGGTGTAGACCAGGATGGCCAGGTCCTCCGGTTTCACCGCCGCCACGCGCGCTTCCACCGCGCCCGGGTGTTGCTGCAGGTGCGTGCGACCGAGTGCGCGCAGGGCGTCCAGGCTCATCACCTGCGGATCGTTCAACTCGCGCAGGCCTTCCATGTCGCAGACGATGATCTTCTTCAGGCGTGGCAGCTGCGCGCGCACTTCCAGCGCCTTGTCCAGTTGCTCATCGTCTTCCACGAACAGCACCGTCGTACTCGAATCCGCGCACAGGTATTGCACCTGTTCGGCGGCGTCGGTGGGGTAGATGCCGTTGGCCACGCCACCGGCACTCAGCACCGCAAGATCGCACAGCACCCACTCGATATTCGTGTTGGAGAGGATGGAGGCGGTCTCGCGCGCTTCGAAACCCAGTGCCATCAGGCCATGGGCGATCTCGCGCACGGCCTCACCGGTCTGGTCCCAGGTCCAGCTGCGCCAGATGCCGTAGTCCTTCTGTCGCATCCAGATGTCGGGCCCGCGCTCCTTCACGCCGTTCCAGAAGATGGCGGGAATGGTGTCGCCCTGCAGCACCACTTCGGTCTGCGGCTTGATGTGAGAGAGGTCCCATAGATAACTCATGTCGTCATCTCCAGTTCTTTTTCTTTTTCCAGCGCCGCTCGCCGCGCTCGCCCGCTTCCTTCATGCCCAGGTAGAACTCCTTGATGTCGTCCTTCTCGCGCAGGTGGGCGCAGGTGTCTTCCATCACGATGCGGCCGTTCTCCAGCACGTAACCGTAGTCGGAAGCGTTGAGCGCCATGTTGGCGTTCTGCTCCACCAGCAAGATGGTGGTGCCGCGCTCGCGGTTGATGCGCACCACGATCTCGAAGATCTCCTTGGTGAGCTTCGGGCTCAGCCCCAGGCTGGGCTCGTCGAGCAGGATCAGGTCGGGGTTGGCCATCAGCGCGCGGCTGATGGAGAGCATCTGCTGCTGCCCGCCCGAGAGCAGGCCGGCGTCCTGCGTGGCGCGCTCGCGCAGGATGGGGAAGTAGTTGAACACCGCTTCCATGTCGCGCGCCACGCCATCGCGGTCCTTGCGGGTGTAGGCGCCCATCAGCAGGTTGTCGCGCACGCTGAGCAGCGGAAACACCTCTCGCCCTTCCGGCACATGGGAGAGGCCCTGCTGCACGATGAAAGCAGGGTCCTGGGCGGTGATGTTCGCCCCCTTGAACTCGATGCTTCCCTTGCGCGGGTCAATGATGCCGCTGATGGTCTTGAGGATGGTGGTCTTGCCCGCGCCGTTGGAGCCCAGCACGGTGGCGATTTCGCTGCGGCGCACCTGCAGGCTCACGCCGCGGATGGCCTTGATGGGCCCGTACGCACTCTCCACGTTGAGCAGCTTGAGCACGGGTGCGTCAGAGGTTGCTACGCTCATGCGGACACCTTGTGGTTTTCGCGGCGAAGGCTGGACACGTCGTCCACCGAGCCCAGGTAGGCCTCGATCACACCGGCGTCACTCTGCACCTGCGCGGGCGTGCCGGTGGCCAGCTCGGTGCCCATGCTCATGGCGAGCACGCGGTCGCTCACCTTGGAGACCAGGCTCATGTCGTGCTCCACCATCAGCACCGTGATGCCCAGTTCCTTCTGGATGTCGCTGATCCAGAACGCCATGTCTTCGGTCTCTTCCACGTTCAGGCCGGAAGAAGGTTCGTCCAGCAGCAGCAGGCGGGGTTCGGTGCACAGCGCGCGCGCCAGTTCCACCACCTTGCGCACGCCATAAGGCAGGCCCGCCACCATCGATTCGCGGTGGTGCTGCAGGTCCAGCAGTTCAATGACGTGCTCCACCTTCTCGCGCGCTTCCACCTCGGCGGCACGCGTCCTGCCGGTGAAGAAGATCTCGCTCCACAGACCGGTGCGGCGGTGGGTGTGGCGTCCGATCAGCAGGTTCTGCAACACCGTGGCGTGTTCGAACAGCTCGATGTTCTGGAAGGTGCGCGCGATGCCCAGCCTGGCGATCTGGTGCGGCGCCTGGTCGGTCAGGCGCAGTGTGCCGTCGGGGCCGGCGTAGTCGATGGTGCCGGTGGTGGGTGTGTAGATGCGGCTGATGAGGTTGAACACCGTGGTCTTGCCCGCACCGTTCGGCCCGATCAGCGTGAATACCTCACCCCGCTTCACGTCGAAGCTCACGTTGTTCACCGCCAGCACGCCGCCAAATCGCACGCTGAGGCTCTTGGCTGAAAGAAGGATGTCGTCGTTCATTTCAGTCTGTCGGATTTCTGGAAGGTTTTCTGCCGCTTGAACATGCCCTTGCGGTAGAAGGGGAACAACTGGAAGTAGGCGCGCACCTTGAGCCAGCGGCCGTAAAGGCCCATGGGCTCGAACAGCACGAAGGCGATCAGCACCGCGCCATACACCGCACCCTGCAGGCCGGCGGCCTGGCCGATGGCGGCGGGAAGAAAGTCCTTGCCCAGCGAGATCAGCTGCGGCATGACGATGAGGAAGATGGCACCGAGGAAGGCGCCGTGGATCGAGCCCAGCCCGCCGATCACCACCATGAGCAGCAGGTCGATCGACTGGATGATGCTGAACTGCTCGGGCGAGAGGAACTGGATCTTGTGGGCGTATAGCGCACCGCCCACGCCGGCCAGCGCCGCCGAGAGCGCGAAGCTCAGGGTCTTGTAGCGCGCCAGGTGGATGCCCATGCTCTGCGCAGAAATTTCCGAATCCCGAATGGCCACGAAGGCGCGGCCGGTGGACGAGCGCATGAGGTTGACCACGCCCAGCGTGGCCAGCACCGTGACCACCAGGCACAGGAAGTAGAACTCGTTGGTGGAATCGAGCTCCCAGCCGAAGATGCTGGGGTAGTTCACCATCAGGCCCTTGTTGCCACCCGTGAGGCTTTCCCAGCGCGCGATGACTTCTTCCACGATGAAGCCGAAAGCCAGGGTGGCCATGCCGAGGTAGATGCCTTTCACCCGCAGCGCCGGCAGGCCCACCACCATGCCCACGGCCGCCGAGAGCAGGCCGGCGCAGGCCATGGCGATGGGAAAGGGAATGCCCGCGTTGACCATGATGGCCTGGGTGTACGCACCCACGCCGAGGAAGGCGGCATGGCCCAGCGAGAACAGGCCGGTGAAGCCCGAGAGCAGCATGAGCCCCAGGCCCACGATGGAATAGATCAGCACGAAGGTGAGCTGCGCGAGCCAGTATTCCTGGATCACCCAGGGCGCGGTCACCAGGAACAGCCCGAGCAGGCTGTACCAGAACGTGTGGCCGCCATGCTTGGCGAGCTTGATGTCCTGGTTGTAGTCGGTCTTGAAGATGAAACGCATGACGGTGTGGCCTCAGACTTTCTTGCGCAGCTTTTCGCCGAACAAGCCGTTGGGCTTGAGCACGAGCATGAGCAGGACCACGACGTAAGGGGCCACGTCCTTGAAGCCTTCGGGCAGGTAGAAGCCCGAGAGCGCTTCGACGATGCCGATGATGAGACCGCCCACGATGGCGCCGGGCAGGCTGCCGAAGCCACCCACCACCGCGGCGGGGAAGGCCTTCAGGCCGATGAAGCCCATGTTGGCGTGCACGAAGGTGATGGGCGCGAGCAGCAGGCCGGCGATGGCCGCGACACCGGCGGCCAGACCCCACACCAGGCCGTTGAGGCGCTTGACCGGAATGCCCATGTAGTAGGCCGCCAGCTGGTTCTGCGAAGACGCCTGCATGGCAATGCCCAGCTTGCTGTAGCGGAACATGGCGAAGAGCCCGGCGCACAGCAGCGCGGTGGAGCCGATCACCACCACCTGCTCCGCCGAAACGACCAGCGGGCCCATGCGCAGCACTTCATTCGCGTAGGGCACGGGCAGGGTGTGGGTTTCGGTGCCGATGTCGGGGATCATGGTGATGAGCCCGCGCAGCACGTAGCCCACGCCGATGGTGAGCATGACGATGGAAAAGGCCGGCTGCCCCAGGATGGGGCGGATCACCACCCGTTCGACGATCACGCCGAACAGGCCCATGCCGATGATGGCGGCGGGCACCGAGAGCCAGAACGGGAAGCCCAGCATGGTCATGGCCGCCAGGCCGAAGAAGGCGCCGACCATCATGAGGTCGCCCTGGGCGAAGCTCACCGTCTCGGTGGCCTTGTAGATCAGCACAAAGCCCAGTGCGATGAGTCCGTAGATACATCCCTGGGCCACGCCGCTGATCAGCAGCTGCAGCAATTGCACACGTGTCTCCTTGTCGTTCTTCGCACCGTGGCCAGGTTCTGCTGCAAACTTTGTTGCAGCATGTCGAGTCGGCGTGCGCAATTTATAGCTGTCTTGCCCGGGACTGCCGCTAGGGGTTGTCCCCCATCAAGAGTCGCTCAGGTGCCAGCAAGATCACACCCATGAAGTCCATTCGCATCGGCGCCGGTCTCGGGTTCTACGGCGACAACTGGGAGCCTGTGGCCGCGAGCATCGAACGCGGCGGCGTGCAGTTCATCGCGAGCGACCATCTGGCCGAACTCACACTCGCCATCCTGCAGAAAGACCGCCAGCGCGACGCGACGCTGGGCTACGCGCGCGACGTGGTGCCCATGCTGATGAAGCTTTGGCCGCTGATGCGCGAGCGCGGTGTGCGCTTCGTCTGCAACGCCGGGGGGTTGAACCCGCAGGGTGCGGCGCAGGCGGTGCTCGCGGCCTTTGCCCAAAAGGGCTGGAAGGCGCGCATCGCTGTGGTGAGCGGCGACGATGTGTTGCCACGCTTGCTGGACGAGGCCACGCCGGCCGGCGACTTCGGTCACCTCTTCACCGGCGAGCCGCTGGCGCAGGTGCGCAACCGCCTGGTGTTCGGCAACGCGTACCTGGGCGCGCGACCCATCGTGCGTGCGCTGGATGAGGGTGCGGAGATCGTCATCACCGGCCGCGTGGCCGATGCCGCGCTGTTCCTGGGGCCTCTGGTGCACGGCCTGGGCTGGAAACTCGATGGCGCCACGCAGAGCGAAGACCTGGACCGCCTCGCGCAGGGCCTCACCGTGGGCCACCTGCTGGAATGCTCCGGTCAGGGCAGTGGCGGCAATTTCGGCAGCCAGAGCGAGTGGCAGGCCATTCCGGACCTGGCGCACATTGGCTACCCCATTGCGGAAGTGTGGGAAGACGGCAGCGCGCTCATCACCAAGGCGCCGGGCACCGGCGGGCGCGTGAACTTCGACACCGTGCGCCAGCAACTGCTCTACGAGGTGCACAACCCGCACGCCTATTTTTCGCCCGACGTGGTGCTGGACATGGGCCGCATCGAGTTGAAGGACGAGGGCGGGGACCGCGTGCGGCTGACCGGCGCGAAAGGCGGCGCCCCGACCGACACGCTCAAGGTGGTGGCGGGTTTCCGCGATGGCTACAAGGCCGAGGTCACCTGGGGCTTTTCCTGGCCCGATGCCTGGGACAAGGCGCAGGCCGCGCAGGCCACCATCCGCACCCTGCTGAAGGAGAAGCGCATTCCATACGACGAGCTGTACGTGGAGTACCCGGGGCTGAACTCGGCACACGGCGCGCTGGCACCGTTGCCCGCAGCGGACGCGTTGAACCAGAGCAACGAGATATGGACGCGCATGGTGCTGCGCACGCAGGACAAGGGCGCCGCCGACGGCTTTGGCCGGCTGTTCCCCTGGATCGGGCTGAGCGGCCCGGCCTACACCTGCGGCTTCACCGGCCTGCACAACACCAGCGAGCTGCTGGGCATCTGGCCGACGCTGATTCCGCGCGCGGCGGTGGAGGCCAGCGTCCAGGTCCAGTTCTTTGGAGAGGCCGCATGAACACGGTGCGCATTCCGCTGGTGCGCATCGCGCACGCCCGCAGTGGCGACAAGGCCGACTGGGTGGACTTCGGCCTGTTTGCCTGGAACGAGGCCGGCTATCGCCTGCTGGAGCGCGAAGTCACCGCCGAACGCGTGCAGGCGCATTTCGCGCCCTGGCTGAGCGGCGAGGTGGACGCCTGGCCGCTGCCGAACATCCTGGCGCTGAAGTTCGTGCTGCGCGGCGCCCTGCAAGGTGGTGGCGCGCGCAATCTGCGGCTGGACAACCTGGGGAAAGCCATGGCGGGGGCCTTGTTGCGCATGGAGATCAATGTGACGCAGGACGAACTGGGCGAAGCCATGAACCAGGCCCGCGTGGGGGTGTGGCCATGAACGCCGTGAAAACGGAGAGGCTGGGCGATGTCTGGGTGGTCACGCTCGACCGGCCCGAGGTTCGCAACGCGGTCGACAGCCCGACCGCGCGTGCCCTGTTCGACACCTTCCTCGCCTTCGACGACGACGCCGACGCGAAGGTGGCGGTGTTCCATGGCGCACACGGCCATTTCTGTGCCGGCTGGGATCTGCAATACGGCGCGCGCCTGTCCGAATCGGGCGACACCGGCGGGCTGGACCTGGATTTCGAACCTGATGACCACCGCCCGCTTGGCCCCATGGGGCCGTCGCGCCTGCAGCTCTCGAAACCGGTGATCGCCGCCGTGAGTGGCGCGGCCGTGGCCGGCGGCATGGAGCTGGCGCTGTGGTGCGACATGCGCGTGGTGGAGGAAGACGCGTACTTCGGCGTCTACTGCCGCCGTTTCGGCGTGCCGCTGATCGACGGCGGCACCGTGCGCCTGCCGCGCCTGATCGGCATGGGGCATGCGATGGACCTCATCCTCACGGGCCGCAAGGTGGAGGCGACCGAGGCCTTGCAGATGGGCCTGGCCAACCGCGTCGTGCCCAAGGGCGAGGCACGAGAAGCCGCCATTGCGCTGGCGCGCCAGCTCGCCGCGTTTCCCCAGGCCACCATGCGCGCCGACCGTGAAAGCGCGCTGCGGCAATGGGACCTGCCGCTGGGTGAGGCGTTGCACCAGGAATGGGTGCGTGGCCGGGAGCGCATCCCCGACGCGCTGGAAGGCGCGCGGCGCTTCGCTTCGGGCCAGGGGCGGCACGGGAAGTTCTGAGTCCCCCGCGGTGGATTGGGATGCAAGTGACCGCATTAGGATGGGGCCATGCAACCCGACCGCGCCGACGTCCTCATCCTTCAACACCTCAACGAGGACGGCCCTGGCTACCTGGGCGAGTGGCTGGATGCGCACGGCATCGCGTGGCATGTTCTCTGCGCCGAAGCCGGTGAAGCCTACCCGCCCAGCGTACGCGGCTACCGGGGCCTCGCGGTGCTCGGCGGCGCCTGGAGCGCCAACGATGACCGCCTCACGCTTCGGCAGGCTGAAGCCTTGATTCGTGAAGCCGATTCGCTCGGCATTCCCGTGCTCGGGCACTGCCTGGGCGGGCAGCTCATGGCGAAGGCGCTGGGTGGGCGCGTGGACAAGTTGCCGGTGCCGGAAGTGGGCTGGTGGCCGATGGCGCACACGGGCAGCGTGGCGGCGCGCGCGTGGTTCGGCGAATCGACCACGCACACCGTGTACCAGTGGCACCAGGACGGCTTCGTGAACCTGCCGCCGGGCGCCGAGCTGCTGGCTTCGTCGTCCGCCTGCGCGCACCAGGCCTTTGCCATCGGCCCCCACCTGGGCATGCAATTCCACATCGAGATCACGCCGCAGAAGATCGCCGTCTGGCTGGGCCAGCCGGGCGAAGCCTATCCGGTGAACGTGCGACGCTTCCCCGACAGCGTGCAGGACCCGGCTTCGATGAACGCCGCCACCGCCAGGCATCAGGCCGGTAGCCAGGCGCTGGCCGCCCGCATCTACGCCACCTGGCGCTCGCGTTGGCCCGAAGGCCGTTGATCAGCCCGCCAGCCCGGGCAGGTTCAGGCCATCGCGGGGAATGGGCCGAGGCCGGCCTTCCATGTCGATGGCCACGTAGGTCAGGCTGGCTTCGGTCACTTTCACATACTGGCCTTGGGTCAGGAAACGCTCGGCGTACACCTCTACCTGCACGGTGATGGACGTTCGTCCCACGCGAGTGATGTGCGAGAAGAAGCTCAGGATGTCGCCCACCCGCACCGGCTGCTTGAAGATGAACTGGTTCACCGCCACGGTGGCCATGCGCCCGCGCACGTAGCGCGCCGGCAGCACGGCACCGGCCAGGTCGACCTGCGCCATCACCCAGCCGCCAAAAATGTCGCCGTTGGCGTTGCAGTCGGCGGGCATGGGGATGACCTTGAGCACCAGTTCCCGGTCTTGCGGCAGGGTGGTGTCGGGGTTGGGGCTTGATTCGAGGGACATGGGCACAATCTCTGGACGACGATCTCCATTCTCCTGCATGCGCCCCGATTCCTCCGCCCGATCCACCATCGCCTTGCCGGCCAGCCCCGGCGCACCCGGCAACAAGGCCGTTCCGCGATCCGACTGGGCCACCCTCAAACGCCTGTTGCCCTACCTGTGGCAGTACAAGGTTCGCGTGGTGCTGGCGCTGGCCTTCATGGTGGCGGCCAAGATGGCCAATGTGAGCGTGCCGCTGCTGCTCAAGCAACTGGTCGACGCCATGACCATCAAGCCCGGCAGCGTGGAGGCGATGCTGGTGGTGCCGCTGGGGCTGTTGCTCGCGTACGGTTTGCTGCGGCTGTCCACCAGCGTGTTCACCGAGTTGCGCGAACTCGTTTTCGCCAAGGCCACCGAAGGCGCCACGCGAAGCATCGCGCTGCAGGTGTTCGGCCACCTGCATGCGCTGAGCCTGCGTTTTCACCTGGAGCGCCAGACCGGCGGCATGACGCGCGACATCGAGCGTGGCACGCGCGGCGTGCAGTCGCTCATTTCCTACTCGCTCTACAGCATCATCCCCACGCTGATCGAAGTGGCCATGGTGCTGGCGCTGCTGGGCACGCAGTTCGACATGGGCTACGTGTGGATCACGCTGGTCGCACTGGTGCTCTACGTCACGTTCACCGTGGTGGTGACCGAGTGGCGCACGAAGTTTCGTCGGCAGATGAACGAGCTCGAGTCCACCAGCCAGAGCCGCGCCATCGACTCGCTGCTGAACTACGAGACGGTGAAGTACTTCAACAACGAGAACTTCGAGGCGCGCCGCTACGACGAAGCGCTGGAGAAGCTGCGCCGTGCCCGCATCAAGAGCCAGACCACGCTGTCCATGCTGAACGCTGGGCAGCAACTGGTGATTGCGGTGGCGCTGGTGCTCATGCTGTGGCGCGCCACGCAGGGCGTGGTCAGCGGCGAGCTCACACTGGGCGACCTGGTGATGGTCAACGCCTTCATGATCCAGCTCTACATTCCGCTCGGCTTCCTGGGCGTGCTCTACCGCGAGATCAAGCAGAGCCTGACCGACCTGGACAAGATGTTCGTGCTGCTGGAGAAGGAACGCGAAGTGGCCGACGAACCTGGCGCCCAGCCGCTCGCCTTGGCCGGCCCGCCGGCGGTGCGCTTCGAGAACGTGCACTTCTCCTACGAGCCGGCGCGCGAGATCCTGCACGGCATCAGCTTCGAGATTCCACCTGGCAAGACGGTGGCGGTGGTTGGCCCGTCCGGCTCGGGCAAAAGCACGCTGGCCAGGTTGCTCTACCGCTTCTACGACGTGACGAACGGTGAGCCCCCACGCTCCCCCGCTGCGCGTGGTCCGCTGCCCCCCGAGGGGGCTGAAGTCAGCTTGGGGCGGCCCGGCGCTGACTTCGGCCGAATCACGATTGACGGCCAGGACATCAAGGCCGTGACGCAGTCCAGCCTGCGCCAGGCCATCGGCATCGTGCCGCAGGACACGGTGCTGTTCAACGACACCATCGAATACAACATCCTCTACGGCCGCCCCGATGCGGGGCACGACGCGGCGGTGCAGGCCGCGCAGGCCGCGCACATCCACAGCTTCATCGAGCGCCTGCCGCTGGGTTACAGGACCATGGTGGGCGAACGGGGGCTGAAGCTCTCGGGCGGCGAAAAGCAGCGCGTGGCCATCGCGCGCACGCTGCTCAAGAACCCGCCCATCGTCATCTTCGACGAGGCCACCTCGGCGCTGGACTCGGCCAATGAACGTGCCATCCAGGCCGAACTGAAGAGCGCCGCGCGCAACAAGACCACGCTGGTGATCGCGCATCGGTTGTCCACGGTGGTGGACGCGCACGAGATCCTGGTGCTGGTCAACGGCGAGATCGTGGAGCGCGGGGCGCATGCGGATCTGGTCGCCAGGGACGGCGTGTACGCGGGCATGTGGGCTTTGCAGCAGAGTGGGGTGGATTGAGCCCGGGCTGGTGTAACTCCCACCCGTTCGACCATCCACACCACCCCATAATCGCGCGTCATGGAAACCAAATGGCTTGAAGACTTCGTCAGTCTTGCGGAAACGAGAAGCTTCAGCCGCTCGGCGCAACTGCGCCACGTCACCCAGCCCGCCTTCTCCCGACGCATCCAGTCCCTGGAAGCCTGGGCTGGCACCGACCTGGTGGACCGGTCTTCCTATCCCACGCGCCTCACCCCCGCCGGCCAGACGCTGTACGACCAGGCGCTGGAAATGTTGCAGTCGCTGCAGAGCACGCGCGCCATGCTGCGTGCCCACACCGCCGCCGCGCAGGACGTGATCGAATTCGCCGTGCCGCACACGCTGGCGTTCACCTTCTTTCCTTCGTGGCTCTCCGGCCTGCGCGAGACCTGCGGACCGATCAAGAGCCGGCTCATCGCCATGAACGTGCACGACGCCGTGATGCGACTCGTGGAGGGCAGTTGCGACCTGCTGATCGCCTACCACCACGCCTCGCAACCGATCCAGCTCGACGCCACACGCTACGAAATGCTGCCTCTGGGCCAGGAACTGCTCGCGCCGTACGTGAAGCCCACCCCCAAGGGCGCCCCCCTGTACGCGCTGCCTGGCAGTGCCAGCCATCCCCAGCCTTACCTGGCCTACGCCCCGGGTGCCTACCTCGGCCGCGCGGTCGACCAGATGCTCAAGCAGAGCACCACACCCATGCACCTGGACCGCCTGTACGAAACCGACATGGCCGAAGGTCTGAAAGCCATGGCACTCGAAGGCCACGGCATCGCCTTCCTGCCGGCCAGCGCGGTGCGCAACGAAGTGGCTGCCAGAAGGCTGGTGTCGGCCGGCGACGGGCTGGAGACGTCACTCGACATCCGTATCTACCGCGCCCGGCCGCTGGACGCGCAGAAGGGCAAGCGGGCGGTGCAGGTGTTCTGGAACCGGCTCGGGGAGAGCCTGGGCAGTCCGGCGGTTTGAGACAATCGCGGCATGAACGCCGCACCCCGAACCCCCACCGACACCCTTACGCTCACCCGGCCAGACGACTGGCACCTGCACGTTCGCGACGGCGAAGCGCTCCACACCGTGGTGCCGCACACCGCCGCGCAGTTCGGCCGCGCGATCATCATGCCCAACCTCAAGCCGCCGGTGACCACCGCGGCGCAGGCCATCGCCTACCGGGACCGCATCCGCGCTGCCGTGCCGCAAGGCGTGAGCTTCGAGCCGCTGATGACGCTCTACCTCACCGACAACCTGCCGCCCGACGAGATTGCGCGCGCGAAGGACGCTGGCGTGGTGGCCCTCAAGCTCTACCCGGCGGGCGCCACCACCAACAGCGACGCCGGCGTGACGGACATCCGCAAGACCTACAAGACGCTCGAGGCCATGCAGCGAGCTGGCATCCTGCTGCTGGTGCATGGTGAAGTCACCTCGTCCGACATCGACCTGTTCGATCGCGAGGCGGTGTTCATCGACGAGCAGCTCATTCCGCTGCGGCGCGACTTTCCTGAACTGAAGATCGTGATGGAGCACATCACCACGAAAGAGGCGGCCCAGTACGTGGCCGAGGCGGGCACACACACGGCGGCGACGCTCACCGCGCACCACCTGCTGTTCAACCGCAATGCCATCTTCACCGGCGGCATCCGCCCGCACTACTACTGCCTGCCGGTGCTCAAGCGCGAGACGCATCGCCAGGCCCTGCTGGCCGCCGCCATCAGCGGCAGCGACCGGTTCTTCCTCGGTACCGACAGCGCGCCACACCCAGCGCACCTGAAGGAGCACGCCATGGGCTGCGCGGGTTGCTACACCGCGCACGCTGCCATCGAGATGTACGCCGAGGCCTTCGACTCGGTGAACGCGCTGCACCAACTCGAAGGATTCGCCAGCTTCCACGGCCCGGCCTTCTATGGCCTGCCGCGCAATGCCGGCACCATCACCCTGAAGCGCGAGAGCTGGACCACGCCCGAGAGCTTCCGCTTTGGCCAGGCAGACCTGAAGCCGCTTCGCGGTGGCGAGGCGCTGCCGTGGAGGCTGGTGGCCTGAAGCCCTGGCCCGACTGGAACGCGGCGTGGTTCGCGCCGCTGGCGGACCACGGCAAGGCGGTGTCCTCGGCCATCGAGCAGGGGCAACCGCTGCCGCAGGCGCTGGGTGCCCAGCCGGGTTGCCCGGTGCGCTTCGTGCCGCAGGACGCCCTGCCGCCCGGCATGGCCTACGAGCAGTTCATCTTCGACACCGCGCAGGTGCCCACGCGCGAGAACCTGCACGATTTCTTCAATGGCCTGTGCTGGCGACGCTTTCCGCTGACCAAGCAGCGCCTGAACCAGCTGCAGGCGTCGGAGATCGCAGCCGCGGGCATTGGCTCCGTGCGCGGCCCGGTGCGCGACGCGCTCACGCTGTTCGACGAGAACGCTGCGTTGCTGCAGGCGCCCGAGCCGATCTGGGACGCGCTGCTGGCGCGAGACTGGCAGGCCCTCTTTGTCACACACCGCGCGTTGTGGACTGAGGCGCGGCTGGTGCTCTTTGGCCACGCGCTGCTGGAGAAGCTGGTAGCGCCGTACAAGTCGATCACCGCCCATGTGTTCCGCGATACGGTGCCGCCCGCGCTCGCCGATGACCTTGCCGCGTGGGACACCTGGCTGGCGGCCCGACTGGACGGACCGACCCTGGCCAGCAAGCCCTTCACGCCCCTGCCGGTGCTGGGCGTACCCGGCTGGTGGCCGGCGAACGAGGTAGCGGGTTTCTACGACGATCCGGCCGTGTTCCGGGCGCCGCGCGCTTGATTTCCGGGGCCGCGGCCTCATACTGGATTCTCGGTATCATGCGCCGTCCCGAAGGGGGCGGCACCGGGTGCCGACACCCCCGAAGCATCGGGAACCTGGAAGACCCGCAAGGGTCACATGCGCAGCCGGCGACCCCGACGCCGCTGCAACAACGGAGAAAACATGAAGCGCATCCTGCTGTTCGTCCTGACCAACTTCGCCGTCATGGCGGTGCTGTTGATCACCACCCGCATCCTGGGCGTGGACCGGTTCCTCACGGCCAACGGGCTGAACATGACGGCACTGGCCGGGTTCTCGCTCGTCATCGGCTTTGGCGGCGCCATCATCTCGCTGCTGATGAGCAAGCCCATGGCCAAGTTCAGCACCGGCGCGCGCGTGATCAACCAGCCGCAGACCGCCGACGAAGCCTGGATCGTGGAGACCGTGCGCCGTTTCGCCGACAAGGCCGGCATCGGCATGCCCGAGGTCGCCATCTTCGAAGGTGCGCCCAATGCGTTCGCCACCGGTGCGTTCAAGAATTCGGCGCTGGTGGCGGTGTCCACCGGCCTGCTGCAGAACATGACGAAAGAGGAAGTCGAGGCCGTGATCGGCCACGAGGTGGCGCACGTGGCCAATGGCGACATGGTCACCATGACGCTGATCCAGGGCGTGATGAACACCTTCGTGGTCTTTCTCAGCCGCGTTATCGGCTACGCGGTCGACAGCTTCCTGCGCCGCGGCAGCGACAGCAACTCCGGCCCTGGGATCGGCTACATGATCACCACGATCGTGATGGACATCGTGCTCGGTTTCCTCGCCGCCATCATCGTGGCCTGGTTCAGCCGCCAGCGCGAGTTCCGCGCCGATGCGGGCGCCGCCAACCTCATGGGCCGCAAGCAGCCCATGATCAACGCGCTGGCCCGCCTGGGTGGCCTCACGCCCGGCGAACTGCCCAAGACCATGCAGGCGCTGGGCATCACGGGGGGTCTGGGCAAGCTGTTCAGCACCCACCCGCCGATTGAAGAACGCATCGCTGCGCTCCAGAAGAATTGAGCGAGAGCCCGGCCAAAGAAAAAGCGACCCTCGGGTCGCTTTTTCTTTGGCCGTTCGCAGGTCAGCGGTTGCGGTCCCAACGGTTGTCGTTGTTGCCGCGGTTGTTGTCCCAACGGTTGTTGTCGCGATGGCCATACCGATCGTTGCCGCGCCGGCCGTCGTCACGGCGTGGGTCGTAATAGCCCGGGCCCCAGCGGTAGCCATGGATCGGCACCACAGCCTGCCCGCCGTAGGGGTAGTACTGCGTGCCGATGGTGATGCGGGTGGTGGGCTCCACGTACTGCACCTGAGGCCGGTAAGCCGGGTAGGTCACGACGGGCGGCGGAGGCGGCATGGCGTCGACCGGCGAGACGTTCAGGCGTACGAAGCGGCCCGGGTCCTGCGGCATCTGCACGCGGTACTGGCGGCCGGCGTACTCGTAGACCACGTCGTAGGCCACAGGGCGGTTCTCGTAGTAGGTCTGCGTGCTGCACTGGCGGTAGGTTTCGGTTTGGGGCTGGCCGGGGCCTTCGACGCGGTTGCCGACGATGGCACCGCCGATCAGCCCGATCACGGTGGCGGCGGCGCGGCCGCTGCCGTTGCCGATGGCATTGCCCATGGCGCCACCGGCGATGCCGCCGATGACCGCGCCGGCGCCGGACTTCTGGCCTTGATAGGTCACGCTCTCGTCGCTGCACACCTCGCGCGGCACCGCCACCTGCTGGATGACCGGGGTGCTGCTGATGACGCGGCCTTGTTCTTCCTGAGCCTGCGCGACGCCGCTGCCGGCCAGTGCTAGCAGGCCGGTCATCACGGGAATCAGAACGGGGGTTTTCATGGGGAACTCCTGATGGGGGTAGTCTGGACTCTGCGCCCGCTGTGTCAAGCCGGCATGCGCTCTTTGTAAAGATTCGTTGCAGGTTCGTGAGAAATGCCCAGCAGATCGTGGGCCAGCGCCTCCGCGACCTTCAGGCCATCCACCCCGGCCGAGAGGATGCCGCCTGCGTAGCCCGCGCCTTCGCCAGCGGGGTACAGCCCGCGTGTGTTCAGGCTCTGGTGGTCGGGGCCGCGGGTGATGCGCAGGGGCGAAGACGTGCGGGTCTCCACGCCGGTGAGCACGGCGTCGGCCATGTCGTAGCCCTTGATCTTGCGGCCGAACACCGGCAAGGCCTCGCGCATGGCCTCGATGGCGTAGGCGGGCAGGGCGGGAGCGAGGTCGACGAGTTTCACGCCCGGCTGGTACGACGGTTCCACGTCCCCAAGCGCGTTCGACGCCTGCTGTTTCAGGAAGTCGCCCACCAGCTGGCCTGGCGCGTCGTAGTTGCCGCCGCCCAGTTGGTAGGCGCCCGCCTCCAGGGAGCGCTGCAGCACGATGCCTGCCAGGGGATGCGCCTTCCCCTGTCCGGACAGCGCTTCAGCCTCGGTGGCGTACCGCGTGCCGTCGGTTTCCCCGAAGGCGGCGGTCCAGTCGGGGAGGTGCTGCGGGAACGTCAACGGGAAATCGGTGGGCTCGATGCCCACCACCAGGCCGGCGTTGGCGTTGCGCTCGTTGCGCGAATATTGGCTCATGCCATTGGTGACCACGCGCCCGGGTTCGGACGTGGCGGCCACCACCATGCCGCCCGGGCACATGCAGAAGCTGTAGACGGCGCGCCCGTTTTTTGCGTGGTGCACGAGCTTGTAGTCGGCTGCGCCCAGTAGCGGGTGGCCTGCGTGGCGCCCCCAGCGCGCGCGGTCGATCACGCCCTGCGGGTGTTCGATGCGAAAGCCGATGGAGAACGGCTTGGCTTCCATGAACACACCCGCGTCCCACAAATGCGCGAAGGTGTCGCGCGAGCTGTGACCCAGCGCCAGCACCACGCGCCGCGCCGGTAGAACGAACGATTCGCCGGTGTCCAGGCGCTTCACGTTCAGCGCGGCCATGCGTTGGGCGTCGCCTTCGCGGGCGAGCTCGAAACCCTGCACCTGGTGCTGGAAACGGATCTCGCCTCCGAGCGCCACGATCTTCTCGCGCATGGCCTCGACCACGCGCACCAGCTTGAAGGTGCCGATGTGTGGGTGCGCGGTGTAGAGGATCTCGGGGGGCGCGCCGGCTTCCACGAACTCATGCATCACCTTGCGGCCCAGGAAGCGTGGGTCCTTGATCTGGCTGTAGAGCTTGCCGTCGGAAAACAGGCCGGCGCCACCTTCGCCGTACTGCACGTTGCTCTCGGGATTGAGCACGTGCCGTCGCCACAGGCCCCAGGTGTCTTTGGTGCGCTCGCGCACCGGTTTGCCGCGTTCGAGCACGATGGGTTTCAGGCCCATCTGTGCCAGCGCGAGCGCGGCGAACAGGCCGCAAGGGCCCAGGCCCACCACCACGGGTCGCTCTGCCTCGATGGCTGGCCATCCTGCCGGTGCCTGGCCGGGTGCATGCCAGGCCATGTCGGGCGTGGGTTGCACATGGGGTTTGCCGGCGTGCTGTGTGAGCAGCACGGCCTCGCGCGCCGGGTCGGCCAGCGTCACGTCCACGATGTAAACCGCCAGCAGGTCGGCCTTGCGTGCATCGAAGCTGCGTTTGAAAACGTGCAGTTGCGCGATGGCGGTCGGATCAATGCCGAGTGCATCGGCCGCCAGACGGGTCAGCGCTTTTCCAGGGTGGGGAGGTGGTTCGCGGTCGAGGTCGGTCTCGGCGGGCGCGTCGGCGGCGCGTCGGTGCTCGGCGGGCACCGCGGCCAGGGGCAGCTTGAGTTCGGAGAGTCGGATCATGTGTCGTGGGGCTTGTGTTGATCAAGCAGATGACGGAGCCCGCGTATTGTGAATGCCACGAGGACGTTTCTTTTTTTGTTTAAATAACCCGGGTAAAAATAATAAACCCGGGTATAATTCGTCGCATGGCGACCACTGATTCCCCCTCCTGCACGGCTTTTCTGGGCGCGCGCCGAGTGGCTTTTGGCACTTATGAAGCAGTTTCAAGTGCCCTGTCCGCACTCGACCTCTCCGCCGGTGGTTTGCTCGTGTTCGACGACGCCACTGGTGCACAGGTCGATCATCCCTGGCCCCGCGGCTATCCCGAGGTGCCCACCAGAGAGGTGAAGGCGCCGATGCCGGCGGCTGCGCCGCAAGTGGGGCGACCGCGCATGGGCGTGGTGGCGCGCGAGGTGACGCTGATGCCCCGCCACTGGGATTGGCTGGCGCAGCAACCCGGTGGCGCGTCAGCCGCCTTGCGGCGGCTGGTCGAGGATGCTCGACGCGTGCACGCTGATCGCGACGATCAGCGAATGGCCAAGGAGCGGGCGTACCGTTTCATGAGTGCCATTGCGGGCGGCTTCGCAGGCTTCGAAGAAGCGTCCCGCGCGCTCTTTGCTCAGGACGCCGAAGCCTTCGCCCACCGCATTGCCGACTGGCCACCCGACGTGCAGGCGCACCTGGCCTGGCTCGCGTGCGATGCGTTCGCGCCCACTGCCTGACATTCCGAATATTTCCACTGGAACCCTATGCAGCAACCTGACCAGCGCTCGCTCTGGCGCGTCTATCTCGTCTTTCTCGTGCCCATGGTGCTGTCCAACATCCTGCAAGGGTTGTCGGGCACTCTCAACGGCATCTTCATCGGCCAGATGCTGGGCACGCACGCGCTGGCGGCGGTCTCGGGCATGTTCCCCATCGTCTTCTTCTTCATTTCGCTCGTCATCGGCATCGGCGCGGGCGCGTCGGTGCTGATCGGCCAGGCCTGGGGCGCGCGCGAACCCGGCAAGGTGAAGGCCATTGCAGGCACGGCACTGGTGCTGGGCGCCCTGATCGGCGTGGGGGCTGCCGTGCTGGGCGGGGTGTTCGCGCGGCAGGCCATGCAGGCGCTCGGCACACCGGTGGACGTGATCGACGACGCCGTGGCTTATGCGCGCGTGATGCTGCTCATCATGCCGCTGCTGCTGGTGTTCATCCTGTTCACGCAGCTGCTGCGCGGCGTGAGCGACACCGTCTCGCCCCTGCTGGCGTTGCTGCTGTCGACGGCGTTGGGCCTGCTGCTCACGCCCGCGCTTATCCAGGGCTGGCTCGGCCTGCCGCGCCTGGGTATCCAGAGCGCGGCCTACGCGGGGCTGGTGTCGTACGCGGCGGCGCTGGGCTTTCTGGTTTGGCGGCTGCGTCGGCTGCGCCACGTGCTGGCGTTCGACCGCGAGTTGCTGGCGGCTTTGAAGCTGGACCGCGATATCCTCGCCAAGGTGATGCGCATCGGCCTGCCCACCGGTTTGCAGATGGTGGTGATCTCCATGTCGGAGCTCGTGATCCTGGCGCTGGTGAACGGCCATGGTTCGCAAGCCACGGCAGCGTATGGCGCGGTCACGCAGATCGTGAACTACGTGCAGTTCCCGGCGTTGTCCATCGCCATCACGGCCTCCATCCTGGCGGCGCAGTCGATCGGGGCGGGCCGGGTCGACCGGCTGGGCGCGATCCTGCGCACGGGTCTGTGGCTCAACGCGGCGCTCACCGGCAGCCTGGTGCTGCTGGGTTATGCGCTCTCGCACAGTCTGCTGGGCCTGTTCCTGACCGAACCGCAGGTGCGCATGCAGGCCGAGCACTTGCTGCACATCATGCTGTGGAGCATCCTGGTGTTCGGTTTCCAGGCGGTGGTGGGCGGCCTCATGCGGGCCAGTGGCGTGGTGCTCGTGCCCATGGCCATTTCGGTTTTCTGCATCCTCGCCATCCAGTTGCCCGCTGCGTATGTGCTGGACGCCCAAATGGGCCTGCCGGGTGTATGGATCGCGTTCCCGGTGGCCTACGTGGCCATGCTGGTGCTGCAGACCGCCTACTACCGGCTGGTGTGGCGCCACCGCAAGATCGAACGCCTCGTGTGATGCAGGGGATAATCGCGCGGTGAAGCGCACCAGACCGCCGCTGGCACGACATCCCGAAAGGGTGTGCTGGAGGAATGTCCGGACTGCACAGGACAGCGTAGGAGGTAACACCTCTCCACCGACAAGCCTCGAGGGTTCGCCCGAAGGGCCCTAAGGTGAGGATCAGAGCAACAGAGACGAGCCGCTTCAGTGCGGGTGAAACGGGCAATCTCTACGCGCAGCAACACCAAATAGGCCAGCCTGAGGCGACATGGTTCGCCGTGTTGACGATCCTCGTGGTTCCGCGAGGAGAGCTGGCGGGTAGGTGGCACCGAGCCGGGGAGCGATCCCCGGCCCAGATGAATGGCGGTCACATCCAGGGCAACCTGGATGCACAGAATCCGGCTTATCGGTGCGCTTCACACTTTTAACCCCCACGCTCCGCCGCTGCGCGGGTCGCTGCCCCCCGAGGGGGCTGGGCCTGCCTTGGGGCGGCCCGGCGGCTGGCCCGTTGCCTCCGCGCTGGGCGGTCGCTCTGGCTTCAGAGATTGAAGCCACCCAGGCTCTGGATGCGCTCCACATGCGCCATCAGAGAGCGCTTGGCCACGGGCCACAGGCGCTCGGGCACGTCGTCGTAGGCGATCTTCACCCAGTCGTCGGGCGAGCCTTCGGGCAATGCCTGCAGCGCCTGGGCCACCTTGGCCTCGCGCTTCAACCGGTGCGCCTTGAGTTGCGCAATCGCCGCGCGAGCACCGCCATTCACCGGCGCTGATGGGTTGTCTTCGCTGCGCCGCAGGTCGCCCAGCACGTGGCCGTGCGCGGGCAGGATGAACTCGATGGCGTGGCGCTCGCAGGCGGCGTCGAGCTTGTCGAGCGAATCGAGGTAAGCGCCCATGTTGCCGTCGGGCGGGTCGATCACCGTGGTGCTGCCGTTGAGGACGTGGTCGCCGGTGAACAGCAGGCCGTCTTCCACCAGCGCCAGGCACAGGTGGTTGGCCGCGTGGCCCGGGGTGTGCAGCACTTCCAGCGTGTGCGACACCATGCCATCGCCCGACTGGCCGACCAGCACGATCTGCTCGCCGTCGGCGAGTGAGCGCTCAGGCGAGAAGCGGCTGTTTTCGCGCGCGGTGGGCTCGCTGGGCAGGCCCAGGATGGGTGGTTTGGCCAGGCCCGCGTCGGTGCACAGGGCCTGCAGGCGCGGGGCGCCGGGGGAATGGTCGGGGTGCGAATGGGTGCAGACGATGGCGTTGATGCGCCCGCCGGCCGCGCGCCACAGCCGTTGTATGTGTTCGGGCTCGTCCGGGCCGGGGTCGATCACCACGTGGCCGCTGGCCGGGTCGCCCACGATGTAGCTGTTGGTACCGGGGCCGGTCATGTAGCCGGGGTTGGGTGCGGTGAGGCGCTGCACGTTCTTCAGCAGTTGCACCGGTTGCTCATGCTGCCAGTCCAGGCTGTGCACGATCTGGCCGTCCGGGCACACCATGGCCAGTTCCCCGAATGGCGCCTCGTGTTCCATGTGGCGCGACTCGGCGCCGTGCGTGAGGCCGGCGCGCGGGCAGCTGGTCCACAAGGGTTGGTCGTTGGATGCACAGGCGTCCAGAACGGTCTGCACATCGGGATAGGCCTGTAGCCGCTCCAGCGTGCGGATGGTGGGAAAGATGATGAAGAAAGCGCCGGCCTTGTGGCGCTCCAGCGCATCGGCAGGGCGCACCCAGCAGGGCTCGAACTGCTCGGCGTCGTCGGCCACCGGCACCTGGCCTTGCGGCATGCGCGCCACGAGGAAGGGTACGTCGAAACGGCGCGGCAGGTCGCGGTCGGTGATCCAGTGCGCCAGCACGAACACGCCTGCGCCGTCCAGCGTGAGGCCCCTGGCCTGGCACTGGGCGGCAAAGGGTGCCTTGCGGTCGAGCGTGGCGATGTCGCTGTCGTCCACCGGCGATCCGTCCGCCCGGTGCGCGAGCAGCACGCCCAGTTCCTCGAAGCTCTCGCGGATGGCGGCGATCGCCTGCGTGAGGTGCAGGTCGCTCTGCGTGGCGCGGCGCGTGGCAATGGCGTGGGCCCGCGCATCGGCCGCATCCACGCCGCCGCCGGGGAACACGTAGGCGCCGGGCGCGAAGCTCGCGGTCATGGACCGGCGCGTCATCAGCACCTCGATGCCGGGACGTGCGGGGTCGGTGCTGTCGCGCAGCAGCAGCACGGTGGCGGCGGGGCGAACGGCAACGCTCGGGCGGGAAGGGTGCAGGAGTTGGGTGGGGCGGACCATCTCCGCATTTTGCGGCAAGTGACCTTATTGCGTTCCGAGCGCCACCATCGCAGATGAAAGTCCCTGCCAGGCGACATCGAAGCCGGCTCGTTCACGCGCGGGGGGCAGCGGTGCGTTGCGCAGGGCCCAGTTTGCACCGGCCAGCACGCTGTCGATCAAGGGAATCGTTACCTCGGACTGCACGGTCGCCGCCATGCCGGCGAGCCCGGCGCCGCCCAGGATCACCGCGTCCACGCCCAGCTGGCGCGAAGCGTCCCGACAGGCCTGGGCCAGCAAGGCGCGCGCGGCCACGGGGTCGGCGGCGAGCTGCGCGCCGGTGGGCGCGACGGTATGGATGCCGGCAAGTTGCTGGGCCTGCCCGAGCGCCTGCGCCAGGCGCTGCAACATGGGGCCCCATCGCACGCCGCCGGTGACGATCGCATAGCGCCCGTGGCGCGCTGCTTCGATGAACGCCGCTTCGGCCAGGCCGGTCACGGGCACCGGGCTGCTCTCGCGCAGGGCCATGAGCCCGGGGTCGCCAAAGCAGCCGATCAGGACGGCGTCGGGCGCGCGGGCTTCGTCCGCGAGATCGTGGGCCCAGGCGTCGAGCGTGGCGTGAGTGGCTACGGCGTAGCTGGCTTCGTCGGCGATGTAGGGTGAACCGAAGCGGGCGGTGACGGTGCGCACGTTCACGTGCAGCCCCACCGCCTGCTGCACATGTGTCTGCAGCAGCGCGCTCACGCTGGCCGAGGTGTTGGGGTTGATGACCAGCAGTTGCCGCATCTCAGATCACAGGAGCGAACAGGGCCTCGAGGTCGGGCACTTTGCCACCCGGTGGCGAGAAGTCCAGTTCCGATTCAAGCCGGTGCAGGTGTTCCCGCATCAGCCTCGCCGCCTCGCGCGCATCGCGCAGGCGGATGGCGGCCAGCAGCGCGCGGTGTTCCACGCAGCCACAAGCGGTGGCGTCGCGCCGCGCCTGGGCGTGGCTGCTGCTGTAGGTCATGAGGATGAGCGAGGTGCGCGAGACCATCTCGCGCAGGATGCGGCCCATCGTCTGCTGCCCGGCGCGGTCGGCGATGTGCAGGTGGAAATCGCCCGAGAGGCGGATCGCGCGGCGCATTTCGCCGGCTTCACGGGCCGCTTCCTCGTCGCGGATGCACTGCGTGAGCAAGTGGATGTCGTCGCGCTCGGCGCGGTCCACGAAGCGTTCGACCAGTTGCGATTCGATCATGCGGCGCACCTCGAAGACCTCACGCGCCTCCTGCTCGCTGGGTTGCGCGATGGTGGCCCCCCGGTTCGGCGTGAGGGTGACGATCTGCTCATTGGCCAGACGCACCAGCACCGGACGGATGAGCGTGCGCGAGACGCCGAACGCGCTGGCCAGCCGGTCTTCCACCAGCTTGGTGCCTGGGGGGAGGCGGTGGTCAAGGATGGCGGAAACGACGCGGTCGTAGATGGTGCTGTCGCTCGCCGTGGGCACACCGGTCATGCAACCCGCCCCTTCTTCTGTCGCTTGCCCAGCCACAGGGCCAGCGACACCGCCACGCCCATCACCAGCAGCGAGACCACGGTGGTCACGGTGCCGAGCGCGTAGATGGCCGGCGTGGTCACGGTCGAGGTGAGGCCCTGCAGTTCGAGTGGCAGGGTATTCACGTCGCCGATGGCCTGCGAGGTGCGCGCGATCTCGTCCCAGCTCAGCGTGAAGCCGAACATGCCGATGCCCACCACTGAGGGGCCGATCAATGGCAGCACCACATGGCGAAAACCCTGCCACGGTGTTGCGCCGAGATCGCGTGCGGCCTCTTCGTAAGCCGGGTTGAAGCGGTTGAACACCGCGAACATGATGAGCAGGCCGAAGGGCAGCGTCCAGGTGAGGTGGGCGCCGAGGGCGGACGTCATGAGGCCCAGCGCCGTGCCGTAGTTCTCCAGCGTGCCCGTGGCTCCCACGGCTTCCAGCAGCCACTTGATCCCGCCATCGAGCAGGCGGAACTGCAGGCCGATGCCCAGCGAGACGATGATGGACGGCATGATCAGGCTGGCCACGGTGACGTAGAACAGTGTGTTGGCGCCTCGCAGCGGCTTGCGGAACGCCAGCCCGGCCAGCACTGAAAGACCCACGGTGAAGAGCATCACCACCCCGCCGAGCAGCAGCGAACGCAGGAAGGCCGCGCCGATGTCCACCGTGCCCAGACCTTCGGCCAGCTTGTGGAACCAGTGCAGCGAGACCCCGCGCAGCGGAAACGTCAGGCCGCCTTCAGGGCCCTGGAAGCTGAGCACGAAGATCACGAACATCGGCCCGTACATGAACAGCACGAACAGCGCGAAGACGATCGCAAGTGGCCAGAAACCGGGGGCACGGGGTTCGGCGATTCGGTTCATGGTCACAGTTCCTTCCGGATGTCGACCAGGCGCGTCAGGCCCCAGATGATCATGAGCACGATGGCCAGCAGGATCACCGCGTTGGCCGCGGCCAGCGGGAACTGCAGGTACGAGGTCTGGACCTGGATGATCTTGCCCACCGAGGCGATCTGCTGACCGCCCATCACGCCGATGGTGACGAAGTCGCCCATGACGATGGTGATGACGAAGATGGAGCCGATGATGATGCCGGTCTTGCTCAGGGGAACGATCACGTTCCACAGCGTCTGCCAGCTGCTGGCGCCGCTGTCGCTGGCGGCTTCGAGCAGGCTGCGGTCGATGCGCATCATGCTGTTGAAGATCGGCACGATCATGAACATGGTGTAGAGGTGCACGAAGGCCAGCACCACCGAGAAGTCGGAGAACAGCAGCCACTCGACCGGCTGGTCAATCAGGCCGGCACCCATCAGCCCCTGGTTGACCAGGCCGTTGCGCCCCAGCAGCGGCACCCAGGAAATCATGCGGATGACGTTGGACGTCCAGAAGGGCACGGTACAGAGCACGAACAGCAGCGTCTGCATGCCGGGCGAGCGCACGTGGAAGGCCAGGAAATAGGCCACCGCGAACCCCACCACCAGCGTGATGCCCCACACCAGCAGGCAGAACTTGAGCGTGGAGAGGTAGGTGGAGAGCGAGACGCAGAAGTCACCGTGGTCGGTGAGCGTGGAGCAGCCTTCGAAGATGGCGGCGTAGTTGCGCAGCGTGAAGCCGGGAATGAGCTCGTACTCGTTGAAGTTCCAGAAGCTCACCATCACGGTGAGCGCCAGCGGAATCAGGAAGAACACCACGAACACCAGCGTGAAAGGCGCGGCCTGCCACCAGGCCTTCACGGTGCGCGTGGGGCTGATGGACGGCGGTCCGGCGGGGGTGGTCATGGTGCTCATGGTGCTTTCAGATCAAGTTCAGGCCGCGACGAACTCGTTCCACTTGCGCACCATGTACTCGTTCTCGTCCATCACCGCGTTCCAGCAGGCGATGCCGCCCATGCGCGCTTCGTAGCTGCCGCCGTCGCGCACCGCGCCGGCCTTGGCCAGCACGTCGCCGTTGGGGCTCTTGATGTCCTGCGAGGCGGGCTTGCCTTCCATCCAGTAGGCCCATTCGTAGGCTTCCATCTTGGCCTTGGCGGTGTCGAGCACGGCGCTGTAGTAGCCCTGGCGGTTCAGGTAGGCACCGGCCCAGCCGTCGAGGAACCAGTTGATGAATTCATAGGCGCCGTCGAGCTTGCGGCCGCTGAGGGTGGTCGGCAGGCCGAAACCGGCAGCCCAGGCGCGGTATCCCTCCTTGAGGGGCTGGAAGTTGCAGGCGATGCCCTTGGTGCGCACCGCCGTCACGGCCGGGCTCCACATCGACTGGATCACCACCTCGCCCGAGGCCATCAGGTTCACCGACTCGTTGAAGTCCTTCCAGAGCGCGCGGAACTGGCCGGCCTTCTTGGCCTCGATCAGGGTCTTGATCGTCAGGTCGATCTCGGCCTTGCTCATGTTGCCCTTGTCCTTGTACTTGTGGATGCCCTTGGCCTCCACCACCATGGCGGCGTCCATGATGCCGATCGAGGGAATGTTCAGGATCGCGGCCTTGCCCTTGAACTCGGGGTTGAGCAGCTCGGCCCAGCTTTCGATGGGGCGCTTGATCAGGTCGGGCCGGATGCCCAGCGTGTCCGCGTTGTAGACCGTGGGAATCAGCGACATGAACTGGGTCGGTGCGGCCGCGAACTTCTTGCTCTTCTCGCCTTCGAGGTAGATCACCTTCTTGGGTGCGGTGCCCTGGTCGCCCACCGCCTTGCCGGCGACCGTGCCGGTGGTGAACAGCGGCGTGATCTTGTCGGCGTTCTTGATCTTCTTCGTGTCGATGCCCTTGAGGTTGCCGGTGGGCACGATCTTCTTGAGCGAGAAGTACTCGGTGTCGATCAGGTCGAAGCTGTTGGGCGCGGTCACGGCGCGCTTGGTTACGTCGTCGGTGGTCACGGCCACGTACTGGATTTCGATGCCGGTGTCGGCCTTGAACTTCTCGGCGATGGCCTTGTCCTGGTTCACGGCCGTCCCCAGGTAGCGCAGCACGATCTTCTCCTGCGCATGAACGGCGGGCGCCAGGCCCGTGGCCAGGATGCCGGCCATGCCGGCGGTGCCTTGCAGCAGGCTGCGGCGGCTCAGGCCCGTCAGGGCAGGGGTGGTGGGCTCGTGATCGGTCTTGGACATGGCAAATCTCCTGCGGTGCGGGTGGTGGGGAGGGAAAAGGAAAAAGGGAAGGCCTGTGTGTCAGGCGTGGAGGGTCGGTGCAAAGCTGTGCGCCTGCCAGGCCGCCCAGCTCAGGCTGACCCGGTCGCCGGGCGCGTAGGGACGTTGGGCGAACGTGGCCTCGGGCAGCATCACCGAGACGTTTTCACCTGCACCGCCTTCGGCCAGGTGCAGGCCCAGCAGCACATAGCTGCCCTGGTACTCGACGTCGTTCACGGTAGCCGGCCACCCGTTCTCGCCGTTGTCCAGCGGTGCCACGCGGATGTGGTCGTTGCGCACGGCGACCTTGCCCTGCGTGGTCTGCAGCACGTTGTGGCCACCCATGAAGCGCGCCACGAACTCGCTGGTGGGCCGGTTGTAGACCTCGTGGGGCGAGCCCACCTGCTCGATGCGGCCGTGGTCCATCACCACCATGGTGTCGGCCAGCGCCATCGCTTCTTCCTGCGAGTGCGTGACGTGGATGAAGGTCAGCCCGAGTTCTTTCTGCCAGCGTCGCAGTTCGGCGCGCATCTGCACGCGAAGGAAAGGATCGAGCGCGGAGAGCGGCTCGTCAAGCAGCAGCACGCGCGGCTGCGTGATCAGCGCGCGCGCCAGCGCCACGCGCTGTTGCTGTCCGCCGGAGAGTTCGCCTGGCTTGCGTTGTGCGAGGTGCCCCATGGCCACGCGTTCCAGCAGGTCCTGCGCCTGCTGGTGGCGTGCGGTCTTGTCCACGCCCTTCATCTTCAGGCTGAAGGCCACGTTGTCCAGCGCCGAGAGGTGCGGGAAGAGCGCGAAGCTCTGGAACATCATGGCCGTGCCACGCCCGGCGGCTGGCAGGTGGGTGATGTTGCGGTTCTCCAGCAGGATGTCGCCGCTGGTGGTGGTCTCGTGGCCGGCGATCATGCGCAGCGTCGTGCTCTTGCCGCAGCCCGAAGGGCCAAGCAGGCAGCAATAGCTGCCGCTGGCGATGCGCAGGTTGATGGCATCCACCGCCACGCTGCCCGCGGCGTATTGCTTGGTCAGCGCGATGAGTTCAATGCCGGCGGCCTGGGGCGTGGAATCGTTCATGCGATTCCCGTTTGCATAAGCCGTGCCAGGCGGTTTGTACGCATTTTCTTCAGGATTGCGTACAAAAAAGCACCCGATTTGTGCGCAATGCAGCCGGATCGGTCCGGCGCCGGCCACGACGGTGCGCGCGTTGCGCACCAGCTTGTGGCTTCGCGCCAGTGCGGTGCGTGCCCGCGCGACCGAGCGGATAATCCCGTCCATGCACATTCGATTCACCAAGATGCAGGGCGCGGGGAACGACTTCGTCGTGCTCGACGAGACGCAGGGACGTCTGGGCCTGAACACGGCCCAGTACCGCTTCCTGGCCGACCGGCACTTCGGTGTGGGCGCCGACCAGATCCTGAGCGTGCGGCCTTCACCCGGCCCGGGACTGGACTTCGAATACGCCATCCACAACGCCGATGGCGGCGAGGTGGAGCATTGCGGCAACGGCGCGCGCTGCTTCGTGCGCTTCGTGCATGACAAGGGCCTGAGCCAGCGCAACCCCTTGCGCGTGAAAGTGGTCAACGGCGAGCTGGAACTGCGCATGCATGCCGACGGCGGTGTCACGGTGGACATGGGGCCGCCGGTGTTCGCGCTCGAGCGCGTGCCCTTCGACGCCAGCGACCTGAAGGCTGAGCCCATGGGCGATTTCGAGCGCTGGCCGCTCGCATTGCCCTATGCCGGGGATGTGCCGGTGGCGGTGCTTTCCATGGGCAACCCGCACGCGGTGCTGGTGGTGGAAGACGTGCAGACCGCCTCGGTGCAGGCCTGGGGGCCGTGGATCGAATCGCACGAACGGTTTCCCCAGCGCGTGAATGCCGGCTTCCTGCAGGTGGTGAACCGCCGCGAGGTGCGCCTGCGCGTGTACGAGCGCGGCGCGGGCGAAACCCTGGCCTGTGGCACCGGCGCCTGCGCTGCGGTGGTGGCTGGCATCCGTCTGGGTCTGCTCGATGCAAAGGTCGATGTGCACACCCGTGGCGGCGTGCTCACCATCGAATGGAAGAACACCCCGGGCCACGACCAGCCGGTGTTCATGACCGGCCCGGCCACCACCGTTTTCGACGGCGAGATCGAAGTGCCCGATCTGGCCTGAGGCTCCTGCCGTACAGTGCACCACCATGAACCCCAACCAGATTCCTCCCATCACCGAAGACGACATCGCCAACTACCTGGCGAACACGCCCGACTTCTTCGAGCGCCACGCCAGCCTGCTGGCTGCCGTGCAGCTCACCAGCCCGCACGGCCAGCGCGCCGTGAGCCTGCAGGAACGCCAGGCCGAGATGCTGCGCGAGAAGATCCGGGGCCTGGAGCTCAAGGCGGCCGAGATGATCCGCAACGGCCACGAGAACACCACCATCGCCGACAAGCTGCAACGCTGGACGCGCGAACTGCTGCTGACGCGCGAGGCGAACGAGCTGCCGACCGTGGCCGCCCGCGCCATCGGCGAACACTTCCTGGTTCCTCAGGTGGCCATCAAGGTCTGGGACGTGGCGCCTGAATACGCCGACGAGGCCTTCGCGCAGGGCGCCAGCGACGATGCGAAGGCCTTTGCCTCCTCGCTCATGCATCCCTATTGCGGTGCCAACCCGGGCCTGGAGGCCGCACAGTGGCTGGCCGACCCGGCCGCTGCCGCATCGCTGGCCCTGATTCCCTTGCGCGCGGGTCTCGCGCCGCAGGCCTTCGGGTTGCTCGTGCTGGCCTCGGCCGACCACCAGCGCTTCGCTGCCGACATGGGCACCGATTTCCTGGAACGGATCGGCGAGCTCTCCAGCGCCGCACTCTCCCGCTTGCGTCCATGAACACCCCCACCAGCGCCGAAGATGCCGCGCTGGTGGCGGCCTACCTGAACCACGTGCGCGTGGAAAAGCGCCTGGCCGATCGCACGGTCGAGCTCTACACCCTGGATCTGGAAAAGCTGGCGGCCCAGGCGCGCGAGGCTGGCGTGGCGCTCACGGAAGTGCAGAGCCCGCACATTCGCCGCTGGGTGGCCAAGATGCACAGTGGTGGCCGCAGCGCACGCGGCATCGCGCTCATTCTCTCGGGCTGGCGCGGCTTCTACGTGTGGCTGGGCCGTCAGGGCACCATTCATCACAACCCGGTGCAGGACGTGCGCGCTCCCAAGGCCGGCAAACCCCTTCCCAAGGCGCTGGGTGTCGATGAAGCCGTGCAATTGGCCTCGCACCACGAAGCGACCGACCACCCCGCGCTGGAAGCGCGAGATGCCTGCATCACCGAACTGCTCTACGGTTGTGGCATGCGCATCGGCGAGCTGGTGGGGCTGGACGTGGCGGCCAGCGGCAACGCACGCGGCTGGATCGATGCGCGGGATGGCGAGGCCCATGTGCTGGGCAAGGGCGCCAAGCGGCGCAGCGTGCCGGTGGGCCGCCAGGCACTCGACGCTCTGGCGCGCTGGCTGGAGTTGCGCGCGGGCTGGGCGGGCGACAGCCCGGCACTGTTCATCGGCGCGCGCGGCCAGCGCCTCACACCTCAGCACATCCGTCTGCGGCTCAAGCGCCGTTCGCTGCGGGCCGGGCTGGCCACGCCGGTGCACCCGCACATGCTGCGACACTCGTTCGCCAGCCATGTGCTGCAGTCCAGCGGCGACCTGCGTGCCGTGCAGGAGCTCCTCGGTCACGCCAGCATCAGCACCACGCAGGTCTACACCCGACTCGATTTCCAGCACCTGGCCAAGGCCTACGACGCCGCCCACCCCCGTGCACACGCGCGAGGCGCTCGTCCGGCCGCCTCTGACGATCCCGGCCCACCGCCCGCGCCGGGCCGCTCCCGGTCCCCCCGCTGAGGAACGGGTCAGGGCATTGCTTGTAGGATGCTTGCCTGTCGCATCCTCCGGAGACACGCTGTGTTCAAGTTTCTCGTCGCTTTCAAATGCCTGCTGCTCGCTGCGGTGATGGCCACCTCGCTGCAGGCCCAGGCCCAGACGCCACCCGCCGTCAAGGTGGTCTATCACTTGAGCGACGGGATTCCGCAAGCCTCGCGCGCCATCAACAACATCCGCAACCACCTGGCCGCCGACCCCACCGCGAAAATCGTGGTGGTCACGCATGGGGCCGGCATTGATTTCCTGCTCGACGGCGCCAACAACACCTCCGGACAATCGTTCGCCGGTGCCATTGGCGACCTCTCGGCCAAGGGTGTCGGCTTCCTCGTGTGCAACAACACGCTGGTCTCGCGCAACATCGACGCCTCCAAGGTGGCCATGGAAGCCAAGGTGGTGCCCTCCGGTGTGGCCGAGGTGGCCCGCCTGCAGGCCCGCGAAGGCTACGTCTATTTGCGTCCCTGAGCGGAACCAGCCCGTCCGACCGGGGTCGCATACACTCCCCCGCTTCCTTTCGTTTTGCTCTCTTACCGACCGCCATGTCACTCATTCCCGCCACCATCCTGACCGGCTTCCTGGGTTCGGGCAAAACCACGCTGCTCAAGCGCGTGCTCTCCGAAGCACATGGGCAGAAAATTGCCGTGGTGGAAAACGAGTTCGGTGAGGAGAACATCGACAACGAGATCCTGGTGGCGGACACGCAGGAAAACATCATCCAGATGAGCAATGGCTGCATCTGCTGCACCATCCGCGACGACCTGCGCGCCACGCTGCAGGACCTGGCGCAGAAGAAGCGCAAGGGCGAGCTCGATTTCGAGCGCGTGGTGATCGAGACCACAGGCCTGGCCGACCCCGGGCCGGTGGCGCAGACCTTCTTCATGGACGACGAGGTGGCCGAACAGTACCTGCTGGACTCCATCCTCACGCTGGTGGACGCCAAGCACGCTGCCGAACAGCTCAACGAGCGCCAGGAAGCGCGCCGTCAGGTGGGTTTCGCCGACCAGATCTTCATCAGCAAGTCCGATCTGGTGGACGCCGAGGAGCTTGACGCGCTGACCCACCGCCTTAAGCACATGAACCCGCGCGCGCCCATGCGCCCGGTGCATTTCGGCGAGGTCTCGCTCAAGGAAGTGTTCGACCTGCGCGGCTTCAACCTCAACGCCAAGCTCGACATCGATCCCGACTTCCTCAAGGTCGACGACCACGAGCATGACCACGAACATGGCGAGCATTGCGACCATCCGTCGCACCAGCACGACCATGGCGATCACGGGCACGGCCACCATCATCACCACGACGACGATGTGAAGAGCTTCGTCTACCGCGCAACGCGGCCCTTCAACCCAGCCAGGCTGGAAGACTTTCTGGGTGCCATCGTCCAGGTCTATGGCCCGCGCATGCTGCGCTACAAGGGCGTGCTGCACATGGAGGGTACCGACCGCAAGGTGATCTTCCAGGGCGTGCACCAGCTCATGGGCAGCGACCTGGGACCGGTCTGGACCGAGGGTGAGCCCCGGGTGAGCAAGATGGTGTTCATCGGCATCGATCTGCCCAAGGACATCCTCATCCAGGGCCTTGACCAGAGTCTGGTCTGAGGGCACCTGTCCCGGGGTTCCTCGCGCCTCCACCAGAACCCGGTCCGAACGTGTTGTTTGTCTCGCTTCTCCAACGTCTGGGCTTCCCCGCCGGACGGGAATCCGGGCCGCCTGAACCAGTGTCGATACAATCGCGGCCCAAGTCGGTTGGCCGGCGTTCTGCCACGATCGACCTCCACCCGCGTTCGAAGGCGCTGGGCAATGGGGGTATAACGACGAATCTGTCGGTCCTGCCGGCCCGTCCAGTCGTATCTCGGGACCTCACCCGCAGCAGCGCCCCGCCCCTAGATCCCGCATCGTCAGGAACACACAGGAGACCCGTTGTGAAAGCCCCGGCAACCAGGACAGCGAAATCAGGCAAACCCGCCTCATCGGGAGCCAAGGCACGCGCGCCGGTGGCGAAAAAGACCGCAACCGCAAAGCCTCCGACCAAAGCCAAGGCTGCTGTGAAATCCGTGGCCAAGCCGCCAGCGAAGAAGGTGGCGGTCAAGGCAGCGGCCAAGCCCGTTGCAAAACCTGTTGCCAGGAAGGCGGCTTCCAAGCCGGTGTCCAAACCCGTGGTGAAAAAGGCGGTCGCCAGGCCGGCGGCAAAACCTGCGGCCAAACCCGTGGCCAAAAAATCCACCGCTCGCCCGGTGTCCAAGGCGCCTGCCGCCAAGGCCCCGGTTCCCTCGAAGAAGCCTCAACCGGCGGCCCCGGCCGCCAGAACCAAGATCCAGCCCGTTGCCAAGGCGGCTGCTCCCAAAGTGATTCCTCCGGTTACCAAGGCCGCGCCCGTCGCGGCGCCTGCTCCCAAGTCTTCCAGCACCAAACGCGCCGCCGCCCCCGCACCCGTGGTGGTGGAGCCCACGCCGCGCCCACTGGGCAAGCGGGCTGCCAAGAAAGTCATGATGGAGCAGATGACCCAGGCTGCGGTGATCCCCACCCACGCCCCGGACGCTGCCAAAGCGACCTTTTCCCAAATGAACGAACGCGCCGTCATGACCCCACCCGTGCCCTCATCCATTCAGAAAGATCCCAAGCGAGCCAACAACTGGAAGACCCTGTCGGTCGAGCAATTGACCGACCAGGATGTGCAGGCCATGCCCGACAGTGAGTACATGAGCGACCTGCAGCTCGCTTTCTTCCGTCGCAAGCTTTCCCAGCTCAAGGCCGACATGCTGGCCAATGCCGGTGAAACGACCGAGCACCTGCGCGAAGACACCGTGGTCGTGCCCGATCCGGCCGACCGAGCCACCATCGAGGAAGAGCACGCGCTCGAGCTGCGCACCCGTGACCGCGAACGCAAGTTGCTCAAGAAGATCGAACAGGCCATTGCCCGCATCGATTCCGGCGACTACGGCTACTGCGAGGAAACGGGCGAGCCCATCGGTGTGGGCCGGCTCATGGCCCGTCCTACCGCGAGCCTCTCGCTTGAGGCGCAGCAGCGCCGCGAACTCAAGCAGAAGATGTTCGGCGACTGAGCCCGGTCCGGAACGCGTTCCTCATTGCGGTAACGAGCACACATGTCCAAGGACGACTCCAACGGCGGCTTCCTGTCCAAGGTGGTGAAGTTCGTTCGCCACCCGACGACGAGCTGGTCGGACCTGGACACGCGATCGGCCGACCGCGAGAGCGAATACAGCAAGGCCGCGCTCAAGGAAATGATCGAGCGCAAACGGCGCAACGACTTCGTGCGCAAGCGCGAGTTCGACATGCTGCGCAAGATCCGCAGCCGCGAAGGCACGCCGGGCGAAGGGCAGGGCATGCGCCCGTCGTTTTTCCAGAGCAGCCTGCCGTCCAAACCGGACGACAGAGCCGAAACGCTCAAGAAGATCGACGAGATCGAAGCCCAGATGTCGATGCAGTGGTGGAAGACCAAAGGGCCGGATTCGCTCGTGAGCACGGGTTCCGGTCTGAACACCACGCCGCACGGCCCTGGTGGCCCCGCGTCCAAAAAGGACGATGCGGCCTCCGTGCCGGCCGCGCCTGACCCTGCGGTCAAGCAACGCAAGGCCCAATACGACGAGACCGAACCCGGTCCTCTGCCCAACCCGGCTTCGGCGGGCCCGAATTCCGCCAATCAGAAGCTGGATCGGGCGATGCTCGACACCCAGCCCGCCAGTGCGCCTGCGCCCCTGCGCAAGACCTGGTCGCCCTCGCGTGAGCGGCAGGTGGCCGATGCGCCACCGCCACCCGCAGCCGCGCCCCCGGCGCGCACCGGCCTCATGGCCCCCACATCGCAGCGGCAATCGGGCAGCCCGGCTTCACAGTTTTCCGCCTCGCATTTCTACGCCCTGGATGTGCAGGAGATTGCGCAGGATCCCGAAGTCGAGGAAGCCGCCATCCGCTTCGCCAATGGCGACGATGCGGGCGCCGAGCAAGGCTTGCTCGAAGTGCTGAACGAAGGTGGCACCAAGGCCGATCAGCAGGAAGACTGGCTGGCGCTGTTCGACCTGTATCGCGCCACCGGACAGCTTGCGCCGTTCGAGAGCCGCGCGGTGGACTTCGTCAACCGCTTCAACCGCTCGGCACCTCAGTGGTACGACATGCCGGATGCCGTCTCGAAGATGACGGGCAAGGTCTACACACCATCCACCGGCCACAACCGCGCGGTCTGGGTCAGCGAGCCCGAGCTCGATGCGCACGCGGTGGGCACCCTGCAGAACGTGCTGCTGCGCGCGCCGCAGCCCTGGGTGCTGGACTGGACACCCCTGGAGAGCATGGACCTCAAGGCCGCACGAGCGCTGCTGGGCATTTTCACGCTCTGGGGCGACCAGGACGTGGAACTTCGTTTCCAGGGAGCAGGCTCGTTCCGCGATCTGCTCAAGAGCCAGACGCCTTCCAGCCGGCGCGACGTGGAGCAGCTCTGGTGGGAACTGCGAATGGCGGTGCTGCGCATCATGAACCGTCCCGATGAGTTCGAGCTGACCGCGCTCGATTTCTGCGTGACCTATGAGGTGTCGCCCCCGGGTTGGGAAAAGCCTCGCTGCCATTACACGTCCGTCTCCAACAGCAAGCCCGGTGAGGCCGGTCAGTCGGTGCTGGGCGAATCGGTGCTGGAACAGGTGGCCTCCGGCTACCCCGGTGGTGGTGAATCGTTGCTCGACAGCCAGGGCACCGAGACCAGCCAGCTCGGGCTGGTCGAGCTCTCCGGCGAGATCCGCGGCGATCCGCAGACCACGCTCGATGCGCTGGAGCGCAAGCTCAAGGGCGCCGACGTGCTGATCATTTCCTGCCGCCACCTGATCCGGGTGGACTTCTCTGCGGCAGGGACCCTGCTCAACTGGGTCTCCAGCCACCACGCCGAAGGCCGTCTGGTGCAGTTCGTGGACGCGCACCGCCTGGTGTCGGCCTTCTTCCACGTGATCGGCATCACCGAGTACGCCAAGGTGGTCGTTCGCGTCGACTGAGCGGCACGACCGTCGGCCCGTCGCCGGCCCCGGTACCATCTGTTGCAACGATCCGCCCGGCGGGCCGTTGCATTTCTTTTTCACGACCCCAACTCGAACTTCATGGAATCCTTTCACGGCACCACCATCGTCTGCGTTCGCCGGCAGACTCCGCAAGGTGTGCAGGTGGCCATCGGCGGTGATGGCCAGGTGACCCTTGGCAACATCGTGGTCAAGGGCACGGCGCGCAAGGTGCGCAAGCTTTACCACGACAAGGTGCTGGCCGGCTTCGCAGGCGCCACCGCCGACGCCTTCACCCTGTTCGAACGCTTCGAAGCCAAGCTGGAGAAGCACCAGGGCCACCTGGTCCGAGCCGCGATCGAGCTCACCCGCGACTGGCGAACCGACCGCGTGTTGCGCCGTCTGGAAGCGATGCTGGCCGTGGCCGACCACAGCGCCTCGCTCATCATCACCGGCAACGGCGACGTGCTCGAGCCCGAGCACGGCATCGTCGCCATCGGATCGGGCGGCGCCTATGCGCAGGCCGCGGCCAAGGCGCTGGTCGACCACACCGAACTCAGCGCCGAAGAAGTGGTGCGCAAGTCGCTCGCGATCGCGGGTGAACTCTGCATCTACACCAACATGAACCACACCATCGAAACGCTGGACTGAGCCCGACACATGTCTTCCATGACGCCACAGGAAATCGTTTCCGAACTTGACCGTTTCATCATCGGCCAGAAGGGTGCCAAGCGTGCCGTGGCCATTGCGCTGCGCAACCGCTGGCGGCGCCAGCAGGTCGACGACAAGCTGCGCCCCGAGATCACGCCCAAGAACATCCTCATGATCGGCCCCACCGGCGTGGGCAAGACCGAGATCGCTCGCCGCCTGGCGCGTCTGGCCGACGCGCCCTTCATCAAGGTGGAGGCCACCAAGTTCACCGAGGTGGGCTACGTGGGCAAGGACGTCGACAGCATCATCCGCGACCTGGCCGAGATCGCCATCAAGCAGACGCGTGAAGTGGAAATGCGCAAGCAGCGAACGCGTGCAGAAGATGCCGCGGAAGACCGCATCCTCGACATCCTGATTCCGCCGCCGCGCAGCATGGCAGCCGAACCGGCCAGCGTGGTCGCCACCACCGAGAGCACGGCGCGCCAGAACTTCCGCAAGAAGCTGCGCGAAGGCGAGCTGGACGATCGGGAGATCGAGATCGACCTGATCGAGCAGCGACCCCCCATGGAAATCATGGGGCCGGCGGGCATGGAGGAAATGGCCGAACAACTGCGCGGCATGTTCAGCCAGATGGGCGCGGGCAAGCGCCAGACGCGCAAGCTGCCCATCGCAGGGGCGATGAAGCTGCTCATCGAAGAAGAAGCGGGCAAGCTCGTCAACGAAGACGAGATCCGCACGCGCGCGCTGCACAACGCCGAACAGAACGGCATTGTGTTCATCGACGAGATCGACAAGGTCACTTCGCGCAACGAAGGCGGTGGCACGGCCGAGGTCTCGCGCCAGGGCGTGCAGCGCGATCTGCTGCCGCTGGTGGAGGGCACGTCGGTCACGACCAAGTACGGTGTCATCAAGACCGATCACATTCTCTTCATCGCCAGCGGCGCCTTCCACCTCGCCAAGCCGAGCGACCTGATCCCCGAGTTGCAGGGCCGTTTCCCGATCCGCGTGGAATTGCAGTCGCTGTCGGTCGACGACTTCGAAGCCATCCTCACGCAGACGCACGCCTCGCTGGTGCGTCAGTACCAGGCGCTGCTCGCCACCGAGGGTGTGACGATCGAGTTCAGCCCGGAGGGCATCCGTCGCCTCGCGCAGATCGCATGCGATGTGAACGAACGCACCGAAAACATTGGGGCGCGCCGCCTGGCCACCGTCATGGAACATCTGCTCGACGAGGTCAGCTTCGATGCCGCTCATCTGGGCGGCCAGACCATCGCCATCGATGCCGCTTATGTGGATGGGCGACTGGGCGAACTCAGTCAGAACGAAGACCTGTCTCGTTACATCCTCTGATGTCTGGCGCGCACCCCGCGCGTCATCAACTGATTACCTGTACAGCCCTGTCTCTTTCAGGGTTTTCAAGCATCACATGCAGTGCTTGTTGTAAGTGCTTGCTTTTAATGCGTTTTTGATTCGATGGAGGTGCACCTTTGCCTCCTAAGTGGTTGATTTCATTGAAAAAATCTGTAGCCGCGCGCTTGCGCCTCCACCTTTTCCTGATAAAGTGGAGAAAAGTGCAATTAAGTGGTGAAAAGTGTTTTTCAAGGATTGACTGCGGTGTTCCAGGGTGCGTCTTCTCTCAGTCTCGATGTCAAGGGTCGGCTCTCCGTGCCGACGCGGCACCGTGACGCCCTGGGCGCGGGTTCGAATCAGCTCACCATCACCAAGCATCCCCATGGCTGTCTGATGATCTTTCCGCGCAGTGCGTGGGAAGAATTCCGGGATCGGATCGCATCGCTGCCGATGTCGGCCCAGTGGTGGAAGCGCATTTTCCTGGGCAATGCGATGGACGTCGAGATGGACGGCACCGGGCGCGTGCTGGTCTCGCCCGAACTGCGCGCGGCTGCCGGCATCACCAAGGATGCGGTGTTGCTGGGCATGGGCGCCTACCTTGAGCTGTGGGATGCCCAGGCCTACGCGGCGCAAGAAGCCGAAGCCATGAAGGCCGACATGCCCGATGTCTTCAAGGACTTCTCCTTCTAAGGGCGATGGTGCAAGGCGCATGGATTCACCACACCGTCCTGTTGAACGAAGCTGTGCAGGCGCTGTCGATCAACCCGGACGGGCATTACGTGGACGCCACCTTCGGGCGAGGTGGCCACTCGCGCCTGGTGCTGGAGCGCTTGTCTTCGAAAGGGCGGCTGACCGCCTTCGACAAGGACCCACAGGCGGTGTCGGTGGCGCAGGAACTGGCGGCCAGCGATGGCCGTTTTTCCATTCGGCACGAAGGTTTTGCGCATCTGGCAGAGCTGGGTGTGGCGAGCGCCGACGGCGTGCTGATGGATCTGGGTGTGAGTTCACCGCAGATCGACGATCCCCAGCGAGGCTTTTCCTTTCGCCACGATGGACCTCTGGACATGCGCATGGACACCACGCGCGGCCAGAGCGTGGCGCAGTGGCTGGAGACGGCCGAGATTTCCACCCTGGCGGAGGTCATTCGTGAGTATGGCGAAGAACGGTTTGCTCAATCGATTGCAAAGGCGATTGATCGTCGCCGACAGGAACGGGGCCCTTTTCGAACCACCCGCGAGCTGGCCGAAGTCGTGGCTGGCGCGGTCAAAACCCGCGAGCCGGGCAAGGACCCTGCAACGCGCACATTTCAGGCTCTTCGGATTTTCATCAACGCCGAGCTTGAAGAGTTGCAACAAGCGCTAGAGGCCAGTCTGAAGGTGTTGCGTCCGGGAGGAAAACTGGTGGTCATCAGCTTCCATTCGCTCGAAGACCGCATGGTCAAGCAGTTCATGGCGCGCCATTCGCGTGCCGTGGTGGATCGCCGCGTGCCCTTTGCCGAACCCGCGCCGATGGCGCTGCGCGGCCTCCAGCGCGTGATGCCTTCCGATGAGGAGGTCCAGGGCAATGCCCGTTCACGCAGCGCGGTGATGCGTGTGGCCGAGCGAACGGGAGCCGAAGCATGACCACCCCCGTCGCTTGCTCACTGCGTGTAGCCGCATTCCCCCTCAAGGGGGCAACACCAGCAGACCGGCGGAGCCGGATCTGCGGTGTTCCTGGAAGGGGGCTGACCTCATGATCCGGCTGAATCTTGTTTTGCTGGTGGCGGTGATCGCGAGCGCGTTCTACCTCGTGCACACGCAATACGAGTCGCGCCGGCTTTATGCCGCTCTGGACCGTTCGCAGGCGCAGTCGCGCAAGCTGGACGCCGAGCATGAGCAACTGCAGGTGCAAAAGCGCGCCCAGGCCACACCTGCGCGCGTGCAGTTGCTCGCATCGCGCCAGTTGCAGATGCGTCCGGTCACGCCGGGCATCACGCAGTACGTCACCGTGTTCGAGCCGCAACCTGCTGCTGCGCCCGCCACATCGGAGCGCCGGCCATGAGCCGCAGCATCAACTACTCCGCGAGCCCCTTGCTGGCCAGCCGCACGCCCGTCTGGCGCAGCAAGTTCATCGTGGCGGCGCTGGCGATGGCCTTCGCAGGTCTTGCCGGACGGGCCGCCTACGTGCAGGTGTTCGGCAACGACTTCTTCCAGCGTCAGGGCGAAGTGCGCTTTGCCCGCACGCTGGAGCTGCCTGCCAACCGCGGCCGTGTGCTCGATCGCAATGGCCTGATCCTCGCGTCCAGCGTGGTGGCTCAAAGCATCTGGGCGATTCCTGAAGACGTGGACCGCGGCGATCCGAAGCTGCGCCAGCTGGCGAAGCTGCTGGAGATGCCGCTGGCCGATCTGCGCAAACGCCTGGCCAACGAAGACAAGACTTTCGTGTGGATCAAGCGCCAGGTGGACGAGCCGGTGGCCAGGGAGATTGCAGCACTCGGCATCAAAGGCATCTACCAGCGCCGCGAGTACAAGCGTGAATACCCCGAGGGCGAAGCGGCGGCGCACGTGGTCGGTTTCACCAACGTGGAGGACATCGGGCAGGAGGGCGTGGAGCTGGCCTTCAACTCGAAACTGGCGGGCAAGAATGGCTCGCGTCGCGTGATCAAGGACCGCCTGGGCCGCGTGGTGGAAGACGTGCGCGACGTGGTGCCGCCGGTGGACGGACCCGACCTGCAGCTCTCGATCGACAGCAAGGTGCAGTATTTCGCCTACCAGAAGCTCAAGGACGCGGTGCAGCTGCACAAGGCCCGTGCGGGCAGCGTGGTGGTGATCGACACGCTCACCGGTGAGGTGCTGGCGCTGGCCAATTACCCGAGCTACAACCCCAACCGCCGCCAGAACCTCACGGGGGAGCAGTTGCGCAACCGCGTGCTCACCGACAGTTTCGAGCCGGGTTCGACCATGAAACCGTTCATCGTCGGACTGGCGCTGGACAAGGGGCTGGTCACACCCAACACCCCCATCAACACGGCACCGGGCCGCATCATGATCGGTGGTTCCACCATCAGCGATTCGCATCCCAATGATGTGCTCACGGTTTCGCAGGTGATCCAGAAGTCGAGCAACGTGGGCACCGTCAAGATGGCGATGCAGATGAGCCCGCGCGAGATGTGGGAAACCTACGCGCAGGCGGGTTTCGGGCAGAAGCCGCAGGTGCCGTTTCCCGGTGCGGTGGCTGGGCGCCTGCGGCCCTACAAGAGCTGGCGCCCGATCGAACAGGCCACCATGAGCTATGGCTACGGGCTGTCGACCTCGCTGTTCCAGCTGGCGCAGGCCTACACCGTCTTTGCACGCGACGGTGAGCTGATTCCCGTGACGTTGCAGAAGTCGGCCGACCACGTGGCGGGCGTTCGTGTGTTCAGCGAGAAGAACTCGGTCGCCGTGCGGCAGATGCTGGGCCTGGCCGCCGGCCCGGGCGGTACCGGATCGCGCGCGCAGACCATGGGCTATTCGGTCGGTGGCAAGAGCGGCACTGCGCGCAAGCAGGAAGGCAAGGGATACGCCGACAAGAAGTACCGCAGCTGGTTCGTGGGGCTGGCACCGGTGGAGTCGCCCCGCATCGTGGTGGCGGTGATGGTCGACGAGCCCAGCAACGGCGCCTTCTACGGCGGGGTGGTCGCGGCGCCAGTGTTCAGCGAAACCGTGCAGCAGACGCTGCGCATCCTGGGCGTGCAGCCCGACATGAACGTCAAGCCGCAAATCGTCACCGAAGTGGTGGAAGAGTCGTTCTGATCATGCGCACCATCCTCCATCCCCATGCCGTGGCCGAATGGCTGCGCGAGCGCGTGACTGGCGAACTGCACTGCGACAGCCGCCGTCTGCGTGAGGGCGATGGATTCGTGGCCTGGCCGGGGGCGGCCACCGATGGCCGCCGCTTTGTGGCCGATGCCTTGCGCGCCGGCGCCAGCGCGGCACTCGTCGAACTCGACGGTGTGGAAGCCCATGGCTTTACCGATGAGCGCATCGCAGCCGTGCCAGGGCTCAAGACCTCGGCTGGGGCCATCGCCAGTGCCTTTCACGGCATGCCCAGTGCGGCGCTAGACATGGTGGCCATCACCGGGACCAACGGCAAGACGTCCACCGCCTGGTGGACCGCCCAGTTGCTCTCGGCGTGCCAGAGGCCCTGCGCGGTGGTGGGCACGCTCGGCATGGGCCGCCCGCCTGCGGCTGCAGGCGAAAGCGTTGCGCTGATCCCCACGGGGCTCACCACGCCCGATCCGGTGATGTTGCAGACGCAGTTGCGCCGCTTTGCCGATGAGGGTCTGAAGGCCTGTGCGATCGAGGCCTCGTCGATCGGTCTGGTGGAAGGGCGCCTGAATGCCACGCGCCTGCGCGTGGCGGTGTTCACCAACTTCACGCAGGACCACCTTGATTACCACGGCAGCATGGAGGCCTACTGGTCCGCCAAGGCGGCCTTGTTCGACTGGCCTGCGTTGGTCAGTGCGGTGGTGAATCTGGACGATCCGCGCGGCGTGGCGCTGGCGGCCTCGCTGGCCAGCCGTGGCCTCGATCTCTGGACCGTCGCCATTGAGTCCGAAGATGCGGGGTCCGAACGCCTGGCGCGCGCGCGCCTGTTCGCCAGGGACCTGCGCTTCACCGACCACGGCATGGCCTTGCGTGTCGGCGAGCGCCATGCCCAGGGGCAGGTGCTGGAGACCCACGAACTCGCCTTGCCGCTGGTGGGACGCTACAACGTGTCGAATCTGCTGTGCGTGCTGGCCACGGCCCGCGCGTTGGGCGTTCCCCTGCTTGAGGCCGTGCGCGCCTGCACCACCCTCACGCCGGTGCCCGGCCGCATGGAGCAGGTTGCTGCCGCCGCGCCGGGGCAGCCACTGGTGCTGGTGGACTATGCGCACACCCCCGATGCCTTGCAGAAAGCCCTGCAGGCCCTGCAGCCGCTGGCTCGGCAACGCGGTGGCGTGCTCTGGGTGGTGGTGGGTTGTGGGGGCGACCGCGACGCCGGCAAACGCCCCTTGATGGCCGCTGCCGCCGAGCGCGAAGCTCGCCAGCCGGTGCTCACCAGCGACAACCCGCGCAGCGAAGACCCGCAGGTGATCCTGCATCAGATGGTGGCCGGGCTGTCCAGCCCGGCGGCGGCACAGATCGAGCCCGATCGCGCACGTGCCATCGATCTGGCGGTGTCGCGGGCCGACGCGCGCGATGTGGTGCTGATCGCCGGCAAGGGCCACGAGGACTACCAGGATGTGATGGGCATCAAGCGACCTTTCTCCGACCTGCACGAGGCGCGCGACGCGCTGCAGCGGCGCGCGCGCCAGGGAGCCACCGCATGAAGACCATCGGCCAGTTGCTTGCACAGCTCAACGGCGCCCATGCAGTGGGCAACGTGGACCTGCCGTTCACCCGCGTGCACACCGACACGCGCAGTCTGCAACCGGGTGACCTGTTCGTCGCGCTCAAGGGCGAGCGCTTCGACGCGCACGAATTCCTGCCCCAGGCGCAGGCTCAGGGCGCGCTGGCCGCCATTGCCGACCATGGCCTGGTCGAGGCTGGCCTGGCCGGTGTGGTGGTGCCCGATGCGCGGCGCGCGCTGGGCGAGCTGGCGAGCCTGTGGCGCGCGCAGTTCAGCCTGCCGCTGATCGCCGTGACCGGCAGCAATGGCAAGACCACCGTGACGCAGATGATCGCGTCCATCCTGCGCGCGGCCGCTGGTGAGGCGGCGCATGCCACGCTGGGCAATTTCAACAACGACATCGGTGTGCCGCTCACGCTGTTGCGCCTGAACGCAGGCCATCGCCTCTCTGTGGTCGAACTGGGCATGAACCACCCGGGGGAGATCGCCGAGCTCGCGGCGCTGGCGCGGCCCACGGTGGCGCTGGTGAACAACGCGCAGCGCGAGCATCAGGAGTTCATGGCCACCGTGGAGGCGGTTGCGCTGGAAAACGGGCAGGTCATCCACGCACTGGGGGAAGACGGCGTAGCTGTTTTCCCATCCGATGACACCTACACCCCGTTGTGGCGCAAGCTGGCCGCAGCCCGGCGCGTGCTCACCTTCAGCGATACCGACGCAGGTGCCGACGTCACCGCCGTCAGCACCGCGTGGCAGGGTGGTGCATGGGCACTCCGCTTCAAATGCCACGCCGGAGAGGCCGACGTGCACCTGCGCATCGCAGGTCGGCACAACGTGCGAAATGCGCTTGCCGCTGCCACATGCGCCCTGGCAGCGGGCGTGCCGCTGGAAGCGATCGCGCGTGGGCTGGATGCGTTCGAGCCGGTGGGTGGACGCTCGCGCGCGCTCTCGATGCGTCTGGGCGAGCGTTGTGTCACGCTGATCGACGACACCTACAACGCCAACCCCGACTCGGTGCGCGCGGCCATCGACGTGCTGGCCGAATTGCCGTCCCCACGCTTGCTGGCGCTGGGCGACATGGGCGAGGTCGGTGAACAGGGCCTGGCCTTTCATGAAGAGGTGCTGCGCCACGCCCAGGCGCGCGGTATCGAGGCGGTGCACGTCACCGGGGACTGGATGGCCCGGGCCTGTGCCGCGCTTCGCGCAGCCGGAGCGCCGGAGCCCATCCACTGGGTCGAGGTACCGGCCATGGCTGGTGCCGTTTGCGCGGCCGTCACCGACGACCGGCCCGTCTTCCGCAGTGTGCTCGTCAAGGGTTCGCGGTTCATGCGCATGGAACGCGTGGTGCAGGCCTTGCAGGCGCTGGAGCACGCACCACACATGGACAACAACAAGGACAACGCCCATGCTGCCTAGCCTGGCCCTCTGGCTGCAAGGCCTTTCACCCGAATTCGGTTCGCTGCGGGTGTTCCAGTACCTGACCTTTCGCGCCGTCATGGCCGCGCTGACGGCCCTGCTGGTGGGCCTGGTGGCAGGCCCCTTCTTCATCCGTCGCCTGGCTGCGCTCAAGATCGGCCAGCCGATCCGCGAGTACGCGATGCAGACGCACCTGAGCAAGGGCGGCACGCCCACCATGGGCGGCGTGCTGATCCTGTTTGCGATCGCGCTTTCCACCTTGCTCTGGTTCGACCTGTCCAACCGTTTCGTGTGGATCGTGCTGCTGGTCACGCTGGGCTTCGGCGCCATCGGCTGGGCAGATGACTGGCGCAAGGTGGTGCACAAGGACCCCGAGGGCATGCGTTCGCGCGAGAAGTATTTCTGGCAATCGGTGATCGGCCTGGTGGCAGCGTTCTACCTGGTGTTCGCCGTCTCCGAATCCAGCAATCTGCGCGTGCTGGAACTCTTCGTTGCCTGGGTGCGCTCGGGTTTCACGGTGGATCTGCCGCCACAGGCCGGCCTGCTCGTGCCGTTCTTCAAGGAAATCAGCTACCCGCTGGGTGTGTTCGGCTTTGTGGTCATGACCTACCTGGTCATCGTGGGTTCGAGCAACGCGGTCAACCTCACCGATGGTCTGGATGGGCTGGCCATCATGCCGGTGGTCATGGTGGGTTCGGCACTGGGTGTGTTTGCCTATGTCACCGGCAACGCGGTGTTCTCGCGCTACCTGCTGCTGCCGCACATTCCGGGCGCCGGTGAACTGCTGATCTTCTGCGCCGCCATGGCCGGCGCCGGCCTGGCCTTCCTCTGGTTCAACACGCACCCCGCGCAGGTCTTCATGGGCGACGTGGGTGCGCTCGCTCTCGGTGGCGCGCTGGGCACCATCGCCGTCATCGTGCGCCAGGAAATCGTGCTGGCCATCATGGGCGGCATCTTCGTGGTGGAAGCGCTCTCGGTGATGCTGCAGGTGACCTGGTTCAAGTACACCAAGCGCCGGTACGGCACGGGCCGCCGACTTTTCCAGATGGCACCGCTGCACCACCATTTCGAGAAGAAGGGCTGGAAAGAGACGCAGGTCGTCGTGCGCTTCTGGATCATCACCATGCTGCTGTGCCTCGTGGGGCTGTCCACGCTGAAACTCCGATGAAAGACCAGGCCGTCCTCGTCCTCGGGCTCGGTGCATCCGGCCTGGCCATGGCACGCTGGTGCACGCGCCAGGGTGCGCGCGTGACCGTGGCCGACACGCGCGAGGCGCCACCACAGCTCGCAGCCTTGCAGGCCGAGTGCCCGCAGGCCGATTTCGTGGCCGGTCCGTTCGACGATGTGCTACTGGCGCGCGGCGAATGGCAGCTGATCGCACGCAGTCCGGGCCTGGCACCGGCTTCGCTGCAGGCGGTGTTCGACTGGGCTCAGGCGCGTGGCGTGGCCGTGGTGGGGGAACTCGACCTGTTCGCCCGCGCGCTGGGCGAACTCGCACAGCGCGAGCGCCTGCCGTACCGACCGAAGGTGCTGGCCATCACCGGCACGAACGGCAAGACCACCGTGACCTCGCTCACCGGTCTGTTGCTGCAGCGCGCGGGGGTGAACGTGGCGTTGGCTGGCAACATCGGCCCGTCCTTGCTGGACGTGCTGTCCGCTGCGCTGGACCATGAAACGGTTGCCCAGCAGGCCGACGATGAGCGTGCAGCAGCCGAAGCGCAGGCTGCAGAAGTGCCGCACGAGACACCGGTGGCCGTCGCGACGCTCGATGACACGCCAGACGAAGAAGCGAGCGAAGAGGTATTGCCGCCTGCTGCCGAAGGCGAGGAAGACGGCCCGACACAGATCGTGCCCCCGCCCATCGAACCACCACAGCCGGCCCACCTGCCGTCTGTGTGGGTGCTCGAACTCTCCAGCTTCCAGCTCGACGGCACCGCCGGTGGCGCCTGGGATCCTGTGCCCACGGCTGCCACGGTGCTCAACCTGACGGAAGACCACCTCGATTGGCACGGTGGCATGACGGCCTACACGCGGGCCAAGGCGGCGGCATTCGGCTCGCAGGCGCTCATGCTGCTCAACCGCGACGACCCGTTGGTGATGGCGCTGCAGCCCGGCCTGGTGACGGTGAAGGTGGGCAACCGCAACCGCCAGCAAAGCGCCCGACCTTGGGCCAGCTTCGGGTTCGACGTGCCCACGCGCGCGGGCGACTGGGGCATCGAAACGGTGAACGGCATGGCCTGGCTGGTGCGCGCCCTGGCGCTGGACGAGACGCGCAAGCGCGGCCGTGCCACGGAAGAGGATGAGGAGTTGTATTACCAGCGCCTCATGCCCGTGGACGCGTTGCGCATCCGTGGCCGCCACAACGCCGCCAACGCCCTGGCCGCACTCGCACTGGCCACCTCCACCGGCGCCGCACTCGGTCCCATGCTGCACGGCTTGCGCGAGTACCGGGGCGAGCCGCACCGCGTGGAGCCGGTGGCCATCGTCGACGAGGTGGAGTACTTCGATGACAGCAAAGGCACCAACGTGGGTGCCACCCTGGCCGCCGTGCGTGGCCTCGGTGCCGAGCGGCGCCTGGTGGTCATTCTCGGAGGCGACGGCAAGGGACAGGACTTCGCACCGCTGGCCGAACCGCTGGCGCGGCATGCGCGGGCGGTGGTCTATATCGGCCGCGACGCCGCGCTGTTGCGCGCTGCGGTGGGCACGGCGCTGGACGAAGCCGGAGCGCAACAGCTCGATGCCGCCACATTGCCGGAGGCGGTCAGCCTGGCCGCGCAGCAGGCCCGTTCGGGGGATGCGGTGCTGATGTCGCCCGCCTGCGCCAGCCTGGACATGTTCGACAACTACGTGCACCGTGCGCGCGTGTTCGTGGACGCGGTGCACGCGCTCGCACTGGAACATGGCTTGAGTGTGGAGAGCGGCCAATGAAGAAGAAACCCGCACCCGCCAAGTCCTGGCTGCAACGCCTGCGCGAGAGTCTGCCGGGCCTGGGCGGGCGCGACCTCGCAGGTGCGCTGGCGGGCGGTTCCTCGCGCGATGACTTGCCGGTGCGGCTGTCCAACCGCACCTACGCCGGCACGCGCAACGTGGCCGTGCGCGAACTCGGCTTCGATCAACCCCTGCTGTGGGTGGTGGTGGCGTTGCTGGCGTGGGGCCTGGTGATGGTGTATTCGGCCTCGATCGCCCTGCCCGACAACCCGCGCTTTGCCAACTACGCGCACACACACTTCGTGCTGCGCCACGGCATCTCCATGGTCATCGGGTTGATCGCGGCCATGGTGGCGTTCCAGTTCCCGCTGCGCTCCTGGGAAAAGATGGCGCCCTGGCTGTTCGCCGCCGCGCTGCTGTTGCTCGTGCTGGTGCTGATCCCTGGCATCGGCAAAGGCGTCAACGGCGCACGGCGCTGGATCTCGCTGGGCATCATGAACTTCCAGCCCTCCGAGCTCGGCAAGCTGGCCGTGCTGCTCTACGCCGCCAGTTACATGGTGCGCAAGATGGAAGTGAAAGAACGCTTCTTCCACGCTGTGGCTCCGATGGCGGTGGCGGTGGGCGTGGTAGGCATGCTGCTGCTGGCCGAGCCCGACATGGGCGCCTTCATGGTGATCGTGGTCATCGCCATGGGCATCCTGTTCCTGGGCGGCGTGAACGCGCGCATGTTCTTCCTCATCGCGGCGGTGGTGGTCGGCGCCTTCGCGTTGATGATCATGGCCAGCGAGTGGCGGCGCGACCGGATCTTCGCCTACCTCGACCCCTGGAGCGTGGAGCACGCGCTGGGCAAGGGTTACCAGCTCTCGCACTCGCTCATCGCGTTCGGCCGGGGCGAAATCTTCGGCGTGGGACTGGGCGGCAGCGTGGAAAAACTTCACTGGCTGCCCGAGGCGCACACCGACTTTCTTCTCGCGGTGATCGGCGAGGAGTTCGGCCTGATCGGCGTGGTGGTGCTCATCGGCCTGTTCCTCTGGCTCACGCGCCGCATCATGCACATCGGCCGCCAGGCCATTGCGCTGGACCAGGTCTTTGCCGGTCTGGTGGCGCAGGGTGTGGGTCTGTGGATGGGTTTCCAGGCGTTCATCAACATCGGCGTGAACCTGGGCGCATTGCCCACCAAGGGCCTCACGTTGCCGCTCATGAGCTACGGCGGCTCCGCCATCCTGCTCAATCTGGTGGCCATCGCCATCGTGCTGCGCGTGGACTATGAGAACCGGCAGATGATGCGAGGAGGGCGCGCGTGAAACAGCCACCCTGCGCTCTGGTGATGGCTGGTGGCACTGGCGGTCACATCTTCCCGGGTCTCGCCGTGGCCGAAGCCCTGCGCGAGCGCGGCTGGCGCGTCCACTGGCTGGGCGCACCCGGCAGCATGGAAAGCCGGCTGGTACCCCCGCGCGGCTTCACCCTGGAAACGATCGACTTCGGCGGCGTGCGAGGCAAGGGCTTGCTCACGATCGCCTTGCTGCCGCTGCGCCTGCTGCGCGCCTTCTGGCAATCGCTGCAGGTGGTGCGCAAGGTGCGGCCCGACGTGGTGCTGGGCCTGGGGGGCTACATCAGCTTCCCTGGCGGCATGATGGGTGTGCTCGCCGGCAAGCCGCTGGTGTTGCACGAGCAGAACTCGGTGGCCGGCATGGCCAACAAGGTGCTGGCCGGTGTGGCCGACCGGGTGTTCACCGCCTTTCCCAACGTGTTCAAGAAGGCCGAGTGGGTGGGCAACCCGTTGCGCACCGCGTTCCTGAACCAGCCGGAGCCCGCCAAACGCTTTGCGGGACGAAGCGGCCCGCTTCGCCTTCTCGTGGTGGGTGGCAGTCTCGGCGCCCGCGCGCTCAACGACACCGTGCCGCAGGCGCTGGCCCTGCTGCCCGAAGCCGAGCGCCCGCAGGTCACGCACCAGAGCGGCGAAAAACAGATCGACGCGCTGCGCGCCAGCTACGCCGCAGCCGGTGTGCAGGCAGAACTCACGCCCTTCATTGAAGACACGGCGCAGGCCTTTGCCGATGCCGACCTTGTCGTCTGCCGCGCTGGCGCCAGCACCGTGACCGAAATCGCTGCCGTGGGTGCCGCGGCGCTGTTCGTTCCCTTCCCGGCGGCGGTGGACGACCACCAGACCACCAACGCGCGTTTCCTCGTGGATGCGGGCGCCGCCTGGCTGGTGCCTCAGCCGCAGTTCACGCCGCAGTCGCTCGCGCAGACGCTGCAGACCGTGCAGCGAGCGCAATTGATGGCGATGGCGCAGAAAGCCAAGCAGATGGAAAAGACAGAAGCCGTGGCGGCCGTGGTGCTCGCCTGCGAGCAACTCGCGAAAGTTCAGACAGCATGAAGCACGCCATTCGACACATCCACTTCGTCGGCATCGGCGGCGCCGGCATGAGCGGCATCGCCGAGGTGTTGCTGAACCAGGGCTACCGCATCTCGGGCAGCGACCTGGGTGAAAGCACTGTCACGCGCCGGCTGGTGGCGCTCGGGGCCGAGGTGTTCGTGGGCCACGACGCCGCGCACATTGAGGGCGCCGACGCCATCGTCACGTCCACCGCGGTCAAGGAAGACAACCCCGAGGTGGTGGCCGCGCACGCCAAACTGATTCCCGTGGTGCCGCGCGCGGTGATGCTGGCCGAGCTCATGCGCATGAAGAAGGGCGTGGCGATTGCCGGCACGCACGGCAAGACCACCACCACCAGCCTGGTCACCAGCGTGCTCGCCGCCGGCCATCTGGACCCGACCTTCGTGATCGGCGGGCGCCTGAACAGCGCCAACGCCAACGCGCAACTCGGCTCGGGCGAGTACATCGTGGTCGAGGCCGACGAATCCGACGCCTCCTTCCTCAACCTGCTGCCGGTGCTCTCGGTCGTCACCAACATCGATGCCGACCACATGGATACCTACGGTCACGATTTCGGCAACCTGAAGACCGCCTTCGTGGACTTTCTGCACAAGATGCCGTTCTACGGTGCGGCGGTGGTGTGCGTGGACGACCCCGCCATCCGCGAGATCCTGCCTCGCATCGCCCGGCCCATCACCAGTTACGGTTTCTCGGAAGACGCCCAGGTGCGCGCCATCAACGTGCGCGCGGTGGACACGCAGATGCACTTCACCGTGCAACGCCGCAACGGCGTGGAACTGCCCGATCTCGACATCGTGCTCAACTTGCCGGGTGATCACAACGTGCTCAATGCGCTGGCGGCCATCGGCATCGCGGTGGAACTCGGCGTGGAAGACGCCGCGGTGCAGCAGGCGCTGGCCGAGTTCAAGGGCGTGGGCCGGCGCTTCCAGCGCTATGGCGAGGCCGCGCTGCCCAGTGGTGGACATTGCACCGTGGTGGACGACTACGGCCACCACCCGGTGGAGATGGCGGCCACGCTGGCGGCGGCGCGTGGTGCCTATCCGGGCCGGCGGCTGGTGCTGGCGTTCCAGCCGCACCGCTATACCCGCACGCGCGATTGCTTCGAGGATTTCGTCAAGGTCATCGGCCAGGCCGACGCCGTGCTGCTGGCCGAGGTCTACGCCGCTGGCGAGGCGCCTATCGTGGCAGCCGACGGGCGCTCGCTGGCGCGCGCGCTGCGCGTGGCGGGCAAGCTCGAACCGGTGTTCGTGGACGACATCGCCGCCATGGCGCAGGCCGTGCTGGACAACGCGCGCGATGGCGACGTGGTGCTTTGCATGGGCGCGGGCACGGTGGGCAACGTGGCGGCGCAGGTGATCGAACTGGCACAGGGAGCCCAGGCATGAACGGAATGGAGAACACGGTGGTGAACACGCAGGCGCTGGGCAAGGTGGCGGTGCTCATGGGCGGCAGCTCGGCCGAGCGCGAAGTGTCGATGATGTCTGGCACGGGCGTGCTGGCCGCGCTGAAGTCCAAGGGTGTGGACGCCCACGCCTTCGACCCGGCCGAGCGCGATCTGGGCGATCTCAAGCGCGAAGGCTTCCAGCGCTGCTTCATCACGCTGCACGGCCGTCATGGTGAAGACGGCACGGTGCAGGGTGCACTGGAACTGCTGGGCATTCCCTACACCGGCCCCGGCGTGCTGGCATCGGCCATCGCGATGGACAAGGTGATGACCAAACGCATGTGGATCGCCGAAGGCCTGCCCACGCCGCGCTACGTGGTGCTGTCGCCCGAGCACCAGACGCGCGAAGACACGCGGGGCGTGCCCGACGTCCTGGGTTTGCCCCTCATCGTCAAGCCGCCGCGCGAAGGTTCGTCCATCGGCGTGACCAAGGTGCGCGGCTATTCCGACATGCAGGAGGCCGTGGCCCTCTCGGTGCGTTACGACCCCGACGTGCTGTGTGAAGAGTTCATCGACGGCGAAGAAGTGACCTGCCCGGTGCTCGGCACCGGAGAGCAGGCCCGTGCCTTGCCCGTGGTGCGGATCGTGGCCCCCGATGGCGCGTACGACTACCAGAACAAGTACTTCACCGATGAGGTCAAGTACCACTGCCCCAGTGGTTTGCCGGAAGCGGAGGAACGCGAGATCCAGCGAATCGTGCTGGCCAGCTACCGCGCCCTGGGCTGCCGTGGCTGGGGCCGTGCCGACGTGATGATCCGCGCGAGCGACCGCAAGCCCTTCCTGCTCGAGATCAACACCTCGCCCGGCATGACCGGCCACTCGCTGGTGCCGATGTCGGCGAAGGCCGCAGGTCTGTCGTACGAAGACCTGTGCGTGCAACTGATCGCCGGCGCTGCGCTGGACAACCCGGCCTGATCCCTCCCAACCATGGCCACCACCCGCCCGACCCCGCTGCCACTGGACGTCAGACTCATGACGCTGGTGACGCACGTGCTCGTGGTGGTGTTCGTGGTGCTTTGCACCGCCCTGCTGGCCACCTGGCTGGTGCAGCACCCCGTGTGGTCCGTGCGCGCCATCACCGTGCAGGGCGACGTGGCGCACCAGAACGCCGTGAGCTTTCGTGCCCAGTTGGCCAAGCAGATGAAGACGCGGCTGACCGGCAGCTTCCTCACGGTGGACCTGGGCCAGGTGCGCGAAGTGTTCGAGGGCGTGCCCTGGGTTCGCAAGGCCGTGGTGCAGCGCGAGTTCCCGAACCGGTTGCGCGTCACCCTGGAAGAGCACCAGGCCGTGGCCTGGTGGGGCCAGTCGGGCTCGGGTCAGCTCGTCAATCAGCAGGGTGAGGTGTTCGATGCCAGCCCTGACGATGGCGACGGCCTGCCCGAACTGGCGGGTCCGGCAGAGCAGTCGGGTCAGGTGTGGGCGCTCTACCAGGCGCTGGGCACCGAGTTCGCCCGATTGCAGTTCGTTTTGGAACGTCTGGAACTCAGCGAACGTGGCAGCTGGCAGGCGCGCCTGGACAACGGCGCCGTGATCGAACTGGGCCGCGGCACACCCGACGACCTGATGGAACGCACGCGCCGTTTCACCGCCACCCTGGGCCAGCTCACCGAGCGCTACGCCGGTGCGGTGCAGTCCGCCGATCTCCGCTATCCCAACGGTTACGCCCTGCGCATGCGCGGCGTGACCACCGTCACCGACATCCCTGCCGGGAAAACGCAAACCCCGAGGTAATCAAGAAGCAATCATGGCCAAGGAATACAAGGATTTGGTGGTCGGACTCGACATTGGCACCGCCAAGATCATGGTGGTGGTCGCTGAGGTCCAGCCCAACGGCGATCTCAAGCTCGCGGGTCTCGGCGTGTCGGCCAGTCATGGCTTGAAGCGCGGCGTGGTGGTCAACATCGACGCGACCGTGCAGAGCATCCAGCAGGCGCTGAAAGAGGCCGAGCTGATGGCCGACTGTCGCATTGCGCGGGTCTACACCGGCATCACCGGCAGCCACATTCGCGGCATCAACTCCAGCGGCATGGTGGCCATCAAGGACCGGGAGGTCAGCGCGACCGATGTGGCGCGCGTGATCGAGACCGCCAAGGCGATCAACATCTCGACCGACCAGCGCTTGCTGCTGGTGGAGCCGCAGGAATTCGTGATCGACGGCCAGGAGGTGAAGGAACCGATCGGCATGAGCGGCATCCGGCTCGAGGCCAAGGTGCACATCGTCACGGGCGCGCAGAGCGCGGCGGAAAACATCATCAAGTGCGTTCGGCGCTGCGGCCTGGAAGTGGACCAGCTGATGCTCAACCCGCTGGCCTCGAGCCAGGCCATTCTGACCGACGACGAGAAGGAGCTCGGCGTGGCGTTGGTCGACATTGGCGCTGGCACGACCGACGTGGCGATCTTCTCGGGCGGCGCGATCCGCCACACGGCGGTGATTCCAATTGCGGGCGATCTCATCACCAGCGACATCGCCATGGCGCTGCGCACGCCCACCAAGGACGCCGAAGACATCAAGGTGGAAAGCGGTTGCGCCAAGCAGTTGCTGGCCGACCCCGATACGCAGGTCGAAGTGCCCGGCCTGGGCGATCGTGGCCCGCGCATGCTCAGCCGCCAGGCGCTGGCCGGCGTGATCGAGCCGCGCGTGGAAGAAATCTTTTCGCTGGTGCAGCAGGTGCTGCGTGATTCCGGGCACGAGGAAATGCTGTCCTCGGGCATCGTGCTCACCGGTGGCAGCGCGGTCATGCCGGGCATGGTCGAGCTGGGCGAGGACATCTTCCTCAAGCCCGTGCGCCGCGGCATTCCGAACTACCACAGTGCGCTGTCGGACATGGTGGCCCAGACGCGTGCGGCCACGGTGATGGGTTTGCTCGAGGAGGCGCGCCTGGCACGCGTGCGCGGGCACAAGGTGTCGCAGAAGGCAGGCTCTGTGCAGGGCGCCTTCGAGCGGGTCAAAAACTGGTTTGTGGGGACGTTCTGATGAACACGATCACTTCGATTCCTTATCCGACCCCACGCACCCGACCACGATCCCGATGCACGGAGTGCACGGGACCGCCTGGCTGAAGCCCGATTTCTCTTTTCTGAATCTGAAGCGTTTTTCTGAATCACCGGCGCCCTGACAAGGGCCACACAAGGAGCACCAAATGAGCATCGAAATGATTGAAGTCGAGGAATTCAACCTGGGTACGCAGATCAAGGTCATCGGCGTGGGTGGCGGCGGCGGCAACGCGGTCGAGCACATGATCTCGCGCAGTGTGCAGGGCGTGGAGTTCATCTGCGCCAACACCGATGCGCAGTCGCTCTCGCGCAGCGCGGCACACAAGACCATCCAGCTCGGCACCAGCGGCCTGGGCGCAGGCAGCAAGCCCGAGAAGGGCCGCGAAGCGGCCGAGGTGGCGGTGGACGACATCCGTGAAGCCATTGCAGGCGCGCACATGCTGTTCATCACCGCCGGCATGGGTGGCGGTACCGGCACCGGCGCGGCACCCGTGATCGCCCGCGTGGCCAAGGAAATGGGCATCCTCACGGTGGGCGTGGTCACCAAGCCGTTCGACTGGGAAGGCGGCCGCCGCATGACCAATGCGGACAACGGGTTGTCCGAGCTGGAGGCGAATGTGGATTCGCTGATCGTGGTGCTGAACGAGAAGCTGCTCGAAGTGCTGGGCGACGATGTGACGCAGGACGAGGCCTTCGCGCACGCGAACGACGTGCTGAAGAACGCCGTGGGCGGCATTGCCGAGATCATCAATGAGTACGGCAACGTGAACGTGGACTTCGAGGATGTGCGCACCGTGATGGGCGAGCCCGGCAAGGCGATGATGGGCACGGCCGTGGCCTCGGGTCCGGACCGCGCACGCATCGCCGCCGAGCAGGCCGTGGCCTGCCCGTTGCTCGAGGGCATCGACCTGTCTGGCGCCAAGGGTGTGCTGGTGCTGGTGACGGCGGCGAAGGGTTCGCTCAAACTTTCGGAATCGAAGCTGGCGATGAACACCATCCGCGCCTATGCATCGCCCGAAGCGCATGTGATCTACGGCGCGGCCTACGACGACAACCTGGGCGACGAGATGCGCGTGACCGTGGTGGCCACGGGCCTGTCGCGCCAGGGCGCGCGCCGCACCGCGCCGCCGCTGCAGGTGCTGCGCACCGGCACCGACAACGTGCCGTTCAATGTGCCCACCGTGAACGCCGCAGTGGCTGGCCCGGGCGTGGGTGCTGCCCAGCCGGACTACAACTCCATGGCCGTACCCAGCGTCTGGCGCACCAACCGCACGCAGGCGGCAGCGAAGGTGGATGCACTGGCGTCGGGTGGCATGGACGATTTCGAGATTCCGGCCTTTCTGCGCAAACAGGCGGATTGATCGGGGGGCCGCTTTTCGCGCCTGGACCTCGCGAGCTGACTGCCGCACGGCGCTCTGCTCCGCGAATGTCCTCCGGCGGCGGGAGGCCGCCTCCCCCTTTATTTCGCTGCGCACAGCGCCGTGCGGCAGTCAGCCTGTGACACTGTCGCGCTCGGAGAAAGAAACCCATGTCTTTCCCTATGACGGCCATCACCTTTCCCAAAAGCGCCCAGTCACCGAAAAACTTAAAATCACCCGATGCTCGCGCAACGCACCCTCAAATCCCTGACCAAGGCGGTGGGCGTCGGCCTGCACAGCGGTCAGCGCGTGGAGCTCACCCTGCGCCCCGCCGCGCCCGACACCGGCATCGTGTTCCGGCGGGTGGACCTGTCGGCGCCTGTGGAAATTCCGGTGAATGCAGAGGCGGTGTCCGACACGCGCCTGGCCTCCACCATCTCCAACGGAGGCGTGAAAGTCCACACCATCGAACACCTCATGAGCGCGTGCGCTGGCCTGGGGTTGGACAACCTCTATGTCGACATCACCGCCGAAGAGGTCCCCATCCTCGACGGCTCGTCGGCGTCCTTCGTCTACCTGCTTCAGAGCGCCGGCATCGTGATGCAGAACGCACCCAAGCGCTTCATTCGCGTGACCCAACCGGTGGAAGTGCGCGAAGGTGAGGGTCGTGCGCTCAAGTGGGCGCGGCTCGACCCCTTCCACGGCTACAAGCTCGCGTTCGAGATCGAGTTCGATCATCCTGCCGTCACTTCCACCGGCCAGCGGGTGGAATTCGACTTCGGCAGCGGCCAGTACGCTCGCGAAATTGCCCGGGCCCGCACCTTCGGCTTCACACGAGACGTCGAGATGATGCGTTCCAACGGCCTGGCCATGGGCGGAGGGCTGGACAATGCCATCGTGATGGACGATGTGAAGGTGCTCAACGCCGATGGCCTTCGCTACAGGGACGAGTTCGTCAAGCACAAGATTCTGGACGCCATGGGTGACCTCTACATCATCGGCAAACCCTTGCTGGCTGCGTACAGCGCCTTCCGCAGCGGCCACGCCATGAACAACCAGTTGCTGCGCGCCTTGCTGGAGCGACCCGATGCCTACGAGGTCGTTAGCTTCGAGCGCGATCGTGAAGCGCCGAGCGGTTTCGCCCAGCTCGCGCCGGCCTGGTAGACCCGCATGCTGCTGTTCCGCTGGACCGTCCTGCTGCTGCTCATTGCGGCGGGAGTCTGTTTTGCGTTCTACATCGGCACCGGCCAGATGCGTTTCCGCACCTGGGGCATCGTGATCCTGAAGTGGACCGTGCTGGCGGCGCTCGGTTTCTTCGCGGTGTTGATCCTCGAGCGTGTGATCTAGGCCGATTCGCTTGCCTGCGCCACGCGTGAGGTGTGGCGCACGGGAAGGCTCATCGACACCACCGCGGCGGCCACCAGCAGCGCACTCGCCGATCCGAACGACACCCAGTGCGTGCCGAAGGTGTCGAACGCCCAACCACCCATGAGGGAACTGATGGTGGCGCCCACCTGGTGGCCCAGGTAGGTCCAGCCGTAGAGCACGCCGACCAGCCGCACACCGTACGCATCGGCCAGGATGGCGGACGACAGCGCGATGCTGCCCGCCCAGGCCAGGCCGCCGATCGCCGCCGTGGTGTAGAGCTCCCAGTGCAAGGTCACCGCTGTCATGGCGACGAAGCCCAGGCCGCGCACCAGGTAGATGACGGCCAGCAGCGTGCGGCGTGGCATCACATCGGAAAGGCGGCCCAGCACCAGCGTGCTGAAGATGGCCACCAGTCCGATCGTGCCGATGCCCAGCGAGCTCGTGGCGGCGTTGAAGCCGTGGTCCATCAACATGGGCATGCCGTGCGTGCCCATCAGGTTCATGCTGAAACCGCAGGCGAACAGGCCGAAGCCGATCTGCCAGAAGGTGGATGTGCGCAGCGCGTCGCGCACCCGGGTGAAGGGCATCGGTGCCGTGCCGGCGTTGGCGGATGCAGTGGCAAGGTCCTGTGGCCGCTGGTCGGCGTGGATGGGGGCGTCCTCGCGCATCACCAGCCACACCGTCGGCAGGGCCAGCAATGCGAAGACCGCCGCAAAGCCGAGCAGGGTGTTCTGCCAGCCAAAGGCAGCGATCGCCCACGAGAACACCGGAGTGAGGATGGCGATGCCCGCCATCGAACCCGTCGAGAGGAAGAACAGGGCCGTGCCCCGACGCCGCACGAACCAGTGGCTGAGCACCGGCGTGAGTGCCACCGGGCTGGTGAAGGCCAGGCCGATCGACGAGCACACGCCAAATGCCAGGAAGAAGCTCACCGGGTCGCGTGCGAGCACGGTCCAGATGGTGGAGGCGACGATGATGGCCGTGCCGGTCAGCAGCACGAAGCGCGTGCCGCGGATCGCCACCAGATAGCCCGCCAGTGGCATGCCGATGCCGTAGCACAGCATGCCGGCGGCGATGATGCCCGAGAGCAGGCTGCGGCTGAACCCGAGGTCTTCCGCCATGGGCAGGAAAAACGGGCCGATGCCCATGCGCATGCCCACGGTGAGCATGGTCAGCACGGTGGCCGCAGCCACGATGTTCCAGCCGAAGTACCAGACTTTTCCGGATTGCGGGTTCAAGGTCTTGTCTCCTGTGGTGCCGGCAATATACCCAAGGGAGACGAAACGGTCATACCAGAGACGTCAGTAGCTCCGCCCGCCCTTGTAGGCGCCATGCGTGCGCGCCTGCAAGGTGGATACCTTGTTGATGGCCATGGCCGTGCGGCTGACCTGCGCGTGTGTGATGGCCAGGCCCAGTGCATCGGCGGCATCCTTGCCGGGCAGGCCGGGCAACTGCAGCAGGCGCTTCACCATTTCCTGCACCTGGGGCTTGGCTGCCTTGCCGTAGCCCACCACGGCCTTCTTGAGCTGCAGGGCGGTGTACTCGGCCACCGGCATGCCATTGGCCACCAGGGCGGTCAGACAGGCGCCGCGCGCCTGACCGAGCAGCAGCGTGGCCTGCGGATTGACGTTCACGAACACGATTTCGCAGGCCGAGACATCGGGCTCGTAGCGTTTCACCACTTCGGAGATGCCATCGAACAGCACCTTCAGGCGCGCCGGCAGCAGGGCCCCGTCCTTCGGGCTCGTCTGGATGGTGCCGCTGGCCACGTAGTGCAGATGGCCGCCCTCGGTATCGATCACGCCGAAACCGGTGCACTGCAGGCCCGGGTCGATGCCGAGGATCCTCATAGGTTGAACGTCCAGCGCACCGAGTGGAAGAACACCGGCGCGGCAAAACACAGGGCATCCACGCGGTCCAGCAACCCACTGGCGCCCGTCACCGAGCGCCCCCCCAGGCCCCAGTGCGTCACGCCACGGTCGCGCTTGATGGCTTTCATGACCAGATGGCCCAGGCTCCCAGCCACGCAAGCCACCAGCGCCATGGCCAGCGCGGGGAGTGGCTTGAACGGCGTGAATCCAGACAGGGCCGCGCCCAGCAGGCCACCCGCAGCCAGGCCCAGTGCCCAGCTGCGCCAGTGAAAGCTGCTGCTGATGGCGGGCGCGACGGGCTTGCGCAGGCCGCGCGCTGCCAGGTGCTGCACGAGCATGCAGGTCTGCACCACCAGGACCAGGAAGAACACCAGGAAAGCGGTCTTGCCGGCAAAGCCCGGGAAGTTCAGCAGCAGCAGCGCGGGCACGTGGCTCATGCCGTAGACGCAGACCATGATGCCCCACTGCAGCTTGGCATTTCGCTCCAGGAAACGCTGCGGGTCGTTGCCCAGGGCGCTCACCACCGGGATCAACAGGAACACATAGACCGGGATGAACACGGTAAAGAGGTTGAAGCGCTCGGTCCAGACCAGCGCGTACTGCAGCGGCAGCACGACGAAGAAGGCCAGCACCAGGCTGCGGTGGTCGCCCCGGCGCGTGGGCGAGAGGCTGATGAACTCGCGCAGCACGAAGAACGACACCAGGCCGAAAAGCACGATGGCGAATCCTTCGCCCATGGCCCAGCCGACCCAGAACACCAGGACCATCATCCAAGAGCTTCGCAGCAGCGCCTGGTTGTCCTGCATGAACAGCGCGCGCAAGCCTGTGGCATCGTCGTCGGCCGAGCGGCGCTCGCGCAGCGAAAGCAGCACGCTCACACCGCTGGCAATCAGCAACAGGCCGAACAACACCACGAACACCAGGCTGACCTGCTGGTCGGGGGTGAGGCTGCGAAGGAAGGAGCCCATGTGATCAGACCTCGCGCAGCGCCACCACGGCGTCGCGCGCGCGTTTCAGAAAATCGGCGCGGGGTTCGTCCGCACCGAGCGCCACGGGTTCACCGAACGTGACCGAGCACAGCACCGGCACCGGCACCACTTCGCCCTTGGGCATGACGCGCTGCACGTTGTGGATCCAGGCCGGCACGAGCACCACGCCGGGAAAGCGCTGCGCCAGGTTGTACAGGCCCGACTTGAACGGCTGCGGGTCTTCCTCGTGGCCGCGCGTGCCTTCCGGGAACAGGATCAGCGAGTCGCCGCTTTCCAGCGCCTGGATCAGCGGCGCCAGCGGGTCCTCGTCGCCCTTGCGCTCGCGTTCCACATAGACTGCGTTGAACACCTCCGTGGTGATCCAGCGCTTGAAGTTGGATGCGGTCCAGTAGTCCTTGGCGGCGATGGGGCGGGTGATGCTGCGCAATTCCTGCGGAAGTGCTGCCCAGATGAGCACGAGGTCGGCGTGGCTCTGGTGGTTGGCGAAATAGATGCGCTGCTCGGCCTTGGGTGGGCAGCCATACCACCGCGCCTGCGCACCCGTGAGCAGGCGCACCAGGCCCAGCAGGAACACGCTCATGGCGGCGGCGGGGATTTTCATGGCAGAGATACGGCGCCCATGCGCGCGACGATGGTGCCCGTGCGCCGAGCCAGGTAGGCCGATCCCTGGCGCGTTTCGAAGAACTTGGGTGAGGGAAGCATCACGGCCAGCCTTGCAGCCTCGTGCGGGCTGAGGCGGCTGGCCGGCTTGTTGAAGTAGCGCTGCGCGGCCGCTTCGGCACCGAACACGCCTTCGCCCCATTCCACGCTGTTGAGGTAGATCTCCAGGATGCGCTGCTTGTCCAGCAGCGCTTCCAGCAGCAGCGTGAGCACCAGTTCCTGCCCCTTGCGCAGCAACTGCCGCTCGCCGGAGAGCAACAGGTTTTTCGCGAGTTGCTGCGTGATGGTGGAGCCGCCGACGATCTTCGGCTCACTGGCAGGTTTCTCCGGCTGGCGGGCAGCGCGTTTTTCGGCCAGTTGCTGGCGTCGTTCGTTTTTCTGCCAGGCGCCTTCGATGGCCGCCCAGTCCACGCCGCGATGGTCGGTGAAGCCTGCGTCCTCCGAGGCGATCACCGCGCGCTTGAGGTGCGGGCTGATCTGCGCATCGTCCACCCATTGGTGGGACCACTTCCACAGCTTGTCGCTCTCCCGGCTGCTGCCCGCCGTGCGCCAGGCCTCGGAGCGCATGAACGCGGTGCTGGCCGGGTCCACCACCGCCATCAGCGCGATGCGGGCCACGAAGAACACTTGCAGGGCCACGCCTGCGAGCAGGATCCAGAGCAACCAGCGTCCGAAGGATCTCATTGGCTCGTCATCTGGGTCTGCAGGGTCTCGTCGCGCGTGAACCTGAAACGCGAAACGACCACGATCTGATCGGCCTGGCGGCGCATGGCGTCGTTGAAGCGGCCAAATGCCAGGCTGCGCACGATGGCCTGGGCGCGGCGGTCCAGCAGCGGGGTGCCCGAGGTCTGTACCACTTCCGTGTCGAGCACAGCCCCGCTGTGGTTGACCGTGATGATCATGGTGAGCTCACCATACAGCTTGCGCCCACCGGCTTCCGGGAAGTTGGACGTACCGCGGTCCTCGATCTTGCGGCGCAGTTCGTCGTAGTAGATGGCGTAGATTTCCTCGCGCGTGGCCGGGCTGATGTAGCGCTTCTTCGGGCGGGCGTTCTCTTCGTTGATGCGCTTCTCGATCTCGGCCAGGATTTTCACCAGGGCCTTGCGCTTCTGCTCTCGTTCCACGGACTCGCGGCTGGGCGTGACGGATTCGAGGTCGGGCGGCGGCATGTTGGCCAGTTCGCGGCGCACCTGCGCGAGCAACTGGTTCTGCTGCTCGCGCAGCGCCTCGATCATGCGTTCGTCTTCCTCGGGGGTGTCGCCGATGCGCGCCACCGTGGCTGGCGGCAGGGGAGACGTGGCCCTGCCGCGTTCGGCGTCACCGCCACCCGCGAGCGAGGCCTGCGCGATGGCCGTAGCCTTCTCGGGCTTCTCGTCGCTGCGCGCATTGACCAGAATCACCTCGAGTGGCGTGTCCTGGAACACCCGGTTGAAGCCCTCGGGGTTCACGAAGCGCACTGTGAGCAAAGCTGCGTGCACCGCTACCGAGACGGCCAGCGCCAGTTGCAGCGTGCTCAGTTGTTTCAGGAACTTGGCAGGAGACTTCACGGGCGCATTATCCGTGCTGGAACCGGGTCGCCGTCAGTGGGTCGCCGGGTCGGGCGTTTGAGGGGGCTGGGCGGTGTCCTCTGCCTCGTTCACGTCGATGGCGAGCGCCAGCGGCGCGGCCAGTTCCTCTGCGTCGCCTTCCTCGCTTGAGTCGCTTTCCTCGGCCATGTCGTCCACCGGCAGGTCCAGCCGCTCGATGACCGTGCCGTGCACGTCGAGGGTGATGTCGTCGATCTCGCCCAGGCGCACGCGCACGTGCGCGCCGCGAGGCAGGCCGTCCGAGCCCATGACCGGCAACACCAGTGGCAACGTGTCGGCACGCACCAGGTTGTCCCTGATCAGCGTGGCGGTGAGCTCGGTGGTGCCTTGCTGGCGCAGGTGCTGCAGTGTCCAGTAGCGCTCCATTCCATTCTGGAAACCGTTGTAGGCGGTGTAGGCGGCGTCGAAGGCGCTGATCACCGAGAACAGGTTGGCGTCCTTGGGCTTGAACGGTGCGGCCAGCGCCGCCGTGCGGCCGTGGCGGGCGCAGGCAATGATCTGCCACTGGTTGACCAGGTCGACGTAGCGGCGCAGGGGCGAAGTGCTCCAGGCGTAGCTTTTCACGCCGATGCCGGCGTGCGGCTGCGCCTTGGTGCCCATGCGCACCTTCACGCCCGGCGCCATGCTGGCCTGGCTGCGGTAGATGCCGGGCACGCCGCATTCGGCCAGCCAGTTGCCCCAGGTGCTGTTGGCCAGGATCATGGCCTCGGCCACCATCAGGTCCAGCGGGGCGCCCCGCTGGCGGGTGCCGATCACCACGCGCTCGTCGCCGGTCGGTTCGTTGCCTTGTACGCCTTCCAGCCGGAAGGTGTAGTCGGGACGGTTGAAGTTCTCGGGTTTGCCACGCACCACCTCGCGCTGCGCCTTCAGGTGGCACGCCAGGCGGTGGAGGAAGGCCAGGGAAGGTTGCAGGGCGGCGATCTCGGGCGTGGCGTTGTTGGCCGGGGCTTCGCCGGCCAGCCAGGCCTCGGTGATGACCGTGTCGAGCTGGTCGTGCCGCAGGTTGAGTGCGATCGGCACGCGTTCCAGCACGGTGCGGCTCTCTCGTGGCTCCAGCGTGGCCTCTTCGAAGCTCACGTACAGCGAGACCGATGGGCAATCGCGCCCGGCCATGAGCGTGTAGGCCTGCACCACCTCGTCGGGCAGCATGGTGATCTTGTGGCCGGGCATGTACACGGTGGACAGGCGGGTGCGCGCCACCTGGTCCAGCGCGCCATCGGGTTGAATGGCCAGGCCCGGCGCAGCGATGTGGATGCCCAGCGTGACAGTTCCGCTGCCCAGGCCCTGCAGCGAGAGCGCGTCGTCGATCTCCGTGGTCTGCGAGTCGTCGATCGAAAACGCCTGCACAGGCGCCAACGGCAATTCCTCGGCCACAGCGGGTGCCTGCAGCGGCGGGAAACCCGTGCCCTTGGGAAACTGGTCAAACAGAAAACGCTGCCAGTGGAACTGGTAGGCGCTGGTGATGGCGCCAGCGTTCTGCAGCAGGGTCAGCGGTGCGGTGTGGCTGAGGCGCGCCGCCTCCACCACGGCCTTGTACTCAGGCGCGTTCTTGTCGGGCCGGAAGAGGATTCGGTAGAGCTGCTCGCGCACGGGTTGCGGGCACTGGCCGGCGGCGAGTTCGGCCGCCCAGGTATCGATTTGCGCCTGCACCTGCTTCTTTTTCTCGATCGCGGCCAGCGCCTGGGCAAGGACTTCGGGCGGCGCCTTCTTGTAGCGGCCTTTGCCGGCGCGCCGGAAATAGTGAGGAGCGCCCTGCAGGCAGATCAGGGCAGCCACCTGCTCGGACGTGCCCGCGCTGGCGCTGAAGTACTCGTGCGCCAGATCGGCGAACCCGAATTCCTCTTCCGGCGCGAACTCGTAGGCCAACTCCAGTTCCATGGATTCGGCCAGGGCGGTGGCGGCGGGCATCAGCTGGGCCGGCGTGGGCTTGTCGAATCGAAGCAGGGCGTTGGCGGCCTTGACCTTGACGCGCTTGCCCGAATCGAGTTCGACTTGCAGGGAGTTTTCGGCTTCGGACAGCAGGCGGCCGGTCATCAATTTGCCGGCTTCATCAAACAGAATGTGCATGGGCGCGATTGTCCCATGCGGGGTGATGGCCAGTCCGCTGCGATCAGCCGCGAGAGAAGAGAAACTGAAGGACAGCGTCGATGTGGTCGTCGAAGTCGCTGATGGCGTGGTCGCTGCCAGGCAGCAAGCGGATGGCGCCGCCGGCGCAGAAGGCCTGCATCTCACGCCAGTCCAGCACCTCGTCGCCTTGGGCCACGACCGCAAACTGTTGATCGGGCGTGGCAGGCTGGCCAGGTGCCAGCCGCTCAATGTCTGCCTGCTGCGCCTGCAGTTCGTCCACGTAGCCCGGCTGGAAGAAAAATCGCTCTTCGGGATCGTGCCAGGCGGTCTGCTCGCCGATGTACTTCGACAGGTCGCGGGCCGGGAACGCTGCCGGGTTGAGCAGCACCGACCGGCAGCCGGTCTGGAGCGCCACCCAGCGGGCGTAGAAGCCGCCCAGCGAAGAGCCCACCACCGCCATGCCATCGCGTGGCCAGTCGGCGATGCCCTGCATCACCTGAGCCATGGCTTCTGCGGGCGAGGGCGGCAACTGCGGGCACCACCACCGAACGCCCGGGTGATCGGCGCGCACGCGCTGTGCCATCTTCTGCGCCTTCATCGATCTGGGAGACGAACGGAAGCCGTGCAGGTACAGCAGGTGGGTGGTGGGGGCAGCGGGATCCATGGAGCGAAGGATAATCGGCGTCCATGGCCGTCGTCTTTGACAAACCCACCCCCCTTCAGCGCATTGCCCCGATCTTCCAGGGCTTCGACCTGCCTCTGTTGCTGGCGATCCTGATCATGGCCGGCGCGGGCCTGCTCACCATGTATTCCGTGGGTTTCGACCATGGCACGCGCTTCGCCACTCACGGGCGAAACATGCTGCTGGCCGCGGGGGTGCTGTTCATCGTCTCGCAGATCCCACCGCACCGGCTCATGACGCTGGCCGTGCCCATCTACGTGGTCGGGGTCATGCTCCTGCTGGGTGTGGAGCTGTTCGGCATTGCGCGCAAGGGCGCCCAGCGCTGGCTCGACGTGGGCGTCGTCATCCAGCCCAGTGAGCTGCTCAAGATTGCCATGCCGCTGATGCTGGCCTGGTGGTTCCATCGCCGGGAAGGCCAGCTCAAGCCGCTGGATTTCGTGGTCGCGGGCATCCTGCTGATGTTTCCGCTGGCGCTGATCCTCAAGCAGCCCGACCTGGGTACGTCGCTGCTGGTTCTGTCCTCGGGTCTGTTCGTCATCTTCTTCGCCGGCCTGAGCTGGAAGCTCATCTTGCCGCCCGTGGTGCTGGGGAGCATCGGCATCGTGCTGCTGATCGCGTTCGAGCCACAACTCTGCATGCCTGATGTGGACTGGAAGGTGCTGCACGAATACCAGCGCCAGCGCGTGTGCACGCTGCTCGATCCCTCCAAGGACCCGTTGGGCAAAGGCTTTCACATCATCCAGGGCATGATCGCCATTGGCTCCGGTGGTATCTGGGGCAAGGGCTTCATGCAGGGCACGCAGACGCACCTGGAATTCATTCCCGAACGCACCACCGATTTCATCTATGCCGCCTTCTCCGAAGAGTTTGGTCTGATGGGCGTGCTGGCGTTGATGGCCGGTTTCCTGTTCCTCATCGCGCGCGGCCTGATCATTGCGGTGGAAGCGCCCACGCTGTTCTCGCGCCTGCTGGCCGGTGCCATCACGCTCAACATTTTCGTTTACGCCTTCGTGAACATGGGCATGGTCAGCGGCATCCTGCCCGTGGTGGGCGTGCCCTTGCCCTTCGTGAGCTACGGCGGCACGGCCATGGTGACCATGGGGGTGGGGCTGGGCATCCTGATGTCGATCGCCAAGTCCCGAAGGTTCATGCAGTCATGAGCCGCACACTGGTGGGCGTGATTGGCGTGGGGAACATGGGTGGCGCCATGGCGGAACGCCTGTGCGAGGCAGGCTGGGCCGTGACCGTGTGCGACATCGACCCGGCACGCCAGCGGCAAGCCGTCGCCGCGGGCGCCGCCCTGGTGGGTTCACCCGAGCAGGTCGCCCGTTCGCTCGCGGCTGAAAGTGCCCTGATCATCGTGGTGGTCGACGCCGTGCAGGTTCGCCATGTTCTCTGGGGACCGGGCGGTGCGGCGCAAGCCCTGCAGCCCGGCCAGACCGTGCTCCTGTGCCCCACCATCGCGCCTGAAGACGTGGAAGCCATCGCAGCCCAGCTCGCCAGCCAGGGCGTGGACTGCATCGATGCGCCGCTCTCGGGTGGGCCGGTGCGCGCCCGCGACGGACGCATGAGCCTGATGGTGGCCGCTCCAGCCGGCGTGCTGGCCCGCCACGCCAATCTGTTGTCGGCCCTGTCGGATCAGGTGATGCGCATCAGCGAGCGCGTGGGCGATGGCGCCCGCACCAAGCTGGTCAACAACCTGCTCGCCGGCATCAATCTGGTGGGCGCCGCCGAGGCCTTGGCCATGGCCGAGCGCATGGGGCTGGATCTGTCCACCACGCTGGACGTGATCGAGCGCTCCAGCGGTCAGAGCTGGATTGGCAGCGACCGCATGCGCCGCGCCGTGACGGGTGATTTCGAGCCGCGCGCTCACGTGACCCTGCTGGAAAAAGACACGCGGCTGGCGGTGGCCGCCGCGGCCGCGGCAGGATTCGAGGGCCCGCTGGGCGCACGCGCAGCCCGCGTGTTTGAACAGGCCCATGAAGCCGGCATGGCCGCGCTGGACGATGGGGCGTTGTTCGAGTTGCTGCGCCAGGGGTCGCCAAGACCCTGATGGCCGCGCGCGTGGCCAGGGTTCTTACAATGGCCCGATGATTGCTCGCGAACCCACCCTGGCCCGCCTGGCCACCGCCCAAAGTCTCCTGCTCGAACCCTTCGGCCTGAGTCCTTCGCATCTGCAGCGCGCGCTGGGCGAAATCATGTCGCACGGCGTGGACGACGCCGACCTGTATTTCCAGACCACGCGCAGCGAAGGCTGGAGCCTGGAAGAGGGCATCGTCAAGACCGGCAGCTTCAGCATTGATCAGGGTGTGGGCGTGCGTGCGGTCAGCGGCGAGAAAACGGCGTTTGCCTACTCCGACGACCTGTCTTGGGATTCGCTGCTGGATGCCGCCCACACCGTGCGCTCCATTTCAGCCCAGGGGCAGGGCCGCAAGGCGCGCGTGCCATCGAGCAAGGTGGCGAAGTCCCGCTCGCTCTACCCAGGCATCGATCCCATCGCCACGCTGGACAGCACCGCCAAGGTGGCCCTGCTGGAGAAGGTGGAGCGCCTGGCCAAGGCCAAGGACCCGCGCGTGAAGCAGGTCATGGCCGGGCTGGCCAGTGAATACGACGTGGTGCTGGTGGCGCGTGCCGACGGCACGCTGGCGGCCGATGTGCGCCCGTTGATTCGTCTTTCCGTCACCGTGATCGCCGAACAGTCGGGTCGGCGCGAATCGGGCTCTTCCGGCGGCGGTGGCCGCTACGGCCTGGCTTATTTCGATGACGCCATGGTGCAGTCTTATGTGGACGAAGCCGTGTCCTACGCGCTGACCAACCTGGATGCGCGCCCCGCGCCTGCCGGTGAAATGGTGGTGGTGCTGGGCTCGGGCTGGCCCGGCATTTTGCTGCACGAAGCCGTGGGCCATGGCCTGGAAGGCGACTTCAACCGCAAGGGCTCCAGCGCCTTCGCCGGCCGCATCGGCCAGCGCGTGGCGTCCAAGGGCGTCACCGTGCTTGACGATGGCACGATTGCCGACCGGCGTGGATCGCTCAACGTCGACGACGAAGGCCATGTCTCGCAGCGCAACGTCCTCATCGAGGACGGCATCCTGCGCGGCTATATCCAGGACGCCATGAATGCACGCCTGATGGGCGCGAAACCCACCGGCAACGGACGGCGCGAGAGCTACGCCCATGTGCCCATGCCGCGCATGACCAACACCTACATGCTCGGCGGCGACAAGGCACCTGAGGAAATCGTGGCCAGCATCAAGAAGGGCTTGTACGCCACCAACTTTGGCGGCGGCCAGGTCGACATCACCTCTGGCAAGTTCGTCTTCTCCGCCAGCCAGGCGTACTGGGTGGAAAACGGCCAGATCCAGTATCCGGTCAAGGGCGCCACGCTGGTGGGCAACGGGCCTGATGCGCTCACCCGTGTCTCCATGATCGGCAACGACATGAAGCTCGACAGCGGCGTGGGCACCTGCGGCAAGGAAGGCCAGAGCGTGCCGGTGGGTGTGGGTCAGCCCACCTTGCGCATTGATGGCTTGACAGTGGGTGGTACCGCCTGACCGGCGCTTTCAATAGCCTGTGCTACATTCCGTTCCCATGTCTTCGCGCTTCGCCTTTTTTGCCTTTTACTTCTGGTTCTCTGTCCCCGGCGGACGAGAGGCGAGGCTGTAAGCGCATCACCGAATCTCGAAACAACCGCCGGAGCCCAAAGCCCGGCGGTTTTTTTTCGTCTCTGTTCCCATCCAATCCATCCCCGAGGAGCCCCGTGATGACCGCGAAAAATGCACCCGCCAGCAGCGACGCCTGGCATGCCCGTCCTGTCGACAAGACCAGCCAGACCGACGACGAACGCATCAAGGACATCACCGTGCTGCCCCCGCCCGAACACCTCATCCGCTTCTTCCCCATTGGCGGCACGCCGGTGGAGACCCTGATCAGCCAGACCCGTCGGCGCATCCACCGCATCCTTCATGACCAGGACGATCGCCTGCTGGTGGTGATCGGTCCGTGCTCCATTCACGACCCGGCGGCCGCGCTGGATTACGCGCGCCGCCTCAAGACCGTGCGAGAAAAATACGCGGATTCGCTGGAGATCGTGATGCGCGTGTATTTCGAGAAGCCGCGCACCACAGTGGGCTGGAAGGGTCTCATCAACGATCCCTACCTGGACGAGAGCTTCCGCATCGACGAAGGCCTGCGCATCGCCCGCCAGTTGCTCATCGACATCAACCGCCTGGGCGTACCGGCGGGCAGCGAGTTCCTGGATGTGATCTCGCCGCAGTACATCGGCGACCTGATCGCATGGGGCGCCATCGGCGCACGCACCACCGAGAGTCAGGTGCACCGCGAGCTGGCCTCGGGCCTGTCGGCGCCGATCGGCTTCAAGAACGGCACCGACGGCAACATCAAGATCGCCACTGACGCCATCCAGGCCGCCTCACGCGGCCACCACTTTCTCTCGGTGCACAAGAACGGACAGGTCGCCATCGTGCAGACCAACGGCAACAAGGACTGCCATGTCATCCTGCGCGGCGGCAAGGTGCCCAACTACGATGCGGCCAGTGTGGCAACGTCGGTGAAAGAGCTGGAAGCGGCGAAGCTGCCTCCGCGCCTGATGGTGGATTGCAGCCACGCCAACAGCAGCAAGCAGCATGAGAAGCAGCTCGATGTGACGCGCGACATCGCGGACCAGATCACCGGGGGTTCGCGCAGCGTGTTCGGCGTGATGATCGAAAGCCACATCGAGGCCGGCGCACAGAAATTCACGCCGGGCAAGGACAAGGTGGCTGAACTCAAGTACGGCCAGAGCATCACCGACGCCTGCCTGGGCTGGGCCGACTCGCTCCAGGCGCTGGAAGTCCTGTCGAATGCGGTGCTGGCTGCCCGGCGCGCGAAGGGCTGAGCCATCGGGGTTTCACGGGTGTGATGGCGAAGATGGGCGGTTCACAATGCACACAACAGGAGAAACGCCATGCGCAGCCAAGTCATCGTGAGCTGGGGTGAGCCGTCCACCTACCACTTCGACCTCGAAGAAGTGCAGCCCATGCCACACGACCTCGCGCGTCACTGGCTCGATGAGCAGTTCACCGAACTGGGCTGCGACCCGATCCGGCCCACCGGCAAGGTGCTCACGGCCGACAAGATCCTGTGTGTGGCGCAGGCCGCGGGCGAGGCGCGCTTTCGGGATGCGGCCCAAAGGCCATGGGCCATGGCCTTTGCGCGCGCGGCCAGTGCGGCGCTGGCCAAACCCGTGGTGTCCGTGGACGTGCCTGGGCAGGCGCTGAGCTACTGAGCTTTTAGGGCGTCGAGCAGGCGCTGGTGCACGCCGCCGAAGCCGCCATTGCTCATGCACACAATGTGGTCGCCGGCGCGCGCCGCAGCGCTCACCAGGTCCACCAGTTCGTCGATGTTGTGGGCCACCAGCGCGCGCGAGCCCATGGGCGCCAGGGCCTCGGTGGCGTCCCAGTCCAGCCCGCCGGAATGGCAGAACGCCAGATCGGCCGCCTCCAGGCTCCAGGGCAGTTGCGATTTCATGGTGCCCAGCTTCATGGTGTTGCTGCGCGGTTCGAACACGGCGAGGATGCGACCCGGCGAGGTGCCCAACCGGCGGTGCAGGCCGTCGAGCGTGGTGCGGATGGCGGTGGGATGGTGGGCGAAATCGTCGTAGACGGTGATCTCGCCGCCGGGCCGCGCCACGGTGCCGCGCACTTCCATGCGGCGGCGCACGTTTTCGAATGAGGCCAACGAGCGCGCCGCATCGGCTGGTGACACGCCCACATGCTCGGCCGCCGCGATGGCCGCCAGCGCGTTGAGCTGGTTGTGAGTGCCCGTGAGTGCCCACTCCACCCGACCCACCGATTGACCCCTGTGCAGCACATCGAAGGCGTGCGGCTCGCCATGCGCGGTGAAGTCGCTCACCGCCGCGCCGAAGCTGCGCAGCTCGCTCCACAGGCCCTTGTGCAGCACACGCTCCAGACTGTCTTCGAAGCCATTCACCACCACGCGGCCGGTGGACGGCACGGTGCGAACAAGATGGTGGAACTGGCGCTCGATCGCGGGCAGATCGTCAAAGATGTCGGCGTGATCGAATTCGAGGTTGTTCAGGATCGCGGTGCGCGGCCGGTAGTGCACGAACTTGCTGCGCTTGTCGAAGAAAGCAGTGTCGTACTCATCGGCTTCAATCGTGAAGGTATTGCCTGCGCCGAGTCGCGCTGACACGCCGAAATTCATGGGCACGCCGCCGATCAGGAAACCAGGCTGCAGGCCGGCAGATTCCAGGATCCACGTCAGCATGGCGGTGGTGGTGGTCTTGCCATGCGTGCCGGCCACCGCCAGCACATGGCGCCCTTGCAGCACATGCTCTGCCAGCCACTGCGGCCCGCTGGTGTAGGCCGCGCCGCTGTCCATGATGGCTTCCATCAAGGGGAACTTGGGCGTGCCGTCGGCCTGCCGGGCTCGGCTGACGACGTTGCCCACCACGAACAGGTCGGGCTTGAGAGCGAGTTGATCGGCCCCGAAGCCTTCGATGAGATCGATGCCCAGTGCTCGCAACTGGTCGCTCATGGGGGGATACACGCCGGCGTCGCAGCCGGTGACGCGGTGTCCTGCTTCGCGGGCCAGGGCTGCCAGGCCGCCCATGAAGGTGCCGCAAATGCCCAGAATGTGAATGTGCATCTGGCGATTCTAGGGGGCTGGCGCGTGGTCCCTGCGGGTATCCCGGCTTGCTGGGCACTCGACGGTTCAAGCGGGCACAATCGCTTCCCATGGATCTGCGCCGAGATGACATCACCGCCGAGATCGCCGCCGTGGCCGCTCGCTTCGTGGTCGACGAAGGCCTGGAGTACGCTGCCGCCAAGCGCCGCGCGGTCAAACAGCTGGGCCTGCCTGCGCGCACCGCGCTGCCGGACAACGCGACCCTGGACGCCGCGGTGCGCGAGGACATCGCGGTGTTCTGCGCCGACACCCAGCCCGGAGAACTGCGCGCGCTGCGCGAAGTGGCCCTGGTGTGGATGGATCGGCTGCAGGCCTTCCGACCGCACCTGGGAGGTGCCGTGTGGCATGGCACCGCCACACGCCACAGCGATGTGTACATCCAGCTCTTCTGCGACGATTCCAAGGCGCCCGAATGGGCGTTGCTGGATCACCGGGTGGAATACCACCCTGGCGAAGTGCCTGGGTGGCGTGGCGAACCAGTGCAGGCCTTGAGCCTGCGCGACCGCAGCGAAGCCTTGGGCCAATGGGTGCTGGTGCACCTGATGGTGCATGAACACGACGACATGCGAGGCGCCTTGAAATCCGATGCGCAGGGCCGCAAGCCGCGTGGCGATGCGATGGCGCTGCGCCGTCTCATGGTCGATCAAGGGGAAGCGCGCGATGAGGCGGCCGCATGAAGCTGCAGCGTCGCACGCTCTGGATGGCGGGCGTGGCCCTGGCCGCGGCCGGCACGGGTGCCTGGTGGTCCGAACGCCGACTGCGGCTTCAGCCCGTGCTGGACGCGTCGGAAGCGGCCTTCTGGCAGGGCGAGTTCGAAGGCCCGCATGGCGAGAAAGTGCGCGTGGCTGATTTCCGTGGTCGGCCGTTGCTGGTGAACTTCTGGGCCACGTGGTGCCCGCCCTGTGTGGAAGAGCTGCCGATGCTCAACGCCTTTCACCAGGCGCAGGCAGCGCGCGGCTGGCAGGTGCTGGGCCTGGCGGTGGACCAGCCCAGCGCGGTGCGTGGGTTCCTGAAGAAGCTGCCGCTGAATTTTCCGGTGGGCATGGCTGGCTTCGATGGAACCGAGCTCAGCCGCACGCTGGGCAATCCCGCAGGGGCCTTGCCCTTCACCGTGGTCTTCGGCGCTTCGGGTGAGGTGTTGCACCGCAAACTCGGCAAGGTCTCCGACGCCGACTTGAACCAGTGGGCTGAACTGGGGTAACCGAGCGACCTTTGGTCAACCCGCAGCAACTGGCGTGCAAATCGGGGTAAATTCCGACTTCTTGCAAAAAAGCGGCATGGCGGAGGTGGCTCGATCAGATTTCGAGACCACCTCGGACCGAGGCAGCAAATGCCTTGCTCTCGTGTACACTGCGGCACCCCGGCGGATTGATGGGCTTTTACTTCGAGGAAGTTGAATGCTTTTAGATCAATTTGACCGAAATTCGTTGGAGAAATCATGGATTTAAGAAAACTGAAGACGCTGATCGACCTCGTCTCCGAGTCGAACGTGTCGGAACTCGAGATCACCGAAGCCGAAGGCAAGGTTCGCATCGTCAAGAGTGCGCCTGTTGCCACGGCTGCCCCCATCACCTACAGCATGGCACCCGCGCCCGTGGCTCCCCAGGTGGTGCCGGTGGTGGAGACGGCACCTGCACCGGTGACCGCGTCGGCGCCAGCTGCGCCTGCGGGACACACCGTGAAGTCGCCCATGGTGGGCACCTTCTACCGGGCATCGAGCCCGGGTGCCAAGCCCTTCGTCGAAGTGGGCGACACCATCAAGGAAGGCGAAACCATCTGCATCGTCGAGGCCATGAAGATCCTCAACGAGATCGAAGCCGACAAGTCCGGCACCGTCACCCAGATCCTGGTGGAAAACGGCCAGGCGGTGGAATACGGTCAACCCCTCTACGTGATCGAATAAAGAAGCCCCGATCCCATGTTCAAGAAAATCCTGATCGCCAACCGGGGAGAGATCGCGCTGCGTGTCCAGCGCGCCTGCCGGGAAATGGGCATCAAGGCGGTGATGGTGTATTCCGAGGCGGACCGTGACGCCAAGTACGTGCGCCTGGCCGACGAAGCGGTCTGCATCGGTCCGGCGGCAAGTGCCCAGAGCTATCTGAGCATGCCGGCCATCATCTCTGCCGCCGAAGTGACCGACGCCGAGGCCATTCACCCCGGCTACGGCTTCCTCTCGGAGAACGCCGACTTCGCCGAGCGCGTCGAGAAGAGTGGCTTCACTTTCATCGGCCCCACGCCGGACTCGATCCGCACCATGGGCGACAAGGTCTCGGCCAAGCAGGCCATGATCCGCGCCGGGGTGCCCTGCGTGCCGGGTTCCGAGGGCGCGCTGCCCGATGACCCGGTGGTGATCAAGCGCACCGCCAAGGCGGTGGGCTATCCCGTGATCATCAAGGCCGCGGGCGGCGGCGGTGGGCGCGGCATGCGCGTGGTGCACACCGAGGCGGCGCTGCTGCACGCGGTGCAGACCACCAAGGCGGAAGCGGGCGCAGCCTTCGGCAATCCCGAGGTCTACATGGAGAAATTTCTCCAGAACCCGCGCCACATCGAGATCCAGATCCTGGCCGACCAGCACCGCAACGCGGTGTACCTCGGCGAGCGCGATTGCTCCATGCAGCGCCGCCATCAGAAGGTCATTGAGGAAGCGCCCGCACCCGGCATTCCGCGCCGCCTGATCGAGAAGATCGGTGAGCGCTGCGCGGCGGCGTGCAAGAAGATCGGCTATCGGGGTGCTGGCACCTTCGAGTTCCTGTTCGAGAACGGCGAGTTCTACTTCATCGAGATGAACACGCGCGTGCAGGTGGAGCACCCGGTGACCGAATGGATCACGGGCATCGACATCGTGCGCACACAGATCGCCGTGGCCGCTGGCGAGAAGCTGCCGTTCACGCAGCGGCAGATCCAGTTGCGCGGGCATGCGATCGAGTGCCGCATCAACGCCGAGGACGCCTACAAGTTCACGCCTTCGCCCGGCCGCATCACAACCTGGCATCCGCCGGGCGGTCCTGGCGTGCGCGTGGACTCGCACGCCTACGCCAACTACTTCGTGCCGCCCAACTACGACTCCATGATCGGCAAGATCATCGTGCATGGCGACACGCGCGAACAGGCGCTGGCGCGCATGCGCACGGCACTGGCCGAAACCGCGATCGAGGGCATCAAGACCAACATCCCGCTGCACCGCGAACTGATGGTGGACGCCAGCTTCGTCGCCGGTGGCACCAACATTCACTACCTGGAAGAGTGGCTGTCCCAACGTGAGCGCTGAAGCCTCCATGCTGACCCTGCCACCGGCAGGGACGCTTTTCGAACTGGTGCTCCTCGTGCCCGAGGCGGCCGTGGACGACGTGGGCGATGCCTTCGTCGCGCTGGATGCGCTGAGCGTCTCGGTGGAAGACGCCGATGCCATGACGGACGCGGAATCGGCCTTGTTCGGCGAACCCGGCATGCCGCCGCCCAAGGGTGGCTGGCAGCGCTCGCGTGTGGTGGCCCTCTTTCCTACCGAAGCTGCGGCCAAGGAAGCGGCTGCCTTGCTCAAGCTGCAGGATTTCTTTGAAGGCTGCGTGGTGCAAGGCGTGCGCGCTGTGCTCGAGCAGGACTGGGTGCGGCTGACGCAATCGCAGTTCGAACCGGTGGCGATCACGCCCGAGTTCTGGATCGTGCCCACCTGGCACGAGCCGCCTGCGGCCGCGCAGAAGGTGATCCGGCTCGACCCCGGCTTGGCCTTCGGTACCGGTACCCATCCCACCACGCGCATGTGCCTGCGCTGGATCGCGAAACATCCGCCCACGGATCAACGCGTGCTCGACTACGGCTGCGGTTCGGGCATTCTCGCCATCGGCGCAGCGAAGTTCGGTGCGCGTCAGATCATTGCGGTGGACATCGACCCTTCGGCGGTCGAGTCGACCCGTCTCAACGCCGAGGCCAACCAGGTGCGGCTCGACGCCGGCTTGCCGAACGCGGCCACGGGCGAACACGACCTGGTGCTGGCCAACATCCTGGCCACACCGTTGCGGGTGTTGGCACCGCTGCTTTGTGCCCATGTTCGACAGGGCGGACACCTGGTGCTCGCTGGCATTCTCACGCGCCAGCTGGATGAACTTCGCAGCGCCTACGCGCCGTGGGTCGCACTGGACGTGAGCGACGAAGAGGACGGCTGGATCCTCATGACCGCACGCAAGGCCTGAGGTGTCGGGCGGCGCCCGCCTGCAATAATCGGCGCATGAGTTTCACCACCCGTTGCCCCGCGTGCGGAACGATGTTCAGGGTCGTTGCCGACCAGCTGAAGATTTCCGAGGGCTGGGTGCGCTGTGGTCATTGCGCCGATGTCTTCGACGCCACGCTCTACCTGCAACCCTGGACGGCGCCGGGGACCTCCACCGAACCCGATGATCAGACGCGGATCGCGTCCGAGCCTGAACCCGAGTACGACCCCGATAGCGAGCCCGAAACCGCCATCATGGAGGATTCGGAGATGTCGGGCGAGTGGGGCGAACTCGAAGGTTCGCGCAGGGTTCATGACGTGCCCGAAGCGTTGCCCCCGCCGCCTGCGGCCCCCGTGGTGGAGTCGCCTGCTTCCGGGTACGAGGATTCCGAACCGTCGGATTTCCACACCGATCTGCAGCGGTTCGCTGCCGGCGTGGGGCGGGCTGGTGATCCGGAATTCGAGGACTCCTCAGGCGGGATTGCAGCAGAGGTCAGTGCCGCTGCCGAAGCCGCGCGCGGTGTTCCCAGCACGAACTCTGGCGCGCCGGATCTGAAGGAGAGCGAACTCGAAGATCCGCAAGCCGTGCCCGGTTTTGTCCGCCAGGCGCGCCGCCGCGCGTTCTGGTCGTCACGGGGCATGCGCGCCGTGCTGGCCGTGCTGGCCTTGCTGCTCGGTGCCTTGCTGCTGGGGCAACTGGCCCTGCACGAACGCGACCGGCTGGCGGCGGCGCGGCCCGATCTCCAGCCCTTGCTGCAACGCGCCTGCCATGCACTGGGTTGCCAACTCGCGCCGGTGCGTCGCATCGACGCCATTGTCATCGACAGCACCGCGCTGGTCCGCCGGCTGGGCGACTTCTATTCGTTCGATCTGGTGCTCAAGAACACCACCTCGATGCCGCTGGCCCTGCCCGCACTCGAACTCAGCCTGACCGACACGCGTGATCAAGTCATTGCGCGCCGCGTCTTCCTTCCCGAGGAGTGGCCCGATGCGCCTTCCCTGTTGCCCGCCCAGGGCTCGGTCAGCGTGAGCCTCCGGCTTGCGCTGTCACTGGGGGATGCCACGCCCATGGCAGGCTATCGAGCCCTGGTTTTTTATCCCTGATCACGGAAATCTTCCCATGCCCATTCTTGTTTGCGGTTCATTGGCCTTTGACACCATCATGACGTTCGAAGGACGCTTTGCCGAGCAGATCCTGCCCAGCCAGTTGCACATCCTCAATGTGTCCTTCCTCGTCCCCGGCCTGCGTCGCGAGTATGGGGGCTGCGCCGGCAACATTGCCTACGGCTTGCGCCAGTTGGGTTCGCAGGCTGTGCCGCTGGCCATGCTGGGCAACGATGGGCAGGAATACCTGGAGCGATTGCAGGCGCTGGGTGTGGACACGCGACACGTCTCGACCACCACTGAGAGCTACACCGCGCAGGCCATGATCATGACCGACCGCGACAACAACCAGATCACCGCGTTCCATCCGGGTGCGATGTCGATGGCGCACGACAACCCGGTGCCGCAGCGCTCCGACCTCGCGGTGGCGATCATCTCTCCGGATGGCCGCGACGCCATGCTGACCCATGCGCGCCAGTTGCATGCGGCCGGCGTTCCCTTCGTGTTTGATCCGGGGCAGGGACTGCCCATGTTCAACGGGGAGGAGCTGCGCCAGTTCATCGAGCTGGCCACCTGGGTTACGCTCAACGACTACGAGGCGCAGATGCTGTGCGATCGCACCGGCCTCACGCTCGATGCCATCGCTGCGCAGGTGAAAGGGCTCATCGTCACGCTGGGTGCACAGGGCTGCGATGTGTGGGACGGCGCGAGCAAGGTGCACGTGCCTGGTGTGGTCGCTTCGGAGGTGGTGGACCCTACCGGTTGTGGCGACGCGTTCCGCGCGGCGCTGCTGCATGGCCTGGAGCAGGGCTGGCCCCTGCAGCGTTGTGCCGAGCTCGGCAACCGCATGGGCGCGACCAAGATCGCCAGCCGGGGTGGCCAGAACTACACGATCTAGGCCTTCCAGAAACGAAAAAGCCCGGCGCTTTCGCGCCGGGCTGCAGGGTCATCTCAACGAGAGACTCAAGGCTTGCTGGACGTGGGGAACGGCCAGGCAGCCTGAGGGTTGAGTTTCGTCTGCGCCGCAGGTGCTGCAGCAGGGGCTGCCGGCTTCTTGGCCGGCTCAGCTTTTTTTGCTGGGGCTGCCTTTTTCGCAGGGGCCTTCTTCGCAGCGGCCTTTTTCGCAGGAGCCTTCTTGGCAGGGGCCTTTTTCGCAGCGGCTTTCTTCGCCGGCGCTTTCTTGGCAGCAGCCTTCTTCGCAGGCGCCTTTTTCGCGGCGACCTTCTTGGCAGGCGCTTTCTTGGCTGCGGCCTTCTTCGCCGGAGCCTTCTTCGCTGCGACCTTCTTGGCCGGAGCCTTCTTCGCAGGAGCTGCCTTCTTCTTGGCCGGTGCGGCCTTCTTCGCCGGGGCCTTCTTCACAGCGGCTTTCTTGGCCGGAGCCTTTTTGGCCGGAGCTGCTTTCTTCGCAGCGGGTTTCTTGGCCGGAGCCTTCTTAGCCGGTGCGGCCTTCTTGGCCGGGGCTTTTTTTGCAGTTGCCATTGTTTTCTCCTTGATCAAGTTGCAAAGAGCACTTCATCCGGTCTTGTTGCCGGTGAAGTGATTCAGCGCCCTGGAGCCGCGTGGATGCATCCGCGGCTGGCCCCAAGGTGTTGAATCCTGTGACAAGACCCCGCCACCGGCGCCATCGCGTCGGGTACAGGGTCTTGAATGAACGGTACACATTTCAATGTCAGGTTTTACGGGCAATGCAGCCCCGGCTGTCGTGTGGCATCAATCCCAGGAAAGAGCCCCGCCGGACTGGTATTCGATCACGCGGGTTTCAAAGAAATTGCGTTCCTTCTTGAGGTCGATCATCTCGCTCATCCAGGGGAACGGGTTTTCTTCATTCGGGAACATCGGCTCCAGGCCGATCTGCGTGGCGCGCCGGTTGGCGATGTAGCGCAGATAGCCCTTGAACATCGAGGCGTTGAGGCCGAGCACGCCGCGCGGCATGGTGTCTTCGGCGTAGCGGTACTCGAGTTCGACGGCCTTGAGGAACAGTTCCTTGATCTCGGCCTTGAACTCGCTGGTCCACAGCATCGGGTTCTCCATCTTGATCGCATTGATCAGATCGATGCCGAAGTTGCAGTGCATGGACTCGTCGCGCAGGATGTACTGGTACTGCTCGGCGGCTCCGGTCATCTTGTTCTGGCGACCCAGCGCCAGGATCTGCGTGAAGCCGACGTAGAAGAACAGTCCCTCCATCAGGCAGGCGAACACGATCAGGCTCTTCAGAAGGCGCTGGTCGGTCTCGGGCGTGCCGGTGTGGAAGTTCGGGTCCATGATCGCCTCGATGAAGGGGATCAGGAACTGGTCCTTGTCGCGGATCGACTGGACTTCGTTGTACGCGTTGAAGATCTCGGACTCGTCCAGGCCGAGCGACTCCACGATGTACTGGTAGGCGTGCGTGTGGATCGCTTCCTCGAAGGCCTGGCGCAACAGGAACTGGCGGCATTCAGGTGCCGTGATGTGGCGGTAGGTGCCCAGCACGATGTTGTTGGCGGCCAGCGAATCGGCCGTCACGAAGAAGCCGAGGTTGCGCTTGACGATGCGACGCTCGTCTTCGGTCAGGCCGTTGGGATCTTTCCAGAGCGCGATGTCGCGGCTCATGTTCACTTCCTGCGGCATCCAGTGGTTGGCGCAGGTGGCGAGGTATTTTTCCCAGGCCCACTTGTATTTGAAGGGCACCAGTTGGTTGACGTCGGTCTGGCCGTTGATGATGCGCTTGTCGGCCACGTTGATGCGGCGCGCGGGCGCGGCCGTGGCGGCCTTGGGTGCAGAAGCGATGGGGGCCGAAGCGGAGAAGATGGGAGCGCGCTCACTGGACAGTGAGTCTTGCAGGCCCGACATGCTGTGAGGCAGTGGGCTGGTCGCTGGCTTCGATGAGGGCGTGATGTGGTCGTCCCAGGTCAACATAGATTTGTCCAATGCTCGGATTATCAAAGTGTCTGCTTGAAATGCAAAGTGATCATGTGCGTTGAGCGCAATTTGTGTTGCGGTGTTGCATCGAATGCGAGTCGCATGGCATCGCATCCATGTGCGTCAACGCACACACGCATCACTGGCAAGCCTCGCATCCTGGATCGTCGATCGCGCAGAACTTGATGTCGGTTGCAGGCGCGGCATCGATCGTCGGCGCACTCGGCGCAGCCGCTGGTGCGGCAACAGGACTGAGCGACACCGCGTTGAGCTGACCGGTACGACCGGTCGATTTTTCGATCTGAGTGGCAGAGGTGGTGCGCAGGTAGTAGGTGGTCTTGAGACCGCGCAGCCACGCGAGCTTGTAGGTGTCGTCGAGCTTCTTGCCCGATGCGCCGGCCATGTAGATGTTGAGGCTCTGCGCCTGGTCGATCCACTTCTGGCGGCGTGCTGCGGCTTCTACCAGCCACAGCGGTTCGACCTCGAATGCCGTGGCGTACAGCGCCTTCACTTCCTGTGGCACGCGGTCGATGGGACGCAGCGAGCCGTCGAAGTGCTTGAGGTCCATGACCATCACGTCGTCCCACAGGCCCAGGCGCTTGAGATCCTTCACCAGGTAGCTGTTGATGACCGTGAACTCGCCCGACAGGTTGGACTTCACCGAGAGGTTGCCGAAGCAAGGCTCGATGGACGCGTCCACGCCGATGATGTTGGAGATGGTGGCGGTGGGCGCGATGGCGACGCAATTGGAATTGCGCATGCCGTCGGCAGCGATCTTCTTGCGCAGCGCATCCCAGTCCAGCGTGCTGGAGCGGTCCACGTCCACATACCCGCCGCGTTCACGGGCCAGCAGGTCCAGCGTGTCGGAGGGCAGGATGCCCTTGTCCCACAGCGAGCCGCGGTAGCTGGCGTAGCGGCCGCGCTCACGGGCGAGTTCGGTGGACGCCCAGTAGGCGTAGTAGCAGACGGCTTCCATGGAGCGGTCGGCGAACTCCACCGCTTCGTTCGAGGCGTAGGGAATGCGCAGTTCGTACAGCGCATCCTGGAAGCCCATCACGCCCAGACCCACGGGGCGGTGGCGCATGTTGGAGTCGCGCGCTTTCTTCACCGCGTAGTAGTTGATGTCGATCACGTTGTCGAGCATGCGCATCGCCGTCTTGATGGTCTTCTGCAGCTTCTCATGATCGATCTGGCCACCCTTGACGTGCTGCAGCAGGTTGATCGAACCCAGGTTGCAGACGGCGGTTTCGGTGTCGCTGGTGTTGAGCGTGATCTCGGTGCACAGGTTGGAGCTGTGCACCACACCGGCGTGCTGCTGCGGGCTGCGCACGTTGCAGGCGTCCTTGAAGGTGATCCAGGGGTGGCCGGTCTCGAACAGCATCGAGAGCATCTTGCGCCACAGGTCGCTGGCAGGCACCTTGCGGTAGGGCTTGATCTCGCCACGTGCGGCCTTTTCTTCGTAGGCCAGGTAGGCCTTCTCGAAGTCGGCGCCGAACAGGTCGTGCAGGTCGGGCACGCTGTTGGGCGAGAACAGGCTCCACTCGCCTTTTTCCATCACGCGCTTCATGAACAGGTCGGGAATCCAGTTCGCCGTGTTCATGTCGTGGGTGCGGCGGCGGTCGTCGCCAGTGTTCTTGCGCAGCTCCAGGAACTCCTCGATGTCCAGGTGCCAGGTTTCCAGGTAGGTGCAGACGGCGCCCTTGCGCTTGCCGCCCTGGTTCACGGCAACGGCCGTGTCGTTCACCACTTTCAGGAAAGGCACGACGCCTTGCGATTCGCCATTGGTGCCCTTGATGTGGGAGCCGAGGGCGCGCACGCGCGTCCAGTCGTTGCCCAGGCCGCCGGCAAACTTGGAGAGCAGTGCGTTTTCCTTGATCGACTCGTAGATGCCGTCGAGGTCGTCGGGCACGGTGGTGAGGTAGCAGCTGGAGAGCTGCGAGCGCAGGGTGCCGGCGTTGAACAGGGTGGGCGTGGACGACATGAAGTCGAACGAGGACAGCACCTCGTAGAACTCGATGGCGCGGGCTTCGCGGTCGATCTCGCCCAGCGACAGGCCCATGGCCACGCGCATGAAGAACGACTGGGGGAGCTCGATGCGCGTCTTGCGCACGTGCAGGAAATAGCGGTCGTACAGCGTCTGCAGACCGAGGTAGTCGAACTGCAGGTCGCGCTCGGGCTTGAGTGCCGCACCCAGGCGGTCCAGGTCGAACTGCAGAAGCTTCTCGTCCAGCAGGTCGTTGGCCACGCCCTTCTTGATGAACGCCGGGAAGTACTCGGCGTAGCGTGCACCCATCTCGGTGGAAGGCACTTCCTCGCCCATCACTTCCTTGACGATGGTGTGCAGCAGCAGGCGAGCGGTGGCGTAGGTGTAGTCGGGATCTTTTTCGATCAGCGTGCGCGCGGCCAGGATGGACGCCTTGTAGACCTCCTCGATCGGCACACCGTCGTACAGATTGCGCTTGGTCTCGGCGACGATCGGGTCGGCCTTGACGTCCTTGCCCAGGCCCTTGCAGGCGTCTTCGATCAGGCCCTGGAGGCGCTGCAGGTTCAGTGGCACGCGCTCGCCGCCATCGATCACGTGCAGCGTGGGCTCGGCCGGCTGGGCGGCTTCGGCCTGGTGGGCGCGTTCCTGGGTGCGGCGCTCGCGGTAGAGCACGTAAGCGCGGGCCACTTCATGGTGACCGCTGCGCATGAGGCCGAGTTCGACCTGGTCCTGCACGTCTTCTATATGGAAGGTACCGCCGCCTGGGCGCGAGCGCATCAGCGCACGGGCCACATTCTGGGTGAGTTCATCCACCGTTTCCCGCACGCTGGCCGAGGCCGCTCCCTGCGTGCCGTGCACGGCCAGGAAGGCCTTCATCATGGCGACGGCGATCTTGCTGGGTTCGAACGGCACCACGGCGCCATTGCGGCGGATGATCTGGTAGTGGGCGAAGACCGAGCTGCTCGCTGCCGGCGAAGCCGTGCCAGGCGTACCGGCGGTGGGCTGCATCTGGGCCTGCGCGGGAGTGTGGATGGGAGAAGCGGTCAGCATGGTTCCTCTTTCATTTGTTGTGTGGTGACTGCACCGGATGCGCGGCGTCAGGGGATGGATGCGTGGTTGCGGTGCCGTCGTCAGTGCAGGGCGCGCTGAGGCTCGACGAAGGCCACCTGAAGGCCAGCGTTCAGGTGGTGCCGATGCGGGACGGGGGATGTTCCAAAACTCACACTGCACACTATATCTGGTGTACGGCCCCCATTCAAGCCACTACAGGTAGTGTTTGAAAAAAACCAACTAAGGGTATGACGTCTGCAAGTTTTGGGGATGATCTTGACCAGGGCCTTGTGTTCGCGTGGTAGCGCTGGCGTGGACTCGCTGTGCCATGGCAAAGGCAATGTCGGCGCGCTGTCCGGGGCGATTTGTGGCGGTATGCCGCGCCGTTGCGTGGCTGTCTGGCCCGCGGTTGTCGACTGGGCAGCTCAGCGTGAAGGCCATGTCCGTTTGTCGCCAGCAACAGACTCGGGAAAACACCCGGCCACCCAACCGAGTTCGCGGCGCAGTCGCATCCAGTCAAAACCGGGTCCAGGATCCTGCTTGCGCTGCGGTGCGATGTGTTCGTGCCCCGCGATGTATTTCACCGGGTAGCGAAGCGCCAGTTCGGTGCACAGCCTGGCCAGCGTCTGGTATTGGGCCGGCTCGAAGGTATCGCCTTCGAGGCCTTCGAGTTCGATGCCAATCGAATCGTCGTTGCGGTTGTCGCGCCCCTGCCAGTGCGACGCCCCGGCATGCCATGCACGAGCTTCCACGTCGACGAACTGCACCAGCTCGCCATCGCGCCGGATGACGAAATGGGCCGACACCTCCATGCCCCGAATCTGCTCGAAGTAAGGATGTGCCTTCCAGTCCAGCGTGTTGGTGAACAGCTGTTCCACCTCGGGACCACCGTACTCGCCAGGTGGCAGGCTGATCGAGTGGACGACGATGAGATCGATGTGCGCGCCGACGGGTCGCGCACCATGGTTGGGCGATGCGCAGTGGCGAGCGCTCAGCAGCCATCCACCACGCCAGGAGGTTGGTACCTCCTCAGGTGGCATCGTCGTCGGCGGTTGGCATGGCGATGCCCAGCCGCTGGATGCGGTAGCGGATCTGCCGCAGGTTCAGGCCGAGGCGAGCGGCGGCAGCGGTGCGGTTGAAGTCGCATTCGCGCAAGGCCTTGAGCAGCACCTGGCGTTCCTGCTCGTCCAGGTAGGCCTGAAGATCGGCGGGAATGTGCTCGGGTGGACGGGATGCCTGTGCCCCCGGTGCACCGTGCTCGGGCAACTGGTCGGGCTGCGTCGGCACCTCGGAAGGGTCGTCGGCATCGCCGAAATCCTCGGGCTCCAGGGTCTCGCCGCTGCTGAGCGCGAGCGCGCGTTGCAGCAGGTTTTCCAGTTCGCGCACGTTGCCGGGCAGTTCCCTGGCCTGCAGCCAGGCCAGCGCGCGCGGTGACAGCGCGGGCACACTCTGCGCGGACTCGGCGCACAGGCGGGTGAGCAATGCACCCACCAGGCTGGCCAGGTCTTCCCGGCGCTCGCGCAGCGCGGGTGTGCGCAGCTCGATCACGTTGAGGCGGTAAAACAGATCCTGTCGGAACTGGCCCATCTGCACCAGGGCAGTGAGATCGCGGTGGGTGGCGCTGACCAGCCGCACGTCCACCGACTCTTCCTGCACGCCGCCGAGCGATCGCACGCGCCGTTCCTGGATCACGCGCAGCAGCTTGGCCTGCATGGCCAGCGGCAGGTCGCCGATCTCGTCGAGAAACAGCGTGCCTCCACGCGCGGCCTGGAAGTAACCCTCGCGGTCCTGCGTGGCGCCGGTGTAGGCGCCCTTGCGCGCGCCGAAGAATTCGGCTTCGATGAGGTTTTCCGGAATGGCGCCGCAGTTGACGGCCACGAAAGGTCCGGTGCTGCGGTGACTGCAATCGTGCACCGCGCGGGCGACCAGCTCCTTGCCGGTGCCCGACTCACCCAGGATGAGCACAGGTGCCATGCTGGTAGCCACCTTCTCGATGCGCCCCTTGATCTGCACGATGCTGGGCGAGTGGCCCACGATGCGGTTGAGCGACTGCACGCCGCTGGGCGCAGACACCAGCTTGCGGCTGGCTTCGCCGCTGGCGGCCGTTGTCGCCGTGGTCGATCCGTTCGAGCCCGCCAGGGGTCGCCGGCTTTGCACGGCCGCCGTGACCGCACCCCGCAACTGCTTGAGGTCGACCGGCTTGGTGAGGTAGTCGAAGGCGCCAGACTTGAGGGCTTCGACCGCGTTCTCGGCAGACCCGTACGCGGTGATGACGATGCATTTCTCGCCGCGCTGTTGCTCGCCCATTTCGCGCAGCAGTTCCAGGCCCAGGCCATCGGGCAGGCGCATGTCGGTGATGAGCACGTCGAAACGCCGCTGCGCCAGCCACTCGCGCGCCTGCGTCAGGTCGGGCGCGGCCACCACCGCATGGCCTTCGCGCAGCAGAGTGAGTTCGTAGAGCGTGCGCAGGTCGGGTTCGTCGTCGACGACCAGCACCGAGGCGGGGGTAGCGGCGGTCATCGGGTCGCCAGGGGAGGGTCACCCGAGAGCGTGCTGCCCTGGACCTCGGAACGCGAGGCCAGGGAATCGACCACCGGGTAGGACAGACTCTGCTGCACCGGCTGATGGCTGCCCGGGACTGCCGACGAAGCCGGCATGAGGATGTAGAATTCGTTGCCTTCGCGCTGGTCCAGCCGGGTGCGCTGGTAGGCGATTTGCGCGCCGTAGCGTTCGCACAGCTCGCGGCAGATGTAGAGCCCCAGCCCGCTGGATCGGCTTTCGGACGAAAAGAAGGGCTCGAACAGATGGCGCATCACGCTGGCTTCCAGTGGCTGGCCATCGCTCCAGATCGACATGCGGATGTGGTCGCTGCCACTGGGCTGGGTGATCACGCGGATCGACGAAGGCTTGCCGCTGGCATGGCGGATGGCGTTGTCCAGCAGGTTCACAAGCAGGCGACGCAGGTGCTCGGGGTCGAAGCCCACGTGCGCGGCGGGTGCGTGGGCGTGCACGCCCAGGGTGCGCTGGGCCTGGTTCTGCCGCGCCCATTCGTGGGTGATCTGGCGCACCATCTGATCCAGCGGCAGCGAGGTCGCGGCGCCCACGCCCTGACTGGGCTGGGCCCGCGCCACATTGAGGATGTCATCGACGATGCGCGAGAGGCGTTGCGCGTTCTGCTCGATCATGCTGGTCAGGCGCTTCTGCCCCGGCTCGCGTACTTCCTCGTCCAGCAAGGCGTTGGCCTGCGAGATGGCCGAGAGCGGATTGCGGATTTCATGCGCCACGGCAGCCGACATGCGCCCCATGGAGGCGAGCTTCTCGGTGCGCACGCGGGCCTCGACCTCGCGCAGGTCTTCCAGGAACAGCACGCAAAGACCTGAGCGCCGACCACCTTGCGCCGTGAGCTTGGTGCGCGCGTGCAGGCGCTGGCTCGGCCGTTCCTCGTTGTCGATGGTGGTTTCGGCCTCCAGCGACTGACCCGAGGCGAAGGTTTCGTGCACCAGCGCGGCCAGGTGGTGCCAGCTCGATCGGGCCGATAGCAACAGCTTGGCGGGTTGGGCCGAGACCTCGCCCAGCAGCATGGCCTGTGCCGCCGGGTTGGCGTTGCGCACCACGCCGTGCGGATCCACCACCAGCACGCCCACGCTCAGACTTTCGATCACCAGTTCGTTGACCTGGGCCTGTGCGCGTGCAGCCGCCTGGCTGCTGGCGGCCAGCGCCTCTTCGCGTGCCAGACGCAGCGCGAGCTGGTTGGCCAGCACCGCCACCAGAAAGAACCCCGTCCCGGTCAGGCCGGTCTGCAGGAAGCGCGCGGTGGACACATCGCTCAGCAAGGGCGCGCTCAGCCAGGCCTCGCCCAGCAAATAGAGCGTGACGCTTGCGGCCGTGGCCAGTGCCAGCATGAGCGGCCCCAGGATGGAGGCCAGCAGTACCGGGAGGGCGAACAACGGGGTGTAGTTGATGCCGCCGATCTGGAAGAACTGCAGCAGCGCGAAGACCACCACATCGACGCCAATGGTCAACAGCCATTGCACGTGCATGGGGCGGCCTTGCTCGACCGGTTTCCAGAAAAACAGCGCCACCAGGGTGGCGCACAGGTGCAGCGCGCACAACAGCACCAGCCAGTCCGGGCCGCCGGTCTTGGTGACCACGACGAAGACCTGCAGCGCCAGCAGCACGCTGGCGATGAAAACGCGCGCCCGCATGAACGCCCGCCACAGCCGCACGAAGGCGCGCATGCGCTGTTCCCGGCTCTGCGTGGTACTCCCCTCGAAGGCGGAATACCACGAAGGGGCGAACTGCGAGCTTTCCCTGGCCATGTCAGTGCGCGTTGGCTTCGTGTTGGCGCTGGTGCTCGAGGCTGCAGTACACGCCATCGCGACCGCGCACCGCCTCGGTGTCCGGCAGATGGGTGCCGCATTCGAGGCAGGCCACCATGATGGCCGGCGTGTTCGGTTTCCGGGGAGATGCCTTGGGGGGGGCGGCATCGCTCCGATCGGTGAGGCGGTTGTTGCGCCATATATAGAAGGCGATCAGCACAACGGCCAGAACGAGCAGGTATTTCATGTCGACGGGCCTTAGCTGCGTTGCAGCAGCACTTCAAGCACGAACCGCGAGCCAACGTAGCCCAGCAGCAGGAAACCCGCTGCCACGTACAGGGTGCGCACGGCCACGCGACCGCGCCAGCCGAGCTGCCAGCGACCCCACAGCAGCACACCCATGGTGAGCCAGGAGAGCACCGAGAAGGTGGACTTGTGGTCCCAGACCCAGCGGTGGTTCATGCTTTCGGAGAAGTACCAGCCTGCCAGCAGCGTGGCGCTGAGCAGCGCGAAGCCAGCTGCCACGAGGCGGAAGGTCAGGCGCTCCAGCGTGAGCAGGGGCATGGAGGATTCTGTGGCGGTGCCCAGGCGCATGGCGCGTTCGGCACGCTGCATCAGCCACGCGTGCACCACCGCCGCGGCGATCAGGCCATACGAAGCGATGCCCAGGGCCCAGTGCAGGGGCAGCCAGTTCGAGCGCAGCGTCGGGTACGGTGAGCCGGGAAACACCAGGGCGAGCAAGACGACCAGGGTGCCCAGAACGGCCAGCACCCAGCGCGCGCGCATCTGCGGGAACAGGCGGCTTTCGACCAGGTAGACGGTGAGCACCAGCCAGGCGGTGATCGAGAGGGCGGGCGCGAAGCCGAAGCGCGCGGGTTGCTCGAACAGGCCGAGCACCAGCACCACCAGGTGCAGCAGCCAGGCCAGGCTTAGCAAGACCCGGCTCTGGGCGGCGGACATGCGGGCCTGTGCCACTGCCAACCCGGCATAGGCCAACGCCGCGAAACCGGACAGCACGGTGACCGGCAGGCTGGACGCAAGCGCGGACAAGAGGCTCATCCAGGGGTACTTTGATCAGGCTCTAAAATCATCCGCACAGTTTAACGGGCCTTGTGCGCCCTGGCCGCGCCGACCCGCCGGCCAATCCGGCCGCCGGCCGGCCCGCACCGAGCGGGCGCGGCGGCGACGTCTCTCCCCAACCCGAGCGCAGCATGGCATCAGCCCTATCAGACCGTCTATCACGCATCGTCAAGGAAATGCGCGGCCAGGCCCGCATCACCGAGGCCAATGTCACCGACATGCTGCGCGAGGTTCGCATGGCTTTGCTGGAGGCCGATGTGGCCCTGCCAGTGGTGCGCGACTTCATTGCCCGCGTGAAGGAGAAGGCGCTGGGCCAGGAGGTGGTGGGCTCGCTCACGCCTGGGCAGGCGCTGGTGGGCATCGTCAACCGCGAGCTCGCCGCCACCATGGGCGACGGCGTGGCCGACATCAACCTCGCGGCGCAACCGCCGGCGGTGATCCTCATGGCCGGTCTGCAGGGCGCGGGCAAGACCACCACCACGGCCAAGCTGGCCAAGCATCTGATCGAGAAGCGCAAGAAGAAGGTGCTCACCGTCTCGGGCGACGTCTACCGCCCCGCCGCCATCGAACAGCTCAAGACCGTGACGGCGCAGGCCGGCGCCGAGTGGTTCCCCAGCACGCCCGACCAGAAGCCGGTGGACATCGCGCGCGCGGCCATCGACTACGCGCGCAAGCACTATTTCGATGTGCTGCTGGTCGACACCGCCGGCCGGCTGGCGATCGACGAAGCCCTGATGCGAGAGATCCAGGAACTGCACGCGGTGCTCAAGCCGGTGGAGACGCTGTTCGTGGTGGACGCGATGCAGGGCCAGGATGCGATCAACACCGCCAAGGCTTTCAAGGACGCGCTGCCGCTGACCGGCATCGTCCTCACCAAGCTCGATGGCGACTCGCGCGGTGGTGCGGCGCTCTCGGTCCGGCAGATCACCGGCGCGCCGATCAAGTTTGCGGGTGTGTCCGAGAAGCTCGATGGCCTGGAGGTGTTCGATGCCGAGCGCCATGCGCAGCGCGTCCTGGGCATGGGCGACATCCTGGCGCTGGTGGAACAGGTCACAGCCGGTGTGGACGTTGCCGCCGCTCAGAAGCTGGCAGCCAAGGTGAAAAGCGGGGAGGGCTTCGACCTCAACGACTTCCTCGACCAGATCCGCCAGATGAAGCAGATGGGGGGCCTCTCCAGCTTCATGGACAAGCTGCCCAGCGCCATGGCGGCCAAGGCCAGCCAGGTCGACATGGGCCGCGCCGAGAAGGACATCAAGCGCAAGGAGGGCATCATCTGCAGCATGACGCTGAAGGAGCGCAAGAAGCCCGAGATCATCAAGGCCACGCGCAAGCGCCGCATTGCCGCCGGTGCGGGCGTGCAGGTGCAGGAAGTCAACCGCCTGCTCAAGGAGTTCGAGCAGATGCAGGACATGATGAAGAAGATGAAGGGTGGCGGCATGATGAAGATGATGAAACGCATGGGCGGCATGAAAGGCATGCCCAAGCTGCCCGGCATGGGCTGAAAGCCACACCACCATGGCGACCACGCCCGACCCCCACACCATCGACGACCTCGCTTCGCTTCTGGCGCTGTTCGGCCCCTTGAGCGAGGCCTCGTTGCGCAAGGAGGTGCCTTATCTGCACCCGGTCTACCAGCGTTGGATCGAGGCCTCGCCTTTCGCGGTGCTCGCCACCTCAGGCCCTGATGGGCTGGACGCCTCGCCACGCGGCGACCCGGCCGGGCTGGTGACGGTGCAGGACGAGCACACGCTGCTCCTGCCCGAACGCGCCGGCAACAACCGGGTGGACAGCCTGAAGAACATCCTGGCCGACCCGCGCGTGGCCTTGCTCTTTCTGGTGCCCGGCGTGGGCGAAACGCTGCGCGTGAACGGGCGCGCACGCATCTCGGTGGCGCCGGACCTGTTGCAACGCCTGGCGATGGAGGGCAAGCCGCCCCGGTGCGTGCTGGTGATCACGGTGGAGACGGTGTTCTTCCAGTGCGCGCGCGCCATGAAACGCGCGAAGCTGTGGGAAGCCGGCGAACCGGCCCGGGTGCCCACGGCGGGCGAGATTCTCACGGCTGTCACCAACGCGGGCATCGACGGTGCGGCCTACGACCGCGCGCTGCCCGCGCGCCAGCGCGACACGCTGTATTGAATCTGCTCAGCCGAGCGTGCGCGCCAGCGCCTGCGCGGCAGCCTGCAGGCGAGGCAGTTGCAAGCGCGCCTGTACCAGCGTCATGCGAGCGGCTGGCGCCTGCAAGGCCAGCGCACAGCGCACCGTGCGCTGGCCTGGTGCGAACACTGGCACGGCCACGCACACCAGTCCTTCCACGAATTCTTCCGCGTCGACCGCGTGGCCGTCGCGGCGAATCGTCTCGAGCTCGGCCTCCAGTGCCTTGCGCTCGGTCAGCGTGTGCGCGGTGTAACGGGTCAGTGCCAGTCCATCGAGCAGCGCGCGACGCTGGCGAGCGGCCATCCAGGCCAGGAAGAGTTTGCCGCTGGCCGAACAGTGCGCTGGCACGCGCGTGCCCGGGCGCAATTCCAGGCGCAGGGGAAACGCCGACTCCACGCGGTCCAGGTACACCACCTCGGCGCCCGACATCGCGGTGAGGTTGCAACTTTCACCGACCTCATTCACCAGTTGACGCAACACGGCGTGGCGCACACCCTGCTGCGTGCTGTTGCCCAATGCGCCTTCGGCCAGCCGCAGCAGGCGCGAAGCCATGGCGTAGCGGCGGCCATCGGGTTCGCGCACCAGCCAGCCGCCTTGCTCCAGTTGTGCCAGCATGCGGTGCACCGTGGGCTTTGGCCAGCCGGTCAAGGCAATCACTTCAGGCAGGGCCAGCGGTTGGGCGTGGCGCGTGAGAAGCTCCAGCAGTTCCATGAGCCGCAGGCCGGGGCTGAGATCGGGTTCGGTGCTCATATCTCGAAAAATGAGACGAATCAGTAAATTATTTCGAGACGAATTCTAGTCCCCACTACATTGCGGGCAGCAACTTGAGGAGGCAACGGGTTTGAGCGTGGCGAGTTTTCAGAACGCGGTGGTGACTGGCGCCTGTGGTGGCCTGGGCCAGGCGCTGGCGCGCGAGCTCATCGCCGGTGGCGCGCGCGTGGCGCTGGTGGGGTTGCAGAGGCCGGCGCTCGATGCGCTGGCCGCGCTGGCGCCCGACCGCTGTGCGATCTACCAGCCCGATGTGTCCGATGCCACCGCCATGCAGGCCGTGGCCACCGACTGGATCGGCCGCTTCGGCGCGCCCGACCTGGTGATTGCCAACGCGGGCGTGGCCGGTGGTTTCGACACTGCGCAGGCCAGCGACCTGGCGGTGATGCGCCGCATGCTGGAGATCAACCTGCTGGGCGCGGCCACCACCTTCCAGCCGTTCCTGGAGCCCATGCGCGCCAGCGGCCAGCGCGGCGCGCTCGTGGGCGTGGCCAGCGTGGCGGGCTGGCGCGGCATGCCGGGCAACGGCGCGTATTGCGCCAGCAAGGCCGGCCTCATCGCCTACCTGCAAAGCCTGCGCGCCGAGCTGCGGCCCACTGCGCTCTCGGTGCACACCATCAGCCCCGGCTACCTGCGCACCGCACTCACCGCCGGCAACCGCTTCGCCATGCCTGGCCTGCTCGAACCCGACGAAGCCGCGCGCCGTTTGCTGGCGGCTGTGGCGGCGGGCACCGAACACATCGTGCTGCCACGGCGCATTGGCTGGCTCTCGCGCCTGCTGGGGCTGTTGCCTGCACCACTGCACGACCGCATCCTGCTGGGCCAGCCGCGCAAGCCGCGCGTGGGCGAAGCGGGCGCTACCGAGATTCCCGGCATCAGGAAACCATGACGAACACCACCGAACAGATCGCGTTGATCGGCGCCGGCCCCTCTGGCCTGGCCGGCGCGCGCTGCCTGCAGAAGCACGGCATTCCCTTCCAGGGCTTCGAGGCCCACACCGACGTGGGTGGCCTGTGGAACATCCACAACCCGCGCTCCACGGTGTACCAGTCGGCGCACCTGATCTCCAGCAAGCGCATGACGGAGTTCAGCGAGTTCCCCATGGGCGAACACGTGGCCGACTACCCGAGCCACCGCGAACTGCTCGACTACTTCAAAGCCTTCGCCGATCACTTCAAGCTGCGCGAGCACTACCGCTTCGGTACGCGTGTGCTGAAGGTGGAGCCGGTGAGCGATGCGAGCGACACGCTGTGGCGCATCACGACCGAAGATGCCAATGGCGAGCACGCGGTGGCCGATTACAAGGGCGTGGTGATCGCCAACGGCACGTTGGCTGAGCCCAACATGCCGAGCTTCGAGGGCCGCTTCGCCGGCGAGTTGCTGCACACCTCGGCCTACAAGCACGCCGACCTGTTCCGCTTCAAGCGCGTGCTCATCGTCGGCGCGGGCAACTCGGGTTGCGACATCGCGGTGGACGCGGTGCACCAGGCGCGCAGCGTGGACATCTCGGTGCGCCGTGGCTACTACTTCGTGCCCAAGTACGTGTTCGGCAAACCGGCCGACTCGGTGGGCGGCAAGATCAGGCTGCCGCCCTGGCTCAAGCAGAAGATCGACAGCACGGTGCTCAAGTGGTTCACGGGCGATCCGGTGCGCTTCGGTTTTCCCAAGCCGGCCTACAAGATGTATGAGTCGCACCCGGTGGTGAACTCGCTCATCCTGTACCACATCGGCCATGGCGACGTGGGCGTGCGCGCCGACATCGCGCGGCTGGACGGCCACACCGTTCACTTCAAGGACGGCAGCCGGGGCGACTACGACCTCGTCCTCGCGGCCACCGGCTACAAGCTGCACTACCCCTTCCTTGATCACGCGCTACTCAACTGGAAAGGCATGGCGCCTGCTCTCTACCTCAACATCTTCGCGCCGCGCTTCGATCGCCTGGCCGTGCTCGGCATGGTCGAGGCCAGTGGCCTGGGATGGCAGGGCCGCTACGAACAGGCTGAACTGGTGGCGCGCTACTTCAAGGGGCTCGACAAGAAACAAACCAGTGCCGCCGCGCTCAAGGCTGCCAAGGCCGGTCCACCGCCGGATCTCTCCGGCGGCTACAAGTATTTGCAGCTCGAGCGCATGGCCTACTACGTGAACAAGGACGTCTACCGCGCCGCGGTGCGCAAGGCGTCCGAGGCGCTGGCCTGATCAGAACAACCACAACAGGAGACAAACGATGCTGCCCGTGGACGAAATTCGACTGAACTTCAACCCGGCCTCGCTGGCCGTGCTCAACGCGGTGCTGGCCTTCCTCATGTTCGGCATTGCGCTGGACACGCGCCTCGAAGATTTCCGCCGCGTCATGCGCATGCCGCTGGCGTTCACGGTGGGCATCGTCGCGCAGTTCATTGCGTTGCCCGCCATCACCTATGTGCTCACGCTGGTGTTGCAACCCGGCTCCAGCATTGCACTGGGCATGATCCTCGTGGCCTGCTGCCCGCCCGGCAATGTGAGCAACATCCTCACGCACCGCGCCAACGGCAACGTGGCGCTCAGCGTCTCGATGACGGCGGTGTCCAACGCGATCGCCATCGTCGCCATGCCGCTGAACTTCGCCTTCTGGGGCGGCATCCACCCCACCGCCGCGCCGCTGCTCAAGACCATCGCACTCGACCCGCTGGAGATGTTCGGCCACATCCTGTTGATCATCGGCATTCCCTTCGTGCTCGGTATCGCGTGTGCGCACCGCTTCCCGAACTGGACCGCGCGCTTCAAGAAGCCGGTGCGCATCATCAGCTTTCTCGCGCTCATTGCCTTCATCATTGGAGCGATCGCCGGCAACTGGCGCTACTTCCTCGATTACGTGGGCCTGGTGCTGCTGGCGGTGGTGATCCACGACACGCTGGCCTTCGGCACCGGCTATGCCATTGCGCGTGCCGCCGGCCTGCCGGACTACGACCGCCGTGCGTTGTCGATCGAGGTCGGCATCCGCAACGCGGGGCTGGGCCTGGTCATCATCTTCAGCTTCTTCGGAGGGCTGGGCGGCATGGCCGTGGTGGCCGGCGTGTGGGGCTTCTGGGACATCATCGCCGGCCTGGTTCTGGCGGATTGGTGGGCGAAGCGGCCGCTGAAGGGTGGTGTACCAACCGCTTCGCGGCCATGACCAAGGTACCTGCCGCCCGGCGCGTGCTGGTCACAGGCGCCGACGGCTTTCTTGGGCGCGGTCTGGTCGCCACGCTCGCGCAGCGCTCGGGCGTTGAACAGGTGGTGGCGGTGGATGTGCGCGAAGTGCCTGCCGAGCGCCGCTTGCCCGGCGTGCTGTACGTGGCGCAGGACGTGCGCGACGCAGCCCTGGCCGATACGGTGGCACGCCAGGCCATCGACACCGTGGTGCACCTGGCTTCCATCGTCACCCCGGGCAAGGATTCGAACAGAGCATTCGAACACTCGGTGGACGTGGGTGGCACGCGCAACGTGATCGCTGCTTGCCTGGGGCATAGCGTGGCGCACCTCGTGGTCTCCAGCAGCGGTGCCGCCTACGGCTACCACGCCGACAACCCGGCCTGGCTGATCGAAGATCACCCCTTGCGCGGCAACGAGGTGTTTGCCTACGCGCACCACAAGCGGCTCGTGGAAGAGATGCTGGCCGAGACGCGCGCGGCGCATCCCGGCCTGCGCCAGACCGTGCTGCGCATCGGCACCATCCTGGGCGAGCGCGTCGACAACCAGATCACCGCGCTGTTCGAGAAGCCGCGCATCCTCGCCATTGCCGGCAGCGACAGCCCCTTCGTGTTCATCTGGGACGAAGACGTGACCGGCGCCATCGTGCACGCCTTGAGCGGCGAGGGTGTGCCCGGCTGCTACAACCTCGCGGGCGATGGCGCGCTCACTCTGTTCGAGATCGCGCACCGGCTGAACAAGCGGCCGCGCGTGCTGCCTGCCGGCCTGCTGCGCACCGCGCTGCGGGTGGGTTCCGCGCTGGGCTTCACGCGCTACGGCCCGGAACAGCTCGATTTCCTGCGCTACCGCCCGGTGTTGCTCAACACGGCGCTGAAAGAGCGCTTCGGCTACGTGCCGCGCAAGACCAGCACGGAGGCTTTCGAGGCTTTCGTGGCCGCGCGCGAGGCGCAAGGCCGCCCGGTGAGAGCACACGCGTGACGGTGTTGCCGCTGTCCCGGGGTGATCTGCTCTGCGCGCTCGGCGTGGTGGTGATCTGGGGCTTGAACTTCGTGGTGATGAAAGTGGGCCTGCAGGATGTCGGCCCGATGCTGCTGGGCGCACTGCGCTTTGCGCTGGCGGCCTTGCCTTTTCTGCTGTTCGTGAAGTTTCCGAACCTGCCGTGGCGCTACATGGTGGCCTATGGCCTGGCGCAGGGGCTGGGGCAGTTCGGTTTCCTGTTCCTGGGCCTGAAGCTGGGCATGACCGCCGGCATGGCCTCGGTGGTGATGCAGACGCAGGCGTTCTTCACGCTGCTGCTGGCGGTGCCGGTGCTGGGCGAGCGGGCACGGGGGGCGCAGTGGCTGGGGCTCGGTGTGGCGCTCGCGGGCTTGTTGCTGATCGCCACGGCGCACGGCGACGGGCCGGGGCAGATGACGCTGGCGGGCTTCGTGCTTACGTTGTCGGCGGCCTTCATGTGGGCGGTGTCCAACCTGGTGGCGCGCCTGGCCAACCGCGTGGCCGACTACGACCCATTGCCTTTCATCGTCTGGAGCAGCGTGTTCCCCATCGTGCCGTTTCTGCTGCTGGCTTTCTGGATGGATGGACCGCAGCTCGTGTGGCAACAGGTGGTGGGCCTGAGCCTGCGTTCGTTGCTGGTCGTGCTGTTCCTCGCCTGGTTCGCCACGCTGCTGGCCTACAGCCTTTGGACTCGCCTGCTCAAGCGCCACCCGGCCGGGCGGGTCACGCCGTTCTCGCTGCTGGTGCCGGTGGTGGGGCTGTGGGCGGCCTGGGTGTTCTTCGGTGAGTTGCCTTTGCTGCAGCAGTGGTTGGGCACGGGGTTGGTGCTCATGGGGCTGGTGGTCAACCAGCTGGGCGGGATGTGGTGGAACCGGCATCGCGCCAGGTAACGCCGACCCAGAAACACGAAGGGCCGGCTTTGCCGGCCCTTCGTGTCACGGGGGTCAAGTCATCGCCAAGCGGCTGGCATGGCGCCAGGCGCGACGCAAGACCGCAGGCGACCACGACTCCTCAGGAATCAGCAGCACACCCCGCGAGCGCATCCATGCACCCAGGTCCACATGGCTGGTGGCCACGGTCAGTGGCACGGCCAGCAGCAGCGGCAGCGCGACCGGGGCGAGCCAGATCAGGGCCATCGGGTTGATGGCCGCCACGCCCAGGCCCATCAGGCCGATCACCAGCGTCATCGGTGCCAGGCTGGTCAGCGCGTCGCGCCAGCTCACGCCATTGGCTTCCCGCGGAGGCGACTTCCAGTCCAGCTTGATGCCGGTGATGGCGATCAGCACGAACAGCGAGTGCGCCAGCATGCGGATGGGGGCCTGCAGCAGCGCCAGAACGGTTTCCACCACCGAGCTGCCCAGCAGCGCTGCCGTGCCACCGAAGGACTTCTGCTCGCGGCGGAGGAACACGGCCACCAGACCCAGCACGCGCGGCAGGAACAGCATCGACAGCGTCCAGGCCCACAGGGCGCGCAGCTCGTCCGGCAGTGCCTGCCAGAAGGTGGCCATGCCCGCGTCTGACACCCACAGCGCGGTGCCGAAGCTCAGGAAGGCCAGCCACAGCGGTGCCGACAGGTAGGACATGGCGCCGATGGCGAACATCGTGCGGTGCACGCGGTGGATGCCGGGTTCGGCCATCAGGCGCGAGTTCTGCAGGTTGCCCTGGCACCAGCGGCGGTCGCGCTGCAGTTCGCTCAGCAGATCCGGCGGTTGCTGCTCGTAGCTGCCGGTCAGGTCCGAGACCAGCCACACGTGGTAGCCGGCGCGGCGCATCAGCGCGGCCTCGACGAAGTCGTGCGACATGATGCCGCCCGACATGCCGCCCGTGCCCTTGATGGGCGCCAGCGCGCAGTGCTTCATGAAGGGCTCGACGCGGATGATGGCGTTGTGGCCCCAGTAGTGCGACTCGCCGAGCTGCCAGAACTGCATGCCCAGCGTGAACAGGCGACCCGTGACGCGCGAGCCGAACTGCTGTGCGCGTGCGTGCAGCGTGGCGTGGCCAATCGCCTGCGTGGCGGTCTGCACGATGCCCGCTTGCGGGTTGGCTTCCATCAGCTTGACCATGGAGACGATGCAGCTGCCGCTCATGACGCTGTCGGCATCGAGCACCACCATGTAGCGGTAGTCCTTGCCCCAGCGACGGCAGAAGTCGGCCACGTTGCCGGCCTTGCGGTGCGTGCGGCGCGTGCGCAGGCGGTAGTACACCTCGATCGGGGGCAGGTCGGGCTGCGCGGCGAGTGCGGCGCGCAGGTCTTCCCAGGCCGACTTCTCGGCCGCGGCGATGGCCGGGTCGTAGCTGTCGGAAAGCACGAACACGTCGAACTGGCGGGCGTGGCCGGTGGCGGCGAGCGATTCGCAGGTGGCGCGCAGGCCGGCGAACACGGTCGGCACGTCCTCGTTGCAGATCGGCATGATGATCGCCGTGCGCGCGTCCGGGTTCATGGCATGGTCGCGCACCGCGGCGGCCGAGAGCGTGTGGGCATCGCCACGCAGCGAGACCCAGAAGCCCATGAGCGCGGTGACAAAACCGGTGACCACCCAGGCCGAGAGCAGGGCGAACAGCGCGAGCTGGCCGTACTGCAGCCAGGGGTTGGGGTGCACGGGCTGGGCATCGGCAAACAGGCTGGTGGCGAACGCGGTGCTCAGCACCGTGAGCAGCGCAAACACGGCGCGGCGGCGGTTGGCCGCGCGCTGCCAGGCCATGGGCGGCTCGGCCACTTCACCGCTTGCCTCGCCCTGTTGGTACGGGGGCAATGCCCGGTTGGCGGCGCTTACCACTGCCGTGCCGAGGCTGTTCCAGAAACCACGCCAGGGGCGAGGCGGCATCGAGCCGCGGTTGATCGGCGGCGCGGTCACCGAATTCGGATGGCGCTCTTCGCGCAGGTGAGGGTTAACGCTCACTCGGGTAGCAGCAGATGTGTCCATGTTTCGCTCACGGTGTCGTTGATGTGTTGGAGGTAGGCGCGCAGCTCGACCGGCTGCGTCGCATCGATGCGCTCGACGCGCAAGCTCACGCGCCAGGTGCGCGTGGCGGGATTGGGATAGGCGAGGGCTTCGATCACGCGCCCGTTGGCGTTGGCGGTGACCACGGCGCGCACCGGTGCACCGGCGGGCAGGGCTTCCAGCGCGGGGCCAGTGAAATCCAGCACGAACTGCGGTTGCTTGAGCTGCTCGGCAGGCGTGAGGCGCGTGAAGCCATAGCCGCGCCGCGTCTGCGTGACCCAGCTCGAGGGCGGGCGTTGCTGGTTGTCGCCCTGCCAGGCCATTTCATAGGCCACTTCGAGCGGCTGCCCGGGGGCAGGCAGGGCGCTGGGCACCCAGTAGGCCACGATGTTGTCGTGCGTCTCGTCGGGCGTGGGCAACTGCACCAGTTCCACGCGGCCAGCACCCCAGTCGCCCAGGGGCTTGATCCATGCGCTCGGCCGGCGCTCGTAACGGGCTTCCACGTCTTCGTAGCTGGCGAAGCTGCGGTCGCGCTGCATCAGCCCGAAGCCGCGCGGGTTCTGCATGGCAAACGAGCTGACGGCGATGGCGTTCGGGCGCTGCAGCGGGCGCCACATCCACTCGCCTTCGCCGCTGACCATCATCAGGCCGTCGGAATCGTGCACCTCGGGGCGGAAGTCGCCCACCGGGGGCTGGTTCTCGCCCGAAAGAAACATGCTGGTGAGCGGTGCAATGCCGAGCGTGTTCACCGGCCCGGCGCCCGCGCGCAGGTAGATGCGGGCATGCACGGTGGTGGTGGTCTGCTGACCCGGGCGCACCACGAATCGGTACGCGCCGGTGGCGCGCGGCGATTCCAGCAGCGCCAGCACCGTCACTTCAGTGGCACCAGCAGCAGGCCGCTGGATCCAGAACTCGGAGAAGCGGGGAAATTCCTCGCCGCTGCCGCCCACGGTGTCGATGGCCAGGCCGCGCGCAGACAGACCGTACTGCTGGCCCGCGCCGAGCGCGCGGAAGTAGCTCGCGCCCTGGAAGACGATCAGCTCGTCCTTGTACGCGGTGCCGTTGAGCGGGTAGTGCAGGCGAAAACCCGCATGGCCGAGATCGCCCCAGGGTGCGGGATCGAAGGTGTTCTTCCCGTAGTCGAAGTCAGCACCCCGGTAGGGCAGGTGGCGCACCGTGCCCTGCGGCGTGATTTCGTGGATGCGCACCGGCTCGGTCTGGTACAGGCCGAGGTGGAAGAACTGGGCTTCGAAAGGCAACTGCTCGGCGCGCCAGACGGACTGGGCCGGCTTGAACCGGATGTCGCGCAACTGGTCGTAGGTGATGTTGGCGAGCTCGGGGGGCAACTTGTCGCTGTTTGCGCGGTAGGGTTCGGCGGCGCGGGTTTGCGCCAGCCGGCTCACGCTGTCGAAGTCAAAGGTCTGCGCCTGTGCCGACGCCCCGAGAAGCAAGGCTTGCAGGGCAGCCAGCACGGTCCAGCGGTGGAACCGCCGGCGCGTGATGGAAGGGGAAAAAGACAGGGTCATGCCCTGTATAGGGCAAAGGCTGTGCCAGCGCGGAAAAGTGCTTTTGAATCAAGCACTTGCAGAGAGCGGCCCGATTTCTTCAAGGATCAGGGTATTCCCGGGGGCTGAAAGTACGCGTTTTTGTCGCCGTTCAGCGACAGCAACCCCCGGTACTCAGAAAAATTCTTTCAAGAACAACGACTTGTGCTTGTCACTCATCGGCGACAGGGTCATTGCCCAGGCCTGGAGGAACCCCGGAACCATCGCTTTTGAACAGGCCGGGCGTGAGGGCGTGCTTCTGCAGCAAACGGTAGAACTCCGTGCGGTTGCGTTGCGCCAGCCGCGCCGCGTCGGCCACGTTGCCGTCGGTCATCTTCAGCAGGTCGACCAGGTACTCGCGTTCGAAGCGCTGCTTGGCATCGGCAAAGCTGAGCACCTCCACCGACGGCGTGCGCAGCGCGCGCTGCACCAGCGCCAGCGAGACCAGCGGCGTGGTGGACAGCGCGCACACCTGCTCCACCACGTTGTAGAGCTGGCGCACATTGCCCGGCCAGGCGGCCATGGTCAGGGCCTTGAGCGCCTCGGGCGCAAAACCGGAGCTGCGCTTGCCGTACTTGGCGGCAAGTTTTGCCAGGAAGTGGTTGGCCAGCAGGGCAATGTCTTCGCGCCGCTCGGCCAGCGTCGGCAGCGTCAGCGTCACCACGTTGAGCCGGTAGTACAGGTCCTCACGGAACTGCGCCGTGGCCATCGCATCTTCCAGGTCGCGATGGGTGGCCGAGATGATGCGCACGTCCACCGGCAACGACTGGCTCGAACCCAGGGGGCGCACGGCGCGTTCCTGCAGCACGCGCAACAGCTTGACCTGCAGCGCGGGTGGCATGTCACCGATCTCGTCGAGCAGCAGGGTGCCGCCATCTGCCGTCTGGAACAGGCCCTTGTGGTTGGCCACCGCGTCGGTGAAGGCGCCCTTCATGTGGCCGAAGAGTTCGGATTCGAGCAGCGCCTCGGGGATGGCGCCGCAGTTCACCGCCACGAAAGGCTTGTTCGCCCGCGCGCTGGCCTTGTGGATGGCGCGCGCCAGCATTTCCTTGCCCGTGCCGGAGTCGCCGCGCAGCAGCACGCTGGCGTCGCTCTGCGCCACCAGTCGCGCTTCGGCCAGCACATCGGCCATGCGGTTGGAGCGGCTCACGATCTCGCTGCGCCAGGCTTCGTCGATGTGGGTGTTCTGGTGGGCTGGCGCGCCCAGAGCCAGCGCCTGGGCGATCTTCTCCAGCAGTTCCTTGGCGTCGTACGGCTTGGTGAGGTAGGTGAAAACGCCGCGCGCCGTGGCCTCCACCGCATCGGGAATGGTGCCGTGCGCGGTGAGCAGGATCACCGGCAGCGAAGGGTGGCGCGAGCGGATGTCGTCGAAGAGCGCCAGTCCATCGCGTCCTGGCAGGCGCACATCGGAGAGCACGAGCTGGGGGCGTTCAATGTCGAGCTGTGCCAGCGCGGCCTCTGCCGAGCCCACCGAGGTGACGTGGTACCCGGCCGAGCCCAGGCGCATCGCCAGCAGGCGCAGCATGTCGGCGTCGTCGTCCACCACCAGCAGACGCGCGCGGGGCGTGCCCGGTGGGTTGGCGGTGGCGACGGCGGCGTTCATCGGGCTGTATCCGCTCAGGGCGTGGCAGGCCGGGCCGGGGCTGGCGCAGATGCCGGTGGCACCGGGGCGGCGCTCGGGCGCGAGTTCAGGCTGCGCTCGATCGCACGCATGGCTTCAAGGCGTTCGTTGAGCTGTTCGATGCGACGCTGGCTCTCACGCAGTTGCTGTGTCTGGCGTTCCGTGGTTTCCTCCAGCCGGCGCATTTCCGACAGGCGTTCGGCCATCAGGCGGGCCAGGGGCTTGAGCTGAAGACTCTCCGGCCCTGGGTGGCCCACCACGCGCTGCACGAGGCCGAGCGCGCGCGCGGTGTCAACGGGTTGGTGCGTGTGCATGAGGGCCAGGGCCAGTTGCATCTGGCGCAGCGGCACATTGCCCGGATCGCCCAGCACCACGATCTCGGCGGCCAGGTCGGTGGGATTGAGCACACGCAGGCGTTCAGCGTAGGTGAGCAGCGCGGTGATGACGTCGGGGACCGGTCGTGTTTCCGAGTCGAGCGCCACCGGCGGCTGCACCGGTGGGGGTTGCACCGGCGTCACGGTCAGTGGCGGCGGTGGCGTTGGAGAAGGCGCCGAGATCGATGGGGCCACTGGATTGGTTTCCACGGGTGGCGCAGCGGGTGCGGTACCACAGGCGGCCAGCGTGCAGGCCAGCACAGTGAACAGACCGATGCGCGAAGCGCGAGGTGGATTCAAATGGAAAACGCTCAGCATGGGAGTTCAATTCGGAAGTGGGCGCCCTGGCGCCGGGGCAGCAGTTCGATGCGACCCCCGTGGGCCACAATGTACTCGTGCACGATGGACAGGCCGATGCCCGTGCCGCGCGCAGCGCCCTGGGGTTGACGTTCGCCGCGGTAGAACGGCTCGAAAATGCGGTCGCGATCCGGCTCGGCCACGCCGGGGCCCTGGTCGAGGATGTCCAGGCAGGCGCGGCCAGGCAGCTCCACCAGCGTGAGCCGGATCTCGCCGCCCTGGGGTGAAAAGCGGATCGCGTTGGAGAGCAGGTTGCCCACGGCCGAGGCGATCTTCTCGCGGTCGATCGGCAGCACGACCGGCGTTCCCTCGGCGTGCACGCGCAGGCCCTGGGCCTGCCATTGCAGGCGCTGGGTGTCGATCTGGTCCTCGACCAGCGCCAGCAGGTCGGTGCGTTCGCGCTTGAGCTGGCGCGCTTCGAAGGCGGCGGCATTGAAGCGCAGCAGCGCTTCGATCTGGTGCTGCAGCAACTGCGTGTTGTGCCGCAGGATGGTCACCACCTCGGCCTGGTTGGGGTTGAGCGCGCCGGCCACGCCATCGCCCAGCACGGCAACGCCCTCGTGCATCGAAGCCAGCGGCGTCTTGAGTTCGTGGGACACATGGCGCAGGAACCGCGCCTTGTCGGCGTCGAGCTCGGTCAGGCGAAGGCGCAGCCAGTCCAGCTGCTGGCTGACGCGGCGCACGTCGGACGGGCCGGGAATGTCGATCGGCACGTCCAGCCGGTTCTCGCCCAGGCCCTGGATGGCCTTCTCCAGCCGCTGGAACGGCCGCGCCAGCCAGATGCCGAAGGCCAGTGCCATCACCGCCGCCACACCGATCGAGCCCACCACCTGTTGCGTGAGTTCCTGGCGGCTGGTTTCGAAGCGGGCCTGCAGCGCGTCGTTGCGCATGCCGATGATGGACTGCACCTTCTGTGCGATCGACGCGCTGTGGCCGTCGATCTCACGGAACACGCGCGCCACCTCGCGCTCGCGGTCCAGCGCCGTCTCCGCAGGGCCATCGAGCAGCCCGACGATCACGTCCAGCCGCTCGCGCCAGTTGTAGGCATATTCCGGTGGCAGTTCGTTGTCTTCCAGCCGGCGCAGGATGTCGCGCGCGTTGCCCGCCGCTTCCTCGAATCGCTGGCGCAACTGGTTGTCGCGCAGCACCAGCGACTGGCGCGCCGCGCGCTCCATGGTCAGGCTGCGCTCGGAGAGCGACTGCGCTGCGGTGGACAGCGCGATGGCCTGTGCCGCGCTCTCACGGCTCTGCGCCATGAGCGTCTCCAGCGAGAACAGCGCACGCAACGCCGCCGCGCCCAGCAGCACACCGATGAGCAGAAAAGCCACCAGCAGCAACTGCTGGAAGGAAAAGCGCATCGGCTTCACGTGGTTTCGCGCACGAGGACTTCACCTCGAAGAGAGTGGGGTCGCGTTTCGGTGATGCGCACGTCGATCATCTGGCCGATCAGGCGCGCGGCCTGTGCGCCGCCGTCGAAGTTGACGATGCGGTTGCACTCGGTGCGGCCCATGAGTTCGGCCTCGCTCTTGCGCGAACGCCCTTCCACCAGGATGCGCTGCACCGTGCCCTCGCGGCTGGCGCTGATGCGCTTCACGTTGTCCTCGATCACGGCCTGCAGGTGCTGCAGCCGGCGCAGCTTCACCTGGTGCGGCGTGTCGTCGGGCAGGTTGGCCGCCGGGGTGCCGGGGCGCGGGCTGAAGATGAAGCTGAAGCTGGCGTCGAAGCCGACGTCTAGGATGAGCTTCATCATCCTGTCGAAGTCCTCGTCGGTCTCACCGGGAAAACCGACGATGAAGTCGCTGCTCATGGACAGCTCGGGCCGGATCGCGCGCAGCTTGCGCACGGTGCTCTTGAACTCCATGGCGGTGTAGCCGCGCTTCATGGCCATGAGGATGCGGTCGCTGCCGTGCTGCACCGGCAGGTGCAGGTGGTTCACGAGCTTCGGGATCCTGGCGTAGGCGTCGATCAGGCGCGGTGTGAACTCGTTGGGGTGGCTGGTGGTGTAGCGGATGCGCTCGATGCCGGGGATCTCGGCCACGTATTCGAGCAGCAGCGCAAAGTCGGCGATGTCGCTGGTGTCGCCCATGGCACCGCGGTAGGCGTTCACGTTCTGGCCCAGCAGCGTCACTTCCTTCACGCCCTGGTCGGCCAGGCCTGCCACTTCCACGAGCACATCGTCGAACGGGCGACTCACTTCCTCGCCGCGCGTGTAGGGCACCACGCAGTAGCTGCAGTACTTGGAGCAGCCTTCCATGATGGAAACGAAAGCCGAACCGCCTTCGACCTTGGCAGGCGGCAGGTGGTCGAACTTCTCGATCTCGGGAAAGCTGATGTCCACCTGCGGCAAGGCCTGGCGCGCGCGCTGGTTCAGCAACTCAGGCAGGCGGTGCAGCGTCTGCGGACCGAACACCACGTCCACGTAGGGCGCGCGCTTGATGATCTCGGCGCCTTCCTGGCTGGCCACGCAACCGCCCACGCCGATCAGAACGCCTTTCTCCTTCAGGTGCCTGACGCGGCCGAGATCGGAAAACACCTTCTCCTGGGCCTTCTCGCGCACCGAACAGGTGTTGAAGAGGATGAGGTCGGCTTCCTCCACGTCCTGCGTGGGCTCATAGCCCTGCGCCGCGCCCAGCACGTCGGCCATCTTGTCCGAGTCGTACTCGTTCATCTGGCAGCCGAAGGTTTTGATGAAGACTTTTTTGCTCATGGGAAATCCGTTCGGAAATGGCTGCGGCCTGCCGTGCGTGGCCGGCGACGAGGACCGCGTGGGGTCGCTCAGTTGGTCTTGACGGGTGCCGCCGTGCCGGCGGGGAGCGTCTGCTGCGACTCGAAGACGTAGTTGCGTTGTACGCCGCTGCCGGCGCGCTTGACCTTCGCCTCGGCCTCCGACAACAACCACACCTGGTGAACCTGGCCACGCAGGTCGACCGTGTAGTTCACCGTGAGTTCCTGGTTGACCAGCGAGGAAGGCTGCACCAGCCGGTTGCTGGTGTCCAGGATGCGCGCACCGGGCGCAAAGCGCGTGGGCTTGTCGTCCATGGCCACCAGGGGCGGCTGCACCACCACCATCGAGCCGCGCAAGGCCTTTGCAGGGAATTCGCGTTGCACGGCTTGCGCGTGTGCCGTGGCGGCGGTGAACAGGCCCAGGCAGAAGGCGGCCGCGAGGGCCGAGGCGCGCCTGCACTGTCGGGACGGGGTGGGGGTGTCGCAGCGGTTCATGGTATGTGTCCAGAGGCTGTGGGGAGGGGTGGCGATTGTCTCATGTGCCTGCAACGTCACGTGCACGCCGGGCGCCGGGCGGCGGCCCGGCGACGACCGGATGGTCAGGCCGGTGCGAGCAGGGTGCGATGGCGTTGCACGAAGGACTCGAAAGCGCTGACGTACTTGTCGACGTGCGAAGGGGTGATGGGCAGCGAGAGCACGGTAAAGCCACGCCGTGCCACGTAGAGGCCCGCCTCAAGCATGTGGAAGAAGAACAGGTCCTTGATGCGCGGATCGGTGTCCGTCGTGTCGCCGATGTGGTCGATCGGGCGGGCGGTCGCCTGCAGGTTCATCAGCGAGCCCAGGCCGGTGAACTGCAGCGCCACGCCTTGCTCGCGGCAGACCGCGTTCAGCCGCTCCCGCATGCCGTCGCCCAGCGCGTTGAGGGCCAGTGCGGCCTCGGCGGTGTAAAGCTGGCTCAGGCCCGCGATGCCGGCCGACATGGTGAGCACGTTGTTGTTGAAGGTGCCGGCGTGTGCGAGGGCGTCCGGGTGGCGCGGGTCGAACAGCGCCATCACGTCCGCACGGCCACCGAAAGCACCAAAGGACATGCCGCCGCCGATGTATTTGCCGAGCGTGGTCAGGTCGGGCGTGATGCCGAGCTGGCCCTGCCGGCCCTGCGGGCCGAGCCGCGAGGTCATGACCTCGTCGAAGATCAGCAGCGCGCCCGTGTCCTGCGTAGCTTCACGCAACGCCGCCAGGAATTCGGGTGTGGCAGGAATGCAGCCGCCCGCGCCCTGCATGGGCTCGACCAGGACCGCCGCGAGTTCACCCGCATTCGCCTGGATCAGCGCCTGAGCGTCTGCAATGTCGTTGTAGCGGCCGATCAGGAAGTCGTGCGGCACGTTGACCGGCGAATGGCCTTTGGCGAACGTGAGCACGCCGCCGTGGTACGCACCCTGGAACACCAGGACCTTGCCGCGCCGGGTGAAGGCCTTGGCCACCGCGATGGCCATCAGGTTGGCTTCGGTGCCGGAGTTGGTGAAGCGCAACCGCGCAATGGAGGGAAAGCGGTCGCAGACCAGGCGCGCGAGTTCGCTCTCCAGCAGGTTGTGGCCAGTGAGGTTGATGCCGTTTTCCAGCGCGGCCTGCACCGCGACACGGATCACCGGGTTCGAATGCCCGTAGAGGCCGGCGGTGAACTCGGCCAGGAAGTCGGTGTACTCGTGGCCGTCCGCATCCCACAGGCGGCAATCCTCGCCGCGGCGGATCGCCAGCGGAAACGGTTCGTAGAACAGCACGCTGCGCGTGTTGCCACCGGGCATGACCTGCAGGGCGCGTTCGTACTGGGCCTGGCTGGCGGGGTTGCGCCGCGCATAGTCGGCGGCGCTTTGCGCCACGGCGGCGGCAAGGGAGGTGTCGAGCGATGGGGCTTGCTGGGTCATGGGGTGTCTCCGGTCAAAGTCGGCTTGCGCATCAGGGCCACGTCGGCACAGGGTACTTCACAACGCCAGCCGTGGTGCTGCGCGAGCCATTGCAGCGTGCGTTCGCGGTAGAACACCACGTGGGTCGGGTCGCGCCGATAGTGCCACTGCGCGAAGCGCGCGTCGTCGGTCTGGAAGCGCGTCATCAGTGCCAGCCAGCCGCCAGGGTGCAGCATCGCATCCAGACGCCGGAACTCGGCCGCGGGATGGTGGAAGTGTTCGATCACCTCGGTGCAGGTGATGAAGTCGTAGCGGTCATTCAACACCGCCGGGTCCGCGTGGAAGAACGGGTCGTACAGGCTCACGCTGTGTCCGGCCTCACGCAGCATTTTGGCCAGCACCGGCCCGGGGCCACAGCCGAAATCCAGGCCCCTGCTGCCGGGCGCAACCTGCTGCAAAAGCGGTACGGCCAGTCGCGAGAGAAAGGCCCGGTAGCCCGTGTCGTCATCGGTGTTGCGGTGCAGTTCGTATTCGGCCCGCTCGGCTTCGGGCGTCGGCCAGTGCTGCGGCAGCAGGAAGGTGGCTTCGCATCGCCCGCAGCGGGCGTAGGTGCGCCCATCGATGGTCTGGAAGTGCTGGCCGTGCGGGCCTTCGCAGACAGGGCAGCGCACGGCCGGGCGAGAAGGCTTATTTCCAGCGAACCGGCTCGATGTGCACACTGCCGCGCTCGCTCGAGAGCGTGAGCGCGCCTTCCTGCACCGTGGCCTGCAACTGCATGCTGCGTTCGGCGAGTTGCGCCAGGGCGGGCGCCACCTCGGTGGGCAGGCGCCAGGCCTGCAGGCGGTCCAGGCGCGAGAGCTTGCTCTCGATGCCGCGCCACCACACATCGGCGGCGCTGCCGAAAGCGTAGACCACCACCGCATCGGCCTTGCTGCATGCCTTGGCCAGCGGCTTGTCTTCCGGCTGACCGACCTCGATCCACAGGCGCTTGCGGCCCGTGAAGTCGGTCAGGGAAACGTCGGGGTCGTCCGGGTCGGACAGACCGGCACCAAAGGCCAGCGTGCCGTCGCCCCGGCAGGTGTCCTGCAGCTCGTGCGCGTGGATCGCGAGTGCCACCAGGCGGACCATCATGCGTTCATCGGTTTCGCTGGGGTGGCGGGCTAGGGTGAGCGCGTGGTCGGCGTAGTAGCCGTGGTCGATGTCGGCGATCTGCAGGCTCGCTTTGAAAATGGTCGATTTCAAGGCCATGCTGCATGCCCCAAATGAAAGAAGCGGGTCCGTTGCCGGAACCCGCTTCTGGTGTGTGCTGGTGGCGATAGGTGGACTTGAACCACCGACATCAGCATTATGAATGCTGCGCTCTAACCAACTGAGCTATATCGCCAGCGAAGCGCGCATTATAGCCAGCTTTTCCGGGCCTCTCAGCGGTGCTGGAAGGTCGCGGGGCGCTTGTTCACAAAGGCGTCCATGCCTTCTTTCTGGTCCTCGGTGGCGAACATCGCGTGGAACAGTCGGCGCTCGAACATCACGCCGTCGGACAGGCTGCTTTCGAATGCGCGGTTGACCGATTCCTTGGCCGCCATCACGCTGGGCAGCGAGAAGCCGCAGATGATCAGGGCGGCGCCCAGAGCCTCGTCCATCAGCTTGTCGAGCGGCACCACGCGGCTCACCAGTCCGGCGCGCTCGGCTTCGTTGGCGTCCATCATGCGGCTGGTGAGCACCATGTCCATGGCCTTGGACTTGCCCACCGCGCGCGGCAGGCGCTGCGTGCCGCCCGCGCCGGGGATGATGCCCAGCTTGATCTCGGGCTGGCCGAACTTCGCGTTGTCGGCGGCGATGATGAAGTCGCACATCATGGCCAGTTCGCAACCGCCGCCCAGGGCAAAGCCGCTGACGGCAGCGATCACCGGCTTGCGGATCGAGCGGATGGTTTCCCAGTTGCGGGTGATGTAGTCGCCGTTGTAGACGTCGGCAAAGGTGTAGCTGGCCATGGCGCCGATGTCCGCGCCCGCCGCAAAGGCCTTTTCGCTGCCGGTGATGATCATGCAGCCGATGTCCTCGTCGGCGTCGAAGGCCTTGAGCGCGGCGCCCAGTTCGTCCATCAACTGGTTGTTGAGTGCGTTGAGCTGCTTGGGCCGGTTCAACGTGACGATGCCCACACGCCCTTCGGTGCGCACGGTGATGAGTTCGGGTGAGGTGGTGGTCATGGTGTCTCCTGGGGCAACGGCGTCGGGTTGAAAGCCCGTGACTATATAGATAGAGACGCGCCCGGCCCCCGGGAAAACATTAGCCGACCGAGTGGTTGGTTAATGGTAAATTGCGGCCAGACCCCCCATTCGAGGAGACGACAAGACCATGACCGCCACCACCGCCACCACCACCGTGGTGTATGAAGAGCGCGGGGCCGTTGCCCTGCTCACGCTCAACCGACCCGAGGCACTCAACAGCTTCACCCGCCAGATGCACCGCGACCTCTGGGCCGCGCTGGACCGCGCCGAGGCCAACCCGGCGGTGCGTGCGCTGGTCGTCACCGGCGCCGGGCGCGGCTTCTGCGCCGGCGCCGACCTGGCCGAATTCGACTTCGAGCCCGGGCCGGATCTGGTGAAGCGAGCCGACCCCGGGCCGGTGATCGACCAGGCGTTCAACCCCACGGCGCGACGGCTGCAAGCGCTGCGCATGCCCACCATCGCGGCCGTCAATGGTGTGGCGGCGGGCGCGGGTGCCTCGCTGGCCATGACCTGCGACATCGCCATCGCCGCCACCGGCGCGAGCTTCATCCAGGCGTTCAGCAAGATCGGCCTGATTCCCGACGCGGGCGGCAGCTGGTTCCTGGTCGAGCGCCTGGGCCTGGCGCGCGCCATGGCGCTGGCCATGACGGGCGACAAGCTGCCGGCCGCCCAGGCGAAGGAGTGGGGCCTGGTGTGGGACGTGTCGGACGACTGCGTGGGTGCTGCGATGGCGCTGGCCGAGCGGCTCGCGGTCATGCCCACCAAGGCGCTGGTGGCCACGCGCGCCTTGCTTCGGGATGCCGGCACCCGCACGCTGAACCAGCAACTGGACGCGGAACGCGACATGCAATCGGCGCTGGGCCGCACGCACGATTACATCGAGGGCGTGATGGCCTTTCGTGAAAAGCGGCCGGCGAAGTTCAAGGGGGAATGATGAGTCCCCAAGACAAAGCCAGGAGGGTGGGCGAGACGATGTTCGCGGTCGACACCGCGAGCAAGGACACCATGGGCATGGAACTGCTGGCCTGCGAGCCGGGCCGGGCCGTGTTGCGCATGGCGGTGAAACCGCTGCACCTCAATGGCCACCAGATCTGCCACGGAGGCTTCATCTTCACGCTGGCGGACTCCACCTTCGCCTTTGCCTGCAACAGCCACAACAAGAACGCTGTGGCAGCCGGTTGCAGCATCGAATTCCTGCGGCCCACGCACGCCGGTGATGTGCTGACCTGCGAAGGCGTCGAGCAGACGCTGAGCGGGCGCCATGGCATCTACGACATGAAGGTCACCAACCAGCGCGGCGAGGTGGTGGCGATGTTCCGCGGCAAGAGCGCGGTCATCCAGGGCACCGTCTTTCCGGAGGAAGCATGAACACATTTCCCCTCGAACCGATCGAGAAAGCCAGCTTGGACGAGCTGCGCGCGCTGCAGCTCAAGCGCCTGCAGGGCACGCTGCGCCATGCATACCAGAACTCGCCCGTGTACCGAGCCAAGTTCGACGAGGCCGGCGTGCACCCCGATGACTGCCGCAGCCTGGCCGACCTGGCGAAGTTTCCGTTCACCACCAAGAAGGACCTGCGCGACAGCTACCCCTTCGGCATGTTTGCGGTGCCGCGCGAACGCTGCGCGCGCATCCACGCCAGCAGCGGCACCACCGGCAAACCCACCGTGGTGGGCTACACGCTGAAAGACATCGACACCTGGGCCGGCGTGATGGCGCGCAGCATCCGCGCCAGCGGCGCCCGTCCGGGCGACCTGGTGCACGTGAGCTATGGCTATGGCCTGTTCACGGGTGGACTGGGCGCGCACTACGGCGCCGAGAAGCTCGGCCTCACGGTGGTGCCCTTCGGCGGCGGTCAGACCGAACGCCAGGTGCAGCTGATCCAGGATTTCCGGCCCGACATCATCATGGTCACGCCCAGCTACATGCTGGCCATTGCCGACGAATTCGAGCGCATCGGCATGGACCCGCGTGAGAGCAGCCTGCGTCTGGGCATCTTCGGTGCCGAGCCGTGGACCAACGACATGCGCATGGCGATCGAAGCGCGCATGGGCATTGACGCGGTGGACATCTACGGCTTGTCCGAAGTGATGGGTCCCGGCGTGGCCAACGAGTGCGTGGAGACCAAGGACGGTCCCACCATCTGGGAGGACCACTTCTACCCCGAGATCATCCACCCCGAGACCGGCGAGCCGGTGCCCGATGGCGAGATGGGCGAACTGGTGTTCACCAGCCTGACCAAGGAAGCGCTGCCCATCATCCGCTACCGCACCCGCGACCTCACACGTCTGCTGCCAGGTACCGCGCGCACCATGCGTCGCATGGAGAAGATCACCGGCCGCAGTGACGACATGATGATCGTGCGCGGTGTCAACGTGTTCCCCACGCAGATCGAGGAACTCATCCTCAAGCGGTCCGAGCTCAGTGCGCATTACCAGTGCGTGCTCACGCGCGAGGGTCCCATGGACAACCTGACCGTGGTGGTGGAGACGCGCCCAGGGCTCGCGCCCGACAGCACCGAGGCACGTTCGGCGGCGCAACTGCTGCAGCACGAGATCAAGGTCTATGTGGGCAGCAGCGTGGCGATCGAGCTCAAGGCCGAAGGGGGCGTGGAACGCAGCCAGGGCAAGGCCAAAAGGGTTGTGGATCTGCGACAACGCTAGGCGCCACGCACCTTGCGCGAGGTTGTGCGAAAAGTCCCCTGTTCCTCGGCTTGATCGCCACAGGAGACGCAGAAACCGACCGTTGAGGGCCAACCCGCTTGGCACGTCCCCCGGCTGCGCTTACATTTCCGCAAAGTTTGGGATGCGCATGGACAAAAACACACTGTTCGTCAAGACCGACCAGGGCCGTGAAGCCCTGACCAGTCGACCGCCCAGCCTGGGACCCCGGCTGCGCTCGCTGCTCATCATGGTGGATGGCAAGCGGCCTGTGGTCGAACTGGACAAGCTCTCGGGTGGTGAAGGCAGCGCTGCGCCCTTGCTGGAGCAACTGCTGGCCGCCGGATGGGTGGAATCGGTCCAGTCCGCGGTGATCGCCGCCGAACCTGCTGTGGCGGCCATGGCGCCCGTTCAGGCGCCTGAGGCCGAACCCAGCGCGCTGCCGCCGCTGCCCTTCAGCGAAGCACGCCGAATGATGGTCCGCTTCATCAACGACCAACTGGGCCCCATGGGAGAACCCCTGGCGATGCGCGTCGAATCCTGCAAGACGCCGGTTGATCTGTTGACCGTGTTGCCGCGCATCCGCGACGGTCTGTCCAATCTCAAGGGCGCTGCGACGCTGCAGCGGTTCGATCAGGAACTGGTCGCAAGACTTCCCCGTTACTGATCCGCTTCATTCCTGAAGCCAGAGCGCCAGGCGTACCGCATCGCCCACCGCCAGGCGCACCGTCTGTGATTCCGTGGGCCAATGCAGCGTGCAACGCAACAGGCGCCGGTCCCGCGAGACAAGGGCCGTGAGACTGGGTTGCAAACCCCGCAGCTCGGCCACTTCGTCGAGCTTGTGGATGCGCCAGGCTTCGGCCGCGCCGCCGCGTCTGGGCGCGGGCAGCTCGATACCGAGCCATTCGTCACCCGGTGCCATGCCGGCTGCCTCGGCCGCCCCGCCTCGCAGCACGTTCTTGAGCAGCACACTGCCATTCACTTCGGCCACGCGCAGCCCCAGTTGCTGGGCCAGGGGCGCCTTCTCGTGCGTCACCTTGGCACCGGCCTCCTGCAGCAGCGAGGGCAAGGGCAGCTCGGCCGTGCTGTGCACCCAGGCGGCGATCTCGCCCTCGAAGCCGCGTTTTCCCAGGCGCTTGAGCGCGCGCAGCAGGTCGGCCTCGCGCATCGGTCCACCCTTGCAGCGTTGCCACAGTTCGCGCATCACGGCGTCGAGCGAGCTGTGGCCTTCGGCGCGCAAGGTCAGGTCCAGGCACAGGGCCACCAGCGCGCCCTTGGTGTAGTAGCTCACCGTGGCGTTGGGCGTGTTCTCGCCCACGCGGTAGTACTTCACCCAGGCGTCGAAGCTGGCCTGCGCCACGGTCTGCACCAGCCGGCCCGGCGTCTGGCGCACCTGGTTGAGCGTCTTGGCCACGAGCTGCAGGTAGCAGGCTTCGTCGATCAGGCCGGCGCGGCGCAGCATCAGGTCGTCGTAGTAGCTGGTGAAGCCTTCGAAGAACCAGAGCAGTTCGGTGTGGTTCTCGGCGTTGTAGTCGTAGCGCGCGAATTCGGCCGGGCGCAGGCGCTTGACATTCCAGGTGTGGAAGTACTCGTGGCTGATGAGACCCAACAGCGTGGTGTAGCCGTCGGTGGCCTTCAGCGGTGCAGGCTTCTCACCCGGTGCGCGCTGGCGCGGCAGGTCGCTGCGCTGGCAGATCAGGGCGGTGGAGTTGCGGTGCTCCAGGCCGCCGTAGCCGTCGCCGCTGGCGTACAGCATGAACACGTAGCGATCAAAGGGTGGTTTTTCGCCGCCTTGTCCATGCCAAAGGGCGATCTGCGCTTCGCACACGCGCCGCGTGTCTTCCAGCAGGCGCGCGCCGTCCATCCAGGCACCCGCGCCGCTGACCACGAAGCGGTGCTCCACGCCAGCGGCGGTGAACCGACCGCTCCAGAAGCGGCCCATCTCCACCGGGCAGTCGGCGAGCTCGTCGTAGTCCCGCGCGCGGTAGTGACCAAAACCGTCGGCGTCCACGCGGTGGGGCGACAGGCCAGTGGCGACCTGCCAGCCTTCGGTGGCCGGGCCGGGCTCGATCTCCAGCGCGTGCGGCTGGTCTTCCTGGCCCAGCACCTGCAGGCACAGGCTGGTGGCGTTGAAGAAGCCGCGTGTGGCGTCCAGGAAGGCGGTGCGCACCGAGGCGTCGAAGGCGTAGACCTCGTAGCGCAGTTCCAGGGGCTTGCCGGCTTCGCAGCGGACCTGCCAGCGGTGCTTGTCGAGCTGCTTCAGCTCCGCCGGCTGGCCATCCTGCCAGGCACCCAGGTTCTGCAGGTGTTGCGAGAACTCGCGCACCAGGTAGCTGCCTGGAATCCACACCGGCAGGCTCACGCGCTGGTTCTTCGCCGCGCTCTGCACGCGCAGCGTGATGGCGAAGAGGTGTGCGTGGGCGCTGAGGACGGAGACGGTGTAGCGCACGGCGGCGCGAGGGGACGGGGAGCGACCTCGCGATGTCGTCACTTGGCTTCCTTGAGCATGGCTTCGAGGCGATCGCTCGGGATGAAGCCGGGCACGCGCTTGTCGTTGGTGAAGAACAGGGTGGGCGTGCCGTTGATCCCGTGCTCGCTGGCGAGTTTGCTGTTGCGCTCGATCGCGGCGGTGTCGCAAGTGGCTGACTCGGGAGGCTGGTTGTTCAACATCCAGCCCAGGTACGTCTTCGCCCTGTCTTTCGCGCACCAGATGCGTTCGGTCTTGTCGACCGAGTCGTCACCCAGCACCGGGATCAGAAACACGTGGATGGTGAGGTCGTCCATCTTCGCGAGTTCGCGGTGCAGGCGCTTGCAGTAACTGCAGTTCGGGTCTTCGAACACCGCCAGCTGGCGCGTGCCCTTGCCCTTGACCAGCTTGAAAGAGTCCTTCAGCGGCAGGTCTTTGAAGGCGATGGCCGTGAGCTGCTCGATGCGCGCCTCGGTGAGGTTGACGCGCTTTCGCGTGTCGATGAGTGCACCCTGGAAGATGTAGTTGCCGTTGTCGTCGGAATAGATCAGGCGGTTGCCGGCCAGGCGCACCTCCCAGACGCCGGGAAACGGGGTCTTGGTGACTTCCTGGATGGCGGGCAGGTTGGGTACGCGTTCGGGAAGGTTCTTGCGAATCGCTGCCTCCTGCGCCAGGGCGCCCAGGGACAGGGCGGCGAGCGCTGCGATCAAAAGGTGTTTGAGGAGTTTCATCGAGGGGCCGTGTGGGCTTGGTCGGGGAGAGTGTGAAAAGCAGCGCAGGCGCTCAGGCACTGGATGGACCCATGGCCTGGCGCGCGATCCAGCGCTTGAGCGGGCCGCTGCGGTCGAAGCCGGAGAGCCCCCAGTTGCGCAAGGCCTGCACGCGCGTGTCGTCGTGTGAGAACAGGCCGAACAGGCCATCGGTGACCCAGCCCATCGCGCCCACCTCGGCGGCGCGCGCACGTTCGTAGCGGCGCAGCAACCTGAGGTCGCCCAGTTCGCGCCAGTACTCTCGCTGCTGCAGCACGCGCGCGAGTTCGGCCACGTCGGCCAGACCCACGTTGAGTCCCTGGCCTGCAAGGGGGTGCATGGCATGTGCTGCATCGCCGGCCAGCGCCACACCACCTTTCGCGGTGCGGGCGATCCAGCGCTGGGCGCGGGAGAGTTCGAGGGGCCAGGCCTGAGCGGGGCTTTCCATGTGCATGTGGCCCAGGGCCTGTGCGCTGCGCGCCTGTACGGCCTGGGTGAAAGTGTCGGGGTCGGCTTGCAGCCAGGTATCGGCCTGCTGTGCAGGAACTGACCACACCAGCGCCACGGAGTTCCCGGTTTCGCCGCCCAGCGGCAGCAGGGCCATCACCTCGCCGTGGGCAAACCACTGACGCGCGATGCCGCCGTGTGGCTGTTCGCAATGCAGGCGGGCGGCCAGCGCTTTGTGGGGATAGGGGCGCACGTCGAAGTCAAGCCCGAGTTCATCGCGCGTCTGGCTGCGCTTGCCCTCGCAGACCACGGTGAGGGCCGCGACCGGTGCTTCGGCCATGTGTTCAATGCCACCCTGGAAACCCACCGCGTCGTTCAGCCGCTGCTCGAGTGCCGGCACGTCCACGATCCAGGTGAGGGCCTCGGCCCCTTGGTCGTCGGCGGAGAAGGCCAGTTCGCCGCCGTCGTCGCCCCACACCTGCATGGCGGTCACGGGGGTGATGGGCGGCGTGCGATCGTCCTGTGGGCCGGCTTCGGGCCAGGCGCGCACCGAGCGCAGCAGGTCGCGCGAAGCGGCGTTGAGGGCATAGGCGCGCACATCGGGCTGGTGCGATTCGGCGCGGGTGTGGCCGACCAGCGCCACGCGCAAACGGTCGCGCGCCAGCAGCAGCGCCAAGGTCTGGCCCACCACGCCGGCCCCGCGGATGGCGACGTCGAAACGCCGGGTCGAGCCGGGGCGGGGGGCATTCGGGTTCATGCAGCGATTCTAGGAGCAGGGCACAATCCGGGCCTTCTCGCCAGCGCATGTCCTGCGCCCGTCTGTCGCCTTCAGCACCCCGTCCACCATGACCCAAGCCTTAACCCCATCCACCGCCGACGTGCGGGCCACCATCGACCAGCTCTGGATCTACCCGGTGAAATCGTGTGCCGGCGTGAAGGTGGACGAGGCCGAACTGACCGACACCGGCCTGCTTTTCGATCGCGCCTGGATGGTGGTGGACGCCCAGGGAGAGTTCGTGAGCCAACGCGAACTGCCGCGCATGGCGCTGATCCAGCCCACTTTCAAGATGGGCCAGCTCGTGCTGCGCGCCCCGGGCATGCTGGCACTGCACCTGGAGTTGAACGCCGCCGAGGGGCCGTTGAAGGTGCGTGTGTGGGACGACGAGGTGATGGCCTGCGACATGGGCGACCTCGCGGCCCAGTGGTTCAGCGATTTCCTCGGCGCCGACGCGCCGGAGGAGCTGAAGGAATTGCGCCTGGCGCGCTTCGACCCCGAGGTGCGCCGCGCCAGCAACGCGCGCTGGCTGGGTGGCCGCGAGGCCGGAACCCAGTTTGCTGACGGTTTTGCGTTGCTGGTGACCAGCACGGCCTCGCTGGCTGGCCTCAACGAGCGCCTGGTGGCGGCCGGCGAAACGCCGGTGGACATGCGCCGTTTCCGCCCCAACATCGTGTTGCGTGGCTTGGACGCGCACGACGAAGACCGTGTCGGCCCCATGCGCATCGCGACCGGCGACGATGGCGCGGCGGTGATCGAAACCGTCAAGCCTTGTGCACGCTGCCCCATCCCCAACGTCGACCCCGATACCGCAAGCTCCAGCCCCGCCGTGAGTGACGCCCTGCAGGGCTACCGCCAGGACGCGCGACTGAAAGGCGCGGTGACCTTTGGCATGAACGCCATCGTGATCGAGGGAGATGGGCAATTTCTGCGGGTCGGTCAGGCCGTCACCGCCGAATGGCGCTTTGACTGAGAAAAGCCGCTCGCCCGTAAAATCGCGGGTTTCCCCGCTGAACCCGAAAGCCCCTCCATGAGCCTCCAATGCGGCATCGTGGGCCTGCCCAACGTCGGCAAGTCCACCCTCTTCAACGCCTTGACCAAGGCCGGCATCGCGGCCGAGAACTACCCCTTCTGCACCATCGAGCCCAACACCGGCGTGGTGGAGGTGCCCGACCCGCGCCTGCAGCAACTCGCCGACATCGTCAAACCCGAACGCGTCGTGCCGGCCATCGTGGAATTCGTGGACATCGCCGGCCTGGTGGCGGGCGCGAGCACCGGTGAAGGCCTGGGCAACAAGTTCCTGGCCCACATCCGCGAAACCGACGCCATCGTCAACGTGGTGCGCTGCTTCGAAGACCCCAACGTGATCCATGTGGCCAACAAGGTCGATCCGATCGCCGACATCGAAGTCATCCAGACCGAGCTTTGCCTCGCCGATCTGGCGGCGGTGGAGAAGGCCATCCACCGTGTGAGCAAGACCGCGCGCTCGGGCGACAAGGAGTCGATCAAGCAGCTCGCCATCCTGGAGAAATGCCAGGTCGCGCTCAACGACACGCAGCCGGTGCGCACCATCGACTTCAGCAAGGAAGAGCGTGCCCAGCTCAAGCAGTTCTTCCTGATCACGGCCAAGCCAGCCATGTTCGTGGCCAACGTGTCCGAAGACGGCTTCGAGAACAACCCCTTCCTGGACCGCCTGCGCGAATTTGCGAAGAAGCAGAACGCACCGGTGGTGGCCATCTGCGCCAAGATCGAGGCCGAACTCGCCGAGATGGACGATGCCGACCGGCTCGAATTCCTCAAGGAACTGGGGCAGGATGAACCTGGTCTGAACCGGTTGATCCGTGCGGCATACCAGTTGCTCGGTCTGCAGACCTACTTCACCGCCGGCGTGAAGGAAGTGCGCGCCTGGACCATCCACGTCGGCGACACCGGCCCCCAGGCCGCCGGCGTGATCCACACCGATTTCGAGAAGGGCTACATCCGCGCCCAGACGATTGCCTTCGACGACTACATCGCCCTGAAAGGCGAGCAGGGCGCCAAGGACGCGGGCAAGATGCGCGCCGAAGGCAAGGACTACGTCGTCAAGGATGGCGACGTGATGAACTTCCTGTTCAGCAGCTGATGGCCGAGCCCCAGCGCCTGGCCAAACGCCTGGCGGCGCAAGTGCCGTGCTCGCGCCGCGACGCCGAGCTCTATATTGCGGGCGGCTGGGTGCGGGTGGATGGCACGGTGGTGGAAGAGCCCATGGCGCGCGTGCAGGACGCCCAGGTTGTGGCACTCGACGCCAAGGCGCGCCTGGAACCTCTGGTACCGGTCACGTTGATCTGGCACAAGCCAGCCGGACAGGCACTCCCTGAAGATGCGTTTCTGTCGGATGAACTCGCGGCCCGCTGGCTCGCCCCGGCCACACGCTTCAAGGGCGACCGCTCCGGCGTGCGCCCGCTCAAGGCCCATGGTCACCGACTGATCCCGGTCTCGCCGCTGGAACCCGCGGCCGGCGGGTTGATGGTGTTCACGCAGAACCCGAGCGTGCAGCGCAAGATCACCGACGGCTCATCGCCGCTCGAACACGAGTGGCTGGTGGAGGTGCAAAACGACCCCGAGCTCGACGACGCCGCGCGACGCGAGGCGGTGTTGCAGTCGTTGGGCAAGCTGCTGTTTTTCGAGGGCACCAGCCTGCCGGTGGCGCGTGCCAGCTGGCAAAGCGAGCGGCGACTTCGCCTGGCCATCAAGGGCACGCTGCCGGGCCAGGTGGCATTCCTGGCCGAGCGCGCTGGCCTGAAGCTGGCGGGCGTGCGTCGCCTGCGCCTGGGCCGCATCGGCCTGGACGGCCTGCCTTCCGGCCAGTGGCGCTACCTGGCGGCGCAAGAACGTTTCTGAAGGCGCTCGGCCCACACACTCAGGGCCATGGACAGCAGGAGCAACCACAGGCCGACCTCGTTGAGCCGCAGCATGTGGCCTTGCGCGATCATCACGCCGCCCAGGGCAGCGCCCAGCGCCTGCCCGGCGTAGATGCCCGAGCTGTTGAGCGCCACCGTGGCGGGGGCAAGCGCTGGCGACATGTGGACCAGCCGAGCCTGTTGCGCGGAGTTCATCGAGAAACAGCCCAATGCCCAGGGCACGATCACCAGGGCCTGCTGCCACAGCCCGCTCTGACCCAGCGGCCACAGCAGCAGGCTCAGCGCCATGGCACCCAGCGCGATCAGCACCGACAGGGATGCGCCGAGGCGGTCGATCCAGCGGGACAGGAGCATGTTCCCCAGCAGGCCGAACGCGCCGAACCACAGGAACAGCAGCGACAAACCGCCGCCACCGAGGCCCAGCGTCTGAGAGAAGTAGGGCGCCAGGTAAGAGAACAGCACGAACTGGCCAAAGCCGCCCAGCAGCGTCACACCCACCACCACCATCAGCGGTGCCGAACCCAGCGTTGCCTGCCAGGCCTGGCGCGACAGAGCGGCCGGCCTGATGCCGTTGGGCATTTCGCGCCAGACCCACCAGCCGCTGGCAAAGGACATCAAGGCCACCAGACCGAATGCCCAGCGCCAACCGAACTCACCGCCGATCCAGGCCGCCAGCGGCATGCCCATGACGGACGCCACCGACCACCCGAGAAACACGAACGTGATGGCGCGACCCCGCTGCTCGGGCGACACCAGCAGGCCCACGCTGGCCGCGGCCTGTGGCGTGAAGATGGCCGGTGCGATGACGGCCAGCACGCGCAGCGGCAGCAGGGTGGCGTAGTTCGGTGCCAGCGCGCAGGCGGCGGTCAGCAGGCCGTACCAGATCAGCGACAGGGCCAGCAGGCGCCGCCGGTCCCAGCCCGCCACCAGGCTGGCGAAGGCCGGCGCACCCAGGCCCATGAGGATCGCCGCCGCCGTGATGAGCTGGCCCGCCTGGGGAATCGACACGCCGAGCGAGGTGCTGATGTCGCTGAGCGTGCCGGGCACCAGCATGACGCCGGTGCCGATCACGAAGTTGCCCACCATCAGCGCCCACAGGGCGCGGGGCAGGGCGGGGGTGGCAACGCTCATGGGTGAAAGCTTCCGGGGAAGAACCACAACAGCGCCGCCGTCATGGTGAGGTAGCGGGCGAACTTGCCGATGGCCATGTAGAGCAGGCAGGGCCAGAAGGGAAACTTCATCCAGCCAGCCACGGCGCACAGCGGATCGCCTACCACGGGCAACCAGCTCATGAGGCAGGCCTTGGGGCCGAAGCGCTCCAGCCAGTGCAGCGCGCGCAACTCGGTCGAGCTGCCGCGCGCCCGGTCCACCGCCTTGTGCGTGTAGAAACCCATCAGCCAGCTCACGGCCCCGCCCAGCGTGTTGCCGATGGTGGCGACCACGATGGCCGGCCAGAACATGTCGGGGTTGAGCTTGATCAGGCCGAACACAGCCGGCTCGGAGCCCAGGGGCAGCAGCGTGGCCGAGACGAAGGCCACCACGAACACCGTGCTGAGCCCGAACTCGGGCAGCGACAGCAGTTCCATCAGGTGATTCATCCAGGCGGGCATGAGAGACGGCAGTGGCGCGGCAAAAGACCGGCGCGATCGGGTCGGGCAGGTGGATGGAAAAAAGTTCGGTGCGATATCGTCTGCTGAAAAAACAGGCAGATACAATCGCCTTCCTCTCGCACCCTGCCTGGGCAGGGCTCGCGGCCGTTCAACCGCTCGACGCTGATTCTCCCACCGCCATGCAAATCGGGGCCTTCACCCTGCCCAATGCCCTGTTTGTCGCACCGATGGCGGGCGTGACGGACCGGCCATTCCGCAAACTGTGCAAGCGCCTGGGTGCGGGCTATGCGGTCAGCGAGATGGTGACCTCACGTCCGGATCTGCAGGACAGCCTCAAGACCTCGCGCCGCGCCAACCACGAAGGCGAGGCTGCGCCGATCTCGGTGCAGATCGCCGGCACCGACGCGCAGATGATGGCCGACGCCGCGCGCTACAACATCGACCGCGGCGCGCAGATCATCGACATCAACATGGGCTGCCCCGCCAAGAAGGTTTGCAACAAATGGGCCGGGTCGGCGCTGATGCAGGACGAGGTGCTGGCCATGGAGATCGTGGAGGCGGTGGTCGCGGCCAGCGCGCCGCACGGCGTGCCGGTCACGCTCAAGATGCGCACCGGCTGGTGCGCGAGCGTTCGCAACGCCCCCACGCTGGCGCTCGCCGCCGAAGCCGCGGGTGTGCAGATGCTCACCGTGCATGGCCGCACGCGCGAGCAAGGCTACAAGGGCCAAGCCGAGCACGACACCGTGGCCCACATCAAGAGCCGTGTGCGGATTCCGGTGGTGGCCAATGGCGACGTCGACTCGCCCGAGCGCGCGCTCGAGGTGCTGCAGCGCACGGGCGCCGACGCCATCATGATCGGCCGCGCCGCGCAGGGCCGGCCCTGGATCTTTCGCGAGATCGCCCACTTCCTCGCCACGGGTCAGCACCTGCCGCCTCCCTCGCTGGCAGACGTGCGGAGCTGGTTGCTCGATCACCTGCACGATCACTACGACCTGTACGGCGAGTACACCGGCGTGCGCAGCGCGCGCAAGCACCTCGGCTGGTACGCGCAGTCGCTGCCCTTGCCCCCGGGCGCGGCTGCCCTGTTTCGCTCGCGCGTCAACGCCACGACCACGGTCGAGGCACAGTTGCGCTGCGTGAGCCACAGCCTGGACGAGTGGTCCGCCGACACAATAACCATCCCGAGAGACAACTGGAAACTGGCCGCATGAAACAGAGCAAACTGCACGACTGTGTGCGTGCCAGCATGGAAGACTTCTTCCGCGATCTCAACGGCACCGACCCCGACAACCTGCACGAGATGCTGGTCAAGGCAGTGGAAAAACCCCTGCTCGAGGTGGTGATGGAGCAGGCGCAGAACAACCAGTCGCGCGCTGCGCAGTGGCTGGGCCTGAACCGCAACACGCTGCGCAAGAAGTTGCTCGAACACAAGCTCCTCGACTGAGCGATCCGATTTCAAACTCCCCTTCCCATCGATTCATGCGCGCACTCATTTCCGTCTCCGACAAGACCGGCATCGTCGAACTCGCCCAGGCCCTGCACGGGCTGGGCGTGTCGCTCATCTCCACCGGTGGCACCGCCAAGCTGCTCGCTGAAAAAGGCCTGCCCGTGACCGAAGTGGCCGAGGTGACCAGTTTCCCCGAGATGCTCGATGGCCGCGTGAAGACCCTGCATCCCAAGGTGCATGGCGGCCTGCTGGCGCGCCGCGACCTGCCCGAGCACATGGCCGCACTCAAGACCCAAGGCATCGACACGATCGACCTGTTGATCGTCAACCTCTACCCCTTCGAGGCGACCGTCGCCAAGGCCAGCTGCACGCTGGACGACGCGATCGAGAACATCGACATCGGCGGCCCGGCCATGGTGCGCAGTGCGGCCAAGAACTGGAAAGACGTGGCCGTGCTCACCGATGCCGCGCAATACCCGGCCGTGATCGATGAACTCAAGGCCAGCGGCCAGCTCAGCCTGAAGACGCGCTTTGCGCTGTCGGTGGCGGCGTTCAACCGCATCAGCAACTACGACGCCGCCATCAGCGACTATCTCTCCAGCATCGATTTCGACGAAACCGCCGCTGTGCCCCGGCGCAGCCAGTTCCCAGGCCAGTCCAATGGCCGCTTCGTCAAGCTGCAGGACCTGCGCTACGGCGAGAACCCGCACCAGAGCGCCGCCTTCTACCGCGACCTGTATCCCGCGCCCGGTTCGCTGGTGAGCGCGAAGCAGCTGCAGGGCAAGGAACTCAGCTACAACAACATCGCCGATGCCGACGCCGCGTGGGAGTGCGTGAAGAGCTTCGCAGCCCCTGCCTGCGTGATCGTCAAGCACGCCAACCCCTGCGGCGTGGCCGTGGGCAAGGACGCGGCCGAGGCCTACGCCAAGGCTTTCCAGACCGATCCCACCAGTGCCTTCGGCGGCATCATTGCGCTCAACCGCTTGCTCGATGGTGCGGGCGCGCAGGCGATCAGCAAGCAGTTCGTCGAGGTGCTCATGGCACCGGGCTACACGCCCGAGGCGCTGGAGGTGTTCAAGGCCAAGGCCAATGTGCGCGTGCTGCAGATCGACCTGCCCCCGGGCGGCGCCACCGACTGGCTGCAGGGCCGCAACGCGCACGACGTCAAGCGCATCGGCTCGGGTCTCCTGATCCAGTCGGCCGACAACCACGAGCTTCAGCGCAGCGACCTCAAGGTCGTGACCAAGCTGCAGCCCAGCGAACAGCAGATCGAGGACCTGCTGTTCGCGTGGAAGGTGGCCAAGTACGTGAAGTCCAACGCCATCGTGTTCTGCAAGGACGGCATGACCATGGGTGTGGGCGCCGGCCAGATGAGCCGCCTGGACTCGGCGCGCATCGCCAGCATCAAGGCGGGCCACGCCAAGCTGTCGCTGCAGGGCACGGCGGTGGCGAGCGATGCGTTCTTCCCGTTCCGCGACGGGCTCGATGTGGTGGTGGACGCGGGCGCCACCTGCGTCATCCAGCCCGGAGGCAGCATGCGCGATCAGGAAGTGATCGACGCGGCGGACGAACGCGGCGTGGTGATGGTCTACAGCGGCGTTCGCCACTTCAGACACTGAAGGCGCCACTGCGCCGGCGCGTTACAGCTTCTTGAAGATGTCGCGCGCCGCGCTCACCGTGTCGGCGATGTCCTGCTCGGTATGAGCGGCGCTCACGAAGCCGGCTTCGTACAGCGCGGGGGCGATGTACACGCCGCGGTTCAGCAGGCCGTGGAAGAGGGTATTGAAGCGCGCGCCGTCCGTGGTCATCACCTTGGCGTAGTTCTGCGGCAGTTCGTCGAACAGGAAGAACCCGAACATGCCACCCTCGCTGTCGCCACTCAGTGCCACGCCCTGGGCTGCCGCAGCCTCCTTGAGGCCATCGACCAGGGATCGCGTGGTGGCCGACAGCGCTTCGAAGAAACCGGGCTTGCGGATCTCTTTCAGCGTGGCCAGCCCGCAGGCCGTGGCCACCGGGTTGCCCGACAGCGTGCCCGCCTGGTAGACACCGCCCAGCGGTGCAAGCTGTTCCATCACTGCGCGCTTCGCACCGAAGGCCGCGAGCGGCATGCCGCCGCCGATCACCTTGCCCATCACCGTCATGTCGGGCTCGAAGCCGGGTATGAGCTTCGCGTAGACGCTCTGCGCCCCTCCGAGGGCGACGCGGAAACCGGTCATCACTTCATCGAAAGCCAGCAGCGCGCCGTGTTGTGTGCACAGCTCGCGGCAACGCTTCATGAACGGCACCGAGGCGCGCACGAAGTTCATGTTGCCCGCGATGGGCTCGATGATCAGACAGGCCACGTCGGTGCCATGCTCGGCGAATGCGGCTTCGACCTGCGCCACGTTGTTGTATTCAAGAACCAGTGTGTGCTGCACGACCTCGGGGGGCACGCCGGCGCTGGTGGGGTTGCCGAAGGTGGCCAGACCCGATCCGGCCTTCACCAGCAGCGCATCGGCATGACCGTGGTAGCAGCCCTCGAACTTGATGATCTTCTTGCGACCGGTCGCTCCGCGCGCCAGACGGATCGTGCTCATGCCGGCCTCGGTGCCCGAGCTCACCAGCCGCACCATGTCGATGCTGGGCACCAGCTCGATGATGGCCTCGGCCAGCTCCACCTCACGCTCGGTCGGTGCACCGAAAGAGAAACCCTCGAGCGCCGCTTTCTGAACCGCCTCCACCACGGCAGGGTGCCCGTGGCCCAGGATCATGGGTCCCCACGATCCGATGTAGTCGATGTAGCGCTGGCCATTGGCGTCCCAGAAGTAGGCGCCCTGCGCGCGCTGCACGAAACGCGGCGTTCCGCCCACCGCGCGGAACGCCCGCACGGGTGAGTTGACGCCGCCGGGGATCAGGGCCTTGGCGCGGTCGAAGAGTTGCTGGTTGCGGTCGTTGGTGGTCATGCGTGGATCAATGCCGGGTGGTGTCGAGCGGGAAGTCGTCGGCGTCGAGCGTGCTTTCCGTTGCCGGTTCGTCTTCAGTGCCGTCGTCGTCGTGCGCCCAGAACATGCGGTCGGGCACCGCGTGGCCCATGCCGGGCTGGAAGCCCGCGTCCAGGCACTGGTCGAGGTAGGTCAGGGCCTCCGCGCACGCAGCCTGCAGGTCGGTACCGCCCGCGATGAGGGCACACAGGGCAGCCGAAAGCGTGTCGCCAGCACCGGTGAATGTGGCTTCGAAGCGCTCGTAGCGTGCCGTGGCCAGCACGGTCTCGGGCGTGGCCAGGTGGCTCTCCAGGTATTGATCGGCCGCGTTGAACCCGGTCACCAGCGTGTAGGGCACACCGTGCACGGCGGCGGCTCTCGCCACTTCGCGTGGGCTCGGCGCGCGGTCACCTTCCCATTCGGGCAGCAGCCAGCGGCACAGCGTGCTGTGGTTGCCCACCAACACCGTGGTCTGCGGCAGCAGCAACTCGGCGCAGGCATCCAGGTAGGTCTCGATGGCCACCTCGTCCCACCATGAGAGGTCGGGCATGTAGGTGATCACCGGCACCTCGGCGTAGTCGGTGGTGATCTCGGCAATCGCGCTCAGGTTTTCGGGACTGCCGACAAAACCGACCTTGAAGGCCTGCACAGGCATGTCTTCCAGCGCGCAGCGTGCCTGGTCGGCCACGGCCTCTTCATCGAAGGCAATGTGGTCGTGGATGTCGCTGGTGTCGCGCACGTAGGCGCCTGTGACCACGGGCAACACGTGGGCCGATGCGCTGGACATGGCGGTGATGTCGGCACTGAGTCCGCCCGCACCGCTGGGGTCGCTGGCGTTGAAGACCATCACGCAGGGAAGGGAGGATTCTCCGGGTGCCTCGACCGTGGAAGAGGCCGGAGTGTTGGGTGTATCGGGCATGGAATTTGGGAAAGATCAGGGTGCGTGGCGCTCATCCGGGCAATGCGTCACATTGGGTTCCAGGCGTGATCGACAGCCGGCCGAAACGGCTTGTGGAGCGGTACACATGGCTCGATACAATGCTTGCATTCTAGAACAATGCCCCCTATAACCATGACCGAAACGAAGACTTGGATGTGCCTGATTTGTGGGTGGATTTACGACGAGGAAGCCGGTGCGCCGGACCACGGCGTGGCACCCGGCACCCCCTGGTCCGAGGTGCCGATGAACTGGACCTGTCCTGAATGCGGTGCCCGCAAGGAAGATTTCGAAATGGTGCAGATCTGAGCATGGATCGGCGCGCTTGATGGTCTTGTGACGAGCCCGGTCGACGCATGCGGCCCGCTCGTATCCCACCTGTCCCAACCTCTGGAGCCAGTGAACCGTGAGCACTACACCTGCCCTGAAAGTCCTGGTCGTTGACGACAGCAACACCATTCGCCGCAGCGCCGAGATTTTCCTCAAGCAGGGTGGGCATGAAGTCCTGCTGGCCGACGATGGCTTCGATGCCCTGGCCAAGATCAACGACTACCAGCCTGACCTGGTGTTCTGCGACATCCTCATGCCCCGACTCGATGGCTACCAGACCTGCGCCATCATCAAACGCAACCTGCGCTTCGCCAACATCCCTGTCGTGATGCTCTCGTCCAAGGACGGTGTTTTCGACAAGGCGCGCGGGCGCATGGTCGGTTCGCAGGAATACCTCACCAAACCCTTCACCAAAGACCAGTTGCTGCAAGCCGTGCAGCAGTTCGGTACCAACCTCACCGGAGCACTTTGATGCCCATCCACAAGATTCTCGTGGTCGATGACTCCAAGACCGAACTCATGGTGCTGTCGGACCTGCTGGGTAAAAACGGCTACACCGTGCGCACCGCTGAGAATGCGGACGAGGCCTTCCGTCGGCTAGGCGAGGAAAAGCCCGACTTGATCCTGATGGACGTCGTGATGCCCGGTCAGAATGGATTTCAGCTCACGCGTGCCATCACGCGGGACCCCCAGTTTTCGAGCATTCCCATCGTCATGTGCACTAGCAAAAATCTGGAGACCGACCGTGTCTGGGGCATGCGCCAAGGCGCACGCGACTACGTCACCAAGCCGGTCAATGCGGAAGAATTGCTGTCCAAGATCCGGGCGCTCGGCTGATTGCCGCACAGACCTGATTCACGAACAGCATGGCCAAACGTCAGTCCCTCAAGGAACTCCAGGAACGATTGGCCCAGCGTTTGACGGTCGCCAAGACCGAAGCCGTCACAGCCACCTGGCTGGCGGTCGAAGCCGAAGGGAAGCGCTATCTGCTCCCGCTCGTGCAGTCCGGTGAGATCTTTCCCTGGTCTCCGGTCCAGCGGGTGCCCTACACCAAGCCCTGGTATGCCGGTGTGGCCAGCCTTCGCGGCGGCCTGCATGGGGTGGTCGACCTCGCACGCCTCGTGGCCACGGCGACCGACGCGCCAGCTGCGGGCCCGGGCCAGGCCGAACGCGTCACCTCCGAGTCCCGCCTGGTGAGCCTGCACGCCGCGCTCGGCGTCAACGCGGTGATCTGGATCGATCGCCTGCTCGGCCTGCGCAACCCCTCCATGTTCAGTGCTGTTGGCGACGCTCCCGCGAATGCGCCCGGCTTTTTCACGCGCTCGCTGGTGGATCTCCAGGGACAGTCCTGGCAGGAGATCGATCTGCAGGTGCTGGTGACCGAACCCGAGTTTCTGGCGATCGCGGCCTGAGGGCCGGCCCCCGGCGCGCCTGGGTATTTTTCGTTTTCGTTATCTGTTGGAAGGTTTTTACATGGCCATGCTTGATCGATTCCAGGGACTCTTCAAGAAGAAAGCCGGTGACGAACCCGATCTTTATCAGCGCACCGATCAGGAAGTGGCCGAACTGGCTGCGGCGCGTCTGGCGCCGGACCCTTCGGGTGACGCGTTCGGCGGCACGCCGATGGTGGATGACGAGGACGACGCTGCAAATCAGGCAGGCCTGATCTCGCTGCCGCTGCTGGGTCAGCGCACCGCCGAACAACACCAGCGATCGCTGGCCGTTCTGTTTACCTTTGCACTCGTGGTGCTGGGCTCGGTGACGCTGTTTGCGCTGAGCCAGACCGACAAGGTCGGTAAGCAGGTGGCTGCCAGTGGCCAGGCCCTGATGCAGTCGCAGCGTCTGGCCAAGAGCGTGTCCCAGGCCATGATCGGCAGCGCGTCGGCGTTCCCCGAGGTGCGCGACAGCTCGGATGTGATGGCGCGCACGGTGCGTGGCCTCAAGCAGGGCGATACAGAGCTGGGCCTCGACGCGTTGAGCCCCGAGTACACCAGCGAACTGGATGAATTGCTGCCCAAGGTCGAGCAGGCCGAACGGAATGCGTCGGCCGTGCTGGCACAGCAGAACATCCTGACGCAGGTGGGCACTGCGTTGCGCACGATCAACCGCCAGTCCTCCGACCTGCTGGAGATCGCCGAAACCGTGTCCTCGCTCAAGCTGCAGCAGAACGCACCCGCCGCAGAGATCTCTGCGTCCGGCCAGCTCGTGATGCTGACGCAGCGCATCGGCAAGTCCGCCAACGAGTTCCTGACCATGGAAGGCGGCGTGAGTCCCGAGGCCGTGTTTCTGCTGGGCAAGGACTTGAACACCTTCAGGGAAATCACCAACGGCCTGCTCAAAGGCAGCGACGAACTGCGCCTGCGCGCCGCCGCCGATCCGCAGATTCGAGAACGCCTCGAAGCCCTGCTCAAGCTTTACGAAGAAACCCGCGTGGAAGCCGGCGCCATTCTCGGCAATCTGCAGGGCATGGTGTCTGCGCGCGAAGCACAAGCCAGCATCATTTCCGACAGCGAACCGCTGCGCCTGGGTCTTCAAAAGTTGCAGGGCGACCTGTCCCTGCGCTCTGGCCTGGGTGGCGGTGAATTGATTGCGCTGGCGCTGTCGGCCGCTTTCGCGGTGTTGTGCGCCATCGGCTTCGCCGTGGTGCAGCTGCAGGACAGCCGCAAGCGCCAGATGAGTGCCGAATCGATGCGCCTGGCCGCCGAGTCGCAGGAGCAGGACGCCAAGCGCGTCAACGACGCCAACCAGGCGGCCATTCTGCGGCTGATGAACGAACTGCAGACGGTGGCCGAAGGCGACCTGACGCAGGAAGCCACGGTGACCGAAGACATCACCGGCGCCATCGCCGACTCGGTGAACTACACGGTGGAAGAACTGCGATCACTGGTGGGCAACGTGCAGGCCACGGCCACGCGCGTGGCGCAGACCACGTCGGCGGTGGAAAGCACCTCCACCGAACTGCTGGCCGCCTCCACCGAGCAGCTGCGCGAGATTCGCGAGACCGGCCAGTCGGTGCTGGACATGGCGCAGCGCATCAACCAGGTGTCCGGTCAGGCACAGGAATCCGCCACGGTGGCGCGTGCGTCGCTGCAAGCGGCCGAATCGGGTCTGCAGGCCGTGCAGGACGCCATCGGCGGTATGAACGCCATCCGCGATCAGATCCAGGAAACCTCCAAGCGCATCAAGCGCCTCGGTGAGTCGTCGCAGGAGATCGGTGAAATCACCGAACTGATTTCCGACATTACCGAACAGACGAACGTGCTGGCCCTCAACGCCGCCATCCAGGCCGCCTCGGCGGGTGAAGCCGGTCGAGGCTTCTCGGTGGTGGCGGAAGAAGTGCAGCGGCTGGCCGAACGCTCGGCCGATGCCACGCGCCAGATCTCGGCGCTGGTGAAGGCCATTCAGACCGACACGCAGGATGCGGTGGCCGCCATGGAGCGCTCCACGCAGGGTGTGGTGGAAGGGGCCAAGCTGTCGGACAACGCGGGTACCGCGCTCTCCGAGATCGACCGCGTGTCGCGCCGCCTGGCCGACCTGATTGAACAGATTTCCAACGCGGCATCGCGAGAAGCCGATTCGGCCAACGAAGTGGCCGGCAACATCCAGCACATCTTTGCCGTGACCGAGCAGACCGGTGAGGGCACGCGCTCCACGGCCCAGCAGGTGCGTGAGCTCTCGGCGATGGCCGAGGAACTTCGCCAGTCGGTGGCCCGGTTCAAGATCGCCTGAGTCCAGCCCGCTCCCAAGGCCCGATTTTTTCTGGATCACCATGTTCGACACCGCCACCGACACCACCGACAGCCAGCCGATGGACACGGTCGCCGACCTGGGTCCGCTGGCGTGGGTCTTCGATGAACTGCGCAAATCGCTCGATGCCGCCAACAAGGCCATCAAGCGTTTCGTGCGCGAGACCGAGCAGTCGCGCCAGAACGACCTGGAAGCGGTGGACCCCGGTTCGCTGCGTCTGGCTCGCCAGCAACTGCACCAGGCCGTGGGCGCTCTCGAGATGGTGGGGCTCGGTGCACCGGCCCAGGTGCTGCGCGGCATGGAAGCGGCAGTGCAGCGTTTCGTGCAGCGGCCCACCACCTGCAACGAGGAAGCCGCCTCCAAGGTGGAGCGCGCAAGTTTCGCTCTGGTGGAGTACCTTGAAGCGGTCCTCAACAACAAGCCGGTGCAGCCGGTGGCCCTTTTCGCACAGTACCGCGAGGTGCAGGAACTCGCTGCCGCCGAGCGCGTGCACCCGGCTGATCTGTGGCCGTTCGAGCACCGGGGCGTCGAGGTGGGTGCGCCCGCTGGCGTGGCGCCTTTGCAGGTCAATCCGGCCATGCGTTCCCTGTTCGACCGGCTGGTGCTGCTGGTCGTCAAGACGCAGAGTCCGGCGGCGGCGCAACAGCTGGCCAAGCTGTGCGCAGGCCTGTGCGCGGGCGCCGAGGATGCGCGCGTGCGCACCTTCTGGCGTGTCAGTGCGGCTCACTTTGAATCCGTCGCGCAGCGCTTGTTGCCGGCCGATGTGTATGTCAAGCGCGCGGCCTCGCGCATCCTGCTGCAGTTCGCCAACATTGCCCAGGGCAAGAACCAGATTTCCGAGACGCTGCTGCACGACCTGCTTTTCTTCTGCGCGCAGCCCACCGCGGTGTCGACCACGACCACGCCCCACCTCGCAGCGGTGCGCGAGGCCTTCGGGCTGGGTGGCGTCACGCCGGTGGACTACCACCAGGCCACGCTTGGCCGCTTCGATCCTGCCGTGCTGGCGCAGGCGCGCAAGCGCATCCACACCGCCAAGGAGGTGTGGTCGCTGTACTCTGGTGGCGACCAGAGCCGTGCGCGCCAGGTGGCCGACCAGTTCGGCCTGATTGGCGATTCGCTGCTCAAACTGCATCCGGCCAGCACCGTGCTGGCCCAGGCGCTGGTGAAGGCGGCCGATGCGGCCGTGCACGAGCCCGGTGGCGTGCGCCCCGAGCTGGCCATGGAAGTGGCCACCACCACGCTGTATCTGGAGGCCGCGTTCGAGGACTTCGATCCGAGCGCGCCCGAACTCACCGAGCGCACCCAGGCGCTGGCCGGACGCCTGGAAGGTGTTCTCGCGGGCGCACCCGCCCAGCCGCTGGACGCCTGGATGGAGCAGCTCTACCGCCGCGTGAGCGACCGGCAGACCATGGGCAGCGTGGTCGGCGAGCTCAAGGTTTCGCTCGGCGAGGTGGAAAAATCGCTCGACCAGTTTTTTCGCACGCCACAGGAGAAGGCTGGCCTGCACGTGGCGGTGTCCCAACTGGGGCAGATGCGCGGCGTTCTCTCGGTGCTGGGCCTGGAGCAGGCGGTGCACACCGTGGCGCGCATGCGCAACACGGTCGACCAGATCCTCGACACCGAGGTGGACGAAACCATGGCCCGCGAGGCCGGCACCTTCCAGCAACTGGGCAACAACCTGAGCGCCCTGAGCTTCCTGGTGGACATGCTCAACTACCAGCCCGCGCTGGCCAAGAAGCTGTTCGTGTTCGACGAGGGAAAGGGCGAACTGCTGCCCCTGATGGGCCGCACCGTGAGCGCCCGGGTCATGCACCAGCCCGCGCAGGCCGATGCCCGCGCCATCAGCGATGGCGTGCAGCGCGTGGTGGACAGCGTGCAAGGTGGCGCGAGCCTCGTGGACCTGAGCCAGCAACTGGATTCCCTGGCCGACCAGGCTTCGCTGGCAGAGCAATCCGGCGTGGCCAGGGCCGCGCGCGAAGCCGCTGAAGCGGTTGTCAATGACAACGCCGCTGCGGGTGCGCAGGCGCTGGTGGGCCTGTCGGAGAGTTCGCACATGGCGCCTCTGGAGCCCTCGGCCACCGCGGCCGAGGACAACGACGAAGACGACCTGCTCGACATCTTCCTGGAAGAGGCCCGCGAAGTCGTGACCCATGGTCTCGAGGCGGTGTCGCATCTGCAGGTGCAACCCGGCGACCTGGAACATCTCACCACACTGCGGCGCGCCTTCCACACACTCAAGGGCAGTTCGCGCATGGTCGGGCTCGACGAGTTCGGCGAAGCCGCCTGGGCCATGGAGCAACTGCTCAACACCGTGCTGGCCGAACAGCGGCCAGCCAGCCCGCCGCTGCTCACCCTGGCGGGCGAGGCCATGAACCAGTTCGGTCGCTGGGTGACCGATATTTCTGCCCGTCAGGCCGACGCGTGGCGCTCGCAACCCTTCCGGGCCAGCGCCGAGGCTTTGCGGGAGCAGGGCCAGTACCTCCCGCTGGCGGTGCCGCCACAAGGCCGGGCCGAAGCCGTGACGCTGACCGTACCCGAGCCGGTCGAGGTGCCTGTGCCAGCCACGGCCGAGCCGGACTTCAACTTCGATCTCGATGCGCTTTCCAAGCCCGCGCCCCTGGCGGAGCCTGAACCTGAATCGGTGCCCGATTTGTCGCTGGATCAAGCACTGGCCGCAGAATTCGAACCCACCAATCTGCAGCATCTGGCCGAGGCGCCATTGGCCGCTGCCAGCGACCAGCCTCCTGCCATGCTGGCCGACATCGATTTCGACAGCCTGGCGGCGGTGTCGTCCGCCCAGCAGGTGCAGCAGCCACCCGAAATCCTGCCGGAACCGGTTCTCGAAGCCGAACCCGTGCCCGAGCCGGTCTCCGCATGGGCGGAGCCCCTGGTCGAACCCGTCCCCGTCCCCGAGCCGTTGGCGCCGCCGGTGGTCGATGAGGTGGTCGAGTCGACCTCGGCAGAAGCCACCGACGTTCAGTTGCCAGCCGAAGAGCCCGCGCCAATGACCGAGATCGAGGCCATGCCGGACGACCAGACGCGCGTCATCGGCTCGCTGCGCATTGGCCACAAGCTCTATAACGTCTACCTCAACGAGGCGGACGAATGGTCCCGTCGTCTGAGCACGGTGCTGGCCGAATGGGCGCTGGAGCGCCACGAGCCCGTGCCCGAACAGGCCGAGGCACTCGCCCATTCCCTGGCCGGCAGTTCGGCCACGGTGGGCTTCGAGTCGCTCTCCCACATCGCCCGCGCGCTTGAGCACGCCCTTGAATCCGTTGCCCTGCACCAGCAGGCCGGCCGCACCGCCACCGCCGAACAGGCGCAACTGTTCGTGCAGTCCGCCGACGACATTCGCCGACTGTTGCACCAGTTTGCCGCCGGCTTCCTCAAGGAACCCAACGCCGATCTGCTCGCGGCGTTGTACCGGGTGGTGCACGATCCCGAACCGGAAGCCGAACCGGAAGTGCCGGCGCAAGCCGTGTTCGAGGCGCCGATGGCTGAACCGGTTTCGCCGGTGCTGCAACTCACCGGCTTCGAAGTGACCAGCCACGGTGACCTCGCCGCCGGCTTCACTGCGCCCCACGCCGACACCAGCAGACCGCATGGCCAGGTTCAGGACATCGACGATGACATCGATGTGCTCGACACCATCGACGTCGACCTGTTCCCGATCTTTGCCGAGGAGGCGATGGAACTGCTGCCCCAGCTGGCCGGTGCCCTGCGCCAGTGGGTTTCGCGGCCAGACAACGGCAGCGCGCGCGCCGAGGTGCTGCGCAACCTGCACACGCTCAAGGGCAGCGCCCGCCTGGCAGGTGCGTTGCGCCTTGGTGAAATGGCGCATCGCATGGAGACCGCGGCCGAACGCCTGGGCTCGGACGTGCAGCGAAGCAGCGATCTCGAACCGCTTCAGACCGCCTTCGACGCCATCAACGCGCGTTTCGAACTGCTGCGCCACACCGATCCCCAGGCGCAAGACGTGGTGCAGACCGCGCCCGAGCAAATCATCGGTCCGGTTCCCACCGTGGCCGAGCCGGAGCCTTCGACCCCATCGGAGTCTGCACCGGCCGGTGCAGACGCGCCCCTGGGCCTGGTCGGTCTTTCCCTGCCGCAAGCGCCGGTTCAGGTGCAGGCGCGCGCGGGCGCTGCCGTGCGTGTGCGTCCCGAACTGCTGGACCGCCTGGTCAACCAGACGGGCGAGGTGATGATCACTCGTTCGCGCATGGAGGCCGAACTCGTCACCCTGCGCGGCTCACTCAAGGACCTCACCGGCAACCTCGACCGTCTGCGTGGGCAGTTGCGCGACATCGAACTGCAGGCCGAGACGCAGATGCAGTCGCGGCTCGCGCAGGCGCGCGACGCCGACCAGTCGTTCGACCCGCTCGAATTCGACCGCTTCACCCGGGTGCAGGAACTCACGCGCATGATGGCCGAGTCGGTCAACGACGTGGCCACCGTGCAGCGCAACCTGCAGCGCGCGGTGGAGTCCACCGAAGACAGCCTGGTGGCGCAGGCGCGCCAGACGCGCGAATTGCAGCGCGACCTGCTGCGCACGCGCATGGTGGAATTCGAAGGCATTTCCGAGCGCCTGTACCGCGTGGTGCGGCAGGCTTCCAAGGAAACCGGCAAGCAGGTGCGGCTGGACATCACCGGCGGCAACATCGAAATGGACCGTGGCGTGCTCGACCGCATGACCGGTGCGTTCGAACACCTGCTGCGCAACAGCGTGGTACACGGCATCGAATTGCCCGAAGCCCGTCAGCAATCGGGCAAGCCGGCGGAAGGCCAGATCGAGATCCGGCTGGCGCAGGAACTCAACGACGTGTCGGTGGTGTTCACCGATGACGGGGGTGGCCTGGACCTGGCGCGCTTGCGCGAGAAGGCCGAGGCGCAAGGGCTTGTTGCACCGGGCGCGCAGGTCAGCGACGAAGAGGCCGCACAGCTCGTGTTCGAACCTGGCCTGAGCACAGCACGCGAGGTCTCCGAACTCGCCGGCCGCGGTATCGGCATGGACGTGGTGCGCAGTGACGTGGTGGCCCTGGGTGGCCGCATCGAGACCGCCACCCAGCGGGGCCAGGGCAGCAGCTTCAAGCTGGTGTTGCCACTGACCACCGCCGTCACCCAGGTGGTGATGTTGCGCGCGGGTTCGTTCACCATGGGCGTGCCGTCCAACGTGGTGGAGGTGGTGCGGCGCCTGAGCACCGCCGACCTGAACAAGGCTTATGCCAGCGGCGCACTCAACGTCGCGGGGGAAGACGTGCCTTTCTTCTGGACGGGTGCGCTGCTGCAGTCTTCCGCCCATTCGCAGGAAATACATGGCCGTACCCATCCGGTAGTGATTTTCCGAAGCGCCGCGCAGCGCGTGGCCATGCACGTGGATGAAGTGCTGGGCAACCAGGAAGTCGTGGTCAAGAACCTGGGCACGCAGCTCTCGCGGCTGCCGGGTCTGGCGGGCATGTCGGTCCTGGCATCGGGCGCAGTGGCGCTGATCTACAACCCGGTGGCATTGGCCACGGTGTACGGCAGCCAGGTGCCGGCCTGGGTGGCCAGCCACCAGCGCAGCGGTGCGCTGGTGTCGTCCGATGCGACGGCGGCTGCCGAGGTGGAAGTCAATGCCGTGCCGCTGGTTCTGGTGGTGGACGATTCCATCACCGTGCGCCGCGTCACCCAACGCCTGCTGCAGCGCGAAGGCTACCGCGTCACGCTGGCCGCCGATGGCCTGCAGGCGCTCGAGAAGCTCCAGATGGAGCGGCCCACCGTCGTGCTGTCGGACATCGAAATGCCGCGCATGGACGGCTTCGATCTGGTGCGCAACATCCGCAGCGACGTGCGCCTGTCGGACCTGCCGGTGATCATGATCACCTCACGCATTGCCGAGAAACACCGCGAGCATGCGCGCGAACTGGGCGTGGACCACTACCTGGGCAAGCCGTACTCGGAAGACGAGTTGCTGGCTTTGATCGGGCACTACGCCAAGACGGCTGCGGAAGCCTAAGTCAGCTTCGCTGGATTTTTCACCACGGCGTAGCGGAGCAGCGTGCGCTCCCGCGCCAGGGCGTGGTCCACGATCGGCAGCGGGTAGTTCTTGCCCAGTTCCACACCCGCAGCCGCCAGCTCGATTTCATTGGCCTTCCACGGCGCGTGGATCACCGCATCGGGCAGGCCAGCGAGTTGCGGCAGGTAGCGGCGGATGAACTTGCCCTGCGGGTCGAACTTCTCGCTTTGCGTGACGGGGTTGAAGATGCGGAACCAGGGCTGCGCGTCGCAGCCGCTGGAACTGGCCCACTGCCAGCCGCCGTTGTTGGCCGCGAGGTCGAAGTCGATCAGGTGCTCGGCGAAATAGCGCTCGCCCCATTGCCAGTGAATTCCCAGGTCTTTCACCAGGAAACTCGCCACCACCATGCGCAGGCGGTTGTGCATGTAGCCAGACTGGTTGATCTGTGCCATGGCCGCGTCCACCAGCGGGTAGCCGGTGCGACCTTCGCACCAGGCGGCAAACTGTTCCTTGGCGTGTTTGTCGCGCTCGAACTTGATGGCGTCGTACTCGGAGCGGAACGCCTTGTCGACCACGTGGGGGAAGTTGGCCAGGATCTGGTGGTAGAAGTCGCGCCAGATCAGCTCCGACAACCAGGTGCTCGCGCCGGCGATGCCCTGCAGGTGCATCTGGTAAGCCACGGAGGCAATGCCCCGGATGGAGATGGTGCCGAAGCGCAGGTGCGCGCTGAGGTAGCTCGGCCCCTTCACGGCAGGGAAATTGCGCGCCTCGTCGTAGCGGTCGATGCGCTCCACGAAATCCTCGAACAACTGGTGCGCACCCGTCTCACCCGTGGGCATGGGCAACTGCGAGAGATTCGTGGCGGTGAAACCGATGTCGGCCAGCCGCGGCACGGGCGCCGTGTGCGACGTGGGCACCGGGGCCAGCGCCTTGCTGTAGCGCTCCACCGGGTAGGCCTGCAGATGAAACGGGGTGAGCGCCTTGAGCCAGGCGTTCTTGTACGGCGTGAACACGCCGTAGGCCTGGCCAGCCTGGGTGAGCACCTCGCGCCGCTCGAAGATCACATGGTCCTTGTGGCTGTGCAGCAGGATGCCGGCGTGCGCCAGGTCGCCGAACACGCGGGCGTCGCGCGCCAGGGCGGCGGGCTCGTCGTCGTGGTTGGCAAACACCGCCTGCACCCCGAGCTGCTGCGCCAGGGCCGGAATGGCCTGGCCGGCGCGGGCGTGCAGCACGATCAGCCCGGCGCCCCGAACGCCGTGCGCCCGGCCCATTTCGCGCAGACGTTCGTCCAGTTCCACCAGCGACTCGCGGAGGAACTCCACCCGCCGGTCGGCGCGGGGCAGCCCGTCCAGGATGTCGGTGTCGAACACGAAGACGCACCACACCTGCCGGCATTGTTTGAACGCGTGGTACAGCGCCGCGTTGTCCTGCGTGCGCAGGTCACGGCGAAACCACATCAGGCCCTTGTCGTAGTGGTTCATGCGGCGGGGTCGGGTGAGGTTCCCGCCGTGCGGCGCCCGGCAGGGTGCGGCGGCTTAAAATCCCGCCATGTCTGCTGATTCTGCCTCCATCAACCTGACCAATCATTTCCTGATTGCGATGCCCAGCCTCAGCGACGAGCTTTTCGGCCGCAGCGTGGTGTTCATGTGCGAGCACAGCGAACGCGGCGCGCTCGGGCTGGTGATCAACAAGCCCAGCGACATCCTCCTGCCCCGCCTGTTTGAAAAGGTGGACTTGCCCATGGGCCGCGACGACCTGGCCACGCTGCCTGTGTTCCAGGGTGGCCCTGTACAGACCGAGCGCGGCTTCGTGCTGCACGAGGCGGTGTCGGGCGAGGGTGAGTCGGTCTATGCCTCCACCCTGTCCATTCCCGGTGGCCTGGAAATGACCACCTCCAAGGACGTGCTCGAAGCCATGGCTTCGGGCGCCGGGCCGCGCCGGGTGTTCGTCTCACTCGGTTACGCCTCCTGGGGCCAGGGACAGCTTGAGTCGGAAATCACCGAGAACAGCTGGCTCACCGTGGAGGCCGACCCCAGCCTGATCTTCGATGCGCCGGTGGCCGAGCGCTACGAGCGCGCGATGGGTTTACTTGGGCTGCAACCGTGGATGCTGTCTCCAGACGCGGGGCACGCATGAGCGACCTGGCCACGGCCGTTCCGGCTGAATGCCAGATGTTTCTTGCTTTCGACTTTGGCCTCAAACGCACCGGCGTGGCCACCGGCAACCGCCTCACGCGCAGCGCCACGCCGCAGCCCACCATTGCCGCCGAGGGTGACGCGCGCTTCGAGCAGGTCGCTCAGCGCCTCAAGGAGTGGCAGCCCGATGCGCTGGTCGTCGGCGTGCCCTACCACCCGGATGGCGCTGCGCACGAGAACACGGCACGCGCCTTGAAATTTGCCCGCCAGCTGCGCGGCCGCCACGGCCTGCCGGTGTTCGAGGTCGACGAGCGCTACAGCACCACCGAGGCCCACAGTCTGGGCGCGAAGGACGCCGATGCCGCGTCGGCCTGCATCATCCTGGAACAGTTTCTGAGGAGCCTTCCTTGAGTTCATCTTCTTCCATGCCCGACGCCGAGACGCTCTACACAGAGTTGCTGAGTGGTGTGAAGGCCCTCATCGCGGTGGCGCCCCAGCCGGTGGTTCTGGCCGGCATCACCTCCGGCGGCGCGTGGCTGGCCGAACGCCTGCAGCGCGACCTGGGCCTGCCGGGCAACGCCGGCGTGATCTCGTCCAGCATGCACCGCGACGACTTCGCCCAACGGGGCCTGGCCTCCAGTGCGCAGACCGTGCTGCCCTTCGACGTGAACGGCGCCCACGTGCTGCTGGTCGACGACGTGCTCTACACCGGCCGCACCCTGCGCGCCGTGATCAACGAACTCTTCGACTACGGCCGGCCGGCCAGCGTGCGGCTGGCGGTGCTGGTGGACCGCGGTGGACGCGAGCTGCCGATCGAGGCCAACGTCTGCGCCGCGAGCATCGAGGTCGCGCAGGGCCAGTCGCTCGAACTCGCGCGCGACGACGGAGGCCGATTGAGCTTCGTGCTGGAAAACAAGGAAGCCTGAACGTGACGCAACGCAATCCCCAGCTCAACAAGAACGGCGAGCTCATCCACCTGCTCTCCACCGAGGGCCTCTCGCGCGACATCCTCACGCAGATCCTGGACACGGCGGCCAACTTCGTGAGCGTGAGCAACCGCGAGGTGAAGAAGGTGCCACTGCTGCGCGGCAAAAGCGTGTTCAACCTGTTCTTCGAAAACAGCACGCGCACGCGCACCACTTTCGAGATTGCGGCCACCCGCCTCTCGGCCGATGTGATCAACCTCGACATCGCGCGCAGCTCCACCGCCAAGGGTGAGTCGCTGCTGGACACGATTGCCAACCTGAGCGCCATGGCGGCCGACATCTTCGTCGTGCGCCACAGCGAGTCGGGTGCGCCGTATCTGATCGCGCAGCACGTGGCGCCCCACGTGCACGTGATCAACGCGGGCGATGGCCGCCATGCGCACCCCACGCAGGGGCTGCTCGACATGTACACCATCCGCCACTACAAGAAGGACTTCACCAAGCTCTCGGTGGCCATCGTGGGCGATGTGCTGCATTCGCGCGTGGCACGCTCCGACATCCACGCCCTGACCACACTGGGCTGCCCCGACGTGCGCGTGGTCGGCCCGCGCACCCTGGTGCCCAGCGACCTCTCGCAGATGGGGGTGCGCGTGTGCCACACGCTGGAAGAGGGCATCAAGGGCTGCGACGTGGTGATCACGCTGCGCCTGCAGAACGAGCGCATGAGCGGCGCGCTGCTGCCTTCCAGCCAGGAGTACTTCAAGAGCTTCGGCCTCACACCCGAGCGCCTGCGCTGGGCCAAGCCGGACGCGATCGTCATGCACCCGGGTCCGATCAACCGCGGTGTGGAGATCGACTCGGCGGTGGTGGACGGGCCGCAGAGCGTGATCCTGCCGCAGGTCACCTACGGCATTGCGGTGCGCATGGCGGTGATGGGCATCGTCGCGGGGAACGAGGCATGAGCATGACCCCCACGCTCCACCGCTGCGCGGGTCGCTCCCCCCCGAGGGGGCTGGCCTTGCTTGGGGCGGCCCTGCGCTGCGGCCGTTCGCTTGATGTGCGAAAGAACCTTCTATGAAAATCCTGATCCAGAACGGCCGAGTCATGGACCCGGCGACCGGTCGCGACGAGATGGCCGACGTGGCGATCGCCGCCGGCCGCATCATCGCCATCGGCAACGTGGCGGCCGACTTTCACGCCAACCGCACCATCGACGCCACCGGCTGCGTGGTGGCGCCCGGGCTGGTGGACCTGGCTGTGCGCCTGCGCGAGCCCGGCCAGGAACACGCTGGCATGCTCGAGAGCGAGATGGCCGCAGCAGTGGCCGGTGGCGTCACCTCGCTGGTCTGCCCGCCCGACACCGACCCGGTGCTCGACGAGCCCGGCCTGGTGGACATGCTCAAGTTCCGCGCCGAGAAGCTGCATCTGGCGCGCGTGTTCCCGCTTGGCGCGCTCACGCGCGGGCTGCAGGGCGAGGTGCTGACCGAAATGGCCGAGCTCACCGAATCCGGCTGCATCGGCTTTGGCCAGGCCGAGGTGCCCATCGTCAACGTGCAGGTGCTGCAGCGCGCATTGCAGTACGCCGCCACTTTTGGCTACACGGTGTGGCTGCGCCCGCAGGACTTCTGGCTGGGCAAGGGCGTGGCCGCCAGCGGTCCGCTGGCCACGCGCCTCGGTCTTGCCGGCATTCCAGTGGCGGCCGAAACCATTGCGCTGCACACGCTGTTCGAACTCATGCGCAGCGTGAAGGGCAGTGGCCCGGGCGCGCGCGTGCACCTCTGTCGCATCAGCAGCGCGGCCGGCCTCGCGCTGGTGCGCCAGGCCAAAGCCGAAGACCTGCCCATCACCTGCGATGTGAGCGTGCACAACCTGCATCTCACCGACGTGGACATCGGCTTCTACGACAGCCGCCTGCGCCTGCAGCCGCCGGTGCGCCAGCAGCGCGATCGCGATGCGCTGCGCGCGGGGCTCGCCGACGGCACCATCGATGCGCTGGTGTCCGACCACAACCCGGTGGACAGCGACGCCAAGACGCTGCCCTTCGCCGAGGCCGATCCCGGGGCCACAGCGGTCGAATTGCTGCTTGGCCTGGCTTGCACCTGGGCACAGCAGGATGGCCTGGGCCTCATGCAGGCGCTGACCGTGCTCACCAGCGGGCCGCAGGCGGTGCTGGGCGCCAGCCTGGGCACGCTGCAGGCCAGCGTGGGGCGGCTGGCGTTGGGTGGCGTGGCCGACGTCTGCATCTTTGACGCGAACAGCCCCTGGACCGTGAGCCCGGCGGCGCTGCGCAGCCAGGGCAAGCACACCCCCTTCGGTGGCCACGAGCTGCCGGTGAGCGTGCGCGCCACGCTGGTGGCTGGCCAACTGGCCCACCAGGTGGGCGCCGACCACTCGGCCGAAGGGGCCACAACAGCGTGAAAAGCGGCCCCCACGCTCCGCCGCTGCGCGGGTCGCTGCCCCCCGAGGGGGCAGTTTTCATCTTGGGGGCGGCCCGGCGATGAAAAAGCGCGTGCGCGCGCTCTGGCGTGTTCTGAGAGGCGTTGGCCTCGTGGTGCGTGGCCTGTGGATCATCCGGACCGAGTTCGGCCGCCTCACGCCGCCCCAGACCGAGCTGCTGGTGCGTGAATGGTCGCGGCAGATGCTGCGCATCATGGGTGTGGATCTGGTGGTTCGCGGTGAGCCACCGGCCAGTGGCCCGCTGCTGGTAGTAGCCAACCACATGTCCTGGCTCGACATCCTGGTCATGAACGCCGCCAAGCCCGCTCGCTTCGTCTCCAAGTCCGACGCGAAGCACTGGCCGCTGCTGGGCTCGCTCATCACCGGTGCCGGCACGCTCTACATCGAACGTGGCAGCCGGCGCGACGCCATGCGCATGGTTCACCACATGGCCGAGCGCCTGCGTGAGCGCGACATCCTCGCCATCTTTCCCGAAGGCACCACGGGCGACGGGCGGGCCCTGTTGCCATTCCATGCCAACCTGTTCCAGGCCGCCATCTCGGCCAATGCCCCCATCCTGCCGGTGGCGCTGCGCTTCATCGACACCCGCACGGGTGCGCCGCACGACGCACCCGTGTTCGTGGGCGACGCCACGCTGATCAGCTCAATCTGGGCCACGCTCTGTGCCGATGGCGTGCAGGTGAGGGTGCGCTACGGCGAGCCGCAGATGCCCCAGGGCCGCGACCGCCGCACCTGGGCCCGCGACATGCAGGAAGAGGTGGCCCGGTTACTGGAACCGGAGACCGGCGTGCAAGGGAAAACGGCCTGATGGAATCTCCAGCGATGTGGCGTTGCCTGGTGGTGGAAGACGACGCGGACAACGCGCGCTACATCGCCACGGGCTTTCGCGAACTCGGCCATGTGGTCGTGATCTGTCGCGACGGCATGGAAGCACTTGGCCGCGCCACCGGTGAGCCCTGGGACCTGATCATTCTGGATCGCATGCTGCCCAACGAGGTCGACGGCCTCGCCATCCTCTCGACTTTGCGCGGGCTGGGCAAGAAGACCCCGGTGCTCGTGCTCAGTGCGCTGAGCGCGCTCGATGAACGCGTGCGCGGTCTCAAGGCCGGCGGCGACGACTACCTGACCAAACCCTTCGCCTTCTCCGAACTCGCGGCCCGCGCCGAGGCGCTGGTGCGGCGCTCCTACCCCGCTGCGCCCCTGCGCGTGTTGCAGATCGCCGACCTCCGGCTCGATCTCGCCAGCCGCCAGGTTGAGCGCGGCGGAAGGCCGGTGCCGTTGCAGCCGCGCGAGTTCCGCCTGCTGGCCTACCTGATGAGCCATCCCGGTCAGGTGCTCACCCGCACCATGCTGCTCGAAGCGGTGTGGGATTACCAGTTCGATCCGCAGACCAACGTGATCGACGTGCAGGTCAGCCGTTTGCGAGGCAAGCTCGATGTGGGGGGCGCGCCGCAACTGATTCACACGGTGCGGGGCATCGGCTACCGCATCGCGGCCGACCCCGAACCATGATCGACAGGCTGCGCCCGCTCTGGCGCTCGGTCGGTTCCCGCCTTGCGTTCCATTACGGTGTTCTGGTCGTGATCACCATGATGGCCGCACTGGCCATCATCTACCTGCAGACCGTGGGCGTGATGCACCAACGCATGGCGCGCCACGTGTCGCTGACGGCGCAGCAGCTGCTGGCCAATGTGGATGAAGGCGGCTTTGAGGCTGGGAGTGCGGCCATCGCACGCGCGCTGGCCGACGACCGTGATGCCGAAAACGAGATCTACCTGCTGATCGACCGCGAAGGCCGATGGCTCGCGGGCAACCTCGACCAGTTGCCGGATGCCGCCAGCAACGCCAGCCCGGTGCAGCGGCGGGTGGTGCGCGGTGGCCGAAGCCTGAATGCCTACCTGGTCACCCACGCGCTGCCGGGGGGTGGCGTGCTGGTGGTGGGACAGAACCTGCGCGACCAGGAGATGATCGAATCGCTGGTGGCCAGGGCCAGTGGCGCAGCAGCGATCTTCGCCGTGCTGCTGCTGATCGGGGGCACCTTCGTGTTCCGGCAGGAACTCGAGCGCCACGTCGGCTCGATACGGCTGACCGCCAGGCGCATCGCCAGCGCGGGGCGGCTGCAGGAGAGGGTGGCCGAGTCGGGTGAAGAAGACGAATTTGCGCTGCTCAATCGGGAGATCAATGCCATGCTCGACCGCATCGAGTCGCTCATGGAAGGCGTGCGCCACGTCTCGGACACCATCGCTCACAACCTGCGCACGCCGCTCACGCGCATCCTTGTGAACCTGCGCGAGGCCGAGAAAGCCGCCAGCTCTGCACAGGGGAAGGCCGCTGTCGGGGCCGCTATCCGGGAGGTCGAGGATTTGACGCTCGTCTTCGAAAAGCTCCTGCAGATCGCCGAAGCGGAGGCCGGTGCACGGCGTCGCAGCTTCACGCAGGTGTCGCTCGACCTGATCGCCAACGACGTGCTGGAACTCTACGAAGCCGTCGCCGACGCGCAGGGCGCGGTGCTGGTGCGCGAGCCCACCGACGAGGCGCTGCTCGCTGGCGATCGCGACCTGCTCGCCGGGGCGATCGCGAACCTGCTGGACAACGCGCTCAAGTACGGTGGCCAGGGCGCGCTGATCCGGGTGGGCACCCGGGAGACGCCTGATGGGTTCCTGCTCACCGTGCAGGACAACGGGCCTGGCGTGCCCCCCCGGCAGTTTGAACGCCTGGGTGTGCGCTTTCATCGGCTCCATCCGGAAGCGCCGGGGCATGGCCTGGGCCTGGCCAGCGTGCAGGCGGTGGCCGCCCTGCACGGTGGGCGTCTTCGTTTCGAGGATGCGAATCCCGGCCTGTGCGCCATCATCGAACTGCCGCGTTCCCACGCCTGACGTTCACCGGCGGCTCGCTTCACATTGCCAAATGGCAATGTTTTGTTCATCCACGCCAACGCCGACTCTTCTTACGATCGCTCGCGTACTTTCGTGCCGCCGTCGGACCCTGTCCTGCGCCTGGCGAGTGACGCAGATTTCAGGAGTCAACGTTGAGAATCCAGAGTCAGAGAGATTTCGTCTCGGGTGTGCTGTTCACCGTGTTTGGCGTGGCCTTCGCATGGGGCGCCACGACCTACACCGTGGGCACCGCTGCCCGCATGGGACCCGGTTACTTTCCCTTGATGGTGGGTGTGCTCATCGCCATCCTGGGCGCGGTGATCGCGATCAAGTCCATCACCGTCAAGACCGAAGACGGTGAGCCGATCGGCCGAATTGCCTGGCGGCCGCTGATCTTCATCATCGGCTCCAACCTGATCTTCGGCGTGTTGCTGGTCGGCGTGCGCAGCCTCGGCCTGCCCGCCATGGGCCTCATCGTCGCGATCTACGCGCTCACCTTCGTCGCCAGTCTGGCGGGCGACCAGTTCAAGTTCAAGGAGGTGCTCATTCTGGCCACCATCCTGGCGGTTGGCAGCTACGTGGCCTTCAAGATGGCGCTCAAGTTGAACTTCCCGATCTGGCCAGCCTTCCTCGGCTGAAGGCAGCGACCACGACAACGAGACAAGAACCATGGATCTGATCACCAACCTTTCGATCGGTTTCGGCGTCGCCTTCACGGCGCAGAACCTGCTCTACGCGCTGTTTGGCTGCCTGCTGGGCACCTTGATCGGCGTGCTTCCCGGCATCGGACCGGTCGCCACCATTGCCATGCTGCTGCCGGCGACCTACGGCCTGCCGCCCGTGGCCGCGCTCATCATGCTGGCCGGCATCTACTACGGTGCGCAATACGGTGGCTCGACCACCGCCATCCTCGTCAATCTCCCGGGCGAGGCATCGTCGGTCGTGACGGTGATCGACGGCTACCAGATGGCGCGCAAGGGCAGGGCAGGGCCCGCGCTGGCCGCCGCTGGCCTGGGCTCCTTCTTTGCGGGTTGCGTCGGCACCTTGATCCTCGCGGGCTTCGCGCCTCCATTGACCGAAGTGGCCCTGAAGTTCGGCCCGGCCGAATACTTTTCGCTGATGGTGCTGGGGCTGATCGGCGCCGTGGTGCTGGCATCGGGTTCGCTGGTCAAGGCAGTGGCCATGATCCTGCTCGGCCTGGCTTTCGGTCTGGTGGGCACCGATGTGAATTCCGGCGTGGCGCGCTACAGTTTTGACATTCCCGAACTCACCGACGGCATCAGCTTCATTGCCATAGCCATGGGTGTGTTCGGCTACGGTGAAATCATTGCCAACCTGGCCACACCATCGAGTCAGCGCGAGGTGTTCACCGCCAAGGTGAAGGGCCTGATGCCGACCAAGGAAGACTTCAAGCGCATGACGCCCGCTGTGCTGCGCGGCACCGCGCTGGGTTCTGTGCTGGGTATCCTGCCGGGTGGTGGCGCGCTGATGTCGGCCTTCGCCTCGTACACGATCGAGAAGAAGGTCAAGCTCAAGCCCGGCGAACTTCCCTTCGGTACAGGCAACATCCGCGGTGTCGCGGGCCCCGAGTCGGCCAACAACGCGGGCGCGCAGACTTCCTTCATCCCGCTGCTCACGCTGGGCATTCCACCCAATGCGGTGATGGCCTTGATGGTGGGCGCGATGACCATCCACAACATCCAGCCCGGCCCGCAGGTCATGACCTCGAACCCGGAGCTTTTCTGGGGCCTGATCGCCTCGATGTGGATCGGCAACCTGATGCTGATCGTGCTCAACCTGCCGATGATCGGCATCTGGATCAAGCTGCTCACCATTCCCTACAAGTGGCTGTTCCCGGCGATCGTGCTGTTCTGTGCGGTGGGCGTCTACTCGGAGAACAACAACGTCTTCGAGATCTGGATGGTCGCCATCTTTGGTGTCATCGGCTACCTGTTCCACAAGCTGAAGTGCGAGCCGGCACCGTTGCTGCTGGGCCTGATCCTCGGGCCGATGATGGAAGAGTACCTGCGGCGCGCCATGCTGATCTCGCGCGGCGACTGGAGCGTGTTCGTCACGCGCCCGATGTCGGCCACGCTGCTTGCCATCGCCGTGGTGCTGCTGGTGGTCGTGCTGCTGCCCTCCGTAAAGGCCAAGCGCGAGGAAGCGTTCGTCGAAGATTGAGGCTTCACATTTCGGCTTTCACGCGGCGCCCGTCTGCACCGTGAGTGCCTATTCCTGAGCGGGGGGCGGGCTGCTTTTCTGCAGCCGTCGGTACAGCATCCCGCGCGACACCCCCAGTGCCCGCGCCGCCTTGGCGATGTTGCCACCGCATTGCGCCAGCGTGGTCTCGATCAGGCGCTGGCTGTGGTCCACGAGCGTGGAATGCGAGGCGGTTGCTTCGGGCTCGATGGGGGGAATGGCGGCCTGCAACTGGGCTTGCGGTGGTGGCGGCGGCGCGGATCTGGCTACGGCCACGGCGTGCTTGAAGTCGGCCCCATCGGGGGCGGTGAGTCGGCCCTTGATCCAGACGCCCAGGCCGTTGGGCAGGTGCAGCGTCTGCACCGAAGTCTGCCTGGGCAGCCCGAGCAGCCAGCCCAGCGTGGCGCCGAACACTTCTTCCACCATGAGCTGCTCCTGCAGGGCGGATCCGGTGAGGCGGCGCGCCACCGCGTTGAGCCAGAGCACGCGCCCCCTCGCGTCGATGCCGGCCAGCGCTTCCAGCGGTGTGTCCAGCAGCGTGGGGCTGGCCTGGAAGTGCAGCACGAGATGCTCTACCGATTGCAGTTGAAGCAGGCGGTTTTCGATGGTGGTGGCGTACAGACCCACCACCGAAGCGGCGTCGAAGTGGAACGGGCCCCCCTCGACGGAGATATCGAGCACCCCCGCAAGCTGGCCGTGGATGTCGTGAATGGGTGCGGCCGCACAGTGCAACCCTTGCAGGCATTGAAAGAAATGCTCGGCGCCGGCCACCGTGCAGGCCTCGCCGCTGCGCACCACGATGCCGGGCGCGGTGGTGCCGATGTGCGTTTCCGCGATGTTCACGCCCACGCGCGAGGCGGTCTTGAGCAGCGGCTGGCCGGTGGTCGGCGTCAGTTCGGTGGCGTGAATGACCACACCGTGCGCGTCGGTCAGCAGCACGCGGCAGTCGGTCCCGCTGAGGGCCGCCTCCATGTGGTTGAGTTCGTGGTTGCCGGCCTGCAGGAGCTGGCGGTTGCGGTTCAGCGTGGCGTGTGCGCGGCTGCGCGTGACCTGCTCGAAACTCACCAGCTCTCCAGGGTCCTGGTGGGCCTTGCAGCAGCGCAGCCAGGACTGGATGACCGCTTCGCCCACCAGGCCCGAGGGCCGCGCGCCTTCGTCGAAGAACTGCTGGCGTGCCAGCGCCGTGCGTTGTTCGGCGGTGCGAAAAAAGAGCTGTTGCGGCGCGTGCTGGCGTCCCGTCGATGGCTGGCGCATGGCGGTGTCCTCGCGTGGTCCGTGGGTTGTCTCCGAATGCAGTATCCGGCCCTTCGAAACTGCCGCGCATGCGGGTAAGCCCTTGGCCCTGCCCGGCATGTGTTCCACGCCGGAACACATTGGCTTAAGGGAAATCCCGAGGGTGAAACGGGGGCGCCGGAAGACGACGATTTGTCGGCCCTGCTCCTTACTGGCGGGGCACCCCACGCCAGGCCCCTTGTCATCGGGCCGCACCAGGAGACACGATGAAACCGTTCCCATTCCCCGGCACCGGGCGGCGCACGCTCGCCTGCCTTGTCACCCTGCTGGCCTTCGCGGGCAGCGCACTGGCGCAGCAAGCCCCTGCCAAGGGTTCGGCGGCGCACATCACCACCACCATCAGCAAGGTCAATGCCGCGTTCATGAAGAGCAACGCGCGCCAGACGGCCGACTGGCCCAGCTACGGTCTGGACTACGCCGAGACCCGCCACTCGAAGCTCAACCAGATCACCACCGCCAACGTGAAGGAACTGGGACTGGTCTGGTCATACAACCTCGAATCCTCGCGCGGGGTGGAGTCCACGCCGCTGGTGGTCGACGGCATCATGTACGTCACGGCCTCCTGGAGCGTCGTGCACGCGGTGAACGTTCGCACCGGCCAGCGCATCTGGACGTTTGATCCCCAGGTCTCGCGCGAGGCCGGCTACAAGGGCTGCTGCGACGTGGTGAACCGCGGCGTGGCGCTGCACGAGGGCAAGGTGTTCGTGGCGGCGTACGACGGCCGCCTGATCGCGCTCGACGCGGCCACCGGTGCCAAGGTGTGGGAGAAGGACACCATCATCGACCGCAAGTTCAGCTACACCATCACCGGTGCGCCGCGCGTCTTCAAGGGCAAGGTGATCATCGGCAACGGCGGCGCGGAGTACGGCGTGCGCGGCTACATCACCGCCTACGACGCGAAGACCGGCGATCAGAAGTGGCGCTGGTTCACCGTGCCGGGCGATCCGAGCAAGCCGTTCGAGGACGAGTCGATGGCGAAGGCCGCGAAAACCTGGGACCCGGCTGGCAAGTGGTGGGAGGCCGGCGGCGGTGGCACGGCATGGGACACCATGACCTTCGATCCCGACCTCAATCTCATGTACATCGGCACCGGCAACGGCTCGCCCTGGGCGCGCAGCAAGCGCAGCCCGGCCGGTGGTGACAACCTCTACCTCGCCTCCATCGTGGCGCTGAACCCGGACACCGGCAAGTACGTCTGGCACTACCAGCAGACCCCCGGTGACAACTGGGACTTCACCTCCACGCAGCCCATGATCCTGGCCGACATCAAGCTCGACAACAAGCCGCGCAAGGTGATCCTGCACGCGCCCAAGAACGGCTTCTTCTTCGTCATCGACCGCACCAACGGCAAGTTCATCTCGGCGAAGAATTTCGTGGAAGTGAACTGGGCCACCGGCTACGACAAGAACGGCCGCCCGATCGAGACCGCTGCCGCGCGCACGGCCGACCGCCCGCGCGAGATCATTCCCAGCGCCTTCGGTGCGCGCAACTGGCACTCCATGTCGTACAACCCCGCCACGGGACTGGTCTACATGCCGGTGCAGGGCGTGCCACTCACGCTGATGGACAACAAGGACTGGAAGTTCAACGCCGACCGCCCGGGCGAACCGCACGCGAACATGGGCTGGAACCTCGCGACCTTCGCCAACGTGGAGCCGCCCACCAGCAAGCCTTTTGGCCGGCTGGTGGCGTGGGACCCGGTGAAGCAGCAAGCCGCCTGGACCAAGGAACAGATCTCGCCCTGGAACGGGGGCACGCTCACCACCGCTGGCAATCTCGTGTTCCAGGGCACGGCCGACGGGCGCTTCATCGCCTACAACGCCACCACCGGCGAGCAACTGTGGGAGACGCCCACCGGCACTGGCGTGATCGCCGCACCTTCCACCTACCTGGTGGACGGCAAACAGTACGTGTCCATCGCGGTGGGCTGGGGCGGTGTGTACGGGCTGGCGCAGCGTGCCACCGATCGCCAGGGTCCGGGCACGGTCTACACCTTCGCCGTGGGCGGCAAGGCGCAGCCCCCGGCCTTCGTGAACTACCAGCTCGGCAAGCTCGTGGCCGGCGTCAAGTACGACCCGGCCCACGTGCCGGCGGGCACCGCGCTCTACGTGAGCAACTGCGTGTTCTGCCATGGTGTTCCGGGTGTGGACCGGGGGGGTAACATCCCCAATCTTGGGTACATGGATGCGGGCTTCATCGAGAACCTCGATAAATTCGTGTTCAACGGCCCGGCCCAGGCACGCGGAATGCCGGACTTCACCGGAAAACTCACACCCGACGATGTCCAGAAAATCAAGGCTTTCATTCAAGGTACGGCCGATGCCATTCGGCCGAAGAACTAGAGGAGCATGTCTCGTCCTGCTCGCGGCCAGTGGTGGCGGCGTTCACGCACAGGCTCCTGAACGCTCGGACACCACCGGCGCGCTGGCGCCGGTGGTCGTCACCGGTGAGAGCGCCTGGCAACAGAGTTGGCGCTCGCCAGGCTCGGTGGAGGTGATCGATGGCGAGGAGCTGCGCGCTGGCCAGTTGCAGATCAACCTCTCAGAAGGTCTGGGCCGTGTACCGGGGCTGGTGGTGCGCAACCGTCAGAACTACGCGCAAGATTTACAAATTTCGGTGCGCGGCTATGGCGCGCGCGCGCCATTCGGTGTGCGCGGCGTTCGCCTTTATGTGGACGGCATCCCCGCCAGTGCGCCCGACGGGCAGGGCCAGGCGGCGAACTTTCCGCTGGGCAGCGCCGAACGCATCGAGGTGATCCGGGGTCCGTTCTCCGCGCTGTACGGCGCATCGGCCGGCGGTGCGATCGCGCTCTACACGCAGGATGGGCAGCGCCCCACCGAATGGCGCACGGGTCTGGCCACCGGCACCAATGGCCTGTGGCGACTGTCCACGCAACTCAGTGGGCGAACGGGCAGCAGCGAGGCCGAGCCTGGCTGGGGCTACACGCTGGACGTGGGGAAGTTCGCCACCGGCGGCGAGCGCGTGCAGTCCGCCGCCTCGCGCGCCAGCGGCAACCTCAAGCTCACGCGCACCCACGAGGGCGGGCGCAGCGTGCTGGTTTTCAACCGCCAGACCAGCGCCGCGCAGGATCCATTGGGCCTCACACGCGCCGAGTTCGACGCCGACCCCGGCCAGACCACGGCAGCGGCCACGCAGTTCGACACGCGCAAGACGGTTTCACAAACCCAACTCGGTCTGGCCTGGGAACAGGCACTGGGGCAAGGCCACCGCATTGAACTCATGGGCTACGGCGGGCAGCGCGGCGTGCGGCAGTTCCAGGCCATTCCCACCGGCGCCCAGACACCGCCCGGCAGTGCGGGCGGCGTGATCGACCTGGCGCGCGATTACTGGGGCTGGAACGCACGCTGGCGCCTGGACCGCAGTTACGACAGCGGCCAGCGGCTCACCGTGAGCGCTGGTCTGGCATTGGACCGCCAGAGCGAGGTGCGCCGGGGTTATGAGAATTTCATCGGCCCCACGCTGGGCGTGGTGGGCAACCTGCGCCGCGACGAGACCAATCGCGCGAGCACGCTCGATCCGTATGTGCAGGCTGAGTGGCGCACCGATGCCACCACGCTCACCGCCGGCCTGCGGCATTCCAGCGTGCGCTTCACCTCCGCAGACCGCTACATCGCGGCAGGCAATCCGGACGACAGTGGCAGCGTGCGCTTCGACGGCTTCAGCCCTGTGCTCGGTGTGCGCCGCGAGATCACGCCGCAGTTGCAGGCCTTCGCCAGTGTGGGGCGGGGCCTGGAGACGCCCACGCTGAATGAGGTTGCCTACCGCGCCTCAGGCCTCACGGGTCTGAACCCCGCGCTCAATGCCTCGCGCAGCCTCAGCGCCGAGTGGGGTTTGCGCGGACGCCAGGGTTGGGGCACCTGGAGCGCCACGCTGTTCGAGACGCGCACGCGCGACGAGATCGTGGTGCTCTCCAACACCGGTGGGCGGTCCACCTTCCAGAACGCGGGGCGCACGCGCCGCCATGGCTTCGAACTGGCCGGCCTGCTGCAGTGGGGCCAGTTCACGGTCACTCCGGCCTACACCTGGATGGACGCGCGCTACCGCGATGGTTTCCTTACCTGCACGGCTTCGCCTTGCGCTACGCCCACCGTGCCGGTGGCCGCCGGCAATCGCATGCCAGGGCTGGCTAGGCAACAGGCGTTTCTGCAGGTGGCGTGGGAGCCCGGCTGGGCGGGCAGTGTGTTCACGCTGGAGGCCACGCACACCGGGCGCATGGCGGTGAACGACCGCAACACCGACTTCGCCGAAGCCAGCACCTTGTTCAACCTGGGCGTGCGATTCGAGCAGGTGCGCGGTGACTGGACCTGGCGCCAGTTCCTGCGCATCGACAACCTCACCGACCGCGCGCACGCCGGCTCGGTGATCGTCAACGAAGGCAACTCTCGCTTTTTCGAACCTGGCGCGCGGCGCTCGGTGTTCGTGGGCGTGGAACTGGTGCGGCGCTTTCCCTGATCAGGCCTTGGCCTTGTCCCTCGCGCGCTGCAGCATCACTTCGGTGTTCACCTTGCGGTCCGCATTCACCTTCTGCACCGTAGCGCGCTCGCCCACTGTCTTCAGGTACTCACGCACTGGCAGTTCGGCCATGTAGTCGCGCCCGTAGATGATCTTGGTGGCGCTGGCCACCAGTGGCAGGTGCACAGCCGCCGCGCAGTCGGCGAGCGTGAACTGGTTGCCCGCGACGAAAGGCGAGAACTTCGCGATGCGGGCGAAGGCGGCGATGTTCTTCTCGAGCTGCTGGCCGATCTTTTCCTTCGCCGACTCGCTCACCTTGCCGCCGAAGAAGGCCTCCGGGTACAGGTTGCGAGCCACCAGCTCCAGGTGCAGTTCGATGTAGCGCAGCAGTTCGCGCACCTTGGCCGCCTCGAAGGCATCCCTGGGCATCAGTGGGGTTTGCGGGTAGGCGTCTTCCACGTACTCCAGGATCACGGTGGACTCCGACATCGGGCCACGGTCGGTCTTGAGGTAGGGCACCTTGCCCAGTGGGCTGCAGCCGATGTCGGTCTCGCCGACCCAGTCCAGTTCCTCTTCGAACGTCACGCCTTTTTCCAGCAGCGCGAGTTTGACCTTGTTGTAGTAGTTGCTGGCCGAGAAGCCGCATAGGATGAGCATGGGTATCTCCTGGGGTGGTGTTGTGATTCGATGCTAGCCGCGCGCGCTCTGTCTGGACGTCCCGCAGTTGACCCGCTGATAAACTTGCGCGCTCATGCCGCTGTCCCCCCTCAACCGTTTCACCCGCCGATTCGCCGCCTGGCTGGCCATGCTTGCCATGCTGCTGGGGTCGCTCGCGCCCGCCGTGGCGCAGGCGGTGGTGGCTTCGCAAGGTGGTGCGGGCTGGGTGCAGGTCTGCAGCGCCAGCGGCATGGTGTGGGTGAAGGCCGATGGGCTGGAAGATCCTGCTGCTGGCAAACCCATGGCCGATGCCTCGCGGCACTGCCCGTGGTGCAGCTTGCAAGGGTCTGCCGGTCTGTCACCCTGGATCGGGTCGACGTCGTTTGCGCTGTCCATGCCGGCCGGGTTGCCGCAGGCGCGTTTTCAATCGGCCATCCCCGCGCCTCCGTGGCCCGCCGCGCTGTCGCGCGCGCCGCCCCGGGTCTAGCGAACCGCGCGGCGTTTTCGCTGCGCTGTCTCTCGTGCCCCCGCTGCTTCGCGGCCCGGGCCATGCCCTCCCTCATTCGCTGGATTCCGCCATGAAAAAAGTTCTCATCGCCTCCCTGCTGGCCCTCACCGCCAGCGCCTGGGCACAAGCCCCTGCCAACGTCGAAGTCAAAGATCCCTGGGTGCGCGCTACCGTGGCCCAGCAGAAGGCCACCGGTGCTTTCATGCAACTCACCGCAAAAGCCGACACACGTCTGGTGGCGGTGAAGTCTCCTGTCGCTGGCGTGGTCGAAGTCCACGAAATGGCCATGGAGAAGGACGTGATGAAAATGCGCGCCCTCACCGCCGGCCTGAGCCTTCCCGCAGGCAAACCGGTCGAACTCAAGCCGGGCAGCTACCACGTGATGCTGATGGACTTGAAGGGACCCGTGAAGGCGGGCGACGTGGTGCCTGTGACGCTGGTCTTTGAAGGCCAGGACGGCAAGCGCGAGACGCTGGAGGTGAAGGCCACGGCTCGCCCATTGGGCGGTGCTGGTGGCGCCGCCTCTGCCCCGGCCGACCACGGCAAACACAAGCACTGAGGTCATGGCCGCCGTCGAACGCGCGTCCCGTCAGGACGCGGGCACAAGGCCGTCCGCCGCCTCAGCCTTTCACGCGATCGCCTGGCGCTGGCATTTCTACGCCGGGCTCTACGTGGTGCCTTTCCTCCTCATGCTCTCGGTCACCGGTGCCGTCATGGTGTTCTTCACCGGCTTCCAGACGCGGCTCGGGCCAGTGGTCAGTGTCACCCGGCAGGCGCTCACTCAGCCGGTGGGCGTGCAGGCGCAAGCCGTGATGGAGCTGCGATCGGATGGCGCGTTGCTCGAATACGTGGCCCCGCGCGCGGTGAATGAGGCGAGCTGGTTCGTGGTGGCGCGCGATGGCCTCACGGAAGCAGTGGCGGTGGATCCGTACACCGCCCGCGTGCTGCACCTGGTCGACAAGGACAACACCGTTTTTGCCTGGGCCCAACGCATCCATGGCACCCTGCTCATGGGCGATGTGGGAGATCGCCTGATCGAGATCGCCGCTGGTTTCGGCGTGGTGATGATCGTCACCGGGCTCTACCTCTGGTGGCCACGCGGCGGCACGCGCTGGGGACAGGTGCTTGTGCCGGATCTGCGGTTGAAAGGCCGACTCTGGTGGCGCTCGTTGCACGGCAGCGTGGGCTTCTGGATCAGTGCGGTGCTGCTCACCTTCCTGCTCACGGGCCTGTCCTGGTCCGGCATCTGGGGCGGCAAGATCGTGCAACCCTGGGGCTCGTTTCCGGCAGAGAAGTGGGGCGAAGCGCTCAAGTCCGACGCCACGCATGGCAGCCTGAACCCGAAGGGACAGCACGAAGTGCCCTGGGGTCTGGAGCAGACGCCGCTGCCGGCCTCCGGCTCGGCTTCGGGCGCGGTGGGTGTGCCTTTGGGCCAGCCGGTGAATGTCGACACCGTGGCGACGCTCGCGAAGCAACTTGGTTTCGACGGCCAGCACCACATCCAGTTGCCGCAGAGCGAATCCGGTGTGTTCACCATCTCGGCCGACACCATGAGCGGTGACCTGCGCAACCCCACGCGCGATCGCACCGTGCATGTGGACCGGTTTACCGGGCGCGTCATCGCCGAGGTGGCGTTTGCAGACTACTCGCCCATGGCCAAAGGCATGGCTGTGGGCATCGCCTTTCACCAGGGTGACATGGGACTCTGGAACGCCACACTCAATTTGCTGTTCTGCACGTGCGTCGCATTCCTGTGCGTCAGCGGCATGGTGATGTGGTGGAAGCGCCGGCCCGCTCGCAGCGGCTGGCGCGTGGTGGCTCCGCCTGCGCCGCGCAACCTACCGCTGTGGAAGGGCGGCGCCGTGGTGATGTGTACGGTGGCGCTGGCGTTCCCGCTCACGGGTGCAGTGTTGCTGGCCGTGCTGCTGCTGGATGGGCTGGTGGTGTCGCGCTGGCCTGGGCGGGTGGCGAGTTAGCGCCCGATCCGCGTTCGAAAGTGACCACGTGGTCGACCTCGGCGCGGATGCCGATCCACTCGCCCACGGCGTGGTTGTGGTGTGAGGGCACGTGCGTCATGAGCACTTCGCCACTGGCCAGGCGCAGCGTGTAGAGGAACTCGGAACCCCGGAACGCCTTGCGCAGGATCTGCGCCTTCACCGGTGCATCGTCGTCGTGCACGATGTCGTCTGCGCGCAGCAGCACGTCGCACAGGCCGGCTTCGTAGGCTGAAGGCAGCGGGCATTCCTCCACGTCGTGCAGCGGACCCAGCGGCGTCTGCACGGACACCTGGTCGCCGCTCATCTGGATCTGGGCCGGCGCGAACACACCGTGTCCGATGAACTCCGCCACGAAACGCGTGGCCGGTCGGTGGTAGAGCGCGTAGGCGTCTTCCCACTGGTGCAGGTGACCTTCGTGCATCACGCCGATCACGTCGCCAATGGCAAAGGCCTCCAGCTGGTCGTGCGTGACGAAGAGGGCGGTGGCGCCGGCCGCTTTCAGGATGCCGCGCACCTCGTGCGCAAGCCGCTCGCGCAGGTCCACGTCGAGGTTGGAGAAGGGCTCGTCGAGCAGCAGCAGACGCGGGCGCGGTGCCAGTGCGCGCGCCAGCGCCACGCGCTGTTGCTGCCCGCCCGACAGCTCGTGCGGGTAACGCGTTTCCATGCCGGCCAGCCCCACCAGGCGCAGCACCTCGGCCACGCGTTCCTCGCGCTCGGCGCGCGGCAACCTCTCGATGCCGAACGCGATGTTGCGACCCACGTCAAGGTGCGGGAACAGCGCGTAGTCCTGGAACACCATGCCGATGCGGCGCTGTTCGGCCGGCATATGTTGCTGGCCGTCGCTCACGGTTTCACCGTCCAGCACGATGCTGCCGCTGCTGGCGCGCTCGAGCCCGGCCACGGCGCGCAACAGCGTGGTCTTGCCGCAGCCCGAAGGGCCAATGAGCACGCCAATGTCACCCGCGCGCAAGCCGAGCGAGACACCATCCACGGCCGCCTGCGGCAGGCCGGCATAGCGCACGCTGAGTTGGGAGACGTTCAGGAACATGAGAAGGGCATTGTAGATAACTACAATTCTCATTTGTGTTGACGTGGGTCACAGGCCCTCCATCGAAACCCTTGCCCATGCAACGTTGGTTGGCCCCGATCCTCTTGATCCTGCTTGCCCTGGCGCTCACCCTGCCGGTGCTGGCGCTGGGCGCTTCGTGGCTCCAGTTCGACGCCGCGGCGCGCGACGTGCTCGGCCAGATGGCCCAGACCGTGCTGCCAGAGTACGCGCTCACCACCTTGCTGCTGTGCGTGAGCGTGGCGATCGGCGTGGCCCTGGTGGGCATGGCCACGGCGAGCATGGTCACCCTTTTCGAATTTCCAGGCCGCCGCTTCTTCGAATGGGCGCTGCTGCTGCCGCTGGCCATGCCGGCCTACGTGGTGGCCTACGCCTACACCGATTTCCTGCAGTTCAGCGGGCCTTTGCAGGTGTGGCTGCGCGAGAGCTTCGGCCTCACCGGCCGCGTGTTCCCCGAGATCCGCAACACACCGGGCGCGGTCTGGGTGTTCACGTTCTCGCTGTATCCCTACGTGTACCTGCTCGCGCGCACTGCTTTGGCCGAGCGCGCGGCGCAGTTGATGGAAGCGGCGCGGCTGCTCGGCGCCCCGCTGGCGCGCCGCATCCGCGAGGTGGCTCTGCCGCTGGCGCGCCCCGCCGTGGCCGCTGGCGTGGCGCTGGCGCTCATGGAGACGCTCGCCGATTTCGGCGTCGTCAGCTACTTCGGCGTGCAGACCTTCACCGCCGGCATCTACAAGGCCTGGCTCGCCATGGACAACCGCGCCGCGGCCGCGCAACTCGCCACCATGCTGCTGGCGGTGGTCGCGCTGTTGCTGTGGCTGGAGTTCCGCGCACAGCGCCGCCTGCGCTTTGCCACGCTGCGCGGCCAGCGCGCCGGCAGCGCCGAGGCCCAGCCGGTGCGCCTGCGCGGAAGCCGGGCCTCATGGGCCGTGGCCGTGTGCGCGTTGCCCATCGTGTTCGGCTTCGTGCTGCCCGTGCTGTTCATGCTGCGCCCGCTGATTGGCGGCTGGGACTCGCTGCCCTGGACCGCGTTCCTGCAATGGTCGCGCAACAGCGTGTGGCTGGCTGGTCTGGCCGCGGCGTTGGCCACCGGCATCGCGCTGGCGCTGGCGTTTGCGCAGCGCGCGCGGCCTGGTCCGCTCACGCGCGGCGTGGCGCAGCTCGCCAGCCTGGGGTATGCCGTGCCCGGCGCGGTCATCGTGGTGGGCATCCTGCTGCCGGTGGGCTGGCTGCAGGCAGTCAAGCCCGACACCACGGTCGGTTACTTCGTTACGGCCACGGTGCTCGGTATCGTGTGGGCGTACCTCGTGCGGTTCACGGCGGTGGCCCTGCAGTCGGTGCAGAGCGGCTATACGCGCATCCCGGCCAGCCTCGACGACTCCGCCCGCATGCTGGGCACCACTGGACTCGGCCTGGCCGTGCGCGTGCACTGGCCGCTGCTGCGGCGCTCCACCGCCGCCGCCGCGCTGCTGGTGTTCGTGGACGTGATGAAGGAACTGCCGGCCACCCTGGTGCTGCGCCCCTTCAACAGCGACACACTGGCCGTGGTCACCTTCCAGCTGGCGCGCGACGAGCGCCTGGGCGAGGCCGCGTTGCCAGCGCTCACGCTGGTGCTGGTGGGCCTGGTGCCGGTGATCCTGCTCAGCCGGACTTTGCGACAGCGGTAAGCGGTCGTTGCATCGGCTTGTGCCGTGCAGGGCGTGCTGTTGTAATGCCCCGATGAAAAATTCCATCGAAGCCCGCCGCCGGTTCCTCTCGCTGGCCGCCGTCAGCAGTGTCGGCGCCCTCATCGCTGGTTGCTCCGTCCGGCCGCCCCTGCCGGGCCAGGCCCCTGCGAGTCCCGCCTACAAGCGCGAAGCCGCCGCGCACCTCTACCGCAAGTACCCCGAGCGCATCCACCAGGGCAAGCTGCCGCCGATGCTCTACGCCATTGGCGTGCTCGAGGTCGAGGTGTTGCCGGGCGGGCGCGTGGGCGCCACGCGCTGGCTGCGCGGCCCGAGCCATGCGCCCGAAGTGATGGCCGAGATCGAGCGCCTGGTGCGCGCGGCGGCGCCGTTTCCCTCACCCGGCGGCTTCGGCCGGGTGCAGTATGTCGACACCTGGCTGTGGGATCGCAGCGGGCGTTTCCAGCTTGACACGCTGACCGAAGGTCAGCTCTGATTCAGCGGGCGGGCATTTCACGCGGCCCGCCATTCACGCCCCAGGGCGTGCCGAAGCGGTCGGTGACCATGCCGAAGGTGTCGGCCCAGAAGGTCTCGGCCAGCGGCATGCCGACTTTGCCGCCTTCGGCCAGGGCGTTGAACACGCGCGTGGCTTCGGCCGTGGTGGGGTAGGTGATGGCCATCATGCAGCCCTGGATGCCCTGAAACGGCACGCCGGGTGGCGCGTCGCCGGCCATGATGGCGAAATCGGGGTGCACCAGGTAGGCGTGCATGATGCGATCGGCCTGGTCAGCGGGCACCGGTTCGCCGCCAGGCATTTCGCCATAGGTGATGAGGGCTTCCAGCTTGGCGCCAAGCACCTTCGCGTAGAACTTCATGGCTTCGGCGCAATTGCCGTCGTAGGACAGGTAGGCAGATAGCTGGACTGACATGGACATCTCCTGAGAAGTTGAAAAAACCGGACATCCACATGCCCGGTTGCTCTGTTGGCATGGGTACGATGAAGCTTGCGCCCGCTTTTCGACATCGCCCCCAGACCACGCGACAGATGGTTGGCATGTGCCAGCGGCTACCATCGCACCCCATGGCGCTGAACTGGGTCTGGATCGGTTTTTTCACCGTGGCGTTCGCCACCGCCGTAACGCGCTGGCTGCTCGGCGAACACGGCATCCTGCAAGCCTTGATGATGGCGATGTTCGACGGCGCGCGATCGGGCTTCGAGATTTCGCTCGGACTGGCCGGCGTGATGGCACTCTGGCTCGGGCTCATGCGCGTGGGCGAACGCGCCGGAATGATCGAACTGCTCGCGCGCCTGGCCGGTCCGCTGCTGCGGCGCCTGTTCCCCGAGGTGCCGCAGGGTCACCCGGCGCAGGGTGCCATGACCATGAACATGTCGGCCAACCTGCTGGGCCTGGACAACGCGGCCACACCACTGGGCCTCAAGGCCATGCGCGAATTGCAGACGCTCAACACCGAACCGCAGGGCACCGCCAGCCATGCGCAGATCATGTTCGTGGTGATGAACACGGCCGGTCTCACGCTGATCCCGACCTCGGTGATCGCCATCCGCCAGAGCATCGCGCTCAAGCAGGGACTCGGGGCGAACTTCAACGCGGCGGACATCTTCCTGCCCACGCTGCTGGTGACCTTCACCGCGCTGCTGGCGGGCGTGCTGGCGGTGGCGGTGTGCCAGCGCCTGCCGCTGTGGCGCGCGCGTTTCCTGTTGCCGGTGCTGGCGGTGGGCGGCCTGCTGGCCGCCGCCGTGACCGCGCTCTCGCGGTTGCCGGCCGAGCAGGCCGCGCGCGTGGCCGGCACCACAGGTGCGGCCGTCATCCTGGGCGTGGTGATGCTCTTCGTGCTGGCCGGCGCGTGGCGGCGCATCAATGTGTACGACGCCTTCATCGAAGGCGCCAAGGAAGGTTTTGGTGTGGCGATCCAGATCGTGCCCTACCTCATCGCCATCCTCATTGCCATTGGCGTGTTCCGCGCCGCCGGCTGCATGGATTTCCTGCTCTCGGGCATCGGTGCGGCCGTGGCGGCCATGGGATGGAACACCGATTTCCTGCCGGCGCTGCCCGTGGGCTTGATGAAGATCCTCTCGGGCGCGGGCGCGCGCGGACTGATGATCGACGTGATGCAGACGCACGGCGTGGACTCGTTCGCCGGGCGCCTGGCGGCCATCGTGCAGGGCTCGACCGAGACCACCTTCTATGTGCTTGCGGTGTACTTCGGCAGCGTGGGCATCCAGCACGCGCGCTACGCGCTCGCGTGCGCGCTGTTCGCCGACGCCGTGGGTCTGGCGATGGCGATCGGCGTCGGCTACGCGATGTTGCGCTGAAGCGCCGGGCGCATGGCCTCCACCCAGGCTTCGAACGGCGGTGCGCCCGATTCGGCGCGGCGCAGCACCGCGGCAGGGTGGTGCACCACCCACACCGGCACGCCGTCATGGCGCCGCCACCACGCACCCAGGCACTGCGCTACCCCCACGCCGCGTCCGAGCACGCTGGCCGCCGCGGTGGCGCCCAGTGCCAGGATGGCCTGCGGCGCCACGAGCCGGATTTCCGCTTCCAGCCACTGCGCACACGCTTCGGCTTCGCGCTGACCGGGCGTCTTGTGCAGGCGGCGCTTGCCGCGCGCCAGGAAATGGAAGTGCTTGACCGCGTTGGTGAGGTAGAGCTGGTCGGTGGGCCAGCCGAGCTCGGCGATCGCCCGCCGCAACAGAGCCCCAGCCGGTCCCACGAACGGACGGCCCGCCAGGTCTTCCTGGTCGCCGGGTTGTTCGCCCACGATCATGAGGCGGGCGCCCACCGGGCCTTCACCCCAGACCGTCTGCGTGGCGGCCGAGGCCATCGGGCAATCGGTGCAATGGCGTGCGCGCCGGCCCAGGTCGTCCAATTGTTCCTGTGGGGTGCGGGGCACCCGAGCGGCCAGCGCAGGCACGTTGATCGGCAAGCGCCGCTGCGATTCGCTGGCCTGCGCCACCATGCGCGCGCTTCGCGCCGGCGCATCCTGCAGCAACCCGGTGATGGCCTGCGTCTCCGGCAGATTGCGCCAGTAGCGGCGCGGCATCTCGCGCAGCATGGCAGCGGTCTTCACGCGCGAGGGGTTGAAGATGCTGCGGTAGTAGTCCAGCCACAGCGCCTCGCCGGCATCCGGTGGAGGCGCCTGCGCACGGTCGACGCCGGGCGTGAATTCGAGGCCTTCGCGGTTCCAGTGCACGCACAACGCGGGCGTGAGGATGGCCCAGCGCATGGCAGCAAAACGCTTTGCAAAAAACGGCGCGGCGGCCCGCACGATGTGATGCACCGGTTCGAACCAGGCCACATAGCGCACCTCGCCATCGCCTTCCTCTATCTGGCGAAAGCGCACGAAGGCGTGCATCTTGTGGATCTCGCGCCTCACCTCGCGCGCCATGCGCTCCAGGGCCAGGCGCCTCGGGTCCAGCGCATCGCGCCAGCGGCGTGGATCGTTCGCCAGGTCGATGGCCAGTTCGTGCAGGCGCTGAAAACGATCGGGATGCGCGTGCATCGCCACTGTCTCGGCCAGCGGCACGAAGCCGGCAGGCAGGCGGCGCAAGGCCCGCAGTGGCACCGCTTCCGGTGGTGGCGCGGGTGCCGTGGCCTCGCCGAGCAGATCACCCTGCGCCGGTTCGCCTTCGGTCCACACCACTTCGTCCGGCGCAGCGCCGCAGGTCAGCAGCGCCGAGAGCGCGCGCAGTGCAGCGGGCACTTCGTTGGACTGGAACTCGACCTGCCAGCGCATGGCGATCCTCACGCGCTGGAGGCTTCAAACAAATCGGGCTGGGCCATCGGAGATGGCGCGTCGGGCGACACCGGAGAGAGCAACGCGGCGCCCGGCCGGTGATCGGGCAGGTGCACGAAGTCCAGCGCCTTGCGCCCTGCACTGCCCAGGCGTTCCAGGTCGGCGCGCCGCACCTGGCGCACGCGCCGCGCATCCAGCAGGCGCTGCACCGAGCGCACGCCCAGGCCCGGCACACGCAGCAAGGTCTCGCGCGGGGCGCGGTTCACGTCCACGGGAAACAGCTCGGGATGCGCCAGCGCCCATGCCAGCTTGGGGTCCATGGTCATCGACAGCATGCCGCCGGGCAGCACGAGCTCGGTGGCGTCGAAGCCGTAGAAGCGCATCAGCCAGTCCGCCTGGTAAAGGCGGTGCTCGCGCACCAGAGGCGCGGCCTGGCCGGGCAGCCTGGCGCTGGCGTGCGGGATCGGGCTGAAGGCCGAGTAGTAGACGCGCTTGAGCCGGTAGCCCGCGTACAGCGCGGCGCTGGTCTGCAGGATGCAGCGGTCGTCCGACGTGTCGGCGCCGACGATCATCTGCGTGCTCTGGCCGGCCGGCGCAAAGCGCGGCGGCGCGGCGCCGGTGCCGCGCTGGCCGGGCAGGGAGCGAATCTGCTCGGCCTGCGCTTTCTGTTCGCACGCCTCGTCCAGCTTCAAACGGATGCCCGCCATCGATTGCCGGATCTGCTGGCTGCTCTTGCCGGGCGCGAGCGCGTCGAGCGCCGCCTGGCTGGGCAGCTCGATGTTGATGCTCAGGCGATCGGCGAAGCGCCCCGCCTGGGCGAGCAGGGCTTCATCGGCATCGGGAATGGTCTTCAGGTGGATGTAGCCGCGAAAGCCGTGCACCTCGCGCAACTGGCGCGCCACGGCCACGAGCTGCTCCATGGTGTAGTCGGGCGAGCGGATGATGCCCGAGCTGAGGAACAGGCCCTCGATGACGTTGCGCCGGTAGAAATCGAGCGTGAGCCGGACCACCTCGTCGACCGAGAACCGCGCTCGCTCGACGTCGCTGGACACGCGGTTGACGCAGTAGAGGCAGTCGTAGACGCACCAGTTGGTGAGCAGGATCTTCAGCAGCGAGATGCAGCGGCCGTCCGGCGCATAGCTGTGGCAGATGCCCATGCCCTCGTTCGAGCCGATGCCCTTCTGGTCGCTCGAGTCGCGCCGTGTGCCGCCGCTGGAGGCGCACGACGCGTCGTACTTGGCGGCATCGGCCAGGATGCGGAGCTTGCGCGACACGGTGTTCATACTGTAAGCATATACAGTATTTTCGTGCGCGCCACAGGGCGCCCGGTAGCCTTACCCGGGTGGCGGGTTTTTCAGAACACAGCCAGGCTCAGGTAGGTCGACGTGGTCCAGGTCACGCCCTGGTTGGTGTGCACGATGTCGATGGAGCAGCCGAAGTTGCCCCGGTCTGTCGGCGTGCCCGACAGCGTGCCTGTGGCTGGATCGATCGAGAGGCCCGTGGGCAGCCAGCAATAACCCGGTTGCTGGCTGAACACGCGGGTGGCGCCAGGCTGCAGAGGCACGGGGCTGTGCAGCGTCATGGTGGGCGAAAGGCTGAAAGGAACACCGAAAGAGGTGTTGCCGGCCTCGTAGCTGTAGGACACCGGAGAACGGATCCAGAGATTCAGGGAGCCTTGCGTCGGTGCGCTCACGCCGCCCTGGTTCAGCGTCGCCTGCAGCGCATGGGCGCTGACGACGGTCTGGAGCTGGGTGGCCGTTCCACTGATCACGCCCGCGTCGTCGACGGTGAGCCCGGCTGGCAATGCTGGCGAGAGACTTGCGCCCGAGATGGTTGCGTCCGGGAGGTGCACGCCAATGATCTGCGGCGCCAGGGAGAAGGGCTGGCTCAACCAGGCGGTGGACGCGCTGCTGGGGTAGCCCAGGGTGGGCACGTTCACGTTCACCGAGTAGCTGGTGGCGTAGGTCTGGAAGGTGCCGAACTGGGTTTGCAGACTGGCCTGAATCTGGGCTGAATAGCTGCCGCCCGTTTGCGTCGTACCGGACACGCGGCCGCTGACCGGGTCGAGCGTCAGGCCCGGCGGCAGGCTGCCACCAGTGAGGCTGTAGCTCCAGCTCATGGACAGGTCGGGTGCGGCGGTCCAGTTCGTTGGCCTGGGATCGTCGTTCACCAGGGTGCCGATGGGCAGGGCGCCGAGGAAGAGCCGCTCGGGGTACCAAAGCCCAGGACCGTTGACCAGGACTTCGGCACCCACGTCGATGGTGTTGATCACTCGGTCTGCACCGACCCTGACGGTGATCCAGGTGCGGGTGGCCTCGGTGGCGCGTCCCGTGATGGTGCAGTTGCTGTTCAGCTGAAGACCGGCAGGCAGACCGCCGTTGACCAGCGAACACCGGGGGACATAGCTCTGGAAGCCGGCCATCGCCGGTGTGATCGTGACTTGCTGGTACAGGGACACCGCATCCATGGGGTACGTGACCGTCACGTACAGGGGCTCGACCACATCATCCCCTCCGCCTCCGCCACAGCCAGCCAACGCAAGCACGCCCAACAGCATGCAACCCAACGCTTTTTGCATGAACGTCCCCAATCCTCGTGAAGCCACGAAGTTCGTGGCGGTCAAATGTACAAAAATGTAACCTGAGTTAATTGTTGTACGAAAACCAGAGGATATGGGGGTGGGGGTGTCTCGCAGGCGGCAGGTGGCTGGTACCACCAACAGGAATCGAACCTGTATCTAGCGCTTAGGAGGCGCTCGTTCTATCCATTGAACTATGGCGGCGAAAAAGAGCCCGCATTGTACGGGGGCACCTCGGGGCGCAAGGCGGCGGGCAGGCGCAGCATGTTGCCGCAGACCGGCACGTATTCGCCCAGGAAATCCAGAAAGCTGCGCACCGCGGGCGACAGGCCCCGGCGCGAGGGAAACACCGCGTGCACCACGCCCACCGGCCGCGTCCATTCGGGCAGCAGTTGCACCAGGCGGCCGTCGCGCAGTTCCTCCTCGCACATGTAGTCGGGCAATGAGCACATGCCGGAGCCGCCAAGCACCGCGAGCTTGAGGGTGAGCAGGTCGTCGGCGATCAGGCGGGGGCGCTGTTGCAGCACTGCCTGGTGTCCGCTGCTGTGGGTGAGCTGGATGCTGACCACGCCGTCGGTGGCCGACATGGCCACGCTGTCGAGCCGGCTCGCTTCCTCCACGGTCGTGGGCGTGCCCTGGCGTTCGAGCAGCCGGGGGCTGGCCACCAGCACGGAGCGCGCCTCGTCCAGGCGCTTGATCACCAGGCTGCCGCTTTCCTCCAGCGTGAGGCGCACGCGCAGTGCCACATCCACGCCTTCCTCCACCAGGTCCACCACGCGGTTGTTCACCTCCATGTCCACCTGCACCTGCGGGTGCCGCGCCAGGTAGATCGGCAGCACGTCGCCCAGCACGGTCTGCGCGAGCGTCACGGGGCAGACCACGCGGATCGTGCCGCGCGGTTCGGTCTGCACCTCGGCCACCGCGTCGGCTGCGGCCTGGGCCGATTCGCGCAGCGCCAGGCAATGGCGCAGGTAGGTCTCGCCGATGGCGGTGAGCGAGAGCTTGCGCGTGGTGCGCTGCAGCAGGCGCACGCCCAGTTGCGCTTCGAGTTCGGCTACGCGGCGCGACAGGCGCGACTTGGGCACCCCCAGCGCCCGGCCCGCCGCCGCGAAGCCGCCGCGCTCCACCACCTCGGCGAAGAAGAGCATGTCATTGAGGTCCTGCATGGCGCGGCTCCTGATTGTCCTGTTGATGGAACGATGTGACGCAATTCTGCCGTCTTATCACCCAATCGATACGAAATCACAATCTATTCATGGCCACAGATGTGGCTTTCAACCTCAGGAGCCTTTTCATGAAACTGCTGCACATCGATTCCTCCGTCACCGGCGACCAGTCGGTGTCCCGCGAACTCACCGCCCGGACCGTGGCCGCGTGGGTGGCCGCCCACCCCGGCACGCAAGTCGAGCGCCTGGACCTGGCCGCCGACGTGGTGCCCCATTTGGGCGCCGACGCGCTGGGCTTTCGCACCGGCCAGGCCGCTGCGACCGAAACGCAGCGCAGCGAGAACGCGCTTTCCGAAAAACTGGTGAGCCAGTTCCTGGCGGCCGACGTGGTCGTGATCGGCGCGCCGCTCTACAACTTCACCGTCCCGACCCAGCTCAAGGCCTGGATCGACCGCCTGGCCCAGGCCGGCCGCACCTTCAAGTACACCGACAAGGGCGCCGTGGGCCTGGCCGGCGGCAAGACCGTCATCGTGGGCCTGAGCCGCGGCGGCGTCTATTCCACCAGCGAAGGTGGCCGCGCCATGGAACACCAGGAAAGCTACCTGCAGACCATCTTCGGTTTCATGGGCATCACCGACGTGCGCTTCGTGCGCGCCGAAGGCGTGGGCCTGGGTCCTGAGGCCAAGGCCAAGGCCATGGAAGCGGCCGAAGGCGACATCCGCACCCACGCCGCCAACCAGCCGGCCGTCGCCCTGGCCGCTTGAGGCCTTTCCGGAGCGTGAGGCTCCGGCCCAGAAACACCGCGGAACCGGCTTTGCCGGGCCGCAGGTGTTGCCCCCTGAAAGGGGGTGACGCGCCGCAGGCGCGGCGCGGGGGTTAGTCAAATGTCGTTGTAAATATCAGGTCGATGGCGTTCTCTTCGCCCGCTCGCGCGCGCACCGTGAAGCGGCGCGAGAGGTCGTAGAACATCGACACCGTGCCCATGGCACCCGCCAGGCTGCTCTCGTAGCTCAGGTAGAGCTTGTTGGAGATGCGCTTGCCCAGGGTGAGCGCGGCGGCCGAGGTGGTGCCGTCGGCGTTGGTGGCGCTGCCGGCGAAGGACAACTCGTCCAGCCCGAAGGCGCGCGCCAGGCCACCATCGAAGCCCCCCCCGCTGCGCGAGATCAGCGCCAGCGCCGCCTGCTGGAGCACGGCGGCTTCGGCGCCGGCTCCGCTGGCCGGGCGGCCCAGCACCAGCCACGCCAGTTTTTCGCTGTCGGGCAGTTCAGGGTCCGAGAACAGGCGAACGCGCGGCGTCTGCGCCGTGCCGCTGATGAGCACGCCCACGCGTTGCGTGGTGTTGGGGCGGATGGCGGTGATGTCCAGCGTGGGGTTGTCGTAAGGGCCGGTAAAGCGCAGCACACCGGTTTCGATGGCGAGCTGCTGCCCATAGGCGCGGTACGTGCCGCGCACGGTGCGAACTTCGCCCAGCACGCGCGGCGTGGGTTGCGCGGGTGTGCTGCGCAGATTGAGTTCGCCGTTCAGCCAGGTGCGCAAGCCCAGGCCGCGCACCTCGAAGTTGTTGCCCAGATCCAGATCCACCAGCACGTCGGGCTGCACGCGGAACGCGTTCGGGTCTTCCAGCGGAATTTCGGTGCCGCGCACGACGACGTCCGCACCCAGCGTGGGCGTGGACTCGTCGGGCAGGATGAACAGCGCTTCGTCGGCCGTGAGCTTGCCGCGCAGTTGCAGCGCGGGGCCGGCCAGCTCGGCCTGCAACTGGCCCGAGAGCGTCAGACGCCGATCAGGGCGGGTAGACACGCGCAACCGGGTGGCCGTGGCCTGCAGGCTGATGTAGGGCTGGCGTCGAGCCTGGCCCTCGACCGTGACGCTGCGCCATTCGGTGCTGCCGGTGGCCAGCAGCGTGCCGCCGGTGGCCGCGCCGCCACGGCCTTCCAGATAAAAGCGCTGGATGGTGATGCGCTCGCCCGCCAGCGTGGCGCGCAGTTGTCCACGTGAAAAAGCGATGCCGTTGACGAGCGAGCGCAGCGCCAGATCGTCGGCCTGCAGGCTGCCGTTGAGCAGTGGCGCGGCGCGCGTGCCCGACAGCGTGAGGTCGGCGGCCAGCGAACCGCGCACGCGCCAGCCGGGCGGTGCCAGCGCCGACCACACGCCCACCTGCGGCAGGCTGGCCTGGATGCGCCCGCCCAGCGGCGCCTGCTCGCCCCAGTGCCACGCGGATTGCGCCGCGTTGGGCGGGCTCAGCGTGGTGCTCAGATCGGCGCTGGCCTGGCCCAGGCGCTCGCTGTCCCAGCGCAGCCGCGCCTGCACAGTGTTGCCTTGCGTGTCGATGTTGAGCTGCGCCTGGCGAATCCCGGTCTGCAGGCGTTGAACGGAGTTCGTGTTTTCGTCGAAAGCGCCATCGGTCTGCACCGACAGGTCGCCGCTGCGGCGTTGCAACTGGGCCGACAGGCGCGGCGGCTGGCTGGCATCGGCGGGCAGTGACAAATCCCAGGCGCCATCGAACACCACGTCGCCCCCCAGGCCGGACTGGCTCAGCGGCCCGTGGCGCGCGCCCTCCGCGGTGGCCAGCGCGTCCACCCACGACATGGGCAGGCCGCTGAGCTGGCCACGCGTGTCCAGCGCGCCGGCGCGCCAACTCAGTCGATCCCAGTTGAGGCTCAGGGGCTGGGTGACGTTGGGCGTGGCCGCTGCCGCGGCGGCGGCCGTTGTATCGGGGATCACCACCGTGGCGGCAGCGCTCGGCGCGGCGCGGCGCTGGAAGGACGGTTGCAGCCGCAATTGCCCCGGGTCGGCCTGCACCTGCAGCGCTCCCGTGCGAGCGCCTTGCCAGGCGGCACCCAGCGCACCAGCGGTCTCGAGCGTCCATTCCACGGTGCGGTCCGGGCGCGCGCTGTCGGTGGCCTGCAGCTTCAGGCGCGCGAGGTCGAGCCGGCCGCTGTCGATGTCGGGTCGGCGGGCGGTGCTGCCGAGTTGCAGCGTGCCGTGGGTGTCCAGCGTGGCACGCCATGGGCCTTGTTCGGCCTGACCCGACAGGCTCAGCGCGAGGCGCTCGACCGGCCCGTCGGCCTGGAGCCTCAGCTCCCGCAGATCCAGGGTCTGCAGGCGGGTCGATGCGGTGCTGGCTTCGCTGGCGGGCACATCGCGCGCGATGCGCAGGCGCGCAGCGTCCAGCGCGACCTGCACACGCGGTGCGGTGGCCACGGCGTTGGGCGTGCTGGCGGGCGGCGGGTAACCGAAGGCGCCCAGGCCGCCTTGCCAATTGGCGTCGAGCCGGGCGCTGCCTTCCACCTCCAGGCCGGGCATCCCGTCCAGCGCGGCCTTGATCGGTGGCCCCGCCACCGGCAGCGTTTCCAGGCCGCGCACCCAGGTCAGCAGTCGCGTGGCGTCTTCCAGTTGCAGGTCCACATCGCCCTGGCCCTGGGCGTGGGCCGCCTTGCCTTGCCAGCGGGCCTGCGCGCCCGGCACCTGCAGCGCGAGGCGGCCGTCGAAACTGCGGGCCAGCGTGTCGAACGCGCCCTGGCCTTCGAGCGTGGCGTCGGCCGCGGCCAGGCGCAAGGTGCGCAGTTCCAGCACGCCTTGCGCGATGTCTTGGGCCTGCGGTTTCCAGCGGCCCTCGGCCTCCAGTTCGCGCAGGCGCAAGCCGGCGAGCGCGCCGCCGCGCGGCTGCGTGCCCGAAGGCCGCACGCGCGCGTCCACGTCGATCGCCGCGCGCGGGGTCTGCGCATCCACCGTGCGGGCGCGCACCGTGCCGTCGAGCGCGGCGGGCGCCAGACTGCTCCAGAACTGCGCCGGGTTGAGGCGGCTGGCCCGCAGGTCGCCCTGCCACTCGCCCAGCGGCGAGGCCTGCGGTTCGCGTGCGGGCTCGAACCAGCCTTCGCCTTGCAGGCGGCCCGGGCCGAGCTGCGCGTCCAAACGTGAAAGGGTCCATCTTTGGCCGCGTTGTTCCAGCGCGGCTTCAATGCGGTCCAGCGGCAGTCGTTGCCGGTCGGCTGGTCCACTGCCCTGGTTGCTCAGTTGCAGCTCCGCGCGCCAGGCGTCGCCGTCGGGCCGGGCCTGCACCGTGCCGCTGAGCAGGGTCACCGGCGCCTGCGGCCAGAGCGCGGCGAGGTCCAGGCGGTTCATGGTGGCGTTGGCCGATTCGAGCGGCTGGGCCTGCCAGGGGCGAAGCCGCGCCTGGGCATCGAGCGTGGACGCGGTGTCCGGCGCGGTGCTGGCGCCACCCACCGTGCGCAGCCGGGCCACGGCATCGAGCGTGGCGTCCAGCGTGCCCAGCGTGCCGCGCACCTCGGCGGTGGCTTGCAGGTTGACGCGCTCACCGCCACCGGGCACCTCGGCCTGCACGTCGCCTTGCGCATCGACGCGCAAGGGCATGGGCGCCTGCGCACCCAGCACGGCCTGCAGCCGGTAGCGGCCTTCGGCGAAGCGCAGGCTTTCCAGCTCGATCTGGTGGGCGTCGGCCACGCCCAGGTTCCAGGCGCTCTCGGCCGCTCGGTAGCGGTACTGGCCTTTCAGTTCGTTGAGCGTGAGCGCGCGGGTGCCGGCCAGCTCAAGTGTGCCGATCGACCAGGGCAGGGTGACCGGCAGGGGCAGCGTGATGGGGTGCAGCGGCTCGGGTGGCGTGGGGGGTGCTGGTGGGCGCTGGTCGTCGATGCGCAGGTGGCCGATGTCCAGGTGCGAGAGGCGCACGCCGCGCCAGAGCAGCGCGTCCATCCAGAACAGCTTGCTCAGGCCGATGCGGGTGTCGGTGGCCTGCACCGTGATGCCCTCGCGCTGCCATTGCAGTCGGCCAATGCGGCCGCCGGCGAAAAGACTGCCTTCCACGTCTTCCGTGGTCAGCGTGCCGGCACTCATGCCCTCGCGCGCCATGAACGACTGACCCCAGCCCAGCGCCTGCGCTAGCGAACCGGGCGAGGCCGCCCACAGGCCGACTCCGAGCAGCAGCAACAGGACCAGCGTGAGCAAGCCACCGAACACCCAGCGCACCACGCGTCCGATGCGCGAGGGTGGCGGGGCCTGGGTGTCGGGGTTGCGGGTCGCCATCAGAAGGTGAAGCCCACGTTGAGGTGGATGCGCAGGCGCTTGGTCTCCAGCCCGTAAGCGAGGTCGAGCTGGAGCGGACCCACGGGACTGTTGAAACGGATGCCGGTGCCCACGCCCCAGACCGGCTTGAGATCGCCGGCCTTGTTGGAAACGGCGCCACCGTCGATGAACACCACGTTTTCCCAGTTGGAGCGGTTGTCGTCGTTCCAGATCGGGCGCTGCCATTCCAGGCTCACCACGGCCTTGTAGCGGCCGGGGCCGATGGTGCCGTCGGGGCGGCGCACACCGATGTCGCGCAGGCCGTAGCCACGCACGGTGTTGTCGCCACCGGTGATGAACAGCTGCGTTTCCGGAATCGGCGCGTCGTCGCGCGCGACCACCGCGCCGCCTTCAACCCGCAGGGCGAGGCGGCCCATGTCGGTGCGGCGGGTGGCGGTCACCTCGCGCGCCTGTCCGGGCTCGGGTTCGGCTGCGGCGGACACGTTGCCCAGCGGCCAGTAGGTCAGCCAGCGAGCGTTGGTGCGGCCGAAGGGCAAGCGCGTGCTGCCCAGCGTGTAGCCCGCACCGAGCTCCACCGCGAGACCATAGCCCTGGTGCGGAAAAATCAGGTCGTCAAAACGTCGCCGGGTCCAGGCGTAGTTGGCACTGATCGCCGAATCGGCACCTTCGGTGGCAGCGTTGCGCATCACGCTGTTGACCACCTGGGCGCGGTCGTACTGCAGGTAGAAGGCGCGGTCGTACTCCACGCCGAGCTGCGTCTGGCCCACGCGCAGGCGCTGACTGGTGGTGGTGGTGAAGTCATCAAGCTGGCGGGCCGCCTGCGCACCGACGATCTTGCGCCAGCCATCGTCGTCGGGCGGTGAGCTCCAGTCGGTGCTGGCCAGGCGGTCGTTGCGCTCGAGCTGGAGTTTGCTCAGGGCGCGCCAGCCCACCCCCGGCACGCTGTTGTGGGTGTGCTCCAGCGACAGGCGCGCGCCGTTGTCGGTGCTGCCACCCACACCAATCACCACCTTCTGCCGCTTGCTCTCGCGCAACTGCACCAGCACCGGCAGCGTTTCGGATTCGGGCGTGGGGTCCACGTAGACGAACACGGCGTCGTAGTAACCGCTCTCCGCCAGGCGCCGTTGCGCGTCCTGCATCTTGGCGAGGTCGTAGTCGCTGCCCGGCTCCAGGCCTGAGAGCCTCACCAGCCGCTCCACGGTGATGGCGTCGTAGCGCTCCGCGCCCTGCACCTTCACCTCGCCCATGCGCATCGCGCGGCCCGAATCGAGTTCGATGTAGAGCCGCGCCTGGTGGGCCTCGGCGTCGATGTCGGCCAGGCTGTTCTGCAGGCGACCCAGCGGGTAGCGTTGGGCCAGGAGGCGGCGCAGGGCAACGGCCTTGGTGGCGTTCCAGTCGGCCTGCGTGAAGGGCAGGCCCGCGATCAGGCCGGCCTCGCGCTGGATATCGGCGCGTTGCTGGGCCGCCGCGGGCGAATCGGCAATGTCGCCCACGAAGGACACGTTGACCGAGGTCACCTGCGTCACGGGGCCGGGCTCCACCCGCACGGTCACGGTGCCGAGGGACCCGGTTGTGCCGGCACCGCCGCCATAGCGGTCGTTCAGCGTCGCCTCCCCCAGGCCCGGCGGTGCGGTCACCGTCACCTTGGGGGAAAAATGGCCCAGCGTGGCGAGCAGTTCCTTCAGGTTCTCGGGCGTCTGCACCAGCAGGCGGCCGAGTTCGTTGGCGTCCAGACTGCGCTGCTGGCGGTAGCGCTGCAGCTCCATGTGGCGCAGCAGGAAGGACTGGGTGGCTTCGTCCGGCGCGCTCAGGTCGATCTCGAAACGGGGGGGCGCCTCGCTGGCGCGCTGGCCTCGGCGCGTGCGGGTTTCCGTGTTCCCGCCCCCGTCCGAGTCGTCGTCCGCGGCCGATGTCCCCGGCTGGGCCGGCTTCCCGGCATTCAAGCGCACAGCAGCCTGCTCGGGCGATTCCGCTTCCTGGGCCAGGGCAGCAAAGGGCACCGAGAGCAGGCAGAACAAGGCTCCGCAAAGCAGGAGAAGCCGAGCCCGTGCAGGCCGGGCCGGGAAGGGACATTTCATTCGTTGGCTATTTCGACAGCAGGCGCATCGTGTCCTCCAGCCCCTTCAAGGTCAGCGGGTACATGCGCTGGCCCATGAGTTGCTGGATCACGCTGATGCTCTGTCGATACTGCCACACGCCCTGAGGTTCCGGATTGATCCACGCAAACCGGGGAAATGCGTGCGTGAGGCGCTGCAGCCACTCGGCGCCAGCCTCTTCATTGTTGTATTCCACGCTGCCGCCCGGTTGCAATATTTCGTAAGGGCTCATCGTGGCATCGCCGACGAAGATGAGCTTGTAGTCCTTGTTGTACTTGCGGATGATGTCCCAGGTCGGGAATTTCTCGGCGTAGCGGCGCCGGTTGTTCTTCCACATGAAGTCGTAGACGCAGTTGTGGAAGTAATAGAACTCCAGGTGCTTGAACTCGCTCTTGACCGCGGAGAACAATTCCTCCACACGCTGGATGTGCTCGTCCATGGTGCCGCCCACGTCCATGAGCAGCAGCACCTTCACGTTGTTGTGCCGCTCCGGGATCATCTTGATGTCCAGATAGCCGGCATTGGCGGCGGTGGCGCGGATGGTGTCGGGCAGGTCGAGCTCGAAGTCGTTGCCCTCGCGAGCGAACTTGCGCAGGCGGCGCAGGGCCACCTTGATGTTGCGTGTGCCGAGTTCCTGCGTGTCGTCGTAGTCGCGGTAGGCGCGTTGTTCCCACACCTTCACGCCACTCTTGTTGCCGCCCTTGCCGCCAATGCGGATGCCCTGCGGGTTCTGCCCGCCGTTGCCGAACGGCGAAGTGCCGCCGGTTCCGATCCACTTGCTGCCGCCCTCGTGGCGCTCCTTCTGCTCTTCAAGGCGCTTCCTCAGCGTCTCCATGAGCTCGTCCCAGTCCATCTTCGGCGCGTTGGCCTTCTGTTCTTCGGACAGGATGCGCTCCATCTCCTGGCGCAGCCAGTCGGCGGGAATGGGCTTGGTGAAGTCGGCGATCATCTCCACGCCCTTGAAATAGGCGGCGAAGGCGCGGTCAAACTTGTCGAAGTGCTTCTCGTCCTTCACCAGCGCGGTGCGCGCCAGGAAGTAGAAATCGTCCATGGAGCAGGCTTCCGGGTTGCGCGGCCCGACCACGTCGGCCTGCAGCGCTTCGAGCAGCACCAGGTATTCCTTGACCGAGACCGGCAGCTTGGCCGAGCGAAGGGTGTAGAAGAAGTCGATCAGCATGGCGATCTCCCGGGTTGGGTCAGGCGTGCAGGTCGCGCAGGTACAGCAGTTGGGCTCTGGCCTCCGGCCATTCACCCGAACGCATGCTGTACATCACTGTGTCGCGGATGGTGCCGTCCCGGCGCAGCGCGTGGCCGCGGATGACGCCATCCTTTTTCGCGCCCAGCCGCTCGATGGCCTTTTGCGATGCGAAGTTGTAGTTGTCGGTGCGCCAGCCCACCACGTGACAGCCCAGCGCATCGAAAGCGTGGCCCATCATGAGCAGCTTGCAGGTGGTGTTGACGTGCGTGCGCTGCACACTCCGGGCGTACCACGTGTAGCCGATCTCCACGCGCTTCACGGCAGGCAGGATGTCGTGGTAGCTGGTGCTGCCAAGCACACGCCCCGACGTTTCCTCGACCACCGCAAAGGCAAAGCGATGGCCTTCGGCGCGCATCTGAAGTGCGCTCTCGATGTAGGCGCGTGTCTGGCCGGGTTCGGGGACGGAGGTGATGCGCAATTTCCAGAGTTCGCCATCGGCTGCAGCGCTGGCCAGGCCCTGCTCATGCGACAGATCCAGCGGTTCGAGCAGAACACCTTGCTGACGCAATCTCACCGGTGCCACGAAGCTCATCGGTTTCTCTGGTTCATGAAGACCAGTTTCTCGAACAGCGTGGTGTCCTGCTCGTTCTTGAGCAGCGCACCCACCAGCGGCGGCACGCTCACCTTGCTGTCGGCGCTCTGCAGCGCCTCGAGCGGAATGTCTTCGGCCATCAGCAGCTTGAGCCAGTCCAGCAACTCGGAGGTGCTGGGTTTCTTCTTCAGGCCCGGCAGGTTGCGCACGTCGTAGAAGGTCTTCATTGCTGCGGCCAGCAACTCCTTCTTGAGCTTGGGGAAATGCACGTCCACGATGCGCTGCATCGTCTCGGCATCGGGGAACTTGATGTAGTGGAAGAAACAGCGGCGCAGGAAGGCGTCGGGCAGTTCCTTTTCGTTGTTCGACGTGATGAACACCAGCGGACGGTGCTTCGCGCGAATCAACTCGCGCGTCTCGTAGCAGTAGAACTCCATGCGGTCGAGTTCGCGCAGAAGGTCGTTCGGGAATTCGATGTCGGCCTTGTCGATCTCGTCGATCAGCAACGCCACCGGCTGGTCGGACGTGAAGGCCTGCCACAGCACGCCCTTGACGATGTAGTTCCGGATGTCCTTGACCCGCTCGGCGCTGTCGTCTTCGGCAAGCTGCGAGTCGCGCAGCCGGCTGACCGCGTCGTATTCGTACAGGCCCTGTTGCGCCTTGGTCGTGCTCTTGATGTGCCATTGAAGCAAGGGAAGGTTCAGCGCCTGCGCCACTTCCTCGGCCAGCATGGTCTTGCCGGTGCCGGGTTCTCCCTTGACGAGCAGCGGGCGCTGCAGGGTGATGGCGGCGTTCACGGCCAGCATCAGGTCCTGGGTGGCGACGTAGTTCTCGGAGCCGTTGAATTTCATGGAAGCGCTTCGTGCAAGGGTTGGGGGGTAGGGTGGCGTCCGACCAGTCTATATAATCAGCGGTTGATTTTTTCTCGGCCGTCCCATTCATTGTGCTTGCAAAATGATTCAAACGCTCTCCACGATCGCCCGTACCCTTGTCACCGCTGCGACGTTCTCCGTGGTGGCCATCTCCGCCCAGGCCCAGGGCGTGACGGGTGATGTGCAGGCAGGCCAGAAAAAGGCCGAGATGTGCATCGGCTGCCACGGCATTCAGGGCTACCAGAACAGCTTCCCTGAAATCCACAAGGTGCCCAAGATTTCGGGCCAGTCGGGCGCCTACATCGTCGCTGCGCTCAACGCCTACAAGAAGGGCGACCGCAAGCATCCCACCATGCGCGGCATTGCCGCCTCGCTGAGCGAGCAGGACATGGCCGATCTGGCCGCCTTCTACGCCTCGCACGCCGACAAGGCCGCGCCCGAAGCGCCGAAGTCGGCCAGCACCAAGGCCGCCGCGCTGATCGAGAAAGGCGCCTGTGCGTCCTGCCACGGCGCCAACTTCAGCAAGCCCATCGACCCCAGCTACCCCAAGATCGGTGGCCAGCACGCCGACTACCTGTTCTTCGCGCTCAAGGCCTACACGGTGGAAGGCAATCACGTGATCGGCCGTTCCAACGGCATCATGGCCGGCATCGCCAAGCAGTACACGCCGGCTGAAATGCGCGAGATCGCCAAGTACCTGTCGTCCGTCGAAGGCGACCTCAAGACCGTGCCGCAGTCGCGCTTCCGCTGAGCTGCACCGCCGCCGTCAAAAAAGCCGCTCTTGAGCGGCTTTTCTGTTTCAGTCCCGCGTGGCTCGCTGGCGCACGGCTTCGATGTAAGCCTGCCCGTCGGGCGGCCGTCCGGCGCGCTGGCTCTCCCAGAGCATGGTGCCCAGGCACTCCATCACCTCGTGGTGTGCGGCGTGCAGGTCACCGCGTCGCGCGGCCAGCAGTTCCACGGCCTGCCGGATGCCTGGAGGCTGGTCGATGCTGCACTGCTCGCTGATGGACAGGTGCATCGACAGGTGCAAGAAGGGATTTTCGCGCCCCGGATCGGCCTCGCCCAGGCGGGCCAGGGCGGCCTCCACGTCGGTGAGTTCGGCGTGGTGTTCGGGATGCTCGTCAATCCATTGCGCGGCCAGCATTTCGATGGCCTCCATGGGCTCGCTGGAGCGAGACTTGGCGAACACCGAGCAGTAAAAACGACGGACGTCGGCTTGGGAGGGGTTGAACATGGTTTTAGCGTAGCACGCAGACCGTCAGGGATTTTCGGGCGTGGAGCTCTCGACGTGAATAACCCGGGATGACCGCCGCTTGACCGGCTTGGTTACAGTCACGGACCGATCCGAGGAGAAACCCAATGACCCAACAAGCCTTCATCTGCGACGCCATTCGCACCCCCATCGGTCGCTACGGCGGCGCCCTCTCCAGCGTGCGCACCGACGACCTGGGCGCCGTTCCGCTCAAAGCCCTGATGGACCGCAATCCCGGTGTGGACTGGGCGAGCGTGATCGACGTGATCTACGGCTGCGCCAACCAGGCCGGCGAGGACAACCGCAACGTGGCGCGCATGGCCAGCCTGCTGGCCGGCCTGCCCGTGGAGGTGCCCGGTGCCACCATCAACCGCCTGTGCGGTTCGGGGCTGGATGCGGTGGGCACGGCGGCGCGCGCCATCAAGGCCGGCGAGGCGGGCCTGATGATCGCCGGTGGTGTGGAGAGCATGAGCCGCGCACCCTTCGTGATGCCCAAAGCCGAGTCGGCCTTCAGCCGCAACAACGCGGTGTACGACACCACGATCGGCTGGCGCTTCGTGAACAAGCTGATGAAGGCGCAGTACGGCGTGGACTCCATGCCCGAGACGGCCGAGAACGTAGCCACCGATTACAAGATCGAGCGCGAGGCGCAGGACCGCATGGCGCTGTCCAGCCAGTTGAAGGCGGTGGCCGCGCAACAGGCCGGCCATCTGGCTCGGGAGATCGTGGGGGTGACGATTCCACAGAAGAAGGGCGATGCCGTCGTGGTGGACCAGGATGAGCACCCACGTGCAACCAGCCTCGAGGCGCTGGCGAAATTGAAAGGCGTGGTGCGGCCCGACGGCACGGTGACCGCGGGCAACGCCAGCGGCGTGAACGACGGCGCGTGCGCGCTGCTGCTGGCCGATGAAACCTCGGCGGCGAAGAACGGCCTGACGCCGAAGGCCCGCATCGTGGGCATGGCCACGGCCGGGGTAGCGCCGCGCGTCATGGGCATCGGCCCGGCGCCGGCCACGCAGAAGGTGCTGGCGCTCACGGGTTTGAAGCTGGAACAGATGGACGTGATCGAGCTCAACGAAGCATTTGCTGCGCAGGGCCTGGCGGTGTTGCGCATGCTGAGCCTGAAGGACGACGACGACCGCGTGAATGCCTGGGGCGGCGCCATTGCGCTGGGCCACCCGCTGGGTGCCAGCGGTGCGCGCCTGGCCACCACGGCGGTCAACCGCCTGCACCATACGGGTGGGCGTTATGCGCTGTGCACCATGTGCATCGGCGTGGGGCAGGGGATTGCGCTGGTGCTGGAACGCGTTTGAAGACTACAGCTTCCAGGCGGGGAGTTGCCAGTTGCGCCACAAGGCCAGGCCGCGCAATCCCGCTGTGAACACCACACAGGCGACCAGCGAAAGCCAGCCGGGCGCCTCGATCTGCCACAAGCCCACATACAACCAGCCACCGGCAAACGCGCACAACGCGTAGGGCCGATGGTCCTTGAAGGCGGTGGGGATTTCGTTGCACACCACGTCGCGCAGCACGCCGCCAAACACGCCGGTGATCAGGCCCATGAGCACGGCCACCAGGGCCGGCATGTCCAGCAGCAGCGCTTGGTGCACGCCGGTGGCGGTGAACAGGCCGAGGCCCAGCGCGTCGGGCCACTGGATGGCGCGTTCGGTCAGTTTCACGTGGCGCCCGCGCAGGAACAGCATGGCGAGTGCGCACAGCGCGAGCACGCCCCAGAGCATTTCCACGTGGCGCACCCAGAAGAAAGGACGCTGGTCCAGCAGCAGATCGCGCAGTGTGCCGCCGCCGAAGGCCGCCAGAAAACCCACCACCGCCACCCCCACGGCATCGAGCCGCATGCGGGCACCCATGAGGATGCCCGAGAGCGCAAAAGCGACCGTGGCGGCAAGCTCGACGAGCAGCCGCAGGGTTTCGCCCCAGAATTGAACGTTGTGCATCCTCGGGATTGTCCTCTTCCATGCCCCTCATCACCGATCCGTATTTTTATCTCGTCGCCATTCCAGCCGTGCTCCTGCTGGGCATCAGCAAAAGTGGCTTTGGTGCCGGTTTCGGTTCGCTGGCGGTGCCCATGATGGCGCTGGCCGTCACCGTGCCGCAGGCAGCCGCCATCCTCATGCCGGTGCTGCTGCTCATGGATCTGCTGGGCATGGCGGCCCTCCGGAAGAATGTGGACCGCCGCCTGCTGATGTTCCTGATTCCCTGGGGGCTGCTGGGCATCGTGGTGGGCACCTTGCTCTTCAAGGTGATGGACGCGCGCCTCGTGGCGGGCATCGTGGGTGTGTTCACGCTGTTGTTTCTCGCCCAGCGCCTGCTGTTCCCGCCACGTGCGGACAGTGCACCACCGCCGAAATGGGTGGGCGCGCTGCTCACTGCCACCTCGGGTTTCACCAGTTTCATTGCGCACGCTGGTGGCCCGCCGATCAACGCCTACGTGATACCGCTGCGGCTCTCGCCGGTGCTGTTCACCGGCACCATGGCGTTCTTCTTTTTCTTCGTCAACCTGGCGAAATGGATTCCCTACGCGTGGCTCGGCCTGCTCGATCTGCGCAACATGACGACCTCGCTCGCGCTGCTGCCGTTTGCACCCCTCGGCGTCTGGGTGGGCGTGCGCGTGGCACACCGAATTCAGCCCTTGCTGTTCTACCGGCTGATCTATACCGGTATGTTCCTCACCGGCTGCAAACTGGTGTGGGACGCCATGGCGATACCATAGGGCTCCATTCCGCCTTCCCCTCCGCAGCTTGCGGCCGGGGTGTCTACACGCACAAAGGAGCTCTACATGCCCATCGTGGTGGTTGCCAATCCCAAAGGAGGCGTGGGCAAGTCCACGCTGTCGACCAACGTCGCCGGCTACTTCGCCCGCCAGGGTCATTCGGTCATGCTGGGCGATGCCGATCGGCAGCAGTCTTCGGCCTTGTGGCTCAAGCTGCGCCCGCCCACCGCGCGTCCCATCCAGACCTGGGACATCTCGGAAGACCTGGTCGGACGGCCGCCGAAGGACGTGACCCACGTGGTGCTCGACACCCCCGCCGGGCTGCAGGGCTCGCGCCTCCGGGAGGTGCTCAAGGTGGCCGACAAGGTGCTGGTGCCGCTGCAGCCCAGCATCTTCGACATGTACGCCACCCGGACCTTCCTCGATGAACTCGCCCAGTCCAGCCGCGCCAGCAAGGTGCAGGTGGGCCTGGTGGGCATGCGCGTGGACATGCGCACGATCTCCGCCGACAAGCTGCGCGAGTTCGTGGTCTCCCTCGGCCTGCCTGTGGTGGGTGCGCTGCGCGACACGCAGAACTACGTGCACCTGGCTGCACGTGGCCTCACGCTGTTCGACATCACGCCGGGCCGCATGCCGAAGGACCTGGCCCAGTGGGAAAGCATCTGTCAGTGGCTGGATCGTTGATGAGGACCTTCGAGACCCTGGCCGACCTGGCCGCCTGTGTGGGCCAGGAGGTGGCGGTGAGCGACTGGACCACCGTCACCCAGGAGCAGGTGAACCGCTTCGCCGAGTCCACGGGCGATCACCAGTGGATCCATGTCGATGTGGAGCGCGCAAAGGCCGGGCCGTTCGGTGCACCGATCGCGCACGGCTTCCTCACCCTGTCATTGCTGCCGGCGTTCTTCGACGCTGCGCTGGACATCAAGGGTGCTCGCATGGGTGTGAACTACGGACTCAACCGCGTGCGGTTCCCGTCCCCGGTGCCGGTGGGCAGCCGCCTGCGTGGGCGCATGACGCTGCAGGCGGCCGAGCCGATCGAACGCGACGGCTTGCAGATTACCTGGGCGGTGGTGGTGGAGCGTGAGGGTGGCGACAAGCCCGCCTGCGTGGCCGAGTCGCTGGCCCGCCTCTATCCCTGAAGCCGGCTAGTTGATCCGGACCAGTTGCTTGGGCTCGAGCCAGCCTTCGAAGCACTCGATCAGCGCATTGATGCGCTCGGCGGCGACGGACTGGTTGTGTTGCTGGGAAATGATCTGGTAGGCGTCGTTGCGCAGCATCCAGAGTTCCTGCGCGGTCCGGGCCTGATCGATCTTCGTGCGCAGGCGTTGCGCGGCCTGCGTCGTGCAGTCCGCGATGCTGCGCATCAACTGGTTGCGGATCATGGCCAGGTCTTTCAGACTGGCCGATCGGGTCGGGCGCTGATGCGGCGCCATGGTCACCCCGAGGATCCGGGCGAGAGAAGTGATCAAGGTGGTCTCCGTGCAGCCTGCGGGTTGGCGTTTGGCTGGTCGGACCATGCCATTGGGTGATCGGCATGGCCTGTCACAGGCTGCAGGCGCGATGGTGCGCGTTTCGCGGGCGTTGTGAAGCAGGCTCCCCCGCACCCGCGTGACCTGCATCACGGAACCGGTCGGGAAAATTGAATCTGGCGCCAGGCCTCGTACACCGTGACCGCCACGGCGTTCGACAGGTTGAGACTGCGCTGGCCTTCCACCATGGGGAGGCGCAGGCGCTGCGGGGCGGGAAAGCTCTCACGCAGCGCCTCGGGCAGGCCACGGGTTTCGGAGCCGAAAACCAGCCAGTCGCCGGCGGCAAAGGTGTTGTCGAACACGCTGTGGCTGCCACGGGTGGTGAAGGCAAACAGGCGTCGCGGATCGGGCGACTCGGCTTGCAGGAACGCGGGCCAGTCGGCGTGGCGGCGCACGTCGGCGTACTCGTGGTAGTCCAGCCCGGCGCGGCGCATGTACCGGTCGTCCATGGAAAAGCCCAGCGGTTCGATCAGGTGCAGCGTGCAGCCCGTGTTCGCGCTCAGGCGGATCACGTTGCCGGTGTTGGGCGGGATCTCGGGTTGGACCAGGACGATGTGGAACATGGTTCGGACGCAGGTGTGGGCAGCGACTGTACCCGGTGCACCTCAATCCGGCGGCGGTGTTCGCGCAAACACCATCGCGCTGACCCGGGCCGCGCCGGCCTGCAGCAGCGCCTGGGCCGCAGCATGAAGTGTGGCGCCGGTGGTGGTCACGTCGTCCACCAGCAGCACATGGGCATCGCAGATGTGTGTCACGCGCTCCGGGTGCGCGGCGAACACCCCGCGCAGGTTCTTCAGCCGTTGTTCGCGCGACAGGCTGTGCTGGTCCGGCGCCTCGACCAGCCGCACCAGTGCATCCGGATGGGCCAGCTCGGGCAGGGCCAGGCCTTGCAGCCGGGCCTGCTGCCGCACCGCCTTCACCAGTTCCCAGGCCTGGTTGTGGCCGCGTTCGCCCAGCCGGGTGGGCGTGAGCGGCACCGGCACCATGAGCCCGCATCGGACCAGCAGGTCGCGCGAATGGGGCGATTGCAGCATCTGTTGCGCGAAAGGTGCGGCCCAGCCGGGTTCACCACGGAACTTGAAGCGCGCGATCAGGTGGTCCCAGGGGTAGGCGTAGTCCACTGCGGCGGTGCAGGCCTGCAGGACCTGGGGATCGGTGCGCGTCAGGCAGGTGCCGCAGCGCGTCAGGCCTTCGGGCACCGGCGCTGCGCAACCCATGCAACGCACCGCCGGCCCGGCAAAGCGCCGCGCGCAGGCTTCGCACACCGGGCGCGCGGGCCAGCCACCACACACCTGGCAGATACCCGGAAGAGGGGCCAGCAGGGTGTGCCAGGTGGAGAACATGGGGCGCCAATATACTGGGCCGCTTTTCCCAGTACTCCCCCATGGGCCCCGATTGAACACGCTTTCCGTTCCCGAAACCGCAGTGCCCGGGCTGGATCCTGTCGCTGCGCTGCGCTGGCGGCGGCACCCGCGACGTGAAAGTCCCTGGCTGCACGAAGAGGTGGCCACGCGCATGGCCGAACGGCTGCACTGGTTCCGTGAGCAGCCAGCCAGCTGGTTGCACTGGGAGCCGGTCGCCGGCGGCCTGCGGGCGCACCAGCATTTGCGCAGCCTGTTGCCGGAAGCCCTCTGCTACGCCTCGGCCGAGCGCGTGCAGGACGCACTGCAGGCCACCCGTGAAGGCGCCGGCCCGGCCTGGAACCCGCTCAACTGGGGTCGCCACAAGGGCGCACAGCCCGCCAACGACCAGACCCGCGTGCGCATGCTCTGGGCCAACATGCTGCTGCACATGGAGCCGCACCCGCAGGCGCTGATCCAGCGCTGGAACGCGCACATCGAAACCAACGGCTTCCTCATGTTCTCGTGCCTTGGCCCGGACAGCCTGCGCGAGCTCCGTCCCGTGTTCGCGCGACACGGCTGGCCCGAGCCCGCGCATGCCTTCACCGATATGCACGACTGGGGTGACATGCTGGTGCACAACGGTTTTGCCGAGCCGGTGATGGACATGGAGCGCATCACCCTCTCGTACAGCAGTGCGGAGCCCATGCTCAAGGAACTGGGCGAACTCGGGCGCAACCTGAACACCGCGCGTTTTCCCGCCTGCCGCTCGCGCGCCTGGCGAGAACGCCTGTGCCAGGCCATCGAAGCCGAGCTGCCGCGTGCGCCCGACGGGCGGCTGCTGCTGACCTTCGAAGTCATCTACGGCCATGCCTTCAAACCGGTGCCCCGCGTCGCCATGGGTCCGTCGACCACGCTGCCGGTCGATGACCTGCGTGCCATGTTGCGAAATCCGCGCCGCTGAATCCGATCCATCGCACCCGGATGTGGCGGTACTGCCCGGGGCAGGGGGTGAGCGCCGCTACAATCCGGGGTTGTCGTTTCGTCAAGGGCATCTTCCCTGCATCGGCGCGTCGGCCTGGTGGCTGGCGGCGGCTTGAATCGGTGGTGGTTGGTGAGCCATACCTGCAGCGTCTATCGCTTCGCGACTCAGTCTGAGCAAGGCATGGAGTGGTCGCTCAAGCGCAACTGTTCGGTCACACCCGCTCAGCTGGGCTGGCTTTATGCCTCCCTGTGCGTGGTGTCGCTGGGAGTCGCGGTGGGTTTCTGGTCGCTGGGCGCTCCTCTGGTGCTGCCCTTTGCGTTGCTGGAACTGGTGGCTGTGGGATCTGCGTTCCTGCTGTATGCCCGTCACGCCACCGATCGCGAGCGCATCCACCTGCTGGATGGCCAGTTGGTGGTGGAGCAGGAAACGGCGGGCAGGATCCAGCGGTGCGAGTTCGCCCGCGAGTGGGTGAGGGTGGAGCCTCGAGGGGATGACGGTCAGTTGATCGAAGTCCGTGGTGGGGGCCAGTCGGTGAAAGTCGGGCGTTACCTGCGCTCCGATCTTCGGCCGGCGCTGGCCCGGGAAATCCGCCTGGCATTGCGCGGTGGATGACGGATGCGTTGGGTGGGTTTCGATGGGCGAGCCCGGGAAAATTTGTTCTAATCGGCATTGATATAAATCAATACTTATATTTGAGGCGCTTAAAGTGAGTACGACGAAGAAAACGGTGCATTCCCTGCGAAATCGGTGGTCCGCGCTTCGCGCAGCAGGTGCCTCTCTGGCGCTGGGCGTCGGCGCCTGGACCTCGGTGGCGGCCCAGGTGAAGGATCTGCCGGGCGGCCCGGCCGTCAATCAGTTGAACTTTCACCCGCCGGTGACCCGCATCGCGGTGGAGCAGCACTGGCTGCACTGGTTCATGATGGGACTGTGCGCCGTCATCTTTGTCATCGTCTTCGGCGTGATGTTCTATTCCATCCTGAAGCACCGCAAGTCGGTCGGCCACAAGTCGCAGGCGCTGGCCGAGCCGATCTGGGTGGAACTGGGCTGGACCATCATCCCCCTGCTCATCGTCATTGGCATGGCGCTGCCCGCCACCAAGGTGCTGGTGGCCCAGAAGGACACCACCAACAGCGACCTCACCATCAAGGCCACGGGCATGCAGTGGAAGTGGGGCTACGACTACATCAAGGGTGAGGGCGAGGGCATTGGTTTCGTCTCCACGCTGGACAACAGCCACCGCGTCATGTCCAACAGCGGCAAGCCCGAGGTGACCGACGACTACCTGCTCAAGGTCGACAATCCCCTGGTGGTGCCGGTGGACCGCAAGGTGCGCATCATCACCACCGCCAACGACGTGATCCACGCGTGGATGGTGCCAGCCTTCGGCGTCAAGCAGGATGCGATCCCCGGCTTCGTGCGCGACACCTGGTTCCGCGCCGAAAAGACCGGTGACTTCTATGGCCAGTGCGCCGAGCTGTGTGGCAAGGAACACGCCTACATGCCCATCCATGTGAAGGTGGTGACGGCCGAGCAGTACACCGCCTGGGTCACCGAACAGCAGAAGGCCATGGCTGCTGCCGCCGACGACCCGAGCAAGGTGTGGACGCTGACCGATCTGGTCAAGCGTGGCGAGTCTGTCTATGCCGCCAATTGCGCTGCGTGCCACCAGGCCAACGGCAAGGGCGCTGGCCCGATCAAGCCACTGGACGGATCGGCCATCGTCACGGATGCCGACCACGCCAAGATGATCAACGTGGTGATCCATGGTGCGGCCAATGGCGCCATGCCGGCCTGGAAGCAGCTCTCGGACACCGAGCTCGCTGCCGTCATGACCTTCGCCAAGAACAGCTGGTCGAACAAGACCGAACAGATCATCCAGCCCGCCGAAGTGCAGGCTGCGCGCAAGTGATCCGGCTGGTTAAAAACATAGAGTCTCAAAGGAATCGATGATGAGTGCAGTTCTTGACCACCACGACGCGCACGGCCATGACCACGATCACCACGCCCCCACGGGCTGGCGCCGCTGGGTCTATGCCACCAACCACAAGGACATCGGCACGCTGTACCTGTTGTTCGCCTTCGCCATGCTCATGGTGGGTGGCGTGCTGGCGCTGCTGATCCGCGCCGAGCTGTTCCAGCCGGGCCTGCAACTGGTGAACCCTGGGCTGTTCAACCAGCTCACCACCATGCACGGCCTGATCATGGTGTTCGGCGCCATCATGCCGGCCTTCGTGGGCTTCGCGAACTGGATGGTCCCTCTGCAGATCGGTGCCGGTGACATGGCCTTTGCCCGCATGAACAACTTCAGCTTCTGGCTGATGATTCCTGCGGCCATCATGCTGGTGGGTTCGTTCTTCATGCCCGGTGGCGCCCCCGCCGCCGGCTGGACGCTGTACGCCCCGCTGACCCTGCAGATGGGTCCGAGCATGGATGCCGGTATCTTCGCGATGCACATCCTCGGCGCCTCGTCCATCATGGGCTCGATCAACATCATCGTGACCATCCTGAACATGCGCGCGCCCGGCATGACGCTGATGAAGATGCCCATGTTCTGCTGGACCTGGCTCATCACCGCCTACCTGCTGATCGCCGTGATGCCCGTGCTGGCCGGCGCCATCACCATGACGCTGACCGACCGCCACTTCGGCACCAGCTTCTTCAATCCCGCCGGCGGCGGCGATCCCGTGATGTACCAGCACATCTTCTGGTTCTTCGGCCACCCCGAGGTCTACATCATGATCCTGCCGGCCTTCGGCATCGTGAGCCAGGTCGTGCCCGCCTTCGCGCGCAAGAAGCTGTTCGGCTACGCCTCCATGGTGTATGCCACCGGCTCCATCGCCATCCTGTCCTTCGTCGTGTGGGCTCACCACATGTTCACCACCGGCATGCCGGTGACGGGCCAGCTGTTCTTCATGTACTCCACCATGCTGATCGCCGTGCCCACGGGCGTGAAGATCTTCAACTGGATCGCGACCATGTGGAAGGGCTCGATGACCTTCGAGACCCCCATGCTGTGGGCCGTGGGCTTCATCTTCGTGTTCACCATCGGTGGCTTCACCGGCCTGATCCTGTCGGTCGCGCCGATCGACATCCAGATGCAGGACACCTACTACGTGGTGGCGCACTTCCACTATGTGCTGGTGGCCGGCTCGCTGTTCGCCATGTTCTCGGGCATCTACTACTGGCTGCCCAAATGGACCGGCGTGATGTACAAGGAATCGCGCGGCAAGATCCACTTCTGGTGGTCGATGATCTCGTTCAACATCACCTTCTTCCCGATGCACTTCCTGGGTCTGGCCGGCATGCCGCGCCGTTATGCCGACTACCCGATGCAGTTCGCCGACTTCAACGCCATTGCTTCCATCGGCGCCTTCGGCTTCGGCATCGCACAGGTGTATTTCTTCCTCTTCGTGGCGCTGCCCGCCATGCGCGGCCAGGGCGAGAAGGCTTCGCAGAAGCCTTGGGAAGGCGCCGAAGGCCTGGAATGGGAAGTGCCTTCGCCCGCACCGTTCCACACCTTCGAGAACCCGCCCAAGCTCGACGCCACCGCCACCAAGGTGATCGGCTGAACCGGAGGTGATGGCCATGACGACAACATCCGAACAGAAGAAGAACAACCGCCGCCTGGGCCTGATCCTGGCCTCGGTGGCCCTGGTGTTCTTCCTCGGCTTTGTCGGTAAACGGTTCCTGCTGGGTTTCTGACCCGCAGATCTGGAGACACGCCGTGGGACTTCAGCGCGAAAACCTCAAGATGGTGAGCAAGCTCTGCGTGATCGCGCTGGGCATGTTCGCCTTCGGCTACGCGCTGGTGCCGATCTACCGGCACATCTGCGAAGCCCTGGGCATCAACGTGCTGGCGGTGTCAGAACTTCGGGTGCCCGGCGCGGCACCCACCAAAATGCCGGCGAACTCCCAGGTGGACCGCACGCGCACCATCACCGTGGAGTTCGACGTGAACGCCCGCGGACCCTGGCATTTCAAGCCGGCGGTGCGCTCGCTGCAGGTGCACCCGGGCGAGCTCACGACGGTGATGTACGAGTTCCAGAACATCCAGAACCGCACCATGGCCGCGCAGGCCATTCCCAGCTACGCGCCCAAACAGGCCGCGGCGCATTTCAACAAGCTCGAGTGCTTCTGCTTCACGCAGTACACGCTGCAAGCCGGTGAGAAAAAGGAATGGCCGGTGGCCTTCGTGATCGATCCACGGCTCTCCAAGGACGTGAGCACCATCACGCTTTCCTACACCTTCTTCGAGGTGGGCGGCAAGGTGCCCGATGCGCCTCGGGATGAGCCGCCGCAAGCCTTGAGCCCGGTGGTCGTCAAATCGCCGGGGGCCGTATGAACGCGCCGGTCCGTCAACGCAAGGGTTCTTTCCTCGGCACCGTCAGGGCGGTGCTGTGGGGCTTCCTGGGCGTGCGGCGCAACGCCGACTACCAGGACGACATTGCCAAACTCAACCCGCTGCACCTCATCGCGGTGGGCGTGGGCATGGCGTTTCTCTTTGTGCTCGGTCTCATCGTGCTGGTGAACTGGGTGGCCGGCTGAGGCGGGCGACTAGTGCAGATTTTTTGATTCTTAGACATTGATACAAGCGAAAGCAAAACAGGAGTGAGCATGTCAGCAGCATCCCACGGCACGACGCCCTACTACTACGTTCCCGGCCCCTCGCGCCACCCCGTGATGGCCGCCATCGGTCTTTTCTTCGTCATCCTGGGCGCAGGGCAGTGGATCAATGGCGCGGGCTGGGGTGCCTACTCGCTGGCCTTTGGCCTGGTGTTCTGGCTGGTCGTGCTGTTCCAGTGGTTCAGCGAATCGGTGCACGAGAGCGAGACGGGCATGTACGGCCGCAAGATCGATCTCTCGTTCCGCTGGAGCATGAGCTGGTTCATCTTCTCGGAAGTGATGTTCTTCGGCGCCTTCTTCACCGCACTGTGGTGGACGCGCACCCACTCTGTGCCGGCGCTGGGCAGCTTCGAGAACTCGCTGCTCTGGCCGAACTTCTCAGCCGTCTGGCCCAGCGTCCAGGCTGGTGCGACCGCATCGCCGGCCGGCATGGTCGAGCCCTTCCAGACCATGGGCCCGTTCTGGCTGCCCACGATCAACACCGCGCTGCTGCTCACGTCGGGCGTGACGCTGACCATTGCCCACCATGCACTGCAGGCCGGCAACCGCGCCCGCACCATCGCCTTCATGTGGATGACCGTGGTGCTGGGCATCGTCTTCCTGGGCGTGCAGGGCTACGAATACGCGCACGCCTACGCCGACCTGAACCTCAAGCTGTCTTCGGGCGTGTTCGGCTCCACTTTCTTCATGCTCACCGGCTTCCACGGCTTTCACGTGTTCGTGGGCATGCTGATGCTGCTGTTCATCACCCTGCGCCTGCAGAAGGGCCATTTCACCGCCCAGCGCCATTTTGGTTTCGAAGGCGCAGCCTGGTACTGGCACTTTGTGGACGTGGTCTGGCTGGGCCTGTACATCCTGGTTTACTGGATGTAATGCGCCTGCAGGGGCGGGAACTCCGCCCCCGAAAGACGCCCAAAGAAAAAGCGCCTTCTGGCGCTTTTTTGCTGAGAGGATGGGGAGTTCAGCCGCGCAACGGCAATCCGGTGGGCTGGATCCAGCCCATCAGGTAGCTGATGAGCACCACCACGAAGAGCAGGATGGAGAATCCGACCCGAAACGCCAGTGCACGTGCCATGTGGTTCTTGCGTGGCACATCACCTTCGGCGGTGTCACCTTGTCCACCGCGCATCATGTAGATCAACGCGGCACCCAGGCTTCCAATGATGGCAACGAACGCCACGATGACCAGATATTTCATTCCCCGGATTATCGGTGCCTCGCGCACCCGGTGCTGACCCCATGACGCGTATCCGCCTGCGTTTCTGGATCGTCAGCGCCGCCACGGTGCTGACCATGGCGATCACCGCCTCGCTCGGCCTGTGGCAGCTCGATCGCGCGGCGCAGAAACTGGACCTGCAGGCCCAGATCAACGAGCGCAGCGGCCTGGCGGCCTGGGGCAACACCGATCTCCTGATGAGCGCGGATCCGAGGCTCGGGGTCCACCGCCCAGCTTACCTGGTGGGTGAGTGGGTGCCGAATGCGAGTGTGTTCCTGGACAACCGCCAGATGAATGCCCGTGTGGGGTTTTTCCTGGTCACGCCGCTGCGGCTGCAGGGAAGTGATCGCGTGGTGCTGGTGCAGCGCGGATGGGTGGCGCGCGATTTCACCGACCGCAACCGCGTGCCCGCCATTCCCACGCCCGAAGGCACGGTGCGCATTCAGGGGCGCCTGGCCCCGCCGCCGGGCAAGCTCTATGAGCTGGGTGAGGCGGGCACCGGCCCGATCCGGCAAAATATCGACCTCGCCGCGTTCGCGCGGGAAACCGGCCTGCAGCTGCTGGACGTGTCGGTCCTGCAATCCGGTGATGCCTCCGATGGCCTGTTGCGCGAGTGGCCTCAGGTGGCCCTTGATGTCAGCAAACACCACGGATATGCCTTCCAGTGGTTCGCCCTGTGTGCCTTAGCGGGCATTCTCTATGTCTGGTTCCAGATCCTCTCCCCCCGCCGAAAGCGCAAACTCCATGGCACAGACGCCCGATGAACCCCTGACGATGACCGTGCACAGTCTGCCCCGACTGGACCAGGCCGGTGCCCAGGCCGTGGCGAGCACGCGCTCGGGCCGCTGGAAGTTGCTGGGTCTCATGCTGGTGTGCGCAGCGCCCGTCATTGCCTCGTACTTCACCTACTACGTGATCCGGCCCGAAGGCCGGCGCAACTACGGTGAACTCATCGATCCGCAGCGCCCCCTGCCCACCTGGAGCGGCACCAACGCGCAGGGCCAGCAGGTGCCGCTGGCGTCGTTGAAAGACCAGTGGCTGCTCATCAGCGTGGCCGATTCCTCTTGCCCCGAAGCCTGCCAGCAGCACCTGTACCTGCAGCGTCAGTTGCGCGAGACGCTGGGCCGTGAGAAGACCCGCCTCGACTGGGTGTGGCTGCGCACTGGTGATGCGGCGCTTGCCGAACCGTTGAAGGAGGCCACGCAGGCCGCCCAGGTGCTGCACGTGGACGCACAGGCGCTGGCGGCCTGGCTGCAGCCAGCACCCGGCCAGAAGATCGAGGACCACCTGTACGTGGTCGATCCGTTGGGCAACTGGATGATGCGGTTCCCGGCTCACCTCGATCCCGCACAGGCCAAGCGCGACCTGGATCGTCTCCTCAGGGCCTCTGCCTTCTGGGATAAAGAAGGCAGGCAAAACTGAAATGGAAGTGCAGCCTTTGTACGACCTGGCCCCCGTGGCCCGCCTCATGCTCCTGGGCGTGGTGATCGCGCTCGGGCCGCTGGCGTGGGTGTGGTTGCGCAACCGCCATGCGCCACCGGCGCACCGCCTGCGCGTGCTCACGCTGGTGACGCTGTTCCTCACGTTCGATCTGGTGCTGTTTGGCGCCTTCACACGCCTCACCGACTCCGGCCTCGGTTGCCCGGACTGGCCGGGCTGCTACGGCAGCGCGAGCCCAGTGGGTGCCAGCGCGTCCATCGCCGCGGCGCAGTCGGCCATGCCCACCGGCCCGGTCACCTTCTCCAAGGCCTGGATCGAAATGATCCACCGCTACCTGGCCACCGCCGTGGGCGTGCTCATCCTCGTGCTGGCGCTGGTGAGCTGGATCGAGCGGCGTCGGCTCTCGGTGTCTTTCGTGTGGCCGCTGGTGACGCTGGTGTGGGTGTGCCTGCAAGGTGCGTTCGGGGCGCTCACCGTCACCATGAAACTCTTTCCCGCCATCGTCACCCTGCACCTGCTGGGGGGCATGGCACTGCTGGCGCTGCTGCGCGCCCAGTCGGTCGCCTACACGCTGGCCGAGCCGGGTTCCAGGGGCCCGGTGGAACTGCGTGGCCGCTTGCGCCTGGCGCTGGGGCTGGTGACCGGCCTGCTGTGGCTGCAGATCGCTCTGGGCGGCTGGGTCAGCACCAACTACGCCGTGCTGGCCTGCAGCGAGTTTCCCACCTGCCAGGGAAGCTGGTGGCCGGTCATGAATTTCCGCGAAGGCTTCACGCTCTGGCGCGAACTCGGCCAGAACCGAGCGGGCGATGCCATTGCCTTTCCGGCGCTCACCGCCATTCACTACGTGCACCGCCTGATGGCCTACGCCGTGCTCGCGGCCATGGTCTGGCTGGGGTGGCGCCTGTGGCGCGAGCCTGGAATGCGCGCCACCGCGCGCGCCTTGCTGTTGCTGGCCGCCTGGCAGTTCGTTAGTGGCCTGACCAACGTGGTGCTCGACTGGCCGCTGCTGGCTGCCGTGGCCCACACCGGCGGTGCTGCGGCCATGGTCATCGTGTTCACCGGTGCGCTGGCGGGCACGCGGCGCGCACGCCAGCACGACGCCTTGACGGTGAAGACCGCCCCCCTGCATTTTTCCCGGCCCACTTCATGAGCGCTGCGTCCACCCCTCCCGTTGCCATGCCATTGCCATCGGTCTGGCGGCAATACCACGCGCTGACCAAGCCACGCGTGATCCAGCTCATCGTGTTCTGCGCGCTCATTGGCATGGTGCTGGCGGTGCCGGGCGCACCGAGTTGGGCGCAGGTGCAACTGGCGGCCATCGCCTGCTTCGGCATCTGGCTGGTGGCGGGTGCGGCCGCCGCCTTCAACTGCGTGGTTGAACAGCACATCGACGCGAAGATGAAGCGCACCGCCTGGCGTCCGACCGCCAAGGGCGAACTCACCAATGGCAAGACGCTCACCTTCTCGGCCGTGCTGTGTGCCGCCGGCTCCGCCGTGCTGTACTTCTGGGTCAATCCGCTGACCATGTGGCTGACCTTCGCCACCTTCGTGGGCTACGCGGTGGTCTACACGGTCATCCTGAAACCGCTCACACCGCAGAACATCGTGATTGGCGGGGCTTCGGGCGCCATGCCCCCGGTGCTGGGCTGGAGCGCCATGACGGGCGTGGTCGCTCCCGAAGCGCTGATCCTGTTCCTCATCATCTTCCTCTGGACGCCGCCGCACTTCTGGGCGTTGGCGCTCTACCGCGTGGAGGACTACCGCAAGTCCGGCCTGCCCATGCTACCGGTCACGCACGGCTCCGAGTTCACGCGGCTGCAGATCCTGCTCTACACGGTGGTGCTGTTCGCCGCCTGCCTCATGCCTTTCGTGATGCGCATGAGCGGCTGGATCTACCTGGCCGCCGCGATCGTGCTGAGCATCGGCTTCTGCGCCTACGCGCTGGCTCTTTGGCGCAACTACTCCGATGCGCTGGCCCGCAAGACCTTCCGTTTCTCCCTGATCCACCTCTCTCTGCTGTTCGCCGCCTTGCTGGTGGACCACTACATCTGACCGCCATGACGTCACCTCACCTTCAACGCCGCCACCTGCTGGCCGCCTCGCTGGGCGCAGCCGGCCTGTTCCTCGCCGGTTGCTCCGACGACGCCGCCAACGCCTCCTTTGCCGCCATCGACATCACCGGTGCCGACTACGCCACCGGCTTCTCGCTCACCGACCACAACGGCCAGGCGCGCACGCTGGCCGACTTCAAGGGCAAGGTGGTGGTGATCTTCTTCGGTTTCACCCAATGCCCGGACGTGTGTCCCACCTCGATGAGCGAGCTGGCCGAGGTCAAACGCCTGCTGGGTTCCGATGGCGATCGCCTGCAAGGCCTGTTCATCAGCGTCGATCCCGAGCGCGACACGCCCGAGATCATGAAGCAGTACATGGCCAGTTTCGACCCCACGTTCCTGGCCCTGTACGCCGCGCCCGATGCGCTGCCCGAGCTGGCCAAGAGCTTCAAGGTCTACTACAAGAAGGTGGACGGGCCCACGCCCACCAGCTACACCATGGACCACTCGGCCGGGAGCTACGTGTACGACCCGCAGGGCCGTATCCGCCTGTACCACCGGTATGGCAGCGGCGCCGCCGCGCTGGCGGGCGATGTGAAGAAGCTGCTGGCGCAGGCCTAAGGCCGGCCTAAGTCGAGACCAGCACCATCGACCCATGAGGCTGCTGCTGGTTGAAGACGACACCATGATCGGCGAGGCCGTGCTGGACCTGCTGCGCGCGGAACACTACGCGGTGGACTGGGTGCGCGACGGCGAGATGGCGACCACGGCGGCGAAATCGCTCGACTACGACCTCATCCTGCTCGACCTGGGCCTGCCGCGCCGCGATGGCCTGGAGGTGTTGCGCGATCTGCGTGCGCGCAAGGACCGCGTGCCGGTGCTGATCGCCACCGCGCGCGACTCGGTGCAGCAGCGCGTGGAGGGGCTGGATGCAGGCGCGGACGACTACATCCTGAAGCCCTACGACATGGACGAGTTGCTCGCGCGCATCCGCGCCCTGCTGCGCCGTGCAGCGGGCCGGGCCGAGCCGGTGTACGAGCACATGGGCGTGAGCATCAACACCGCCACGCGCGAGGTGAGCGCGAACGGGCAGCCGGTGGTGCTCTCGGCGCGCGAGTGGGCCGTGCTCGAACCCCTGATCGCGCGGCCCGGACTGGTGCTCTCCCGTGAACAGCTCGAGGAAAAACTCTACGGCTGGAAGGACGACGTGAGCAGCAACGCGGTGGAGGTCTATATCCACGGCGTGCGAAAGAAATTGGGGGCTGGCCTGATCATCAACGTGCGGGGCGTCGGCTACATGGTGCCTAAGGCATGAGGTTGTCGCTGAACTCGCTGCGCACGCGCCTGCTCGGCCTGTTGCTGCTGGCCATCGTCGGTGCCGCCGGTGTGCAGGCCACCATCGTGTACCAGCAGGCGCGAGCCGAGGCCGATGGCATGTTCGACTACCACATGGAGCAGATGGCGCAGGCCCTGCGAGCCGGTGTGCCGCTGCCAGGCCTGCCCCTGTCGGGCGGCGAGCCACCGCCGCCGGAGGCTTTCGATTTCTTCGTGCAGGTCTGGACGCACGACGGGTTGCGCGTGTTCCAGTCGGGCGCCAACGCCAGCCTGCCGCAGCGCGCCGTGCTCGGGTTCTCCAACATGCAGATCGATGGCCGGCCGTACCGCGTGTACTCCATGAACTCGCGCACCCAGGTCATCCAGGTCGCGCAGGACATGCAGCCGCGCCAGGACATGGCGCGCTCGATCGCATGGCGCACCGTGCTGCCCATCGTCTGGATCGCGCCGCTGCTGATGCTGGTGGCCTGGGCGGTGGTGAGCGTGTCGCTCGCGCCGGTGGCGCGCGTGCGCCGGCAGGTGGCCGAGCGTGGTGCGGACGAACTCGCCGAGGTGGGCGAAGAGGGGCTGCCGGACGAAATCCGCCCGCTGGTGCGCGAACTCAATCTGCTCTTCGGCCGCGTGCGCCAGGCCTTCGATGCGCAGAAGCACTTCGTGGCCGAAGCGGCGCACGAGCTGCGCTCGCCCCTGGCCGCGCTGCGCCTGCAGGTGCAGGGCCTGCAACGCGCGCGCGACGATGCCACCCGCGAGCTGGCGGTGGAACGGCTGCTGGCCGGCATCGACCGTGCCACCCGCCTCGTGGAGCAGTTGCTGGTGCTGGCGCGCCAGCAGGCCCATGGGGTTGAGGCCACAACGGCACAGCCGGTCGCGCTGGCCACCCTGGCCGCGCAGGTGGTGGCCGATGCCGCACCGTGGGCCGCAGCGAAGCGCATCGACCTTGGACTCGATGCGGTGGACGCCACGCCGGTGCAGGGACATGCGGAGCCGCTGCGCATCCTGCTCGCGAACCTGGTGGACAACGCCGTGAAGTACACGCCCGAGGGCGGCACCGTTGACGTGGGCTTGCGGCGCGAAGGGGCGGAGTTGGTGTTGTCGGTGGAGGACAGCGGCCCCGGCATCGCCGAGGCCGACCGCGACCGCGTGCTCGATCGCTTCTACCGTGTACCGGGCAGCGCCACCACGGGCAGCGGCCTGGGCCTGGCGATAGCCAGCGCCATCGCACAACTGCATGGCAGTGTCCTGGCGCTGGACCGCTCGCCGCGGTTCGGCGGCTTGCGCATCGGCCTTCGCCTGCCGGTGGCACCCACCTAAGAATCGTCTAACTCTGCGGGCTCAAAGTAGCGGCATGTTCAATCTGCCTCTGCTGAAGGAGCCTTCATGAAAACCTTGTCACTCTCCGCCACCCGGCTGGTGCTCTCGCTGGCGGCGGCCGGCATCGTGGGCGGCGCCAGCGTCGGCCTGGTGTCTGGCTACCACGCCCACGCCGCCGTGCCCGCCATCGCCGCGCAGGCACCCGCCGTGGCCACCGTGGCCATGCCCGACTTCGCGCAGATCGCGCAGCGCCACGGCGCGGCGGTGGTCAACATCAGCGTGGTCGGCAAGGCCGGATCGGACGAGGCATCGCCGGCGGCGGCCCGTCGCGGCCCCGGCATCGACCCCGACGATCCGTTCTTCGAATTCTTCAAGCGCTTCCAGATGCCCGATGCCCCTGGCGGTGGGCGCCAGATGCCCGCGCGCGGTCAGGGCTCGGGTTTCATCATCAGCGCCGATGGCCTGGTGCTGACCAACGCGCACGTGGTGCGCAACGCCGAACGCGTCACCGTCAAGCTGACCGACCGGCGCGAGTTCGTGGCCAAGGTGCTGGGCAGCGACGCCAAGACCGACGTGGCGGTGTTGCGCATCGACGCGAAAGACCTGCCCGTGGTGCCCCTGGGCAGCGCGCGCGACCTTCAGGTGGGTGAATGGGTGCTCGCCATTGGCTCGCCCTTCGGTTTCGAGAACAGCGTGACGGCGGGTGTGGTCAGTGCGAAGGGGCGATCGCTGCCCGATGACAGCTTCGTGCCCTTCATCCAGACCGACGTGGCGGTGAACCCTGGCAACTCCGGTGGGCCTTTGTTCAATTCGCGCGGTGAGGTCGTGGGCATCAACTCGCAGATCTACAGCCACACCGGCGGCTACCAGGGCCTGTCGTTCGCGATTCCCATGGAGACCGTGCTGCAGGTGAAGGACCAGATCGTGGCCCACGGCAAGGCCAGCCACGCGCGTCTCGGCGTGGCCGTACAGGAGATCAACCAGACACTCGCCGAGTCGTTCAAGCTCGACAAGCCCGAAGGCGCGCTGGTCTCCAGCGTGGAGCCGGGCGGCCCGGCCGCCCAGGCCGGCTTGAAGGTGGGCGACGTGATCCGTCAGGTGAACGGGCAGGCCATCGTGGGTTCGGGCGACTTGCCGGCGCTTATTGGCCAGACCGCACCCGGTGCGCAGGTGCGCCTGAACGTGTGGCGCGAAGGCAAGGCGATGGAGCTGAACGCGAAGCTGGGCGATGCCGCCGACAAGACCGTGAAGACGGCACGCGCGGACGCGTCCACCGACCAGGGTCGCCTGGGTCTGGCCCTGCGGCCGCTGGCGCCGCAGGAACGGCGGGAGGTCGGTGTGGAAAGCGGCCTCCTGGTCGAGGATGCGCGCGGTCCGGCCGCACTGGCGGGTGTGCAGCAGGGCGACGTGCTGCTCGCCGTCAATGGCGAGAAGGTGCAGAGCGTGGAACAGGTGCGCGCGCTGCTGGGCAAGTCCACCAAATCGCTGGCCTTGCTGATCCAGCGCGACGGCGACCAGATCTTCGTGCCGGTGCGTCTGGGCTGAAGCCGTCAACCCGGCCGGGCCGGGGCGGGCGCGGCGATCTCCAGCAGGAAGTCGATGAAGGCGCGAGCGCGCGACGACAGCACGCGGGTTTGTGGGTACACGATGTGGATCGGCAGGGAGGTCGGCCAGTCGTCCGGCAACAGACTCTTCACACGGCCCTGCCGGAGGTCATCGCCCACGACCCAGGAAGGCACTCGCGCGATGCCCAGGTGGGCACGCGCGGCGTCGTACATGGCGTCGGCACTGTTCATGCCCAGCGTGCTGGGCACTTCGATGGTCTGGCGTCCCTGTTCGGAATCGAACACCCACCGGTTGGCCTTGGCGAAGCCGGTGTAGACGATGCAGTTGTGGTGCAGCAGATCGGTTGGATGGCGCGGCTCGCCGTGGGCCGCCAGGTACTCAGGTGTCGCCACGATCAGGTGTTCGATCACGCCCATGGACCTCGCCACCAGCGTGCTCGAGGCCAGGTCGCCGATCCGCACCGCGACTTCCACACCGTCCTCCACCAGATTCACAGCCTGATCGCTCAACCGCACGTCCAGGCGCACTTTCGGATGCTGCTTCATGAAGACCGCCAGTCTCGGAAGCACCATCGCGCGCCCATAGGAATCCGGCAGCGAAATGCGCAACAGTCCGGACGGCTCGGCGCGTTGGCCGCCCACGGCGGCCTGCACGGCGTCGGCCGCGTCGAGCAACTGCAGCACGCCTTCATACAGACGGGCAGCGTCCTGCGTGGGATTGAGTTTGCGCGTGGTGCGGGCGAACAGCTGGACCTTCAGCTCGGATTCCAGGGCGGCGATGTGTTTGCTGACGGTCGATTGCGTCAACCCCATCTCTCGCGCCACGGCAGAGAAACTGCGCAACTCGTAGGCGCGGGCAAAGGCGGTGTAGACGCTGAGACCCTGCATTCTTTTCAGTCAGAAAATGAATGGATGTTATCGAATTCATGGCCTTCTGCAAGGGCATGGCTGTTTGCACAATGGCCCGCATACCCACAGAAGGAGACAGAACATGAGCAAACACATTGCCATCGTCGGCGGCGGCGTCGGGGGATTGCACCTCGGGCTTTACTTGCGTGCGCGCGGCATTGCGGTCACGGTGTACACCGACCGGCAACCGCATGAATTCGCCGGCGCCCGGTTGCTGAACACCGTGGCCCATCACAGCATCACCGTGGCGCGCGAGACCGAACTCGGCGTCAACCACTGGCCCACCGAGCAGTACGGCTACTACTGCCACTACCACCATTTCGGTGGCGAGCAGCCGCTGTTCTTCCGGGGCGATTTCAAGTCGGCAAGCCGCGCGGTGGACTACCGGCTTTACCTGCCGCGCCTGATGGAAGACCTTGCCAGCCGGGGGGGGCGGTTCGTCTATGGCGCGCTGAAGGCCGATGACGTTGCCCACCTCGTCGATGGCGCCGATCTGGTGGTCGTGTGCGCCGGCAAGGGTCCTCTGGGGCAGTTGTTCCAGCACGATCCTGCGCATTCACCCTTCGATGGGCCGCAGCGGATGCTGTGCGTGGGCCTGTACAAAGGGGTGAGGGAAGAAGCCACCCGCAGCGTGACCCTGTCGGTGTCGCCAGGGCAGGGCGAATTGATCGACATCCCCACGGTGACGTTCAGCGGAATGGCCCATGCGCTTCTGATGGAGAACGTGCCGGGTGGCGAGATGGAAACCCTGGCCCATCTGCGCTACGAAGACGACCCGCGCTTCTTCCTCGACACCTTGCTGGACAAGCTGGAGAAGCACCATCCGACCGTGTACCGCCGCATCGACCGCGACACGTTCGACCTGGCCCAGGGCGGACTGGACCTGCTGCAGGGTGGCGTCACGCCCACGGTGCGCCAGGGGCACATGACGCTGCCCAGCGGCAAGATCGCGATCGCGCTCGGGGATGTGCAGGCGGTGGTCGATCCGCTGTGCGGCCAGGGCGCCAACATGGCCTCTCATGCGGCCTTCGTCCTGGGCGAGCAGATCGTGCGTCAGTCGGTGTACGACGAGCGCTTCTGCGAGATCGTCGAGGCGCAGCGCCGCGATCGCATCCTGGGCGCGACGCGCTGGACCAACCTGTTCCTTCAGCCTCCGTCGCCTGAACTCATGCAACTGATCGGCACCATGAGCCAGGACCGCGCGCTCTGCGACGAGTTCACCGACAACTTCAACCGGCCTGAGGAGCAGTGGAACCGCCTGGCGAGCCCGCAGCGCATCCTCAACTGGCTGGCCGAGCCGCGCTCTCGCGAGGCCCTGGCGGCCTGAGTTGATCCTTGAGGAGCCCACATGCACCGACTGCTCGTGACCTACCCGGCGCCCGTAGACGCGGACGTCTTCCTGGACTACTACGTGAAGACGCATGTTCCGCTGGCGCGCCGCTTGCCTGGATTGAAGGACTGCCGATGGTTTCTTCCACAAGCTCTGGGGCCGGGGAACCCACCGAACTTCCTCCACTTCGAGGCCGACTTCGACAGCGAGGCCGATCTGCTGGCGGCCCTGCAATCGCCCGTGGGCGCGCAGGTGGCGGCCGATGTGCCGAACTACTCGCCAGCCGGCGCCACGCTGGTGCACTACGACGTCGCTGCCCACCCGTCATGAGCCTGGTCTCTGTCCCGGACGCTGCGCTTGACCCGCACCGCTTCAGGTCCAGTGTCTCGCGGTTCGCCACCGGCATCGCGATCGTCAGTTGCTTCGATGAGCAGGGCCAACCCCATGGCATGACCATCAGCAGCTTCACATCGATCAGCCTGGAGCCGCCCACCGTGCTGGTGTCGCTGCGGCCCGGTCGCACCCATGACCGGATTCGCCGCCAGGGCCGCTACGGCGTGAGCATCCTCGGGACCGAACACGAGTCCTGGTCCCGGCATTTCAGCGGCCATCCTCAGCCTGGGCTTGCGCCGGTGTGGGACACGGCGGCCCATGTTCCGGTTCTGCGCGATGCGCTGGCGTGGTTCGAATGCCAGGTCGATGAACTGCTGCAGGTTCACGACCACACGCTCTTCGTGGCGCGCGTCACGGCGTGTGGGCACACCGGCGGCGCACCGCTGATGTTCTTTGCCAGCGGCTACCACCGCGCCCTGGACCACTCCCCCATTTCACAGGATCGTCGAGCATGAAACTGGAAACCATCACCAAGACCTTTCTCAACACCGTCAATGGTCGTCCCGTTTCGGCCAGTGCCACGTTCGAGTCCTTCAATCCCGCGACGGGTGACGTCATCGGCCATGTGGCCAGGTCCACCGTCGAGCAGGTGCACGACGCTGTGGCAGCTGCCCGCGCCGCGCAGGCGTCCTGGGCCGCCCGGCCAGATGCCGAGCGCAAGGCGCTGATGCTGAAGGTGGCGCAGACCATCGAGGCGCACGCCGAGGAACTGGCCCTTTGGGTCACGCGCGAACAAGGCAAGCCACTGGGTGGCCTGGGACCCGGCCAGGTGCCGGGTTCGCGCTTCGAGGTGATGGGCTGCAAGGTCTGGACCGAAGTGCCTGCCAGTCTGGACCTTGCACCCGAAATCGTGTTCGAGGACAACGCGCGACGCGACACCGTGTTTCGCAAGCCCTTCGGTGTGGTGGCCGCCATCGCTCCCTGGAACTGGCCGCTGCTCATCGCGATCTGGCAAATGATTCCGGCCATCCGCGCGGGCAACACTGTGGTGATCAAGCCTTCCGAGTACACCAGCATCGGGACGCTCGAACTGGTTCGGCTGATCTCGGCGGACTTGCCCGATGGCGTCATCAATTCGGTCAGCGGAGCGGGCGATGTCGGCGCGGCGCTGGTTGAGCATCCGGACATCGACAAGATCATGTTCACCGGCTCATCCACCACCGGATCGAAGATCGCCGCCACGGCAGCCCGTCTGCTCAAGCCCACCACGCTGGAACTCGGTGGCAATGACGCGGCCATTGTGTTGCCCGATGCCGATCCCAAAGCGATGGCCATGGATCTGTTCTGGGGCGCCTTCATCAACATGGGGCAAACCTGCGCCTGTGCCAAGCGCGTGTACGTGCACGAATCCCTGCACGACGAACTGGTCGGCGAGCTTGCGGCCATTGCCGAGTCGATTCCGATGGGAGATGGTGCGCAGAGCGGTGTGGCCATGGGGCCTGTCCAGAACCGCATGCAGTTCGACAAAGTCGCCTCCCTCGTCGAGGCGGCCAGGGAAGCTGGGGCCACCATCGTGTGTGGGGGACAGCCGCTTCCGGGCGAAGGCAATTTTTTCCCGCTGACCCTCGTCACCGGCCTTGAGGACGGCGACCGACTGGTCGACGAAGAGCAGTTCGGACCTGTGCTGCCCTTCATCCGGTACACCCACGTCGACGACGCGATCGCCAGTGCCAACCGGTTGCGGGCGGGACTGGGTGCATCGGTGTGGTCGCGCGACCCTGCGGCCGCGCGGGCGGTGGCCAGCCGCATTCAAGCTGGCACGGTGTGGATCAACCAGCATGGAACCATCCACCCCATGGTGCCGTTCGGCGGGGTCAAGGGCTCCGGATGGGGCGTGGAGTTCGGCCTGGAGGGCCTCAAGGCCGTGACGCAACCCCAGGTTATCAGCGAACGGAAGTAGACGGGGCCTCAGTCCACCTGCGCGCCGCTGAGCTTGACCATGCGCTCGTACTTCGCGCGCTCGCGCTTCATGAAGTCGTCGAACTGCTCGGGCGTGCTGGGCGCGGGTTCGGCCAGCAACTGAGCGAAACGCGCCTTCACATCGGGCGAGTTCAGCGCCGCGTTGAAAGCGGCGTTGAGCTTGCGCACGGTCTCGGCCGGCGTGCCGGCCGGGGCGATCAGGCCCCACCAGGTGTCGATGTCGAAACCCGGCAGCGTGGCGGCCACGGTGGGCACGTCGGGCATCACGCTGCTGCGCTGCCGTGTGGTCATGGCCAGGGCCTTGAGCTTGCCGGAGCGGATGTTGGCCGCCGCCGTGGCCAGGTTGTCGAAGTTGAAGTCGACCTGGCCGGAGAGCAGGCCGAGTTGCGCGGGGTTGCCACCGTTGTAGGGGATGTGCACCGCGAAGATGCCGGCCTGGTTCTTGAACAGTTCACCGGCCAGGTGGCCTGCACTGCCATTGCCGCCCGAGCCGTAGTTGAGCTTGCCGGGGTTGGCCTTGCCGTAGGCGATGAGATCGGCCACGGTGTTGATGTTCAGGCGCGTGGCGGTCTCGGCGTTCATCACCAGCACGTTGGGCACGCGCAGCATCTGCGTGATGGCGGCAAAGTCCTTGGCGGGGTCGTAGGGCAATTGCTTGAACAGCCAGGGGTTGATGCCGTGCGAGGCGGTGGTGGCAATGCCCAGCGTGAGGCCGTCGGCCGGCGCCTTGGCCACCGCGCTGACGCCGATGTTGCCCCCTGCGCCGGGCCGGTTCTCCACGATCACCGTGCCCAGCGAACCCTTGACGGCTTCCGCCAGCACGCGCGCGGTCACGTCGATGGGACCCCCCGCAGCGAAGGGCACCACGATGCGCGTGGGAGCGGCCTGGGCCCAGCTCATGCCAGGCGCGGCGAGGCTGGCGGCGGCGAGCGCGGTGATGGCTTGGCGGCGGTTGGTCATGGTGTGTCTCCTGGTTGTTCGAAGGGGAATCAAGCGATTTTGATCAGGCGGCTTTGTCCAGCGCGGTGGTGAACGAGTCGGCAAAGAAAGCTTCTTCCGGCAGGCCGGCCTTGGTCACGTAGTCGTGCCGGGCCGAATCCACCACGATGGGCGCACCGCAGGCATAGACCTCGTGACCCGACAGGTCGGGGAAATCCTGCAGCACGGCCTGGTGCACGAAGCCGGTACGACCGGTCCAGGCGTCCTCGGGCAGCGCGTCGGACACCACCGGCACGTAGCGCAGGTTGGGCATCTCGGCCAGGCGCGCCTGGATCCAGGCGGCCTGGTACAGGTCGGACGGGCGACGGCCGCCCCAGTACAGCGTGGCGGGGCGCTCGATGCCCTTGTGCAGCATGTGTTCGATGACCGCCTTGATCGGCGCAAACCCCGTGCCCGAGGCCAGCAAGACAATGGGCTTGTCGCTGTCCTCGCGCAGGAAGAAGCTGCCGTAGGGCCCTTCGATGCGAAGGATGTCCTTTTCCTTCATGGCACCAAACACGTGGTCGGTGAACTTGCCGCCCGGCATGTGGCGCAGGTGCAGTTCCAGCCCCGGCTGCGTGGCCTGGAGGTGCGGCGCGTTGGCCATGGAGTAGCTGCGGCGGTCGCCGTCGCGCAGCAGGAATTCCACGTACTGGCCTGCGTGGTACTGGAACACGTCGCTGGCCGGGAGTTGCAGCCGCAGCACGATCACATCGTGCGAAGCGCGCTCCAGCGAGTTCACGCGCACCGGCATCTTCTTGATCGAGAACGCGCCGGCCTCGGTGACCTGGCGCGATTCAAGCACCACGTCGCTGTGCGCCACACCGCAGCAAGTGAGCACGTAGCCGGTGGCTTCCTCTTCGGCGCTGAGAGCCTTGCTCTGGTGCGGCCCGTGCACCACGCTCCCCGAGATCAGCTTGCACTTGCAGGAGCCGCAGGCCCCGTCCTTGCAGCCGTAGGGCAGGCCGATGCCCTGGCGGATGCCGGCGGCCAGCATGACCTCGTCGGGTTCGGCGGAGAACTGGCGCCCACTGGGCTGAACGGTGATCTGGAATGTCATACTGCCACTTCGGTCTTTGAACGGCCCGCCAGCGCATGGTGCGCTGGCGGCAATCGGGCATTGTCTCAAATTCGGATTTCGCATGAGCCTCCTGGGCGCTTTGCCCGCACGCTTCCGGCGTGAGCGGGTCTTGATCATCGGCTGCGGCGATGTCGGCCTGCGCGCTGCGCGTCTTCTGGGCTCGAACCAGCGCGTGCGCCTGCTCGCGCTCACCTCCTGCGCCGAGCGCGTGCCTGCGCTGCGTGAACGGGGCATCACGCCGCTGCAGGGCAACCTGGACGATGCGCAAAGCCTGCGTCGCCTTGCCGGCATCGCCACCCGCGTGTTGCACCTGGCGCCACCGCCTTCGGGTGAAACCAGTGACTGGCGGCTCGACCCGCGCAGCCGCGCCTTGGTGCGAGCCCTGGTTCAGCGATCGTTGCCAGCGGCGCTTGTGTATGGCTCCACCAGCGGCGTGTACGGCGATGCCAGGGGTCACTGGGTAAGCGAAGCCACGCCGGCGAATCCGCTCACGCCGCGGGCCTGGCGCCGTGTGGACGCTGAAGCGGTGGTGCATTGGCTGGGGCGCGCCACCGGTGTGCGCACCACGGTGCTGCGCATCCCTGGCATCTACGCGCCCGACCGAGTGGGAGGCACGCCGCGCGAGCGCCTGCAGCGCGGCACGCCCGTGCTGCGCGCCGAGGACGACGTCTACACCAACCACATCCACGCCGACGACCTGGCGCGCGCCTGCATGCTGGCGCTCTGGCGGGGCCGGCCACAGCGGAATGTGAACGTGGTGGACGACACCGAACTCAAGATGGGCGACTACTTCGACTTCGCTGCCGACCTCTACGGCGTGCCCCGGCCACCGCGCATTGCGCGCGATGCGGCGGGCGATCAATTGCCCTTGTCGCTGCTGAGTTTCATGAGTGAGTCGCGCCGCCTGCGCAACCAGCGCATGAAGCACGAGCTCGGGCTTCGGCTGCGTTACCCGACCGTGGCTCAGGGTTTGAAGCCTTGAGGACCTTGAACAGACATGAAAAAGGCCGTGCAGCACAACTGCACGGCCTGATATCTGGTGCCCGGGGTCGGAATCGAACCGACACTCCTTTCGGAACCGGATTTTGAGTCCGGCGCGTCTACCAATTTCACCACCCGGGCATCGCGGAACGGCGACCGGAAATTATGGCACAGTGACGCCATGAAATACCCGACGATTGAAGACGCCATCGGCAACACGCCCCTGGTGGCATTGCAGCGCATCGGCGCTGCGCAAAACACCGAGCGCGGCAACGTGATCCTCGGCAAGCTCGAAGGCAACAACCCGGCTGGTTCGGTGAAGGACCGGCCCGCGGTCTCGATGATCAAGCGCGCCGAGGAGCGCGGCGACATCAAGCCTGGCGACACGCTGATCGAAGCCACGTCGGGCAACACCGGCATTGCGCTGGCCATGGCTGCCGCCATCAAGGGTTACCGCATGGTGCTGATCATGCCGGAGGACCTGTCCATCGAACGTGCACAGACCATGAAGGCCTTCGGTGCGGAACTCATCCTGACTTCCAAGAGCGGCGGCATGGAATCGGCGCGCGACCTTGCCGAGCGCATGCAGGCCGAAGGCAAGGGCCGCGTGCTCGACCAGTTCGCCAACGAGGACAACCCGCGTGTGCACTACGAGACCACCGGGCCGGAGCTGTGGGCGCAGACCGGCGGTCGCATCACGCATTTCGTCAGCGCCATGGGCACCACCGGCACCATCACCGGCGTCTCGCGTTTCCTGAAGGAAAAGAACCCGGCCATCCGCATCATCGGGGCGCAGCCCAGCGAGGGTTCGCGCATCCCCGGCATCCGCAAATGGCCGCAGGAATACCTGCCGAAGATCTACGACGCCAGCCGGGTCGACGAACTCGTGTACGTGGACCAGTCCGATGCCGAGGAGATGTGCCGCCAGCTCGCGCGTGAAGAAGGCATCTTCGGTGGCATTTCGGCCGCAGGCGCATGCTGGGTCGCGCAGCAGATCGCGCGCCAGGTGGAGAACGCCACCATCGTCTTCATCGTCTGCGACCGGGGCGACCGCTACCTGTCCACCGGCGTGTTCCCCGCCTGACGCGCTGCCGATCATGAGCAGCGAATTCCGCTTTTGCCCGAACTGCGCCACGCCGCTGGAAATGCTCGGTCTGGAGGAAGACAGCGGCCTGGTGGAGCGGCTGCGCTGCCCGGCCTGCGGCTTCACCCACTGGAACAACCCCACGCCGGTGCTCGCGGCCATTGTGGAGCTGGACGGCAGGATCCTGCTGGCGCGCAACGCGGCCTGGCCCCGGCCCGACATGTTCGGGCTCATCACCGGCTTCATGGAGGCGGGCGAGACGCCTGAAGAGGGCATACGGCGCGAGATCGCCGAGGAAACCACCCTGGCCGTGGACGAACTCTCGCTCGTGGCGGTGCACGATTTCCAGCGCATGAACCAGGTCATCATCACCTACCACGCACGGGTTCACGGCGACGTGAAGCTCTCGCCCGAACTGGTGGAGTACCGGTTGCTGCCGCCAGAAAAGGTGCTGTGCTGGCGCGCGGGCACCGGGCTGGCGCTGGCCCAGTGGCTGCGCGCGCGCGGCATCGAACCCGGGTTCCGGGACGATCCGCCACGCCCGGGCACCGCAAGTCCGGCCGCTTGAACCGGCCAGCGGGAATCCGGGAGCAGCTCGGCCCGCGCTGGCCGCGTGCCACGCTTAGAATGTCGTGAACCCAGGAATACCCCCCCATGAATGCTGATCGAGAACTCGACGCGCGCGGCCTGAACTGCCCGCTTCCCATCCTGAAGGCCAAGAAAGCCCTGGCCGACATGCTCAGTGGCCAGACGCTGAAGGTGATATCCACCGATGCGGGTTCGGTGCGCGATTTCCAGGCTTTTGCCAAGCAGACCGGCAACGTTCTGCTGGAGCAGGCCACGCTTGGTGGCGACCACATCAGCGTGCTCAAGCGGCGCTGATTGCCGGGCCATCCCCTTCAACGACCTCCAACCCGTCCTGCACCATGGAAGTCCTGCTCCTTGATCCGCTCGTGCCCGAGGCGCTGGCCTGGCTGCAGGAACGCCATGAGGTGAGTTTCCGCCCCGAGCTCGCCGACGATCCACCGGAACTGCGCAAGAGCACCTACAAGTCGCGCGCCATCGTGCTGCCGCCGCATGTGGTGGTCTCTCACGAGTTCCTGGATTTCGCACCCAAGCTCGAGATCGTGGCGCGCATGCAGATCTCCAGCGACAACACCGACCTGGACGCCTGCGCGCGGCGCAACGTGCGCGTGCTGCAGGCGCGCAGCGCCACGGTGCGCTCCAACGCCGAATACCTGCTGTATGGCCTGCTCATGCTCTACCGGCGCGGCATGATCAGCGCGCTGCTGGGACGCAAGATTTCGCAGGTGCGCATGGGGCGCGAGCTTTCGGGAAGCACCGTGGGTCTGCTGGGCCTCGCGCCCGTGGCCCACACGCTGGCGCCCATGCTGCGCAGCCTGGGCGTGCGGCTGCTGGGCTATGACCCGGCCGTGCACCACGCCGCCGACATCTGGGACAAGCTCAAGGTCGAACCTGTTTCGCTGCAGGAGCTGCTGAACCATTCCGACGCGATCTCGCTGCAGATGGTGTACGCCTCGCGCTTCAAGGGCTGGATCAACGAGCGCCTGCTCAACCATTGCAAGCCCGGTCAGTTGTGGGTGGGCGTGAGCCGCAGTTCGCTGTTCGACGCCGAGGCGCTGGCGCTGGCGCTGTGCGATGGCCGCATCGACGCCTGCCTGCTCGATGGCGCGAATCCCCAGTTCGCCGCCGAGGGCACGCCGCTGCACGGCATTCCCAACCTGCACCTCACGCCGCGCCTCGGTTCGCACACGCGCGAAGCCAAGCTGCGCGCCAGCTGGTACGTGGCGCACCGGATCCACGAAACGCTGTCACCGGGTGCGGCGGCGCAGAGCGCCGAGCACCGCGTCAGCGATTTCTCGGCGCTCGACAACCTGGACTATCAGGAACCGGGCGATCCGCAGACGGTCACGCCATCACAGTGGAGCTCGATCGCGCTGCATCGGAACTGACGCATCAGGCGCTCACAGACGCTGGAGCTGTTCCCGCACCTTGGTCAGCGTGGCTGAAAAGTCGGCCACCCGCTTCTTCTCCTGATCGATCACGGCCGGCGGTGCCTTGGCCACGAAAGCCTCGTTGCCCAGCTTGGCATTGGCCTTGGTGATCTCGCCTTCCAGGCGCGTGGCCTCTTTGCCCAGGCGCGCTTTCTCGGCCGCCACGTCGATCTCCATGTACAGGCACAGGCGCGCCTCGCCCACCACGGCCACGGGCGCGGCCTGCGCGGCGGCGGCCCACGCGGCTTCGTCGTCGAACACGCGCACCTCGCTCAGCTTGGCCAGGGCCTGCAGCACCGGGCCAGCCGCGCGCATGAAGTCGGCGTCCCCCACCACATAGAGCGGCAGGCGCGTGGCGGGTGACACGTTCATTTCGCCACGCAAGGTGCGGCAGGCATCGACCAGCGACTTGAGCTTGACCACGTGTGCAATGGCCGCTTCGTCGATCTTGTTGGGCTGACTCTCGGGGTAGCGCGCCACGCTGATGGTGGGACCGGCCATGCCGGCCACCGGCGCGACCTTCTGCCACAACTCTTCGGTGATGAAGGGGATGACGGGGTGGGCCAGGCGCAGGATGGCTTCGAGCGTGCGGATCAGGGTGCGGCGCGTGGCGCGCTGCTGCGATGCATCGCCGGTCTGGATCTGCACCTTGGCGATCTCGAGGTACCAGTCGCAGAACTCGTTCCAGACGAAGTCGTAGATCGTGTTCGCCACGTTGTCCAGCCGATACTCGGCGAAGCCCTTGGCCACGTCGGCCTCGACCTTCTGCAGCACCGAGCTGATCCAGCGATCGGCCTGGCTGAAACTGAGGTAGCCGTGAAAGGGCTGGCCCACCGCACATTCGGCCTTGGTGTGTTCTTCCAGGCCGCAGTCCTGGCCCTCACAGTTCATGAGCACGAATCGCGTGGCGTTCCAGAGCTTGTTGCAGAAGTTGCGGTAGCCCTCGCAGCGCTTGCTGTCGAAGTTGATGCTGCGGCCGAGCGAAGCGAGCGCGGCGAAGGTGAAGCGCAGTGCGTCGGCGCCGTAGGCCGGAATGCCTTCGGGGAATTCCTTTTCGGTGTCCTTGCGCACCTTGGGCGCGGTCTCGGGCTTGCGCAGTCCGGTGGTGCGTTTCTCGAGCAGCGGCGCGAGCGAGATGCCGTCGATCAGATCCACCGGGTCGAGCACGTTGCCTTCGCTCTTGCTCATCTTGCGGCCCTGCGCATCGCGCACCAGACCGTGGATGTAAACATGCCTGAAGGGCACGCGGCCTGTGAAGTGCGTGGTCATCATGATCATCCGGGCGACCCAGAAGAAGATGATGTCGTAGCCGGTCACCAGCACGCTGCTGGGCAGGTAGAGGTTGTAATCCTCGGTCTCGCCATCCTTCTGGTTCGGCCAGCCCATCGTCGAGAAAGGCACCAGGGCCGATGAATACCAGGTGTCGAGCACGTCGGGATCGCGCGTGAGCGTCTGGCCCGACGCCTTGGCCTGCGCTTCGGCTTCGTTGCGCGCCACGATCACGTTGCCGTCGTCGTCGTACCAGGCGGGAATCTGGTGGCCCCACCAGAGCTGACGGCTGATGCACCAGTCCTGGATGTTGTTCATCCACTGGTTGTAGGTGTTGACCCAGTTCTCGGGCACGAAGGTGACTTCGCCCGACTGCACGGCATCGATGGCCTTTTGCGCAATGCTCTTGCCGCTGGGATCGGATTCGCTCACCTTGCTCATGGCAACGAACCACTGGTCGGTGAGCATGGGCTCGACGACCTGTCCGGTGCGTGCGCAGCGCGGCACCATGAGCTTGTGCTTCTTCGTTTCCACCAGCAGACCGGCGGCTTCGAGGTCGGCCACCACGGCCTTGCGTGCGACGAAGCGGTCCATGCCCTGGTACTTCGCGGGGGCGTTTTCGTTGATGGCGGCGTCGAGCGTGAGCACGCCGATGATCGGCAGCTTGTGGCGTTGGCCGACCGCATAGTCGTTGGTGTCGTGCGCGGGCGTGACCTTCACCACACCGGTGCCGAATTCACGGTCCACATAGGCGTCGGCGATCACCGGGATGTCGCGGTCGCACAGCGGCAGCCGCACGGTCTTGCCGATCAGCGCGGTGTAGCGCTCATCCTCGGGGTGCACCATCACCGCCACGTCGCCCAGCATGGTTTCGGGGCGGGTGGTGGCCACGGTGAGCGAACCGCTGCCGTCGGTGAGCGGGTAGGCGATGTGCCAGAGGAAACCGTCTTCCTCTTCGCTTTCCACTTCCAGGTCGGACACGGCGGTCTTGAGCACCGGGTCCCAGTTCACCAGGCGCTTGCCACGGTAGATCAGGCCTTGTTCGTACAGACGCACGAAGGTTTCGGTGACGATGGTCGAGAGCTTCTCGTCCATGGTGAAGTACTCGCGGCTCCAGTCCACGCTGTCGCCCATGCGGCGCATCTGTGTGGTGATGGTGTTGCCGCTCTGCTCCTTCCACTCCCACACCTTGGCCACGAAGTTCTTGCGCGCCTCGGCCGGTGTGGGGCCCATGTCGTGGCGGCTGATGCCCTGCGCCTGCAACTGGCGTTCCACCACGATCTGCGTGGCGATGCCGGCGTGGTCGGTGCCGGGCACCCAGACGGTGTTCGCGCCGGCCATGCGGTGGTAGCGCGTGAGGCTGTCCATGATGGTCTGGTTGAACGCGTGGCCCATGTGCAGCGTGCCGGTCACGTTCGGGGGAGGCAACTGGATCGAGAACGACGGCGCACCGGCTTTGGGTGCCCCCGTGCCCCGGAAGCCCGCCACGCCCACGCCGCGCTGCTCCCATTCCGGGCCCCAGCGGGCTTCGATCGGTGCGGGTTCGAACGATTTGGCCAGGGATTGCAGGCCAGGCTGGTTCAGGGTGTCGGTCATGGGGGGCGCCAGAATAAAAACGGCATCCCGCAGGATGCCGTCAGGGAGAGCAGGGAAGCCCTTGATTCTATCGTTGCCCTGCCGCGGCGATGCATTCGCGCAGCACCTGCGTGTCCCCGATCTGGTTGGCCAGCAGCAGGATCAGGCGGGCGTTGAACAGCTCGGCCTCTTCGCGGCTGAGGCCAGCTTGGGCGTCGAGCAACTGCTCGTAGAACGCGTCGGCGTCCTGGAATTGGGGCGTGGTCTTCATGGGGTATCTCCGCGCAGGCCCAGCGAGCGTTCGATGGCCTCGATCAGTGGGGTGTTGATGGTTTCGCCGGTGGCGGCGAGGTAGCCGTCGGGCCGCAGCAGCGCCCAGGCATGGCCGGACACCTGGCAGGCGCCCTGCAGGTGGCCGTTGGGATCGCGCACATGTTCCAGCGCCTGTGGCGCGCCGTCTTTTCCCAGCACCTGCACGCTGCGCACCGGTGCATCGCCACACAGCCGGCGCAGGCGCTGCGCGCTGGCGGCACTCAGGTCGCCGAACACCAGCAGCAGCAGGTCGCCAGCGGCCCAGTCCAGCAGGTCGTTGACCTTGCCGGGTTGGCCGTTGGCCCAGGCGAAGTGCACGTTCTGCACCGACTGGCCGGCGGCGCTGGTGGGTGCGTAGGTGCAGACGGACGAACGGCTGTAGGGGTTGGCCACCGCCATGCGCCCGGTGTTGATGAGGCTGCGCGCGAACGGGTATTGCCTGGCCAGGCCGATGGCGGCGTCCCGGAACAGGCGCTCGCTGCCGTCGGCCGGGCGCAGGAACCGCGCGGTGCGGTTGGTTACGTTCACGTTCTGCTGCGCGGCTTCCAGGCGCTCCTGGTCGTAGCTGGCGAGCAGGGCCGGAGCGGCCTTGCCACGCAGCACGGCGGCCAGCTTCCAGGCCAGGTTGTCGGCATCGGCCACACCGGTGTTGCCGCCGCGTGCGCCGAAGGGGCTCACCACCTTGGCCGAGTCGCCCATCAGGTACACGTGGCCGTGGCGCATGCCGTGCACGCATTCGCTGCGGTAGGCGTAAGGACCGACCCAGACGATGTCGACCTGCACGTCGGCGCCGAACTGGCGTTGCAGCCGCTCGCGCACCACATCCTCGCGGCTCACGTATTCGGGGTCGGCGTTGGGCGCCATCTGATAGTCGATGCGCCAGACGTTGTCGGCCATGAGGTGCTGCCAGACGGCGCGGTTCTCGTTGAACGGCGCCTCGATCCAGGTGTGGCGCTCCACGGGTGGCCGCGTGCTGAAGCGCACGTCGGCGATGCACCAGCGGTCGTCGCCTCGGCGAGAGTCGAAGGGCACGTTCAGCCATTTGCGCAGCGGGCTGTGCGAGCCGGTGGCGTCGATCACATGTTCGGCTTCGATGCGGTAACTGCCGGCTGGCGTCTCCACCGTAAGGGTGGCGCACTCGGCGTTCTGTTCGAAGGCCGTGAGGCGGTTCTGCCATCGCAGCTCGACGACGCCGAGTTCCTGGATGCGTTCGACCAGGAAACCTTCGATGTAGAACTGCTGGATGTTGATGAAGGGTGGCTGGCTGGAGAGGTGGAAGTTGCCTTGCTGGCGCAGGTCGAAGCTGTAGACCTCGTCGTCACCGGCGAAGGTGCGGCCCACGCTCCACTGCACGCCCTTGGCGGCGATGCGCTCGAAGATGCCCAGTCGCTCGAAGATTTCCAGCGATTTCTGGGTGTAGCAGATGCCGCGTGAAGAAGCGCCTTTGACACCGACGGTGTTGTCTTCGTCGATGAGCACGGCTTTGACCCCGAGGCGCGCCAGCGAGCAGGCCAGGGTGAGGCCGGTGATGCCCCCGCCCACGATGACCACCGGGTGGCGCACCACCTGTTCGCTCTTCAATTCAGGCGGGGCAACGAAGGGGTACTCGGGGAGTTCGTAGCCTGTGCCAGCGGTGAACTGGTAGCTGTTGGTGTGGGCGGTTTCTTTGTACGCTGTCAGGGACATGCGTTGCTCCTTCTTGTTGATTTCATTCGACTACCTCGCGCTGCTCGTTGACGTTGGGCACTCTGCTCCGCGAATGTCCCCCGGCGGCGGGAGGCCGCCTCCTCCTTTATTTCGCTGCGCAGAGCGCCCAACGTCAACGAGCGGGTGACATGCTGGCTTGCCTATGGTCGTGTGCCATGAGGTCGGCGCGAGCAAGGGCGCAGCGAAATAAAGGAGGAGGGGCGGCGAAGCCGGCCCGGGGGACATTCGCGGAGCCCTTCGCCCTTGCTCGCGCCGACCGGACTCACGACAACGCCAAGAACTCAGGCCTTCACCCGCTCAGCCACCTCAGGCCGATCGTTCTGCTGCGGCTTCAGCGGCGCGGCGGACTTGCCCTCGGCGCGTTCCTTGCGCCACTGTTCCTTGCGCGCATTCCACTCGCCCAGGCGAGCATGCGCCGTCTTGCTCTCTTCCAGCATCTCGAACTCATCGGCCAGTTGCGCCGTGAGCTCCAGGCGGATGCCATTCGGATCGAAGAAATAGATGCTCTTGAAGATGTGGTGGTCCGTCACGCCCAGCACCTCCACACCATGCGCTTCCAGGCGCGCCTTGGTGTTCTCCAGCTCCTGCTCCGTGTCCACACGGAAGCTGATGTGGTTCACCCACTTCGGCGTGTTCGGGCTCGGCTGCGCGGCTTCGTCGTCGCCCAGGTCGAAGAAGGCGATGAAGGAACCGTCCTGCAGGCGAAAGAAGAAGTGCGTGTACGGGCAGTACTCACCCGTGCTGGGCACGTAATCGCTCTGGATGATGTGGTACAGCGGCAGGCCCAGGACGTCTTCGTAGAACCGGCGTGTCTCTTCTGCATCCCTGGCGCGGTAGGCGTAGTGGTGCAGTTGCTGGATCGGAGCGGGTGCGGGCAGGGTGGCGTTGGACGGCATGCTTGTCTCCTGAAGGCGTTTGTCGCGATTCACCATTATGCAATGCATTTCCCTTATCGTAATCAAAGGGCCTGCGTCGCGCTCCAGTTTGCGGCTTTCCAGGCGGTGTGTCGACGTTGTTGAGAACGGTTATCAATCCGTTTGCATCAATAGCCAGCTCCAATAGGGTGGATAGCCCAGAACAATTAGACCTTCCTCTGCAGCCGGCGTAACGTGTTTCGCTCCAGGAGAACGGACGTGTTTTTTCGGACTCCTGGGCACTTCTTCCAACCACACAAGGAGATACCCCATGCCCGCATTGAAAGGCTCGAAGACCGAGCAATGCCTGAAGGACGCCTTCGCTGGCGAATCCCAGGCCAACCGCCGCTACCTGTACTTCGCGAACAAGGCCGATGTGGAAGGTCAGAACGATGTGGCCGCACTGTTCCGCTCCACCGCCGAAGGCGAGACCGGTCATGCGCACGGCCACCTGGAATTCCTCGAGCAATCCGGTGACCCGGCCACGGGCCTGCCGATCGGCTCCACCCGCAACAACCTGGCTTCGGCCGTGGCTGGCGAAACGCACGAGTACACCGACATGTACCCAGGCATGGCCAAGACTGCGCGTGAGGAAGGTTTTGACGAAGTGGCCGACTGGTTCGAGACCCTGGCCAAGGCCGAGCGTTCGCACGCCAACCGCTACCAGAAAGCCTTGAACGAACTGGTGGACTGACCCCCGCCGCGCTTCGCGCGGCGTTCTGAAAGCTGCGCTCACTTGAGCGCAGCGTTTCCCCCACGAACACACTCGCACAAGACGAGGAGACAAGCATGGCCACCGAAGGCAATCTGCAGGCGCCAACGCGGCACGCGCTCGACTGGAAGAACCCCGATTTCTACGACGAGGAGAAGTGCTTCCACGAACTGGAGCGCATCTTCGACATCTGCCATGGCTGCCGCCGTTGCGTGAGCCTGTGCGGGTCCTTTCCCACGCTGTTCGATCTGGTCGATGAAAGCTCGACCATGGAGGTCGACGGCGTGGACAAGAAGGACTACTGGAAGGTGGTCGACCAGTGCTACATGTGCGACCTGTGCTACATGACCAAGTGTCCCTACACGCCACCGCACGAATGGAACCTGGACTTCCCGCACACCATGCTGCGCGCCAAGGCCATCAAGTTCAAGAAGGGCGAGGTCGGGTTGGCCGAGAAATTCCTGGCGTCAACCGACGTGCACGGCCAGTTCGCGGGCATCCCGATCGTGGTGCAGGTGGCCAACGCGGTGAACCGGACCCAGGCCGCGCGCGGCGTCATGGAAAGCGCGCTCGGTGTCGACAAGGACGCCTGGCTGCCCGAGCTCGCGACCAGGAAGTTCCGATCCGGCACCCCTGAAGCCAAGGCCACGGTGGTGAAGGATGGCGACAAGACCCCGGGCAAGGTCGCCATCTTTGCCACCTGCTACATCAACTACAACGAGCCCGGCATCGGCCTGGACCTGCTGAAGATCCTCGACCACAACGAGATTCCCTATGTGATCGTCGAGAAGGAACAATGCTGCGGCATGCCCAAGCTCGAACTGGGTGACCTGGACTCGGTGCAGAAGAGTCAGGCCGCCAACATCCCCGTGCTGGCGAAGTACGCGAAGGACGGCTACGCCATCCTCGCGGCCGTGCCGAGTTGCGCGCTGATGTTCAAGCAGGAAATCCCGCTCATGTTTCCTGACGACGCCGACACCCAGCTGGTGAAGGAACACCTGTGGGATCCGTTCGAATACTTCATGGCGCGCAAGCGCGATGGCCTGCTCAAGACCGAGTTCCCGCAGAAGCTGGGCAACGTGAGCTACCAGATTCCCTGCCACGGCCGGGTGCAGAACATCGGGCGCAAGACCGAAGAGATGTTGAAGATGATTCCCGAGACCACGCTCAACACCATCGAGCGCTGCTCGGGGCACGCGGGCACCTTTGGGGTGAAGAAGGCTTACCACCAGACGGCGCTGAAGATCGGCAAGCCGGTGTTCAAGGCCATGGCGAACATGAAGGATGGCAGCAAGCCCGACTACATCAGCTCGGACTGTCCGCTCGGAGGCCACCACATCGCGCAAGGCTTCGAGGTCAACGGCCTGGGTGCGCCCACCTTGCAACACCCGCTCAGCCTCGTGGCCCAGGCCTACGGGCTGAAGTAAGGAGAAGCCCATGCAACTCACCGGCCGCATCACCGCCGACACGCTCATGAGCCTGGAGGCCTACACCAAGTGGCGCAAGGTCCACAAGCCCGAGGTCATCGCACACCGCAAGCTGCGCAGCGTGCAGCTCGGCGAGCACATCCACCTGCAGTTCGAGAGCGAGACCACCATCCGCTACCAGATCCAGGAGATGCTGCGCATCGAGAAGATCTTCGAAGAAGAAGGCATCGAGCAGGAGATCGAAGCCTATGCGCCGCTGGTGCCCGATGGCACCAACTGGAAGGCGACGATGATGATCGAATACACCGACGTCAACGAACGCAAGCGCGAGCTCGCGCGCCTGATCGGCGTGGAGGACCGCATGTTCGTCGAGGTGGAAGGCCACGCCCGGGTCTACGCCATCGCCGACGAGGACCTGGACCGCGAGAACGACGAAAAGACCTCGGCGGTGCACTTCGTGCGCTTCGAGTTCACGCCCACGATGCGCGCCGCCATCCAGGCGGGCGCGGCGGTGAAGATCGGTTGCGATCACACCCATTACCCCGCACACATGCAGGTGCCGGTTGAAACCCTGGCGAGCCTGGCCGGTGACCTGAAGTAAATCCCACCCGTGGTCATAATCAGGGCTTCCTTCGGGAAGCCCTTTTCACATCCCATCGCCATGCTGTTTCTCATCTCTCCCGCCAAGGCGCTCGATTACGACACGCCACCCCACGTGGCCACCCACACCCAGCCGCTGTTCATGAAGCAGGCAACCGAACTCGTGGGCGTGATGCGCGAGAAGTCGCCCATGCAGATCGCCGAGCTCATGGATCTGTCCGATGCGCTGGCAGGTTTGAACGCCGCGCGGTACCAGGCCTGGCGGCCCCGCTTCACGCCCAGGAACGCCAAGCAGGCGGTGCTGGCGTTCGATGGCGACGTGTACGGTGGCCTGGACGCGAAGACCCTGCCCGAGGCCGACCTGGACTGGCTGCAACAGCACCTGTGCATCCTGAGTGGCCTCTACGGCGTGCTGCGCCCGCTCGATCTGATGCAGGCCTACCGCCTGGAAATGGGCACGCGCCTGAAGACCGGGCGCGGCACCAACCTCTACCAGTTCTGGGGCCGCCAGATTGCTGAGCACCTCAATCAACGCGCCCAGGCCGAACTCAGCCCGGTGGTGGTCAACCTCGCCAGCGAAGAATATTTCAAGGTGGTGGACCGCAAGGCGCTGGTGCCGCGCGTCGTGACCTGCGTTTTCGAGGAGCGCAAGGCCGATGGCTACAAGGTCATCAGTTTCATGGCCAAGCGCGCGCGCGGCCTGATGGTGCGCTACGCCGTGCAGCACCGCATCACTGCGGTCGAGCAGCTCAAGCGCTTCAATCTTGAAGGCTATCGGTTCCACGGGGCCGAATCCACCACGGAGCGGCTGGTGTTCCGCCGCGATGCCCGCATCTGAGGAGGCAGCCCATGGCCCAACAGACCATCACCCCCGAACTGCGCCGCTGGATCATCGAACAGGCCACCGCCGGTTTCACCCCGGACGTGGTGCTGGCCTCCATGGTGGCCTCGGGCTGGAGCGAATCGGTGGCCATGAAGGCACTCGACACCACGCTGCGCGAGCACTTGCGCACGCAGTCGGCCGCGAAAGCCGTCGCTGCGGCTCCCACCGCGAGCGGTGCCGCACCCGCGCAGGTGGGTGTGCCGGTGCCCGATCTTGACCTGAGCCGCTCTCCGCGTCAGATCGACGCAGGCGATCGCATGGTCGACGTGATCGCCACGCTCAACCACCCGCGCGTGGTGGTGCTGGGCAACCTGCTCAGCGCCGAGGAGTGCGATGCGCTCATGGAGGCTGCGCGGCCCCAACTGGCCCGCTCGCTCACCGTGGAGACCAAAACGGGTGGCGAGGAACTCAACCCCGATCGCACCAGCAGCGGCATGTTCTTCACGCGCGGGCAGATTCCCGAGGTGGCGCGCATCGAAGCGCGCATCGCGCGGCTGGTGGGCTGGCCGGTGGAGAACGGCGAGGGCTTCCAGGTGCTGCGCTACCACCCCGGCGCCGAGTACAAGCCGCACTACGACTACTTCGACCCGGCCGAGCCGGGCACGCCCACCATCCTGCGGCGCGGCGGCCAGCGCGTGGCCACGCTCGTGATGTACCTCAATGAACCCGCACGCGGCGGCGGCACCACCTTTCCCGACGTCGGCTTCGAAGTGGCACCGGTGCGCGGCAACGCGGTGTTCTTCAGCTACGACCGGCCGCACCCCTCGACGCGCACCCTGCATGGCGGTGCGCCGGTGATCGAGGGCGAGAAATGGGTCGCCACCAAGTGGCTCCGAGAACGAGAATTCGTGTGAACACACCTGAACAATCCCAGCTTGGCCGCGCTTCGGCCTACGTCGACCAATACGACGCTTCCCTGCTGTTTCCCCTGCCGCGCGAGACCAAGCGGCGCGAGATCGGCATCACCGGCAGCGTGCCCTTTCTGGGCGCCGATCTCTGGACCGCTTTCGAATTGAGCTGGCTGAACCTGCGCGGCAAGCCGCAGGTGGCCCTGGCCCACATCACCGTGCCTTGCGAGAGCACGCACATTGTCGAGAGCAAGTCGTTCAAGCTCTACCTCAACAGCTTCAACAACAGCCTCTTCGCCAGCGCCGACGCCGTGCGCGAGCGCATCCGCATCGACGTGAGCGCGGCCATCTGGCACGGTGGGCCGGTGCAGGCGAGTGCGGGCGTGAAGCTGCTGATGCCCGAGCAGTTCGATGCCGAGCCCGTGCACGAATTGAGCGGCCTGTCGATCGATCGGCTCGACGTGGAGTGCACGCAGTACCAGCCCGCACCCGAACTGCTGACGGCCGCGCTGGACGAAAAGCCGGTGGACGAAACCCTGGTGAGCCACTTGCTCAAGAGCAACTGCCTGGTGACGGGCCAGCCCGACTGGGGCAGCGTGCAGATCAGCTACAGCGGACCGCAGATCGACCAGGCCGGGCTGCTGCAGTACATCGTGAGCTTTCGCAACCACAACGAATTCCACGAGCAGTGTGTGGAGCGCATCTACATGGACATCTGGCAGCGATGCAAGCCCGCCAAGCTCACGGTGTACGCGCGCTACACGCGCCGCGGCGGGCTCGACATCAACCCCTGGCGCAGCAGCCACCCGCAATCACCACCGGCCAATGTGCGCACGGCGCGGCAGTGATCACAGCATCTTCTGGATCAACGCGCCCTTGAACAGCACCGGCCCCGTCGGTCCGCGTTCGCTGGGCACGCCTCCGAGAGGTTCCAGGCTGACGGCCAGTGCCGGGACCTCGCGCACGTCGGCTTGATCGGCGGCCAGTTGCAGCAGACGTTCATGGGTCAGCACGCCGAGCGAGCGCGGTCCGCCCGAAGGCGGTAAGGCCCAGAGTTGCAGCGACTTGTCGCTCGCCTCCTGGAAACCCCCCACGCGCTGCAGCGTCAGTTTCCTGCTCTTCGGATCGAAGGTCACCAGCATGGAAGCGCTGGCCTTGTCGTCGTTGAGCACGGCGACGTATTCGATGGCGGGCGTGGCTTCCAGTCTGGCCTGCAGTTCGCCGATCTGTGCGCCCAGGTTGTCGCGCAGGCCCACAGCCGTGACCACCGCCAGCACCGTGGCCAGTGCGCCGGCCGCGGTGGTGCCGCGCCACAACGCCAGGCTGCGCAGCCAGCCGCCCCGGCTGGCGGGTTGGGATGGTTTGGCGCGCGCCACGGTCATGGCCTGTTCTTCGCGGTCGGCTCGCACCAGGTTCTCGATGCGCGTCCACACCGCGGGAGCGGGGTCGCTGGGGGCCTGCAGCTCGTTCATGCTCGCCACGCGGCTCTGCCACACCAGGGCGGCAGCGCGCACCGGCGCCTGTTCGCGTGCCATGGCTTCGAAGCGCCGGCGTGCGCCGCCGCGCAGTGTGCCCAGCGCGTGGGCAGCGGCCAGTTTGTCCAGAAGTTCGGGGTTTTGCAGAAGGTTCATGGCAGCTCCTTCACGCAAAGCGCGCCATGCAGGTGCGCAGTTGATCAAGCCCGCGCCGGATCCAGGTCTTGACCGTGCCCAGCGGCAGCTTGAGCTGCTCGGCGAGCTCGCTGTGGCTCAGGTCGCGCAGGTAGGCCAGGCTCACCACCTCGCGCTGGCGGTTCTCCAGCTTGCCCAGGCACTGGTGCAGCGCCCAGGCCTGCTGGCTCGCCAGGCTTACGTCCATGGGGTTGGGGGAGTCGCCTTCCATCGTGTCGGCCATCACGTCGTCGATCTCGTCGGTGAGGTGCACGCGCTCGGCGGTGCGCCGACGCAGGAAATCCAGTGAACGGCTGCGCACGATCAGGCCCAGCCAGGCCATGGGCGGGCTCAGGCTGGCGCGGTAGTCGCCGGCCGATCGCCAGATCTGCAGGAAGGTCTCCTGCAGCACGTCCTCGGCCCATTCGTGTTTGCCCACCACACGCAACGAAAGCCCGTAGAGCTTGGACGACACCAGGTCGTAAAGGGCTTTGAGCGCCGCCTCGTCGCGTTGCGCGATGCGGTCGATCAGGGCGATGAGGGTGTCGTCGGGTTGGTCGCTCATGGGCGCATTGTGCGGTAGCCGGGACGCGGGCGGGTGCCCATCGGGCCGGCTCCAGACCAGAACGGGGCGTGAGCCGGCCGCAGCGCGGCGCGGCGTTTCAGGGCGTGGGGTGGGTTGAAAGAGCTTCATGGCCCTCTGGATACGCACCAGAAGGCGTGCCGGATTCAGCACTTTTTCAGGTCGCCTGCTGAAAACCTTCCAGCAGGTTGACGGCGTTGGTGCCGACCTCGTCCACCGCGTAGCCGCCCTCGAAGGTGAACACCGTGGGCAGGCCGGCACCGGCCAATGCCGCGCCGACGGCGGCGTAGTCGGTGGTCTTGAGGGTGAAGCCCGAGATCGGGTCGCCTTGGAAGGTGTCCAGGCCCATGGGCACCACCAGGGCGTTGGCGCCGAAATCGCGCACGACCTGCAGCGCGCGATCCAGCGCGGCGCGCCAGGTGGCAAAGCCGGTGCCGCGCGGCAATGGCAGGTTGAGGTTGAAGCCTTCGCCGGCGCCCGCGCCGCGCTCGTCCGCGTGGCCGAGGAAGAACGGGTACTCGGTGGCCGGGTCGCCATGGATCGACACCGTGAGCACATCGGCGCGCTCGTAGAAGATGGTCTGTGTGCCGTTGCCGTGGTGGTAGTCCACGTCCAGCACGGCCACTTTCGCATGGCCGGCGTCGCGCAGCGCCTGCGCGGCGATCGCGGCATTGTTCAGGAAACAGTAGCCGCCCAGGAAGTCCGGACCGGCATGGTGGCCGGGTGGGCGCGTGAGGGCGAAGGCGCTGCGGTCGCCGCCGGCCACCGCTTGCGCCGCGGCCAGCGCGCACGCCGCACCGCCCCGCGCGGCGGCCCAGGTGCCGGCGGTCAGGGGCGAACCCGAGTCGAACGAGAACAGGCCCAGGCGCGCCGCGAAGTTGTGCGGCAGCACGTCGTTGCGAAAGCCGTGCGGGTTGCCGAGCGGCCAGACCGAGGGCAGGGCGTCGCGCTGCGCGTTGGCCGGGTCCATGGCGACCCAGTCGTCCCACGCGCTGGCCAGGAAGGTGAGGTAGCGTGCGCTGTGCACGCGGGCGATGGCCGCGTCCAGCGCGGTGTTGTCCACCACGGGCGCGGTGAGCGCACCGAGTGGGCGGCGCTGCAGCTCGGCGAGCACAAAGGCCAGCCGTGCAGGCACTTCATGGCAAGGCACCATGCGGCCGCGAAACATTTCCTGCTGGCCCGCGTGGCCTGCGTGGTGGGGGTTGTGAAAGGTTTTCATGAGCGCGCGAACGATGGGGGATGCCCATCGTAGCGAAAGCGGCTGCTTCAGGCCGCCAGCGCCAGGGCCACTGGCCTCGGCTCGGCCCGGCGCAGCAGGCCGAACAGGTCTTTCGGGTCGGTCAGCGCGGGGATCAGCGGCAGCGCCTGGCCCAGGCCGAGTTCGCCTGCGGCCTCGCGCAGGAAGCGCAGCGCCGAATAATCTTCGAGCGCGAAGCCCACCGAGTCGAACAGCGTCACCTGCGCCGCGTCGTTGCGGCCCGGGGCGTTGCCGGCGAGCACATGCCAGAGCTCGGTCACGGCGAAGTCGGCCGGCAGGTGCTGCAGGTCGCCTTCGATGCGGGTCTGGGGCTCGTACTCCACGAACACCGAGGCCATGCGCAGCACGTCGGGGTGCAACTCGGTCTTGCCGGGGCAGTCGCCGCCGACGCCGTTGATGTGCATGCCGGGTTCGATCATTCCGGGTGTGAGGATGGTGGCGTTGGTCTTGTCGGCGGTCACCGTGGTCACGATGTCGGCGCCGCGCACCGCTTGCGCGATGCTGTCGCAGACGAACAGTTTCAAGCCGGGCAGGCCCGCCAGGTTGGCCATGAGCTTGCGCGTGGCGGCCGTGTCGGTGTCGTACAGGCGAATTTCGTCGACGCCCATCAGGTGGTGAAAGGCCAGGGCCTGGAACTCGCTCTGCGCGCCGTTGCCGATCAGCGCCATGCGGCGGCTGTCCGGCCGGGCCAGCGCACGCGCGGCCACCACCGACATGGCCGCCGTGCGCAGCGCGGTGGTGAGCGTGAGCTCGCTCAGCAGGACCGGCACGCCCGTGTCCACGTCGGCGAGCACGCCGAAGGCCATCACCGTGGGCAGGCCACTCTGGGTGTTCTTGGGATGGCCATTGACGTACTTGAAAGCGTAGGTGGTGTCGTCGGCGATCGGCATCAGCTCGATCACGCCGTCGGCCGAGTGGCTGGCGACGCGCGCCGATTTGTCGAAATCGGGCCAGCGCAGGTAGTCGGCGTGGATGGTGCCGGCCATGCGGTCCAGCGCGGCGGGCAGGCCCAGGCGGTGGACCAGCGTGGCCACGTCCTGGGCGCTCAGAAACAGGGTGGGCAGGGAATAGAGGGGGGCGTTCATGGCGGTGTCCTTCTGGGTTGCATCCAGTGTCGCCAGGCGCAGACTCAATGTAAATCGCCAACTCTGCTTAAGTTTTGTCAGAAAAATAGCAAAACGTCAGCCACGAATCGCATAATGCCCAAATGGACGCCATCGACCAGCAACTGATCTCCCTCTTGCGCAAGGACGCGCGCACCAACGTCGCGGCGCTCGCCAAGAAGCTCGGCGTCTCGCGCGGCACCGTCACCAACCGCATCACGCGGCTGGAAGACAGCGGCGTCATCGTTGGCTACACGGTGCGGCTGCGGCCCGATGCCGAGCCCAGCGAGATCAGCGCCTGGATGAGCGTGGCGGTGGAAGGCAACCAGACCCGCGCCGTGATCGCCAGCCTGCTCGGCGAGCCCGGCGTGGCCGAGTTGCACGACACCAATGGCCGCTGGGACCTGCTGGCCGAGCTGCGCGCGACCAGCCTCACTGAACTCTCGCAGGTGCTCGAACGCATTCGCCTGATCCGCGGCATCAGCAGCACCGAGACCAGCCTGCACCTGGCGACTTATCGCCTGTCCTGAGCCGCGAAGCGTTGCGGCGGTGCCCGATCAGCCCAGCGACTTGAATGGCCGAAGGCCGGCCAGCGGCGTGAAGTCGCCAGCGCGCTTCTCCTTCATCGCGGTGATGGCCTCGCGCACGTGCGCGTTGCTCCACACCGCGCCCTGCAGCCAGCCCATCTGGCGCAGGCTGTCTTCCACCGAGTGGTCGCGCGCGTAGGTCACGGCCTGCTTGGTGCCCCAGATGGCCACCGGCGGCTTGGCCGCGATTTCCTTTGCGCACTGCAAGGCGCCCGCCACGGTGGCTTCGTGGGAGTCGAACACCTCGTTGACCAAGCCGTAGGCCAGTGCTTTGGCTGCCGGCAGGCGCCGGCCGGTGTAGGCCAGTTCCTTCACCACGGCGAAAGGGATCAATTTCGGCAAGCGCTGGAGCGTGCCGACGTCGGCCACCATGCCGATGTTGATTTCCTGGATGCAGAAGAAGGCGTCGGCGCTGGCGTAGCGGATGCAGGCGGCGGTGACCATGTCGACCGCGCCGCCGATGCAGCCACCCTGGATGGCGCAGATCACCGGGATGCGCAGGTTCTCGATCTTCGTGAAGGTGGCCTGGATGTCGGTGAGCAGATCGAAGATGGCGGCGCGGCCCTCGGGGCTCTGGTCGTCCATCTGGATCGCGCCCGCGAAGGTCTCCAGCGACATGCCCGCGCTGAAGTGTTTGCCGGTGCTGCTGATGACCAGCGCGCGTGCCGTGCCTTCGTGGTGAATCTGCGTGAGCAGCTCGTCGAGCTCACGCCAGAAGGTCGGGTGCATGGTGTTGAGCTCGGCGGGCCGGCTCAACACCAGGTGAGCAACGTCATCCGTCGAGCTCAGGGAAAAGCAGGTCGGTGTGTTCATGGCGGGATTTGTCTCGGTGGCGGCGTGGAGGCTCAATGTAGCCTGCGGTGCTTTCCGCCTCTGTCCCGGGCTTGACGAGCTTGCCCACGCGAACGCCCAGCAGGCGGATGCGACGGTCCAGGTCCACCCGCTTGAGGCACAGCCCCGCCTGGCGACGGATGGTGGCGGCATCGCTCGTGAACGCATCCATGGTGATGTCTCGGGTGACGATCTGGAAGTTGTCGTAACGCAGTTTGATGCCGATGGTCTTGCCCGCGTAGCCCTTGCGTTGCAGGTCGTCGGCCACCTGTTCGCAGAGCCGGGTGAACACGCCGCCCAGTTCGGCGCGGTCGCGCACCGCGTGCAGGTCGCGGTCGAAGGTGGTTTCGCGGCTCATGCTGACCGGCTCGCTCTCGGTCTGCACCGCCCGCTCGTCGCGGCCCCAGGACACCTCATGCAGCCAGGCGCCATAGCTCTTGCCGAAATGCGCCACCAGCCAGGGGCGCTCGCGCTGGGCCAGATCGCCGATGGTGTGGATGCCGTGGCCCTGCAGCTTTGCGTCGGCCTTCGGGCCGACACCGTTGATCTTGCGACAGGGCAGGGGCCAGATCAGGCTTTGCAGGTCGTCCATGTGCACGATGCTGATGCCATTGGGCTTGTTGAATTCGCTCGCCATCTTGGCGATGAGCTTGTTGGGCGCCACGCCGATGGAGCAGGTCAGGCCCGTGGCCTGGAAGATGCTCTTCTGGATGAGCCGCGCCAGCACGCGTCCACCCTCTCGCTGGCCGCCGGGCACATCGGTGAAGTCGATGTAAACCTCGTCCACCCCACGGTCCTCCATCACCGGCGCGATCTCGCGGATGGTGCTCTTGAAGAGGCGCGAGACGCGCCGGACCTCGTCGAAGTCCACCGGCAGCAGGATGGCCTGCGGGCACAGTTTGGCGGCCTTCATGAGGCCCATGGCCGAACCCACGCCGAACTGGCGTGCGGCGTAGGTGGCGGTGGTGGCCACGCCGCGTCCCACATAGCTTTCCAGCCGGGGAAAGTACTCGGGCGGTATGTGCGCCAGGTCGGTGCCGCTCCAGTCGCGCTCGGGATGCGCCTGCCGCAGTTGCTCGAACATCTCGTCCTCCCGCCGACGCCCGCCGCCGATCACCACCGGCAGGCCTTTGAGTTGCGGATAGCGCAGCAGCTCGACCGACGCGAAGAACGCGTCCATGTCCAGGTGCGCGATGCGCCGGGGCAGGCGGGAAGACGTGGGAATCGGGACGGTGGGTTCGGTCACGCGGCAAGCATAGCGCTGCCGGATCAGCGGCGCAGCGCGGCGTTGACCTGCAGCAGGCCGTCACCAAACGACTCGTCGCGCCCCGTGGGCCCCAGGTCCCGTGCGGTGTCGCGCAGTCGCCGGGTGGCGGTCGACGCGCTCTGGCCGGGGTAGGTGGCCAGCCAGCGCGCCACCGCGCCGGTCGCGTAAGCGCTGGCGTACGAGGTGCCGCTCACGTAGCGGGCTCCCATCGCACCTGCGGCGGGCACCCAGATCTGCACCCCAGGCGCCGCGGCCGACACATAGCCGCCCCGGTTGGCCTGGTCGTACAACTGCCCCTGCACGTCCACCGCCGTCACCGCCAGCATGCCGGCATGGGCAACGGCGTAGGCGGCCGGGTAGGCGGGCGGCGCGCCGTGGCCCTGGTTGCCGGCCGCCGCAATCACGACCACGTCGCGCCGCATGAGTTCATCCACCGTGGTGGCCAGGTTGACGTCGGGGCGGCCAGCCAGGCTCATGTTGATGGCGCGAACCTGGTGGCCCAGCAGCCAGTCCACGCCCTGGATGAGGCGGTAGCTGTTGGTGACGGTCCTGTCGCCCCGCGCGGCCATGACTTCGGCCGCGTACAGGCGCACCTGCGGCGCCACACTGGCGACCAGACTGGCGATGGCGGTGCCGTGCGCGGGCGAAGCCGGCACATCGGGCTGCCGTGCCGAGGTGTCGTTGAGGAAGGGCCTGCGCGTCAGCGTGGCCTGCCTGAGCCAGTCGGTGTTTTCCACCCGCGTGTCCAGCATGCCCATGCGCACGCCCGTTCCTTTCGCCGATGCGGTTTGCAGCGGCAGGTCCAGCATGCGCAGTGCGTATTCGCGGCCCTGCATGTCGGACTGCGCCTGGTAGAGGTGGTTGAGGTCCACGCTCACCTGCGGAAAGCGCTGGCGCCACTGCAGCAACCGCTCCAGTGCGGCGGCGTGGTCCGCGAAATGGAACAGTGCGAGGTCCCAGCCCAGCGTGCGCAGTCGCGCTGTGGCCACGGGCACGATGGTTTCGGCCTGCAGGATACCCAGCACCTGGCGCGTGATGCGGAAATCTCGCGACAGCAGCAGCACCTGTCCGGGCTCCACCTCGTGAACCTGTGACGAGGTGGGAATGGGCACCGTCACGACCGGTGGCGGGGTTCGCACCGGCGGCGGTGCACGCCAGTCGCCGCCCCGCGCACCGCCACTCGATCCACGTCCCCCCGCGGTCTGCGCCCATGAGGTGCCCGCGCACAACGCGTGCAATGCCATCAGCAAGAGCAGCCAGGCGCGCATCGTCATTCTCCCGTGGTGGGCGCGGCGCTTTCGAACACGCCACCCGCCTCGTCGATGAGGCGTTGTGCCAGCGCGCGCGCATCTTGCGAGCCGCTGCCATCGGCCATGCGCAGCGTGTAGATGCCCAGCGCGCTCGGGCCCTGCACGATGCTGGCGTTGAAGCGCCGCAGTGCTTCGCGCAGCTGCAATTCGCTCACACCTTCCCGCACCGTCACGTGCAGCAACACGCCGGAAGCCACACCTTCCACCGGCGGCTTTCCACCGGCGGCCTCGAACGTGGACGCCTGCTGGATGAGTGTGCCGATCAGCACGGCCTGCGCCACCATCAGCACACAGGCCGTAGCCAGCACGGGGCCGAAGTTCGCCTGCAGCCAGTCGCGCAGCTTTTCAGACCAGCCCTGCGGTGCGATCGTTGCCGCACGGTTGCGCCTGGCTCCTGCGGTGGCGGCCATGCGGCGCTCCAGTTTCGACCAGCCCAGGTCACCGTCGGGCACGGCCTCGAGCGGCTGCGCCTGCACGGTATGGCGCAAGGTCTGCAGCCAGCGCAGCTCGTGCCGCAGATCGGGATGCCGGGCCAGGCCCGATTCCAGTTGCGCGAGCAGGTCGGGTGCGAGGGTCTCGTTGGCCGCCAGCGGCAACCATTCGAGCAACTGCTGCCGGTCTGCATCGATCGGTTCGTGCTCAGCCATGGCCGGCTCCCGCAAAGGGACCATTCACGTCCTTGAAGAGCCGTTGCAGGCACTCCTTCATCTTGCGGCGCGCATGGAACAGGCGTGTCTTCACCGTGTTCTCCGGGCAGGCCTGAACCCGTGCGATGTCGGCCAGTGGCAGATCTTCATACAGCGCCAGGTGCAGGGCCTCGCGCTGGTCTTCAGGCAGCTTGCCGGCGCAGTGCACGATCATGTCGTGGTGCTCGCGCTGGGCCACCCGCTCGAAGCCCTCGGGCGCATGCGATTCCGCATCACCTGCACGGGCGTCCTCGGTCTCGTCGTCCAGCGCTTCGTGCTGGTGGCGGTAACGGTCGCGCAACTTGTCCAGCAGCTTGTGGCGTGCAATGCCCAGCACCCAGGTGCGGATGCTGGACTGCCCGGAAAAACGACCGGCATGCGTCCACACCTCGTACATCGTTTCCACCACCACTTCTTCGGCCTGCACCGGATCGCTCAGGCGGCGCATGGCGAACTGGTAGGTGGTGGGCGCGAGGGCCAGGTAGAAGCGCTTCATGGCCTGCGCATCCTGTTCGATGATCGCGTCGAGATCGGCTCGGAGATCGGACTCGTCCTGGCGCGATGAGGCGTGCATGCGGCAGCAGTATAGGACTGCGGGGCCGAGCGGCAACGGGCATTCATCGGGACCTCATCAAAAAGAGGGACCCACGCAGTAAGAGCGCTGCGCGTTGTTGTTCTCGAAGCGCTCGGCCACTTGCTGGTCGGGGTCGGCGGTGATGGTGAAGTTGCACTGCGCGCTGGATCCAGCGGAGTAGCAGCCGGGTGGAATGGGCACCCGCTTGACCAGATTCGCCTGGGGCGCAAGGGGTGCCACCGCCACGTTCACCACCCGGACCTGGTGGGTCTGGGGGTTGGTGAACTGCACGCGCACCTGGCTGGCCGGCGTTGCCACGGCGCCCCGGTTGAACACCTCGAAATACACACGACGGGCCGGGCCGCCCTGGCCGTCGTGGCCGCCGCAGAACTCCACGTAGGGATAACCGCGTGGCGAGCCGGCTTCTTCGGGCGAACCGTAGTGCCGGTAGATGAAGAGGTCGGGCTTCTCGTTCGAAGCCAGTGCAGCCGGGCCTGCGGGAAAGGTGGGAAGGTGTGCTGTGCCCTGGGCACGCGCGCCCAGGCTTGTGGTGGCAGCGGCGATGCAGAGCACCAGCAACAGATGGCGGGCATGCAGGCTGGGGGTGGCGATGGTGTTCATGGCGAGCTCCTGTTCGTGAAATGGGGTCGATGGGACGTCGGGTTGGTGCCTGACGCCCACTGAGTCGGGGGTTGGATGCAGCAGGTTCAATCTTTTTCTTTGAACCAGATGGGCGCTTGCAGCGACTCAATCGGCACCTCAACGCCGCAAGGAGCCCTTCATGAACCCCCCACTCATCACGTCCGCCCTGGTGCTCTCTGCCGTGCTGCTGCAGGGCTGTGCGTACCGCAGCCATGCGGAAAACGTCTACGCCGACACCGATACCCAGCGCGCGCACAGCATCACCATGGCCACGGTCACTGCTGTGCGCGTGGTCACCATCGAGCGATCTCCCACGGGTGTCGGTGGCGCTGCAGGTGCCAACGTGGGCCTGGCGCTGGGCGGCTTCGCCGGCAAGGGCAATGGTCAGTTCGTCGGCTCGGTGCTGGCCAGCGTGGCGGGCGACCTGGCGGGCCAGGCCATCGAGAGCCGCGTGGCTCGCCTGCCGGGCCTGGAAATCAGCATGCGGCTGGACGACGGCCAGCAGATCTCGCTCGTGCAGTCGGCCGACGAGCCCTTCAAGAAGGGCGACCGCGTGCGCGTGCTGAGCGCCGAAGGCAAGAGCCGCGTGTCGCGGTGAATCTCTTTGAACCGATCCCGCACTCGCGCCGACTCAGTCAGGCCAAAAGGCACAACCCACAGGAGATCACCATGAAAACCCATTCCCGCAAAGTCCTTTCGAGCCTCTTGCTGCTGGCCCTGCTGGCCCTGCTGGGCGCAGGCAGCGCCAGCCTGCACGCCCAGGGCAGCGCCCCCCGGCCGCTCGCCCATTGCAAGTGGGGCGACTTCGGTTGCAACAACCCACCGCCGCTGGGCCAGACCGGTGCCGTACACGCGCTTCCCAAGCCCTTGCTGGCCGCGCCCGGTGGCAGCGCGCGCCAGGCCTGCGACCCGGTGCTGTCGTCGCCCGGTGAGTGCTGGACGAACTGCAAGACGGAAGACGACATCACGATCTGCGACATCGTCAAGGCACCTGCCAGGCCGGGTCGCTGAACCCATCCACCGAGCATTCCAGGAGATTTCCATGAAACACTTCAAACCCGTTCCCGGCCTGGTGGCCGCTGGCGTGCTCGGCCTCTGCGCTCACGCCGCCCAGGCCGGCATCTCGTCGCCCAACTACGAGAGCTTCGAATCCATCCAGGTCACCAGCGGCCAGACGCCCACGGTGAATGCCGCCTCGGCCATTCGCGTGCGCTCCAACGGCAGCGAATACACGCAGGCCGAAGGCAGTCACGTCACCTACCTTGTCGGTGGGTCCGTGAAGGTCAGCGCCAACAAGTGGCGTGTGTTCAACGTGCAACTGGGCATTGGCGCCCTCGCTGTCATGAACGACGGAACGCGCCTCGATGCCCAGGGCAACGGCCACCTCGGGAACTTCGGCAGCTTCCACAGCGTGGGCGTGAACCAGTACCCGAAGAAGCAATACTCGATCAAGGACCATCCGGTCCAGGTGCCGCTCGGCGCTTCAGGCCTCGGCCACTTCGCGGTGCAGCGCTGCAATGCCCACAAGCTGGGACTGCAGCAGCAAGGGGTCAGCGCCATCGCGATCTTCAACCAGTCGCGCACCATCACGATCCCGGTGGCGTTTCACTTCGCCGCGCAGGTGCACGACAAGGACAAGGAAGAAGAGCACAGCAACGAGGGTGCGCTGGGTCATGGCGCGGGGTCCATTCCCCTGGACGAACGCTACTGGCGCCAGGCCACGATCTGGCAGAACGTGAACGTGGTGTGCGAGAAGTCGCCCGATCTGCCGGTGGCCGCTCCCAAGGATCCCACGCCCATTCCCGCTGGCCCGAGCCACATCGCCATCGCCCGTGGTGTGACCCAGTCGTTCCTGACCTTGCTGGAGAAGAACAAGCCCACCGGGGCCTGCGGCGTCAAGCTCTCTGGCGTGATCGAGACCAACCTGCCGAACACCACCGTCACCTACGCCTACCGCAACCACAAAGGGGTGGAGACACCCTCGCGCACGCGCAAGACCGATCACTCCAGCACGGTCATGTTCGTGGACGAGGTGGACTTCTCCCCGAGTGGGGGCAGTGGCTCCGCGCTGACCACCCCCGTGGCCACGCCCACGCCGGGCAACCCAGCCAGCACGCTGGCCCCCAATGCGTCGGCCCAGCAGTACAGCGGCTGGTACCAGATGGTCGGCAAGAACTTCAGCTTCAAGTCGAACATGGCCGAGTACAACTTCGATTGCCAGGGCAAGCAACCCGGGGGTTTCAAGGCACCCGGTGCGGCACCGGTGGGCGCGGTGCGTTTGCCCGCTGCCGCGCTTCGCACAGTCCCGGCGGCCCGGCCGCCCGTGCGGGCGACGCGACCCGCACCCGTCGCCCGGGCTCAGATGGCGCGTTGAACCAGCCAGCCCTTGAACAGGTAGGGCTGGCGCGGCCCCACCGTTTCCGGCACCCCGCCCTTGATCTCCACACTGACGGCCAGTTGGGTGGCGGTCTTCAGGGCGGATTCGGTCGTTGGCAACTGCGCTGTCCTGATCTTGCTCTGGATCACCCCGAGCGAGCGTGGCGGGTGCCCGGTGGACAGCGCCCAGAGCTGCATGGTGTCTTCGCGCCCCTCCACCATGTTGTTGAGCCGTTGCAGCTCCAGCAGGCCGCTTCGCGGGTCCAGCGTCACCAGCAAGGCCGGGAGTTGCTGATCGTCGAGCAGCACGGCGATATACCGAACCTGCGGTGTGGTGGCCACCTGGCTCTGAAGGTGTTCCAGTTGCGCCTTCATCTGCTCGTACAGGCTCATCGTGGCCGCGCCGCCCAGCAGCAGGGCCAGCGTCAGCACCCCGCTGACGGCGAGCCAGAACTTCGAGGTGCGTGGACGCGGTTCGGGTGTGTTCATGCGGTGGGGTAGGTGCCGGGCAGCAGGATGCGTTTGTCCACGTTCTCGATGTTGGTGTGGCCGCAGAAGGCCATGGTGAGGTCGAGTTCGCGGTGGATGATTTCCAGGCACTTGGCCACGCCGGCTTCGCCCATCGCCCCCAGGCCATAGAGGAAGGGCCGACCGATGTAGACGCCACGCGCGCCCAGCGCACGGGCCTTGAGCACGTCCTGTCCGCTGCGGATGCCGCCGTCCATGTGGATCTCGATCTGGCCGCCCACCGCGTCCACGATCGCGGGCAGCGCCTCGATGCTGCTTTGCGCGCCGTCGAGCTGGCGCCCGCCGTGGTTGCTCACGATCAGGGCGTCGGCGCCCGAGGCCACGGCCAGCTTCGCGTCCTCCACGTCCAGGATGCCTTTGAGGATGAGCTTGCCGCCCCAGCGCTGCTTGATCCATTCCACGTCGCCCCAGTTGAGCGCGGGATCGAACTGCCTGGCCGTCCATTCGCCCAGGCTGCTCATGTCGGCCACGCCGCTCACGTGGCCCACGATGTTGCCGAACTGGCGCCGCTTGGTGCCCAGCATGCCCAGTGCCCAGCGCGGCTTGCTGGCGATGTTGATCATGTTCGCCAGTGTCAGCTTCGGGGGGGCCGAGAGCCCATTCTTCAGGTCCTTGTGGCGCTGGCCGATGATCTGCAGGTCCAGCGTGAGCACCAGGGCTGAGCAGCGCGCGGCCTTGGCGCGGTCGATCAGGCGTTCGATGAACGCGCGGTCCTTCATCACATAGAGCTGGAACCAGAAGCCGTCGCCGGCGTTGTGCGCCACGTCCTCGATCGAGCAGATGCTCATGGTCGACAGGGTGAACGGAATGCCCATGGCCTTCGCGGCGCGCGCGGCCAGGATCTCGCCGTCGGCGTGCTGCATGCCGGTGAGGCCCGTGGGGGCGATCGCCACGGGCATGGCCACCGGCTGGTCCACCATGGTGCTGCGCGTGCTGCGGTTCTCCATGTTCACGGCCACCCGCTGGCGCAGCTTGATCTTCTGGAAGTCGTCTGCGTTGGCGCGGTAGGTGCCCTCGGTCCACGAGCCCGAATCGGCGTAGTCGTAGAACATGCGCGGGACCCGCTTCTGGGCGAGCACGCGAAGGTCTTCGACGGTGGTGATGACAGTCATTCGGGAGTCTCCGGAAATAAGTGTTGTCGGGGTCGCTGGCACGCATGTTAGCGGCCCGCTCCTCAAAAGGCGCGTGAAAGCGGGACGGTGGCGCTTGAAAAAAATGACACGGGAACGCGCTGGACCGCCAGACAGGAGGTGGAACCTGGTGGCCAGGCGCAGAATCCCAGGGTCATGAAGTTCCAACGGATGCTCCTGGTGTGCCTGCTGGCGCTGCCCTGCCTGGCCCATTCGGGTGAGGTGTACCGCTGGGTGGACGACTTCGGCCGCTGGGTCTATGGCACCGAGGTGCCGGAACGCCACCGACACCGCGCCGAGCCCGCCAGCGCGCCGCTGCCGCGGGGCACCAACGCCTGCGAGGCGCGCTGGCACCGCTACCTGGCCAGCGCCGCCTGCTTCGACCAGTACCGGGTGGTCGGCGGTGGGCTCAAGCCCGAGGCCTACCAGCGCTGCACCGAGGTGCCGCAGCCCGAACCCTGCACCTGATGCGGCGACGAACGCCCGCTCACTGCGCCGTGATGCCCTGCTCCCGGATCACCTTGCCCCACTCGGCGGACTCGCGCACGATGTCGGCGGCCAGCGGCGCGGCCGGCATGTAGGCAGGGACCGCGCCCTGCTGGGCCGCGACCTGGGCGATGTCCGGCGCCTCCATGACCGTGCGCAGGGTGTCGCTGAGCCGGTCGACGATGGCCGCGGGCGTACCGGCTGGGGCCAGCACGTACAGCCGTGGTACGGCGGAGAAACCGGGCAGTGCGTCGGACAGCGGCGCAATGTCCTCGCCACCGGCCAGCTTCACCGGGTTCATCACGGCCAGCGCGCGCAGCTTGCCCGCGCGCGCCTGCGCGATGGCCGAGGTGGCGCTGACCACGCCGATCGGCACCTGGCCGCTCATCACGTCGGGCACGATCTGGGCCGCGCCGCGGTAGGGGATGTGGACGACGAAGCTGCGCGTCTTGCCCTTGAGCATCTCAAAGCCGAGGTGGTGCACCGTACCCACGCCCGAGGTGGCGTAGGAATAGCGGCCCGGGTTGTCCTTGAGGAGCTTGACGAACTCGGCCGGCGTCTTCGCGGGCACGTCGTTGTTCACCACGATCACCAGCGGCAGCGTGAACACGCTGGCCACCGGCGTGAAGGCCTTGACCGGATCGAAACTCATGCGCGGCTGCAGGTGCTGCGCGATCAGCAGCGAACTGTCGCCCAGCATCAGCGTGTAGCCATCGGGCGCGGCGCGCGCCACCGTGTCACCCGCGATCAGGCCCGCTGCGCCGGTGCGGTTCTCCACCACCACCTGCTGCCCCAGCGCGGCGGCCATGCGCGGCGCGATCAGCCGCGCCATGGCGTCGACGCCACCGCCGGCCGAGTAACCGACCACGAGGCGCACGGCCTTGGACGGATAGGCCTGGGCCCAGGCACCGCTGGTGGCGGCGGCCAGGGCCAGGGCCAGCGCGCCGCGCCGGCTGATCGATGAAACATGGTGGGAAAGGGGCATGGAGGTCTCCTGTGGTGTTTTTTGGGGTCGCGAATCTCAGGCCTTGCCGGCGCCCCGGGAGCCTGGGCGCCGGGCGAGTTCGGCGAGTCGCTCGGGGTTCGGCTTGAAACCCAGGCCGGGTGTTTCGGGCAGGCGCAGCACACCGTGTTCGGGCTTGGGCAGGTCGTCGAACACCAGTTCGCAGCATTGCACGGCCACCGAGTGGTATTCCACCAGCGAGCCATTGGCCAGGCCCGCGTGCAGGTGCATGTTGTGGTGCGGCCAGGCGCCGCCGTTGGCCAGCCGCGTGTTGAAGGCCGCAGCCATGCCGGCGATGCGGGTGCATTGCGTGAAGCCGCCGGTGATGCAGGCATTGGGCTGTACCACGTCCACCGCCTGGGCCACCAGCAGGTCGCGAAAGCGCGAGGCCAGGCCTTCGTTCTGGCCGGCGGCCAGCGGGATCGAGGTCTTGGCGCGCAGCTTCACGAGGTTGGGGATGTCGTTTTGCGACACCGGTTCCTCGAAGAAGCTGATGTCATACGGCTCCACTTTCTTCGCCAGGGTGAGCGCGTGGAAGTAGTCCAGGCTGCAGTTGGCGTCGATGTAGATCTGCACCTCTGGCCCGACCGCTTCGCGCACCGCGCGGATGCGCTGCAAGTCCTCCGCGATCACCTGGTCGAGCGGGCGCGGCTCGTCGCGGCGCTGCAGGGCGTGGTGTCCCACGGTCATCTTCAGGCGCGAGAAGCCGCGATCGACCCAGTCGCGCGCGGCCGCGGCCAGTTCGTCGCGATCGAAGAACGCAAAGCCGAAGGTGGCGTACACCGGCACCTCGGCCCGCGCGCCGCCCAGCAGGCGCCAGCACGGCTCGCCCAGGGCCTGCCCCTTGATGTCCCACAGCGCGAGGTCGATGGCGGCGATGGCGTGGCTGGCGTAGCCCGACTGGCCGCGCGGCGTGAGCAGCCAGTACAGGCGCTCCCAGATCTGCTCGTGGCGCATCGGGTCCATGCCGACCAGGTGGTGTGCGGCGATGTCGTTGACGATGCTGCCGATCACTTCCTCTTCGGTGATGGCCGTCATGCCGGTGCCGACCAGGCCGGTGTCGGTCTCGATGCTGACGATGCACACCGACAGGCTGGTGGTCTTGCTGCCGCTGCCCAGGGGCACGGTCACGGGCAGGTTCAGCGGCGTGGCGCTGACGCGGACGATCTTCATGGGGTCTCCTGCGCCAGCGGTGCGCCGGCACTTGTGTTCTTGGGTCTGGGTCAGTGTAGGAACGGTGGCCGTGGCGCCGCAATGGCGTGCGGCAAAGGCGGCTTTCGCGTTTCGCGAAAGCCGCTTCAGCGGGTGAGGGCGCGGATCAGCGTGAGCGCGGCGGGCGCCGAAGGCGCGTCGACCCGCGTAGCGATGTGGTGTGTGCGTTGCGCCCACGGGTCGGACAGCGGCACGGCCGACAACGGTAGGTGCGCCAGTTGGGGCGCGATGGCCTGCAGCGGCAGCACGCCCACGCCCAGCCCGGCGGCCACCATGCGGCAGACGGCGTCGAAGCCGCGCATGCGCATGCGCACGTGGAGGGGTCGGCCCGCGTCGGCCGCCGAGGTCACCAGCCGGTTGGAGAGCGCGGTGCCGTCGTGCAGCGTGATGAATGGCTCGTCCAGCGCGTCGACCAGGCGCAGCCGGCGCCGGCTGGCGAGCCGGTGCGAGCGTGGCGTGAGCAGCACCAGCGTGTCGCTGAAAAACGGCGTGAACGCGAGGCCAGCCGGCGGAACGGGCAGGTCCACCACGCCGAAGTCGGCCCGCCCCTCGATCAGGGCGAGCGGGATTTCCGGGCTGCCGCGTTCCTCCAGATCGATGCGGATCAGCGGATGCGCCTTCGCGAAATGCGCCAGCCGTTGCGGCAGCACCTCCAGCAGCGCCGAGGTGTTGGCCAGCACGCGCACGTGGCCCTGCAGGCCCTCGCTGTAGCCGCGCAGGTGCTGGGCCAGGCGGTCGGCATCGGTGAGCAGGGCACGGCTGCGCTGCACCAGCATCTGACCGGCCGGTGTGAGCTGCACGCCGCGCGACGAGCGTTCGAAGACGCGAAAGCCGAGCGATTCCTCCAGCGCGGTGATGCGCGCGCTGGCCGCCGCCACGGCCAGTTGCAGCCGCTCGCTGGCCGCGCTGATGGAGCCCAGGTCGGCGGCAGCGACCACGACGCGCAGGGTGCTCAGGTCGATGGGTTCGTGCATCTCAGCGCGCTCCCACGGCCATGGCGCCCGGCTTCACCCCCGCGCCGCGCACCTCGAAGCGCACCTCGTCCAGCACGCGGCCGCGCGCGTCGGTGAGCTGCATCACATGCCGGCCCGGCCAGGGCAGCCATTGCACCTGCGTGCCCCGGGCCAGCGGCTTGCCGTCCAGGCGCCAGTGGCCACCCGCACCGCTGGCGGCGAAGGTCAGGCGCTGGCGGTCGGGCGGGATGTCCGGGTCCAGCGCGACGATGGTGCCCGGCGCGGGCGTGCGGATGCGCGGTGCGGCAGCGCTGCGCTGCTCCGGTGTGTGCATGGCGAAGCTGGCCTGTTCGGTGCCGGCGATGAACCATTCGCGGCGCGCCGCTTCCAGGGGCCGGCCGTCGCCGGGGTCGCCGAAGCTGGCCTGCGCCTGCACCAGGCCGGCGGGCGCGCGCGGCGCGCGGCTGAGCGTGTGGGCGTGCAGGTGCTGCATGACGGCCGCCCAGACGGGCGCTGCGCCGCTGGTGCCGCTGACGTCCCACATGGGTGCACCGTCGGCGTTGCCGACCCACACGCCGACCGAATAGCGCTCGGACCAGCCGACTGCCCAGTTGTCGCGCATGTCCTTGCTGGTGCCGGTCTTCACGGCGGCCCAGAAGCGCGTGGCCAGGATGCTGTCGGTGCCGAAGGTGCGGGCCCGCGCGTTGGGGTCGCTCAGGATGTCGCCGACGATGAAGGCGGCGCGCGGGTCGATCGCGGGCCTGGCCTGCGGGGGGGAGCCCACCGGTCCGTAGCGTCCGCCGTTGGCCAGCGTGCGGAAGGCATTGGTCAGCGAAAGCAGCGACACTTCGGCACTGCCCAGGGCGAGGCTGTAGCCGTGGTAGTCGCCAGACTCCCGCAGCGGCAGGCCGACGGCCTTGAGCTGCCTGTGGAAGGCATCGGGCGACACCATGACCAGCGTGCGCACGGCCGGCACGTTGAGCGAAGACGCCAGTGCCGTGCGCGCGGAGACCCAGCCCTTGAACAAGCGGTCGTAGTTCTGCGGGATGTACAGGCCGCTGGCGGTCGGGATGTTGGTGGGCGAGTCCTGCAGCAGGGAGGCCGCCGTGATGCGGCGCTCGGCCATCGCCTGAGCGTAGAGAAACGGCTTGAGTGCCGAGCCCGGTTGCCGCTGCGCCAGGACGCCATCCACCTCGGACGCCGCACTCAGGTTGCCCGACGATCCCAACCAGGCCAGAACCTCGCCGGTGGCGTTGTCCAGCACGACGAGGGCGCCATCGTGCACGTTGCGGCCCCGCAGCTCGCGCAGGTGGCGTTGCAGGGTCTGCAAGACAAAACGCTGCAGGGGCGCGGACAGGGTCGACGCCACCGTGGATGCCGGACCCGCACCACCCGCCTGACTGGCCTGGGTCAGCAGGCGCCGCGCATGGTGCGGCGCGATGCCTTCGCTGGCATCGAAACTGCGTTGCGGCAGGGTGGCCGTGGCAAACATGGCCAGTCCGGCGCAATCGACCTGCGTGCCCGGCTGCATGAGTCTGAGCACGCCGCATGCCCGCTGGCTCACCTGCCGCGCCTTCGCGTTCGGCGCGCGCACCAGCGCCGCGGCCACGGCGGCTTCGCGCTCGTCGAGACCATGCGCGGCCTTGCCGAACAGCGTGCGGGAGAGCGCGTCGATGCCGACGACCTCGCCCTTGAAAGGCACGAGGTTCAGGTAGGCCTCCAGGATCTGGTCCTTGCGCCAGTGCCGTTCCAGTCGCTGGGCCGCCACGGCCTGCCCGAGTTTTTGCGGCACGGTCCTGCCGCCTGCCGCCCGTTGCAGGGTGTTGCCATCGTCCAGCAGGGCGGCCAGTTGCATGGTGATGGTCGAGGCGCCGCGCGTGCGCTGGTTCCACAGGTTGGCCCAGGCGGCCGCCGACACCGCGCGCCAGTCGACGCCGCTGTGTTCGTGGAAGCGTTTGTCTTCGCTCAACACCATGGCCGTGCGCAACGCGGGGGACATGTCCTGCAGGTCCACCCACTGCCCGCGCCGCACGGTGGCATCCGTGCGGATGCGCTGCAGGAATTCGCCGTGGCGATCGACGATGGTGGTGTCGGACGGTTGCCAGTTCCTGCGGACCTCGTCGAAAGTGGGCAAGGCGTGCGCGAGCGCCGCCGCACCCAGCAGGGTGATGGCGATGCCGGCTCGAACCGCCTTCATCACGGCATCTCCACCTTCACCCGTGCGTTGGGTGTTTCACCGAACATCTCGGGCGCGTACATCGCCTCCACGCGGCTGGGCGGCAGCGAGAACTCGCCGACGTTGTTGAGGCGCACGGTGTACTCCATCTTGATCACGCCTTTGGGCACGTACTCGTAGTAGCTGCGGTACGCCTCGAAACTGCGCTCCTCGAAAGCCGGCCAGGCGTAGCCGGTCGGGCTCCTCTGGCCCGAGGTCGCGATCTGCGAATCGCGCCCGAGCCCACCGCCGAGGATGGTGGCGCCGCCGGGAATCGGGTCGGTGACCACGACCCAGGTCATGTCGGCCGAGGCGTTCACCTCCAGCGCCACGCGCAACACATCGCCTCGCGTGTACTTGCCCACCGTCGCCTGCTCCACCGGGGTGATGGTCTTCTTGATCGCGTAGCCCGCGCTGGAGGGTGCCTTGAGCTGAATGGCCGCGATCGACTGCAGCGTGAGCCAGGGTTTGCCGGCGCCCTGGTGCGTCACCGTCAGCGTGTCCTTGCCGCCGTTGGTGGTCCATGGCAGGAAGCCGGTGTTGTTGCGCAGGTTGCCGGGGCTGGCGGGCGCGCCGAACCACGGCACGCCACGGGTGCCATCCTGTTGCTTCTGGTTGGGTGCGCCGGCGGCGTCGGAAGTCTTCACGCGGTCGACCTTGCTCCAGTCGATGGCCGCGCTGCCCGTGCCCATGGCCGCGCGCGTCACGCCCGCCACCGGCACGGCCTCGAACTTCGCCGAGAACTTCTCCAGCGCCAGGCCGCCCCACAGGTTGGCCGTGGTCGTGTGCCAGGCGCCGCCCTGCTGCCGGCCGATGAAGCCGTTGGCCAGGCGACCCATGTCGTCCTTCCAGGCCGGGTCGTCCATCACCGCGAGCATGAGCCGCGCGGTGTTGACGTCGCCGTTGGTCATGAGCCACCACCAGTAGTCGTCCTGCTCGGTGCTGAACGCGAGCTTCGTCCCCTGGAAGCTCAGGCGCGAACGCAGCACCTGCATGGCCTCGGCCATGCGCTGCTCGCGTTGCGGCACATCGGCCACACGCTTCAGGATGTACACCCAGTCGATCACCGCGCTGGTGGGCCACTGGTTGGGGGCGATGGTGACGCTGCCCACCATGCGGCCCCGCGCCTTGCCGTAGCGCGAGAGGGCCTCGATGGCCGCGAGCTTGCGCACGTCCAGGTCCTTGCGCGGGCTCCAGAACTCGCGGCTGATGCGGCCTTCGACAAAAGCGATCAGGCCGCGCTCCATGGGTGCGCGCACATCGTCCGGCAAACCGAAGGCGGGTTCGAGGGTCGAGGCTTCGTGGGTGGCCGCCAGCAGGTAGGCCGTGAGCGTGTCGCTGCCCCGGTTGGCATCGCCTTCGCGCGGCGGGAAGTAGCTGGCCAGGCCATCGGCGTCCAGGTAGTTGGGCAACTGGGTCACCACGCCTTGCCACAGCTTCGCATCGCGCAGGCCCACGGCCTTGCTGGTCTTCTGCTCGAGGCAGACGAAGGGGTAGTTGGCGAACCAGTCGCGCACGCCGGGCAGGCCCTCGGCCAGCCTGGGCTGCAGCGCGAGCTTGAGGCCACCGCGCCCGGGCAGGGCGTTGGCCGGCGGGTTCACGTCCAGATTGAACGCGCCATCCACCTGCACCAGCGTGGCCTGTTGCACCGTGAGCGGCACGGCGGGCACGATGCGCTGTCGGGCCTTGAGCGCGTCTTTTGCACCGCCCAGCGTGTCCTTGGCCTCGATCTCCCACAGGATCGCCTCGGCGCGTGTCTGCGCGAGCTGTGCAGGCGCGGTCACCGTCCAGGCCACTTCGCGTGCCTCACCCGCAGGGATGTCCACCGTCTGGGTGTTCAGTTCCAGCAGCGTCGCTCGCGGCGCGATCTCCACCTTCATGGCCTTCAGCGTGGTGTTGCGCAGGGTGATCTGCGCGCGGAACTGGTCGTCCTCGCGCACCAGCGGTGGCAGGCCGCTGATGATCTGCAGGTCCTGTGTGGCCCGAATGCTGGTCTGCCCGGTGCCGAACTGACCCGTGCCCGAGTCGGCCACGGCGACGATCCGGAACGTGGTGAGCGCATCGTTGAGCGGCACCGTCACCACCGCCTGGCCCTTGTCGTCCAGCGTGACGCGGGGGTTCCACAGCAGCAGCGTATCGAGCAGTTCGCGCGCGCCGCTCTTGCCGCCGCCACCGCCCGCGGGCACCGCCTTGCGGCCGTAGTGCCGCCGGCCGATGATCTCCATCTGCGCGGTCGACGTTTCAACGCCCCAGGCGCGCCGCTGCAGCATGGCATCCAGCAGGTTCCAGCTGGTGTTGGGCATCAGTTCCAGCAAGGCCTGGTCCACCGCGGCCAGCGCCACTTCGGCGTTCGCCGCCGGCTGGCCGTTGGGCAGCTTGGCGGTGATGGTGACCTTCGCCTGCGTGCGCACGGCGTAGCTCTCCTGGTCGGCCTTCACGCTCACGTCGATCTGGTGTGCCTGGGTGCCCACGCGGATCTCGGCCAGGCCGAGGCGGAAGGCGGGCTTGCTAAGGTCCACCAGAGCGGTGGGCGCCACGTACTCGCGGCCCTCGTACCAGAACGAGGTCCACCACTCGCGCGGCGCCTTGTAGCCCCAGGTGAAGAAGGAATACCACGGCACCTCGCGCAGCCGGCCGCGAAGCGCGAGCACGCTCACGTACACATTGGGTCCCCAGCCTTCCTGGATCTTCAGGCGCACGGTGGGATCCTGGCCGTTGAGCTGCACCACCTGCGATTCCACGATGCCTTCGCGCTCCACCGTGAGCAGCGCGGTGGCGAAGCGGAACGGCATGCGAACCTGAAAGCTGGCCGTCTCGCCGGGCTGGTAGGTCTTCTTCTCGGGCAACAGGTCGATGCGGTCGTGGTTCTCGCCGCCGAACCAGAGTTCGCCCTGGCGCGTCACGTACACCGAGCTGGCGGCCTGGATGCTGCGGCCCGACGCGTCCTTCGCCGTCACGACGAGCTCCACCTCGCCCGGCTCGCCGAGTTTCGCTTCGCACAGCAGCAGGCCGCGCGCATCGCTCTTGCCGCTGCACACCGAGCCCAGGTCCCGGGTTTCCGTCTTGTTGTCGTAGGTGTAGAAGCCGCCCACCATGCGCTTGCGGCTGGTGGTGACGATGCGGGCCACCGCCTTCACGTCCAGCGAAATGCCGGCAGCGGGCTTGCCGGCAAGGTCCAGCGCCAGCGCCTGGAACCGGATCTTCTGGCTGGCCGACACCCAGCCTTCGGTCTTGATGCCCGCCACCACCTCGGCCGGCCACAGGGTGGACACGCTGCGCAAGGTCTGCAACTCGCCATTCGGGTCGGCGTAGGTGGCCTCCAGCAGCAGTTCCTGTGGTTGCGCGGCCGTGGGCACCTGGTCGATGGTGACCTTGCCCGCGCCATTGCGGTCCAGCGTGACGGGCAGCTTGTCGGCGATGACGCGCTGGTCCTGCGCCGCGGTGGCTTCTTCCTCGCCACCTTCCCCACCTTCTGTGCCGCTGCCACCGTCGCTGCGCGGTGGCTGGAAGCTGAAGGCCTCGAAGTCGCTGTAGTTCAGGTACTTGCCGCGCACGAGGGCCGACACGCGCACCGGCAGGTTGGCCGCACCGCCGCCCGAGACGTAGTTGATCTGCAGGTCGGTCGGCACAGACTGCATGTTGACCAGCGCCTTCTTCTCCGTCGGTGTGATGCGGCCTTCCAGCACCGGCAGGCGGAATTCCTCGACGCGGAATTCACCGGAGCTGAACTGGCGCTCGCGTTCATCCGCGCTTTTCAGCAGCACCTGGTAGTTGCCCAGTTTGGCGGCAGGTGGCACGGCAAACGTGTTCTCCGCGCTCTGGCCACCGGTGGCCGTTCGGCGCCACACCACCGGCTGCGTGAACTGCTGGCCGCTGCCCATGTGGGTGATCACCAGGGTGTCGGGGCGGGTGGCGGGCACGCCGAAGCCCTGGCCCGTCTCGGTGCGGATCAGGTGCTTCATCGACACCGTTTCGCCGGCCCGCAGCAGCGTGCGGTCGAACACCGTATGGGCGCGTTCGTCGGGGCGGGCGTCGCGGCTGGTGGGCACGTTGAAGCGCCAGGGCTCGATGCCCCGGTACCAGTCGCTCCAGGTGAAGGCCATGTCTTCCGTGGCGCCTTCCTTGAGCCGTGCGCTGACGAAGTAGGCCTGCGAGCTCTCGCCGTCCTCACTGCCACAGTATTTCGCCTCGGGAGGCACGCCCTTGAGATCGGCCACACCCTGGGCGTTGGTGGTGCCTGTGGCCACCTCCTTGCCCGTGCAGTCCGACACGCGCACGAACGCACCGGCCACAGGCTTGCCCTTGTCCAGCGAGGTGACCCAGGCCAGGGCATTCTCGCGTCCCAGCTTGAAATGCACGCCCAGGTTGGTCACCAGCGCCGAGGTGCGGACGTACATCGTGCGCGAGCCGCCATAGCGTTCGTCCAGCAGCGCGCCGCCCAGCGAAGGCGATGCGATCTCGACCACGTGGAATCCGGGGGTGAGTGGAATGCCGACCACCTCGAACGGGCGTGGGTCGTTGTTCGCGGGTCGGGGCAGGTCCAGCACCTTCACGCCAGCCTGGCCCTTCAGCAGCGACACGGCGCGCGACTCGACCCAGCGCTTGTCGCGGTCTTCCAGCACCTTGGGCAGCGGTCCCACGGCATCGGCCTGTGCCTGCTTGCGCGAGACGTTGAACTGGTTGTAGCGCTGCAGCTTGCGGAACCAGACAATGATGTCCGCGTCGGTCCGGGGTTGCAGGTCGCTCACCTGACCCGGTGCGAGGCCCTGCACCTGCAGCGCGGCCTCCACGTTGCGCAGCGTCACCGGCAGCAGGGGCGTGCCACCGGGTTCGGCGAAGCGCTCGACGATGCCGAAGGGCGATGCGGCGAATTTGGCCAGTGGCGGCATGGGGGCTGTGCGCACCGGCAGTGGAAAGTTGTCGCCGTTGACCGGCGCGCGTCCCGCGGCGTCTTTGAAATCCTGCGGCAACTCGATGGTGAAGGCGGCCTGCTCGGCGAAGGGCGGCTTGAACCGCACTTCGGTGACCACGCTGTCGCCGTCGGCATTGGCCTCGTCGAACACTGGCCTGTGCGTCTGCTGCGGCGACTTCAGGCGGATGCCTTCGGCCACCCGGCGCGGCACCGGCGCGTTGAAATCGAGCGTCATCGGACGGATCGGCAGGCAGGCGGCTTGCGCGTTCTCGCGCTCGCAGCTGAAGCTCACGGCAAAGGGCTCGCGCACCTGGAAGTTGAATCGCCTCTCAACCGTGTTCGCCACGCCCGATGGCGTGGCCACGCCTTTGCCGAACACGACGGAGACCCGCGAGTCCGCCGTGAAGCGGCGGTTGCACGACAGCGCCACGTAGCGCAGCGGGTCCTGGGCGGCGAGCTTGTCCAGGTGTTGCGATTTCAGCAGCGCGGCGCGTTCGTCGCCTTCGATGAGCCGGACCGGCACCCGTTCACCCAGGCCTTCAACGGCGCACCACACGTTGGCCCGCACGCTGTCCAGGCTCGCCGCGCCGTTCAGCCGCAGGACGAAATATTGCTCCTCGTCGATGCGCATCGACGTGCCCGGACGCATGCTCTGCACGAACGGGCCACCGGTGTTGAACCGGTAGCGGGTGGTGGGCAGTTCGGCACCCTGTGGGGACTTGAAGCCGCTCTTGGCCTGCACCGTGCAATTCACGCCCGGCGGCAGGTCGTTCTCGAATTCGAAGGCCCATTCGCGGTCGCTGATCCAGCGGCCGTTGCCCTGGGTGGCCTGCGCGTCGCTGCAACTCAATGCCACCGGTGCGGGCGCATTCGCATCGCCGAAACGGATGGCGCTCTCATTGAACTTCAGGACGACCTGCCGCACACGGGCAACTTCGCCCTGAGGCGACAGGCTGACGATCTGGAGTGCAGACGCCGGCTGGGCGAAAGCGAGCAGGGCGGCTGCCATCCAGCGGGACGGGATGTTCTTCACGGGTTCCTCCTTGGCCGAAGCCAAGGGTAGCCGAAAGAACCGGGTCAGTCTGCCGCGGCGGGTGCCTGCATCTGTCGAACTGCGCGAAGCATGTCGGGCGAATGCAGCGCCTCGTTCAGGCGGTTCAACGCGGGGTGCGCCAGGCAGGCGCGCAGGTGGTGCATGTCCACCGCTTCGTCTTCTGCGGGCAGGTAGTTCTCGAGCGAGGAGAGCTGACCCAGGGCCAACCGTTCGCCCAGGCGGGCGCACAGGTAAGCCAGCGCCAGCCGTGGCACGCGCTCGGGGGCGATGTCCTGCGGCGCGGTGGCCAGCAGGCGGCTGCCCTCGTGCACGTCGGTCACCAGGCCGGTGGGCAAGGACCACCGGTGGGTCAGTAGCAGGTGGCCAATCTCGGTGCTGTTCAGGCCCAGCAGATCCTGCTCCAGCCGGGCGCGGCCCAGGCGGTCGCGCTGCAGCCAGGCAGACAACCCCGTCGGGGGAATCACCGAGGCTGTGGCCAGCAGGCCGACGAAACTCAGCACGACCTGGGTGGCGAGTGAACCCTGCACGGGCAGGTGCAACGCCTTGTCCAGGCGCGAAGCGATCTCGCTGGCGATGGCGCTGGCCTTCCACAGCGTCTCGAAGGTCTTCTGCACGCCGGGCAGTTTCGGCTTGAACGATCCGGCCAGCATGTGTTGCAGGCAGGTGCTGTGCACGCTGTGGATGCCGAGGAAGGTGACCGCCTGGCCCAGGTCCGTGACGGGCGTGTGCAGGCCATAGAACGGGCTGTTGATCGAAGCCAGCACCTTGGCCGCGATCAGGGGCTCGCCCATGATCACCTCGCGCAGTTCGGTTGAACTGGCCCGCGCCATGAAGTCGGGCGAGAGGATCCGCTGCAGGGCCTGGGGTGGATGCGGGATGTCGCGGATGGCCGCCATCAGCCGGTCGCGCTTGTCGGGCTCCATCTGGTCTTCGGTGCACCAGTGAAACCGGATGAGTGCCTCGGGGACGGGCGCCTCGTCGCGCGCCACCGGGGCCATTGCGGTGGGCACGGGCATCTGCACCACGGCCTTGTGCGCTGGACGAACGGCTTGCGGGGTCGACCGGCGGAATCCCCACCAGGCGAGCGCAAGCAGCGGTACGGCCGTCACGGAGAGCAGCAGGTTGGACATGGAAGACCTCCTGAGAGGGGGCGTCAGGCCTCACCTGCCTGTGGCAGATGAGGGGCTTCCCCACTTATCGACGGGTTTTACCGCCGACTTGAACTAGGGCCTGTTCACACTATTTTTCCAAGATGCGTTGCGGATCAAAAAGGCCATGCGCAAGGCGCGAAACGCAGCCGGGGTTTCCCCCGGCAAGGATTCGCAACGCCGAGTGGCGCTGTTTCCACCCCATTCGCACTTGGAAAAATAGTGTGAACAGGCCCTAGGCTCCTTCAGCCCAGGCGCGCGCGGTGCCGCGCGATCTGCGCGCGCACCTGGGCTGGCGCGGTGCCGCCCAGGGTGTTGCGGGCGTTCAGGCTGCCGCGCAGGCTCAGACACTCGTACACGTCCTTTTCAATCGACGCATTGAACCCTTGCAGCACCGTCAGCGGCAGTTCGGACAGGTCGCAGTTGTGCGAGACGGCGGCCTTGACGGCGTGGGCCACGGTCTCGTGCGCGTCGCGGAACGGCAGGCCCTTCTTCACCAGGTAGTCGGCCAGGTCGGTGGCGGTGGCGTAGCCCTTCTTGGCCGCGTCCTCCATGGCGATGGCGTTGACCGTGATGCCGCCTTCCTTCTGCCCGGTGGCCGGGTTGGGCTGGCCGCCCACCATCTCGACGAAGATGCGCAGCGTGTCCTTGAGCGTGTCCACGGTGTCGAACAGCGGTTCCTTGTCTTCCTGGTTGTCCTTGTTGTAGGCCAGTGGCTGGCCCTTCATGAGGGTGATCAGGCCCATGAGGTGGCCGACCACGCGGCCGGTCTTGCCGCGTGCGAGTTCGGGCACATCGGGGTTTTTCTTCTGCGGCATGATCGAACTGCCCGTGGTGAAACGGTCGGCGATCTTCACGAAGCCGAAGTTCTGGCTCATCCACAAAATGAGTTCTTCGCTGAAACGGCTGATGTGCACCATGCACAGCGAGGCGGCGGCGGTGAACTCGATGGCGAAGTCGCGGTCGCTCACGCCGTCCAGGCTGTTCTGGCACACCTGCGGCTCGCCGCGCTCGTTCACCATGCCCAGGGTGCGCGCCACGAGTTCGCGGTCCAGCGGGTAGGTGGTGCCGGCCAGCGCGGCCGAGCCCAGCGGCAGGCGGTTGGTGCGACGGCGCACGTCGGCCATGCGCTCGGCATCACGCGAGAACATCTCCACATAGGCCAGCAGGTGGTGCGCAAAGCTCACCGGCTGCGCCACCTGCAGGTGGGTGAAGCCGGGCAGGATGACCTCCACGTTCTTCTCCGCCACGTCCACCAGCGCGGCCTGCAATTCGCCCAACAGCGGGACGATGAGGTCGATCTCGTCGCGCAGCCACAGGCGCACGTCGGTGGCGACCTGGTCGTTGCGGCTGCGGCCGGTGTGCAGCCGTTTGCCTGCGTCGCCCACCAGCTGGGTCAGGCGCGCCTCGATGTTGAGGTGCACGTCTTCCAGGTCGAGCTTCCATTCGAAGCTGCCGTCCTCGATCTCGGCGGTGATCTGCGCCATGCCGCGCTGGATGGATTCGAGGTCGTCGCGGCCGATGATGTTCTGGGCCGCGAGCATGCCCGCGTGCGCCAGGCTGCCGGTGATGTCGGCCCGCCACAGGCGCTTGTCGAAGAAGACACTGGCCGTGTATCGCTTGACCAACTCGCTCATGGGCTCCGAGAATAGGGCGGACCAGGCTTCGGATTTCTTGTCGAGTTGATTGGTGGACATGGTGTTGCCAGCGGCTGGATGGGAGATGAATGGAGCGGACGTCCGCCAGGGAAGGGGCCACGAGGTGCATGCCCGGGCCGGTGGACGGCGCGACGGATCCCTGTGCTGGCCCTCATGTTGGCCGACCCGAGGACGGAAAACGCTTCCCATGAAAGATTCCAGAATTTTATCGAGCTTCCAGGAGCTGGCGCATGCGGCGGGTGCGCGGCCACTGTCGGAGATGCCCGAGCACGTGCGTGCGCGCGTCCAGGTGTTCGACACCTGCCAGGTCGGCACGGTGCTGCGTGCCGTGCTGTTCGTGCAGGCCGTGGTCGCCGTGGCGTCCATGTTCGGCGTGCACACCGTGGTGGGCTGGGTGACGCAGATGGCCATCCTGACCGGCGCTGCGCTGCCGGCCGTGCTGGCCTGGCTGCTCACGGTGTGTGGTCTCAAGCGCCAGCTGGGCCTGCTGCCCATGCCGGGCCAGTGGGCCGCGGCCACGGCGCTGGGTGCTGTTTCCGGCCTCTATGGCTGTGGCCTGCTGGTGCTCATGGGCCTGGCCGACCTGGCACCCTGGGTGGCGAGCGCGTCCGCGGGTGCGCTGGTGTCGGCCGTGCTGGTGGCTGCGCTCATGTGGCGCGCCAAGGCACGCACCCCCGCCGGCACCACTGCGCGCCTGGCCGAGTTGCAGGCGCGCATCCGCCCGCATTTCCTGTTCAACACGCTCAACAGCGCCATCGCACTGGTGCGCGAGGAACCCGCCAAGGCCGAGAGCCTGCTGGAAGACCTGAGCGAGCTGTTCCGCCATGCCCTGGCCGACCCGAAAGAGGCCGTGCCCCTGTGGCAGGAACTGGAACTGGCCGAGCACTACCTGGGCATCGAGCAGGTGCGCTTCGGGGAGCGGCTCAAGGTGGAATGGAGCGTGGACGAGTCGGCCTCCAAGGCCAAGCTCCCCCCACTCATCCTTCAACCGCTGGTGGAGAATGCCGTCAAACACGGGGTGGAGCCGAGTCCCACCGGGGCCATCGTGCGCATCAGCACGCAGCGCCGGGGCAGCGTGGTGGTGATCAAGGTGACCAATACCGTGCCGGCGGGCAGTGGTCGCCCCGGCAATGGTCTGGCGCTGGACAACGTGCGCCAGCGACTGACGCTGTTGCACGACGTGGAGGGGCGGTTTCAGAGCGCCCTGGTCAACGGGGTGTTTCAGGTCCGACTCGAAATACCGGTATAAGCGCGTATTGGACGGGTTCTGGATACGGAGCGTGACATGGCATTGAAGGTATTGATCGTTGACGACGAGGCGCTGGCCCGATCGCGGCTGCGTGCCCTGCTGGCCGAATGCACCGAGCCGCGCACCGACGTGGTGGGTGAGGCATCGAATGCGGTGCAGGCGATGGAGCAGATCCAGCGCACGCAGTGCGATCTGGTGATGCTCGACATCCACATGCCCGGTGTGGACGGCATCGCGCTGGCCAACACGCTGCGCGAGATGGCGAAGCCACCGGCGGTGATCTTCGTCACGGCGTATGCCGAGCACGCGGTGCACGCCTTCGAGCTCGAAGCCGTCGACTACCTCACCAAGCCGGTGCGGCGCGAGCGCCTGCAGCAGGCGCTGCAGAAGGCGCAACGCCTGCTCAGTGCCGGGGAAGCCGGCGGTGACGCGGGTCTGCCCGAGAGCCTGATCATCCAGGAACGCGGGCGCAGCGAGCGCGTGGCGCTGGCCGACGTGATCTACCTCAAGGCCGAGCTGAAGTACATCACCGTGCGCACGGCCGACAAGGAACACATCTACGACGGCGCGCTCAGCGACCTGGAGCAGCGCTACGCCCACCTGTTCGTGCGCGTGCACCGCAATGCGCTGGTTTCGCGCCGCGCCGTGCGGGCGGTGGAGAAGCACAACGACCCGGTGGAGGGCGAGGGCTGGATGGTGCGGCTCGACGGCGTGGAGGAGCGCCTGGCTGTCTCGCGCCGCCAGCTCGCCGCAGTGCGCGAAGCCCTGATGAGCTGAGCGCTTTTCTCGCTTGGCCGTCAGGCCACGCCGTGCCGCCGCAGCACCTCGGCCCAGGCCGCCAGCTTGCGGTCAAAGCTCCAGCTGGCGTTGGCCGGGCTGGTGGATGGCAGCCGGTAGACCGGCAAACCAAACGGCTCTGTGTGCTTCGCATGGCGAAAACTTTCGCCCCCGTTGTGGGCGATCGCCTCCAGCAGCGGGCATTCGCGCCGCGCAGCTGCGAAATCGTTGAGTTCGGCGTTCTGAATCGCCGTGTCCAGGCTGCCCTCGCGTTCGCAGGCGCGGTACACATCCCAGACACCCAGGCCGCGTTCGCGCAGCACCGCCACACGTTCCGCGTAGGGCATGGCCGGCAGGGGCAGGGCCCACAAGGCGCCCAGGATCTTCCAGAAGTGGTTCTGCGGGTGGCCGTAGTACTGCTGCGCGCGCAGCGAAGCCACGCCGGGAAAGCTGCCCAGCACCAGCACGCGCGTGTTCGCGTCCAGCACCGGCGCCAGGCCTTCCAGGCGCTTCATGTCAGCGCTTTCAGCCGCGGCAGGGCGGTCCATGCGTTGGCCTGCGCCGCGGCTTGCATCTCGTCCACACCGATGCCGCGCAGGCCCGCCAGCACGGCGCCGATGCGCGGCAACTCGGCGGGCGTGTTCACGCCCTGCGCGCACCCTTCAGCGCGCTCGGCCGCCGTGGCGTAGAGCCACTGCGGCGGAATGTCGGGCGCGTCCGTCTCCAGCACCAGCGCATCGAGCGGAAGAGCGCTGGCGAGGCGGCGCAGTTGCTTCGCGGGTTCGAAGGTGACCGCGCCGCCGAAACCCAGCTTGAAGCCCTGGTTCAGGAAGGCTTGGGCCTGCTGTTCGCTGCCGTTGAAGGCGTGCGCGATGCCGCTACCTGTGGGGAGCTCGCGCAGGTGCTTGAGCAACACGTCGGCGCTGCGGCGCACGTGCAGGATCACCGGCAGGCCGTGCTTGCGGGCCAGCCGGAGCTGGGCGCGGTAGAAGGCCACCTGCCGCTCGCGCATCTCGGGCGTGCACAGCGCGGGCACGAAAAAATCCAGCCCGATCTCGCCCACGGCCACCAGACGCGGGTCGTCGCGGTGCTCGGTCAGCGCGGCGTCCAGCAGGTCGAGGTCGCTGTCCCGTGCCTGCGGCACGTACAGGGGATGGATGCCCAGCGCGTAAGCGTCTCCCAGCCGGTGGGCCAGCGCGCGCACGGTGTCGAAATTGGCGCGCTCCACGGCCGGGATCACGCAACGGCCTACGCCCAGCGCCGCTGCGCGTTCGCGCGCGGCCACGGCCAGCGCGTGGTCAGGGCCGAACTCGGGGGCATCCAGATGGCAGTGTGTATCGATCCACATGGCGGCATGGCGGTATAACGGGCCATTGTGCCGTCACGAAAGGAACCCCCCATGTCGTCCACCTTCCGCCTCGCCGGGCTCGCCGCTCCCGTGTTGATGGTTCTTTCCGCCTGTGCCATGCCCGGCGCGCCCGCTGCCGCACCGCTGGTGGGCAGCGAATGGCGCCTGGAGGACCTGGGTGGTACCGCCGTGCTGGATCGCGTGGAGGCCACGCTGGTGTTTCCCGAAGCCGGGCGCGTGGCTGGCAATGGCTCCTGCAACCGCTTCTTCGGCTCCTACACCCTCATGAGCGACCGCATCGCCATTGGGCAGATGGGGTCCACGCGCATGGCCTGCGCCGGTGCGGTGGGCGAGCAGGAGGCGCGCTACCTGGGCGCGCTGGAGAAGGCCGAGCGGGTGGAGGTGCAGGGCAGGACGATGCAGGTGCACGTGAAGGGCATGGACAAACCCCTTCGTTTTGTCCGAACCAAGCCTTAAGTCAAGACACCCGTAGTCAAATGAAGCACGCGGCCGCAGCGCGCGGCCAGCGTCTCGTCGTGCGTGACCACGATGAAGGCCGTGCCCTGGTCGCGGGCGAGTTCCATCATCAGTTGGAACACGCCCTCGGCGGTGCTGCGGTCCAGGTTGCCGGTGGGTTCGTCGGCCAGCACGCAGGCGGGCTGGGTGACGAGGGCGCGGGCAATGGCCACGCGCTGACGCTCGCCGCCTGAGAGTTCGGCCGGGCGGTGGGCCAGGCGGCTCGCCAGGCCCACGCGCTCCAGCATCTTCGACGCGCGTTCGGCCGCTTCGGCGCGCAGCATGCGGCGAATCCAGAGCGGCATGGCCACGTTGTCGCGCGCGCTGAACTCGGGCAGCAGGTGATGGAACTGGTACACGAAACCCAGGTGGCGGTTGCGCAAGTCACCTTGCTGGGCGGCGCTCAATCCCGAGAGCGTCTGCCCCATGAGCTGCACGCTGCCATTGGTGGGCGCGTCCAGCCCGCCGAGCAGGTGCAGCAGGGTGCTCTTGCCCGAGCCCGAAGCCCCCACGATGGCGACCGTCTCGCCAGCGCGCACGGTCAGGTCCACGCCGGTGAGCACGGTGACGTCGAGACGGCCTTCGTGGAAGCGTTTGGTGAGGCCCTGGGCCTGAAGAACGGTATTGGTCATAGGGGTTTCGCCGCCGGGCCGCCCCAAGGCGAAACGCGCCCCCTCGGGGGGCAGCGACCCGCGCAGCGGCGGAGCGTGGGGGCTGTATCACTCATAGCGGAGGGCTTCAGCAGGATTCACGCGGCTCGCGCGCCAGCTCGGGTAGATGGTGGCCAGGAACGACAGCACCAGCGAGATCACCGCCACCGGCATGATGTCGGCCCGCTGCGGGTCGCTGGGCATGCGGCTGATGAGGTAGATGTCCTGCGGGAGGAAGCTCGCGCCGAGCAGCCTTTCCAGCGCGGGCACCAGGGTGTCGATGTTGAAGGCCACGCCGAGGCCGAGCAGCAGACCCGCGCCGGTGCCGATGACGCCGACCATGGCGCCCTGCACCATGAACACGCCCATGATGCTGCGCGGGCTCGCACCCAGCGTGCGCAGGATGGCGATGTCGGCGCGCTTGTCGGTCACGGTCATCACGAGCGTGGACACGAGGTTGAACGCGGCCACCGCCACGATGAGCGTGAGGATGATGAACATCATGCGTTTCTCGAGCTGCACGGCGGCGAACCAGGTGCGGTTCTGGCGCGTCCAGTCGCGCACCAGCAGGCCGGGGTCGAGCCCGGCGGCGATGGACACGGCCACCTCGCGCGCGGCATGCAGATCCTTGATCTTGATGCGCACGCCGGTCGGGCCTTCCACGCGGAAGATGCGCGCGGCGTCTTCCTGGTGCAGCAGCGCCAGCGCCGAGTCGTATTCGAAATGGCCGGAATTGAACACGCCCACCACGTTCATCTGACGGATGCGCGGCACCACGCCCGCAGGCGTCACCTGGCCACTGGGCGCGATCAGCGTGACGCTGTCGCCCACGATCACGCCCAGGCTGCGCGCCAGCTCGCCACCGAGGATCACGCCGAACTCGCCCGGCACCAGGCGGGGCAGCACGTTGGCGGAAAGGTCGGCCGCCAGATCGGTCACGTTGGGCTCCAGCGCCGGGTCGATGCCGCGCACCAGCGTGCCCTTCATGTCTTCGCCGCGCGCAATCAGCGCCTGTGCGCCCACGAAGGGTGCTGCGCCCAGTACCTCCGGGTGGCCTTCGATGCTGCCCAGCACGCGCGGCAGATCGGGGATGGCCTGGCCGCTGGGCTCGAACACCTCGATGTGCGCCAGCACCCCGAGCATGCGGTCGCGCACCTCTTTCTGGAAGCCGTTCATGACCGAGAGCACGATGATGAGCGCGGCCACGCCCAGCGCGATGCCCAGCATGGACACCCCGGAGATGAAGGAAATGAAGCCGTTGCGCCGGGTGGCGCGGCCAGCGCGCGTGTAGCGCCAGCCCAGAATGAGTTCGTAGGGGGTTTGCATGGGAGCCGGCATTGTGGCATCCCCCACAATCCCTTCATGTCCGCCGCCCGCCACTTGCTCATCCCCTTTGCCGCTGCCGGCGCTTCCGACCAGCAGCCGCTGTGGCCGACCCCGGCGGTGGAAGACCTGCCGAGCCTGGCGGCGTTGCTGCGCCGCATGCAGGTGGTTTCCCAGACCGATTGCGATCCCGATGCTCCGTCGATGCCTTACGAGCTGGTGCTGGCCGGACTGCTGGGCCTCCCGCGCGAGCCCGGCCGGGTGCCCTGGGCGGCTTTCGAAACGCGAACCATCGGCGAGCCCTGCGGCTGGATCAAGCCCTGCCATCTGCAAGTGGGGGGTGACCAGGTTCGCCTGGGAGATGCCGCGCTGCTGGGGCTGCAGGAAGCCGACTCCCGTGCCTTGCTGGAAGCGGCCGCGCCCTACTTCGCCGAAGACGGCCTGCGCCTGACGTACATGAGCGCCGGGGCGTGGCTGGCCACCGGCGAACCCTTGCGCGACCTCACCACCTGGTCCACCGACCGCCTCGCCGGTCGCCAGCTCACGCCCGGCGTCCTGCCCATCGCTGGTGGCCCGTTCGGGGGACTCTGGCAACGGCTGCACAACGAAATGCAGATGTTGTTCTACACCCACCGTGTCAACGACGAGCGCGCACAGCGCGGCCAGTTGCCTGTCAATGCGGTGTGGCTCACCGGCGCGGGCGTGCTCGACGCCATGCCCCCGCCCGCGCCGCAGGTGATCGTTGAAAACCGCCTGTGCGCCAGCGCGCTGGCGCTGGACGCAGCCGTCTACCGACAGGCTTGGCGGGACGTGGATGCGGACGCGTGTGCGATGCTGCTGGATGCATGCCGCGCAGGAGACCCCGTGCAACTGACCCTGGCGGGCGAGCAACGTGCCGTCACCCTGGAGCCGCGCCCCACGTCGATGCGCGCTCGAATCGCATCGCTGTTCTCGGCGCGGCCCTCTCTGGCGGTGCTGGATACCCTGTGAACCCCATGAAAGACCTTTTCTCGCCATGAAGATCATCACCCGCGACGTGCCACCCCGCGCCGCCTGGGCACTCGAGCAAGGCGGCCTGCATCCGCTGCTGGCGCGCCTGTTCGCTGCACGCGGCATCACCAGCAAGGACGAACTCGACGACGCGCTGGCACGCCTGATCCCGCCCACGCAGATGCTCGGCGCACAGCAGGCCGCGCGCGCGCTGGCCGATGCGATGGCGGCGAAACAGGCCATCTGCATCGTGGCCGACTACGACTGCGATGGCGCCACGGCCTGCGCCGTGGGCCTGCGCGGCTTGCGCCTGCTGGGCGCTCCTCTTGGCTTCGACCGTGTGAACTACCTCGTGCCCGACCGCGTGACCGACGGCTACGGCCTGACACCTTCGATCGCGAAGCGCGTGAAGGCGCAGGGCGCAGACGTGCTGGTGACGGTGGACAACGGCATTGCCAGCGTGGAGGGCGTTCGCGCTGCGCGCGAGTTGGGTCTGCAGGTGATCGTGACCGACCACCATCTGCCGGCGATGAAGGATGGCGAAGTCACGCTGCCGCAAGACTGCATCATCGTCAACCCGAACCAGCCGGGCTGCCCGTTCGAAAGCAAGTCGATCGCGGGTGTGGGCGTGATGTTCTATGTGCTGTTGGCGCTGCGGGCGGAGTTGCGCGAGCGCGGCGTGTTCACGGCGCAGAACCAACCGAAGATCGATTCCTTGCTGCCCCTGGTGGCGCTGGGCACCGTGGCCGATGTGGTGAAACTCGACGCCAACAACCGCCGCCTGGTCGCGCAAGGCCTCAAGCGCGTTCGCCAGGGCGCGATGCCGCCGGGCATGACGGCGCTGTTCAACGCGGCGGCGCGCAAGCCGGCGGCGGCCACCGGTTTCGACTTCGGCTTTGCGCTCGGGCCCCGCCTGAACGCGGCTGGTCGCCTGGCCGACATGACGCTGGGGATTGAATGCCTGACGACCGACGACGCATTGCGCGCCGATGAACTCGCGCGCACGCTCGACGGCATCAACCGCGAGCGCAAGGTGATCGAGGGCGACATGCGCGAACAGGCGCTGCAATTGGCCGAGGAGATGTTCGACGAATCCGAAGAACCACCGCCAGCCCTGGTGGTGTTCGACCCTGATTTCCACGAGGGCGTGGTGGGCATCGTGGCCTCGCGCCTGAAGGACAAGTTGCACCGCCCCACCTTCGTGTTTGCCGCCAGTGGCGCCGAAGGCAAGGAACATGAGCTCAAGGGTTCGGGCCGCTCCATCGCGGGGTTTCACCTGCGCGATGCGCTGGATCTCGTGGCCAAGCGCCACCCGGGCGTGCTGCTGCGGTTCGGCGGCCATGCCATGGCGGCCGGCTGCACGATCGACGAAGAACACCTGGAAACTTTTGAAGCGGCGCTGCAGCAGGTGGCGCACGAATGGCTGGACGCAGCCACGCTGCAACGCCGCATCGAGGCGGATGGCCCGCTGGAGGCGAAGTACCGCCGGCCGGATCTGGTGGACACCTTGCACCAGGAGGTGTGGGGTCAGGGTTTTGCGCCTCCGGTGTTTTGCGAGGAGGTGCAGGTGGTGTCGCAGCGGCTGGTGGGCGAGAAGCATCTGGCGCTGAAACTCAAGCACCAGGGCGAGCCGGTGGACGGCATCTGGTTCAGCCACACCGAACCGCTGCCCGAGCGCGTGAAGATTGCGTTTCGGCTGGATGCGGATGAGTGGCAGGGGCAGAGGCGGGTGCGGTTTCTTGTTGAGGCGGCTGAGGTATGAGGCTTTTATTGCCTGTACCTCGCGGGCTCGGAGCGACTGGGCGCTCTGCTCCGCGAATGTCCTCCGACGGCCTTTGGCCGTCTCCCCCTATATTTCGCTGCGCAGAGCGCCCAGTCGCTCCGAGCTGAAGGGTGTGAGCACACCATCATCTCGCACGCCAGTCCTGTTGCTGGGGCGGGGTAACCGACGCAGCGAAATAAAGGGGGAGGACGGCGAAGCCTTCCGGAGGACATTCGCGGAGTCGGTTACCCCGCCCCGGCAACAGGAAACCGCCGGAGAAAAATCAAACTCAAGCAGCAACCGTCCGATGCAACACAGGCGTCTCAGGCACCGGATACCCCGCAGCCCCGAACGTGCTCACCACCGCCTTGTGCGTGTCGAAGTAGACCTGCCAGTAGTGGTCGGTGTGCGTGTAGGGACGCACACAGAGCAAAGGCCCTTCGGGGGTGAACTGCAGGATCTCCACGTCGGGTGCGGGGGAGGTCACCACGTTGGGAATCGCGGCCACGGCGGTGCGCAGGCGCGCCATGGCGTCGTTGACATCCACCCCGTTGGCCACCTTCGCCACACAGTCCACGCGCCGGAACGGTTCCTGACTGAAGTTCTGGATGTTGTCGGCAAACACCTTGTTGTTGCCCACGATGGTCGTCACGTTGTCCGGCGTCAGGATGGTGGTGGCGAACAGGCCCAGCTCCTTCACCGTGCCGGTGACGCCGCCCGCGCAAATGAAATCGCCCACCTTGTAGGGCCGCAACACCTGCAGGAAGATGCCGGCAGCGAAGTTGGCCAGCATGCCGCTCCAGGCCACGCCAATCGCCAGGCCCGCACCCGCGAGCAACGCCGCAAACGACGTGGTGCGCACGCCAAAGATGTCCAGGATCGCCAGGATCAGCACGATGGTGAGCAGCACCGAGATGATGGACTTGAGGTACTGGATCAGCGTCTGATCGAGCTTGCGGCCCTTCTCCATGGCCCGGCCGATCAACCCCACCGCAATGCCGATCAACCATCGACCCACGACCCACGCCGCGATGGCTCCCAACACCTTGAGGCCGAAATCGGCACCCTGCGTGACCAGAAAACCCCAGATGACTTCCGTGTTCATAATGTTTTCCTTTAGAAGAAGGTGATCCAACAGATGCAGCATTCACACCCACCTGGCCAACCTCGCGGCGGCGTCCCCCCCAGGACCTCGCAGGCCGACGGATTGTGCTCCTGCGGATGCCTTGCGGATAGCCGGGGTGTGGGCGCGTGAAGGCCGGTGCCAATGCCGCCGCGCGGCAGCGCCGGGCGCCCCAGTCGCTGCCCGAGGTCACGATCTCCGAAGACGTTGAAGTTCGTTTCCTGCACCTGGGCACCGAATGGATTCAGGGCTCCATGCTGCTGAATGCGCCGTTCGACATCGAGCTCGATTACGTCCAGCGCATGATGGCCTGGCTGCTGTTCGTGGAACCCGATTCGGTGAGTGCACGACGCGCGATGCAACTCGGCCTGGGCTCGGCTGCGCTCACCAAGTTCTGCTTCAAGAAGCTGCGCATGGACACCACCGCGATCGAGATCAATCCGCAGGTGCTTGCGGTGTGCCGGCAATGGTTCAAGCTGCCGGCCGATGGGCCACGCCTTCGCGTGGTGCTCGCCGATGCGGGCGAAGAGATTCGCCGCGCCGACCACCTCGCCGCGTACGACGCCTTGCAGGTGGATCTGTACGACCACGAGGCCGCCGCGCCCGTGCTCGACAGCCCCGACTTCTATGCCGACTGTCGCGCTGCGCTGACCGATGAAGGCTGCCTCACCGTCAATCTGTTCGGCCGCGATGCGAGCTACGAGCGATCGCTGCAAAGCATCTGCGCAGCCTTCGGCACCGACGCCGTGTGGGCCCTCAAGCCCACGCGCGAAGGCAACACTGTGGTGCTGGCCCAACGAACACCCGAGCGTCCCACGCGCATGGCCCTGCTGGCGCGTGCCGAAGCGGTGCAGGAGCGCTGGGGTTTACCCGCTGTGAAGTGGCTGCGCCTGTTCAAACCGGTATCCTGATTGCGCCATGAAGACCTTGCAGAAGCCCAACCCCGCGCACATCGAAGGCCCCCTGGACTGGCGGCGCCTCGTGGAATGGCTGCGCGAGGACGGCGTGATCTCCACCGAAGAAGCCGAGCGCACCATCGCACGCTGCGCTTCGGCCCACAGCTCGCAGCATCCCTTGCAGCGCCTTTCGGTGGTGGGCATGTCGCGCGCCGCCGATCGCCACGTGCTCGATGTAGAAGAGCTCACGCAGTGGCTGGCGACGCGCAGCGGCCTGGAATACATGCGCATCGACCCACTGAAGGTGGACGTGGGCAAGGTGGCCGACGTGATGAGCGCGGCCTACGCCGAGCGCCACAAGGTGCTGCCGGTGCTGGTGAGTCCCACCGAAGTGGTGGTGGCCACCGCCGAACCCTTTCTGCGCGACTGGGTGCCCGAGGTGGAGCGCCAGACGCGCCGCACCGTGCGCCTGGTGCTCTCCAGCCCGCAGGCCATCAGCAGCTTCACGGCAGAGTTCTTTGCGCTGGCCAAGTCGGTGCGCGCGGCCAGCAAGAGCGGCGGCCAGGGTGGCTTCGGCAGCTTCGAGCAACTGGTGGAGATGGGCAAGGCCAACAAGCAGCTCGACGCCAACGACCAGGGCGTGGTGCAGGTGGTGGACTGGCTCTGGCAGTACGCCTTCGACCAGCGCGCCAGCGACATCCACCTGGAGCCGCGGCGCGAGCAGGGCGTGATCCGCTTCCGCATCGACGGTGTGCTGCACCCGGTGTACCAGATGCCGATCGGCGTGATGAACGCCATGACCGCGCGCATCAAGCTGCTCGGCCGCATGGACGTGGTGGAGCGCCGCCGCCCGCAGGACGGTCGCATCAAGACGCTGCGCCCCGGCGTGGGTCAGGCGCGTGGCGAGGAAGTGGAAATGCGCCTGTCAACCTTGCCCACCGCATTCGGCGAGAAGCTCGTCATGCGCATCTTCGACCCCGACTCCACGGTGAAAGACCTCGCCGCGCTGGGCTTTGCCGCGCACGACGCGCAGCGATGGGAAGGACTCACGAAACACCCGCACGGCATCGTGCTGGTGACCGGCCCCACCGGCTCGGGCAAGACCACCACGCTCTACGCCACGCTCAAGCGCCTGGCCACCGAAGAGGTGAACGTGAGCACAGTGGAAGACCCGATCGAGATGATCGAACCGGCCTTCAACCAGACCCAGGTGCAGCCGCACCTGGACCTCGACTTCGCCCAGGGTCTGCGCGCGCTCATGCGGCAGGACCCGGACATCATCATGGTGGGCGAGGTGCGCGACCTCGCCACCGCCGAAATGGCCGTGCAGGCCGCGCTTACCGGTCACCTGGTGTTCACCACGCTGCACACCAACGATGCGCCCGCCGCCATCATGCGGCTCATGGAGCTGGGCATACCGCCCTACCTCATCAACGCCACCGTGCTGGGCGTGCTCGCGCAGCGGCTGGTGCGCACACTCTGCCCCGCGTGCCGCAAGCCGCAAGACAAGGAAGAGGTGGCCGCTTCGCGCGAAACGCTGGCCGAACTCGTGAAGCCCTGGCAGGTGAGCGGCAGCTACCGGCCCTACCAGCCGGTGGGCTGTGTGGAATGCCGCATGACGGGCTTTCGAGGTCGCATGGGCCTCTACGAATTGCTGGTGGTCACCGAGGGCTTCAAGGACAAGGTCAGCCGCGAACCGCGCCTGGACGTGCTGCGCAAGCAGGCCGTGCAGGACGGCATGCGCCCGCTGCGCCTGGGCGGCGCGGCGCGCGTGGCCGAGGGCCTGACCACCATGGACGAAGTGCTCGCCTGCACACCGCCCGTGCAGTGAGCTGACACGTGGCCCCATGATCAAGAACCTGCAGGACTTTCTGGCCGGCCTGCTGTTCCTGGCCTTCGGCATCGGCTTCGGCTGGGCCGCCACACGGCACCCACTGGGCTCGACGGCCGACATGGGCCCCGGCTACTTCCCCTTGCTCATGGGCCTGCTGCTGGGCCTGCTGGGTGTGCTCATCCTCTTCAAGGCGCTCACCTTCGAAGCCCTGGGCGGCGGGCGCGTGGCTCACTGGGGCCTGGGGTCGATGCTGCGCGTGCTCGGTGGCCTGCTCTGGCTCGCGCTGTGCACCGGCCCTTCGCAATGGCCGTGGGTCGGGTCCGCCTTGTCGGGTTTTCCCACTTTCGGCCTCGTGATCGGCGTCGCAGGCCTGTTGCTGGCGGTGGCGATGGGCGGGGGTGCGCGTGCCGGCTGGTGGTCGCTGCTGCTGGCCGTGCTGGTCAGCGCCATCTGGGTGGGGTTGCTCGGGCTGAACGTGCCCCTGTGGCCGGGGCCCGCTGCGGGCTGACACACAAGGCACCGCGACCATGCCGCTTTCCTGGTGGGACTCGTTGATGCTGGGCGCCTCCGCCGTGGGGGCGCTGCAGCCACTGGCCTTGATTGCGGTGGGCGTGCTGGTGGGCAGTGTGTTCGGCCTGCTGCCCGGCTTGGGTCCCGTCACCGCCATCGCGCTGCTGCTGCCGGCCACGCTCGGCCTGCCGCCGCTGCCCGCGCTGCTGGTGCTGGCCGGCGTGTACTACGGCGCGCAATACGGTGGCTCGCTGCCCGCCATCGTGCACAACCAGCCGGGCGAAGCCTCGTCGGTCATGACCAGTCTGGATGGCCATCCACTGGCACGCCAGGGCCGGGCAGGCACCGCGCTGACCATGGCCACCGTCAGCTCCTTCGCGGCGGGCTGTTTCGGCATCGCGGTGGTGGCGGCACTCGTGCTGCCGGTGGTCGCGCTCGGCCTCCAGTTCGGATCGGCCGAGCGCTTCATGCTGCTGGTGGTGGGCCTGATGGGCGCCACCGTGCTGGCATCGGGCTCCTTCCTGAAAGCACTGGCCATGGCCGTGCTCGGCATCCTGCTCGGCCTGACCGGCTGGGACGTGCACACCGGCACCGCCCGCTTTGTACCCGAGGCGCTCGAGCCATGGATGGGTCGGCAGCATGGGCTCGCCAACGGCGTGGGCTTCATCGCACTCGCGCTCGGCTTCTTCGTGGTGGCGCCGGTGGCGGCTGAACTGGCCGGCCTCTCTTCACTCGCACCCGCGGCGGACCCGGAGCCGGCCCGCGAATTGCCCAGCATGGACGACCGCCCAAGCCGGGAAGAATGGCGCGACGCCGTGCCCGCGCTGCTGCGCGGTACCGGCCTGGGCGTGGTGCTCGGTGTGGTGCCTGGTGGCGGTGCGCTGCTGTCTTCGCTGGCGGCGTACCAGGTGGAGAAGGTGGCCTCGCGCCAGCGCACACCGCCATTGGGCGAAGGCAACCTGCGCGGCGTGGCCGCGCCCGAAGCCGCCAACAACGCCGGCGCGCAAACGGCCTACCTGCCCATGCTCGCCCTGGGCCTGCCGCCCAATGCCGTGATGGCATTGCTGCTCGGCGCACTCGGCCTGCACGCCATCGAACCCGGCCCCTCGGTCATGAAGGTGCAACCCGCGTTGTTCTGGGGTTTGCTGGTCTCCATGTGGGTCGGCAACGTGCTGCTGGTCCTGCTCAACCTGCCGCTGGCGCGCTGGTGGCAGCCGGCGCTGCTGCAAGTGCTGCGCATCCCGCGCCGTGCCTTGCTCGCCGGCCTCATGGTGGCGTGTGGCCTGGGCGCGCTTGCGCTGGGGCCGCACGGCTGGGGTGTGTGGCTGGTCATTGGCTTGGGCCTGCTGGCTTTTGTGCTGCAACGCCTGGGCGGCGAGGGCGTGGCGCTGCTGCTGGGTTTCGTGCTGGCGCCTGGACTGGAAGAGCACCTGCGCCGTGCGCTGCAGTTGTCGCGCGGAGACTGGTTCGTTTTCCTCGAACGGCCGGTGTCGGCGTTGCTGCTGATGGCGGCGATTGGGCTGCTGCTGGTGGTGGTGTTGCAGCCGGGGCGACGGGGGCAGCAGCGCTGAGTCGCGCCACGTGAACGCATCACAAAAAATTCCTTAGAAGCCTGAAATAACGAACTTTTGCCACAGATCGTCATTGGCGTGGCTCGAGTTGCTGATCGGCCGCCAATAAACATCTTTCACCCCCATTTGAGCCGCGCGCTCCCGTATTGACGCGGTTTCCCCGCGCCTAGAGAATGCGCCGCACCTTGTACTACGCAAGGCCTACAAAATGCGGGGAGGTGGGGATGTCGGAAATCGCGGTAGACGCTTCAATGGCGGGCGCCAGGCAAGCGCAGGGCCATCTCGTGGCCGATATGGACTGGATGGCAACGATAGAAGGGGCCGTCGCTTGAACATGATGGACACGCCGAGACGCCTTCTCGGCAGGGGATGGGCTTGCCTTGCCTTGGGCGGCATCAGCATGCTGATTTCAGGTGGGGCATTGCACTCGAAAGAACCACAAGGGCCACCACCGGGCTGGGACAGACTTGTGGCCACCGAAGGTCAAGCCATGCCGATACCAGAGGCCTGGCTGAGCGATGCGGAGGCGCGCATTGCGCACAGCCTCAAACCACCAGCGGTGGTGCCCAAGCCAGTCCCCTTCGACTTTGAACAGCCGTTGAGCGAAAGGCTTTGGTTCGGTGCGCATCGAAAGGCGTCGATTCGCTACTTCAATCACTTGTGCAGCACCGAGGCTGGGCAGTGGATCGTGAGGACGGTGCCGAATGTGGAAGGCGTGTATTTCGCACGGCCGCCAGCGCCAAGAAAGGCTCGTTCAGGCTTGATGGGCAAGCTGTATGGACCAGAGAACCCGTGGATGGAACGCGAGTTTGTGATCGCCAGCGGAAGCCTTCAAACAGAAGGCGGCTGGTTTGTATCGCCCCCACACATGCACTACCGGTTTGTCGAGCAACCCCATCGCAAAGATGTCGATTGGCAGAAGCAGATTGCAGATCCGTATGTTCGAATTTTTGGACTCACGAGAGAGCGGTCACGTGACCAAGAAGGGCGACTGACAGATCACTTGCGCGAAAAAACACCGATGCAGGTGATTGGCATTCCCCAGTTCACAGCGCGATATGGCTACACGTGGCGTGGCATCAAGCGCTCACGTGACAGGGAGCACGGCATCGCTGGAGGCGAGCTGTTGATCTACGACCTTCAAACCAAGGAAGTGCTCGCTCTTCGTCGCCAGTTCGTCATCACGATGGGCAATCGACGCAACGGAGACGAGGCCGCATGGGAGGTGGCCACACCTTGTCGCCAGGCGCCGGAGTATCCGGGAGGGCGCGAGTTCTCCTCGTTCGCAGCCTCAGTTCTTAAAACCATTGAACCGTCTCTAGGGAAGAAATAAATATGAACACCAACATCAGCTCACTCTACAACTTCGTTCTGCAACAGATGGCAGCGGAGTCTTACTTTGAAGGCATCAGTTTGTCCGACATGGATGCGGTTGAACGTCAACTCCGTCTCGGCACCAACCGCATTGGCTACCCACCAGGCGCCAGCGAAGGCAACACCTCCCTAAACGAGGGCTACCCCGGCTTCACCCGCATGACGGAACAGCAAGCCCAGGAGTTCACCAGCAAATACACCATTGTCCACCAGTGGTCGGACAACCCCACGCCCACCGGCTACCGCCCCGCGCCTGAAGGCATCGACGGCAAGCCCAAGCTCAACAGCGACATCCTGGCCAACACGGGGCTTTCCGCCACGCTGATCCGGGTGCTGGATGAGCATGGTGCCCCCACCAACGAATACACGCTGGCCATCCGCTCCACCGAGTTTCGAGACTGGGCAAAAGGCGGTGACGGCGAACGCGACAAGACAGGCGCTGACATCAACAGCATTTCCTTCCACGGGTTTGCTTTGGCCCAGCAGACCGCGCTGGAACACTACTTTCAATGGCTCAAGGACAACAAGGACAGCCTGGGCAATGCGCTGCTGCCGCAAGGCGCCAAACTCAACGTCACCGGCTACAGCCTGGGCGGGCATCTGGCCACCGTGTTCACCGAACTGCACCAGAGCGAGATGAACGGCGGGCAGACGGTAACCTTCAACGGTGCAGGCCGGGGCACTTGGGACGCGCACGCAGGCAGCTTGAAAGACATGCTGGCGTTCTATGAGGCCGTGCTGAACGATGCTGCGCATGCGCCCGTGCCGTCAGATGCCGGCGCCATGATCCGCTCCACGGCCGTTGCGCTTAAAGACCAGCCCTTTGACGCCAAAAACCTGTACAACGACCCGCGCTACCTGTGGGCCGTGATCGCCACCAAGGACAAGTTTGGCCTGGGCTGGCACGCGCTGGCCGACGATAATCGCACAGGCACCACGGCCGACCCACTCATCACCCAGGTGCTCGGCTACGAGACGGTGGAGAACCTCAACTTCACGGCCAATTCCGGCGTACACGGCCCCGTTCTCAAAGTCGGCATTGAGTCGCAGCCGGGGCTGGAAGGCTTGCTCGGCGGCTTCTTCGATACCACGGGCGACTTCGGCAACGGCCACTCCATCACCTTGCTGGCCGACTCGCTCGCCCTGCAGCGAGCCATGACGCAGCTTGACTCAGGGTTCACTCTGGGCAAGTTCATTGACCTCTTGCCCCGCACCAGCAACATCGTGCCCGCCAATGGCGCCAATGCCAGCTACGAAGCTGACCCCTTGGAGAACGTTCTCGATGCCATGCGAAGGATGCTGCTGGGAGCCAATGTTGAGAAGACGCCGTACAAGAATGGAGCCTCTGGGTTCGGTGACATCGGGCACCGCGAAGGCTTCCATGAGAATCTGGAAGCGCTGATTCAGTCACCGTCCTTTTTGACATTGAGGGATCGACTCATATTCGGCGTGTCCGGTGCGGAGTTGGCCACCAATGCTCGTCTAGATTTTGGCGCCCTGATTGCCTTGCAGACACTGAGCCCGTTCTATCTCAAGGGAACCACCCCGGATGCGCAGGCTGCGCTTACCAGCGTCCTGCAATCCGGTCACGGTATTGACTACTTGGCCTGGCAGGCGGACAAGAACGCCGTACTCTATGGCGACACTTCCAAGGTGTTGAACTTCAGTGCCGAATGGCTGGCCGACCGCGCGGCCATGCTGGCGGCTTTGAACCAGCGCAACATCAACAACGCCACGAACCCGACTGGCAGCACGAACACGGATTTCTTCGATGCTTCTCAGGCATTGATCCTGGTGCAGCGCATCAGTGGTGCTGGCTTGAACGCACCTGCGAACAAGGTGCACTTCGGCCACTCGGCTGGCGAGGTCATCAACGGCACTGACAACGCGGTGGGTGATCGTCTCTACGGCGGCGGAGGCAACGACACGCTGAATGGCCTGGGCGGAAATGATCACCTGGAAGGCGGCGAAGGCAATGACGTACTGATCGGCGGTGCGGGTGACGACGTATTGCGGGGCGGTGACGGAGTCGACACCTACAAGTTCAGCGCAACCGGCTGGGGCCGCGACACCGTTCAGGATGCAGATGGGCTGGGTCAGATTCAACTGGGCGATCTAACTTTAGGCGGCTTCTCTCGAGTACAGGGCTCCAGCAGCATATGGGTGGACGACAGTGGAACGTATCAAGCGTTCAAACTCAATGTCGGTGGAGGCAGGATGCATTTGATCATCGTGCCGAAAGTTCAGACTCTCGGCGGCAGCCTGACCATTGAGGACTGGACCCCGGATCGGAATCTGGGCATCACACTTCGCGATTTTTATGCTCCGACGGAGCCGCTTTCGCAGGAGGGATCGGTGGCTGGAGTTGCGTTGCATGAGCAGACGATGGGCTTTGGACCTGGCCCTCGCTCAATAGCTGGCACGAGTGGAAATGATCGGCTTTGGGGCGATGGGATGGCGTTCATTCCGGTTTCTTATCGACTGACCCTTGTCGGGGGGCCTGGGAATGATGAGCTTTTCGCCATGCGCTTGTTTAATGTGCTGATTGGCGATGAAGGCGATGACTGGCTGAAGGGGATGGGGAATTCATACTTTGATGGTGGGCCGGGGAATGATGTATTGGATTCGAGTTCTTTGGAGTATTACAGCAACAATAGTGTAATGATCGGTGGCGATGGGAATGACTCCATTTCAGTATCCATGGGGAGTGGGAACTTGCTGGATGGAGGACTAGGCAACGACTCTCTCTATGCGTCGGGAAACAGAAATATCCTGCTCGGCGGAGATGGAAATAATAGAATTCGAGTTTCGGGTGATTACAACCAGGTTGTTGCACTGCATGGCAATGATTTCATTGAGATTATGGGCAGTTTCAACACCATTGATGCTGGTGATGGAGATAATGAAATAAGCCTTTCAAGGGAGGGGAATTCTTTATATGTTGGAGCGGGTAACGATACGGTGCGAGGTTCGAGCATCGGCGTTGGTAACACGGTGCATCTGGTTGGGGGCGGACATGACACCATAACCTTGTCGCAGCTGGACACGCTTACTCTTTCTGATCGAATCAGATCTGGCGCAAATGTTCGAAATATTGCATTGAGCAGCGGAGAGTTGAGTAAATGGGATCTGTTAATTTACTACGATTTCGAGAATACGGTCACATTGACGTCATATGCTTACAACCAATACAATCGCCCTGATATCGGTTTTGGTCCGGGGAATGCAGGGGCGGTACATTTGGGTGAGTTGCTGGGCACTGGTACCGATGAGTCTGACCGAATTCTGGCGATGCGATATGTTGCCATGCCAATGAATGGGCTCGGCGGAAATGACCATTTGATGTTTTATTCAAGCAATGGTCGAATCAGTGGCGGAGCCGGGGACGATATTTTAGAGTTGATTGAGAAAGATGTGGCTCAGGCTGAACATCTTGTCGTCAGTGGAGATGCAGGAAACGACATCATCAAATTGATAGGCAGCAATTCTTGGCAATTTCCTTTGGCTCACGCAACGGTTATTTTTGCGCCTGGTGATGGGCAAGATCATCTTGAGGCTGCGAGCGGTAGTACTCTTCGGTTGCAAGGGTTTCGGGCCTCTCAAGCTCGATTCCTTGCAGGGCCGACGACCTGTTGATGGTTCTTCCCAATGAAGATCAAATCGTATTGGCGAAATATGCTGCTGATATTTCTCGTCGTCCTACGCTGGTGTTCGACGATGGGCCGATGACGGAAGTACAAGTTGCGTACGCTGCATCGCAGGGTACTGTTTCTGCCGAAAGTCTTCGAGCGATAGAGGGTTTTGAGGTGACGATACAGAGTGAGAAGGGGGATGATATTTTGCGCTTGAATGCAAGCGGAAAAAATACAGTTGTATATAAAAAAGGTGATGGGATCGACGCTGTTTGGGGTCCCGAAGTCAAACCCACTGGCTATATCAACAACGACAAGATCCTTCTTGGTGAAGGCTTGCTGCCTGAACAAGTGACGCTTTATCGATTATTTAAAGTACAAGACCCCACTGCGCCGTATGTGTATGGTGCAGGCCATGACTTGCTTATCGATTTCGGGCAAGGTGATCAGATTTATTTGAAGCAGTTTTTTGCTTCATATTTTTCTAATGGAAGAGGACTTCATCAACCTGCGGTTATCGAATTTTCGGATGGAACTCGATGGACATATGCTGACATCATGGGTCAATTGACATTGGTTGGTGATGAAGGCAGGAATAACATTACGGGCTCTGCTGACTATTCCAACTTTATCAAAAGCGCTGGCGGAAGCGATTACTTGCGAGGAGGCCTAAAGAAGGATGTATTCTTCTTTGAAAATGGAGATGGACTTGATTTTGTATTTCCCGGTGATGCCGCGGGCACCTCATCCGCAGGGCAGGATGTGGTCCGCTTTTCGGTGGGCTTAAATCCTATTGATGTGACTCTGCTTCGAAGTGAGTCGGCAGGCTGGCTGTCGGAGTTAATTTTTGTCGCGCCCAATGTAAATATGTCACAGTACTTTCCTAATCTTTTGGTGGTGCAATTCTCAGAATCGGATGCCGTAACTTTGCTCCATTACTTCGCTGGCCCGCATCAGCAAGCTATTTTCGAGTTTGCAGATGGCACTGTATGGAGCCAAGAGGACGTGTTGCAAATCCTGGCGGCAGGTGGCCGTTACAACAGCGCTCCACAGGCGCGGGCATTGGGGGAGCAAACGTTTTACTTGGATGCCGAACTGAACTATGTGCTTCCGGCAGATACGTTTGTCGACCCTGACACCGGGGATGTCCTTGATCTCACGGCGACCTTGGCAGATGGTTCGGCGCTCCCCGATTGGCTTGAATTCGATTCAATCTCGTGGTCGTTGCGCGGAGCTGCGCCTGAGGAAAGCATAGGAAAGCAGTTTGCAGTGCGAGTGACGGCCACCGATCACGCTGGAGCTGAAATCAGTAGTGTGCTCACCCTGCACATCGAGCGAGATTTTGTTTCACCCGTTCAGTCCGACACCACCCGCACCCTGCCCGACGGCTACCTCAGCCTCATCCTCACCGGAGAGAACGCCATCGACGGCAGCGGCAACAGCGAAGCCAACCACCTCACCGGCAACAGCGCCGCCAACGTCCTCGCAGGCGGTGCAGGCGACGACACCTACCACTACCACCTCGGCGGCGGCTCCGACACCCTCATCGAGCTCGACGGCCAGGGCCACGATACCCTGCGCCTGGGAGACGGCATCAGCCCCACCCCCACCCCCACCAGCACCCGCCCCAGCCGGGAAGGCACCGATCTCATCCTGAACTTCGGTGGCGCAGGCAACGACCAGGTGCGGGTGAGCGGCTACTTCGACGCCGAGCGCGGCACCGTCGAGACCATCGCCTTCGCCAACGGCAAGACCTGGGACTTCGATGACGTCGTCCACTGGATGGTCACCGCAGAAACACCGGCCACCCAGATCCGGTACGTCCTCAAGCGCGCCGGAGGCGACGAACTCGACCTCGCCCACCCCGTCATCGGCCTGGGTGACTCCAGTGCGCCAGCCCTGCACGTCGTCACCGGCTCCTCTGGAGACGACACGCTGCACGTGGGCGCGGGCATGCGGGTGGACGCCCGGGTCATGGGCTCGGGTGCCGACACCATCTACCTCACCGGCAAGCTGAGCGACTACTTCCAGGCGATCGACCAGGACACCGGTGTCTACACCTTCGCCCACAAGACCCGCCTGGGCGAAGTGCTCCAGCTCACCAGCGTGGGCGATGACGATGTGCTGTACTTCCAGGACGGTCATATCGTCTTCAACGCCCTGAGCGATGCCCGCCTCTACGACGAGAGCACCGGCGCCTTCAAGGCCATTGAAGCCAGCTTCCTGGTGCCTCAGGGCACCCCGGCGAACACACCCGATGCCACCCTCGCCATCCAGGGTATCGACACCACCACAACCACCCTCAGTGCCACGCTCTCGCGCCCGCTGGCCACCGTGCTCACCGACGCACAAGCCCACAGCCCCGTGGCCACCGGCCTGCCGATCCAGGTCAACATCAAGGGCATGCTCGGCCAGGACCTCGCCCCCCTGCGCAGCAGCGGGCAGGCCATGAACGTGGTGATGGGCGGCGCGGGCGACGATTCGGTCTACGTCACCCCGGGCACCGGCATCGATGCGCGTGTGCTCGGCTCTGGCAACGATCGCATCCGCTTCACTGGCCAGTTGAACGACTACACCCAGACGATCGAGCAGGACACCGGCGTCTACACCTTCACCCACAAGACCCGGCCCACCGAAGTGGTCAGGCTCACCAGCGTGGGCGAAGACGACGAGCTCTGGTTCGCCGACGGCCACATCGTCTTCAACGCCAATGCCGACACCCGGCTCTATAACGAAGCCACGGGAGCATTCATGGCGGTGCAGGCGAACTGGCTCAGCGCGGGCGGCACGCCGATCCTGACCGAGCGGCTCGAATACTCCATCGACGGCGGTGAAACCTGGCAGGACGCCACGAGCGCCGTCAGCGGCACCACGGTCACGCTCACCGACCCGGCATTCACCAGCGGCAGCACGATCCAGCTGCGCGTGAGCAGCCAGGCGGCGCCAGGCGCGGTGGCGGCCAGCCAGGTGACGGGCGCAGGCGACGACGTGATCACACTGGGCACGGCCGAGCGGGCCGCCCTGGCCCACTCGCGCTACGACGGTGGGGCGGGCACGGACACACTGGCGCTCAGGAGCGACCAGAGCGGGGTGCTGCTGGACTTCACGGCCTACGGGCAGACCACGTTCACGGGCATCGAGCGGATCGACCTGACCGGTGGGGGCAACAACACCGCAAAACTCACCATCGACCAGTTGCTGAGCATGCCCGACGAAGATGAAGACCGGCTGATCGTGCTGGGGGATGCGGGCGATGCGGTGCAACTGGTGGGTGGCTCGGGGAGCTGGAGCGGCGCGGGCACCCAGCAACACCAGGGACTGGACTACGCGGTGTACACGCACAGCGGGGCGGCGGGGCGCGAGCTGTTCGTGCAGCAGGCGGTGGTGGTGATGTGACGGGCTGGGGTGGGGCTCAGCCTGGACGACCTCCTGTTCAGATCTCCACCTTCGACCCCAGCTCGATCACCGCATTGCTCGGCAGATTCAGGAATTCCGCCGCGCCGCTGGCGTTGTGGTGCATCTGCGCAAACAGCTTCTCGCGCCAGGGCGCCATGCCGCTGCCGATGGTGGGCACCACCACATCGCGCGAGAGGAAGTAGCTGGTGGTCATGGGCCCCACTTCGCAGCCACGCCCGCGCATGGCTTCCAGTGCTTCGGGCAGATCCTGATCGTTCTTGAAGCCGTAGTTCACCGTCACCTGCCAGCAGTCGTGCCCCAGAGGCTCGATCTGCAGGCGTTTCTCCAGGCCGATCCAGGGCACCTCGTGGCTGCGCACGGTGACGAACAGGTTCTGCACGTGCAGCACCTTGTTGTGCTTGAGGTTGTGCAGCATGGCGTTGGGCACGGTACCGGCATCGGCGGTGAGAAACACGGCGGTGCCTTCAACGCGAACCGGCGGAGCAACGAACAGGGCGTCGAGAAAACTGCCGAGTTCGATGGCGTCGGCGTGCTGCTTCTCCAGCATCAGCGAGCGACCGCGCTTCCAGGTCATCATGAGGGTGAACACCACACCGCCGATGAGCAGCGGGAACCAGCCACCAGCGAACAGCTTGAGCAGGTTGGAGCTGAAGAAGGCCAGATCGACCAGGAAGAAGAAGCCGGTGGCGGCCAGGCACACCCACAACGGGTATTTCCAGCTGTAGCGGATCACGTAGAACGTGAGCACCGTGGTGATGAGCATGTCCAGCGTGACCGCGATGCCATAGGCGGCCGCCAGGTTGGTGGACGATCTGAACATGACGACCGCGAGCACGATGGCGGTGAACAGCCCCCAGTTCACGAACGGCATGTAGATCTGGCCGGTGTGCCGCACGCTGGTGTGCAGCACCTTCAGGCGTGGCAGGTAGCCGAGCTGGATGGCCTGCTTGGTCACGCTGAAGGCACCGGTGATCAGCGCCTGCGAGGCGATCACCGTGGCCAGGGTGGCGAGGACCACCAGCGGCAGCAGCATCCACTCGGGCGCCATGTTGAAGAAGGGGTTCTTCACCGCCTCGGGCCGCTCCAGCAGCAAGGCACCCTGGCCAAAGTAGTTGAGCGTGAGGCAAGGCATGACGACCAGGAACCAGGCCAGGCGGATCGGCCGCTTGCCGAAGTGGCCCAGGTCGGCGTAGAGCGCTTCGGCGCCGGTGACGCACAGCACCACCGCGCCCAGGATGATGAAGGTGGTGCCGGGCTGTTCCCACAGGAAGCGCAGCGCATGCAGCGGGCTGAGCGCGCCCAGGATCTCGGGATGGCCCACGATCTGTGCCACGCCGAGGGCGGCGATGGTGAGGAACCAGGTAAGCGTGATGGGCCCGAAGAAGCGGCCGATGCCCGTGGTGCCGCGCTTCTGCACCGCGAACAGGGCGAACAGCACCATCAGCGTGATGGGCACCACGTAGTGCCTGAAGTGCGGCGAGATCACCTCCAGGCCTTCGACCGCCGACAGCACCGAGATGGCCGGCGTGATGACGCCATCGCCATAGAACAGCGCGGTGCCGAAGATGCCCACGGCCAGCAGGCCCTGGCGCAGCGCGGGCCGGTCTTTCACCGCCGTGGACGCCAGCGCCAGCATGGCGATCAGCCCACCTTCGCCGTTGTTGTCCGCGCGCAGCACGAGCGAGACGTACTTCAGCGAGACGATGACCGTCAGCGTCCAGAACAGGATGGAGAGGATGCCGTAGACGTTGGCGTGGGTGAACGGAACGTGGCCGGAACCAAAGACCTCTTTGACGGCGTACAGCACGCTGGTGCCGATATCGCCGTAGACCACGCCAATGGCGCCCAGGGTGAGCGCCGCCAGTGACGACTTGGAAGCTGACACAAAACAACCCCGGCCTGTTCGGCCCGGGGTTCGTTGTCGGGGGAACGCGATTTTGCGCCGGCCCAGCCCGCCCTGTCTGTGGGCTCTGTCGTCTAAAGCGGCGCGCCCAAGAAAATGTTGCGCCGCAGCAACTTACTCGTAGACCTCGGCGTCGGGGTCCGTGGCTTCAAGCTCGTAACTGGCGGCCAGCATGGCCAGGCGACCGATCACGCCGTACATGTAGAAGCGATTGGGTACGCTGGCTCCAGGCTTCACGCCGGGCTGTGGCAACTGCGCGCTCTGCTCGAACGCCAGCGGCACGTAGCTGGAGCCTGGCGCGTTCAGGTTCTCGTCCACGCCGCGGTCGGCGTGCACGCGGTAGAAGCCGCCGACCACGTAGCGGTCCATCATGTAGACGACCGGCTCGGCCACGGCGCTGTTGATGCGCTCGTTGGTCAGCACGCCTTCCTGGATGATGACCTCGTGCACTTCCTGACCGCCCTGCGTCACGGCCATGCGGGCCTTGGTCTTGGCGGAAAGGTTGTCGATGTCCTTGGCGTCGCGCACGGTCAGGATGCCCATGCCGCCCGTGCCGTTGTCGGCCTTGACCACCACGAACGGCTTCTCGTTGATGCCGTATTCCTTGTACTTGCGGCGGATCTTGCCGAGCAGCGCGTCGGTGTTGGTGCGCAGGCAATCCAGCCCGGCGTCGGTGTTGAAATCGACCTGGCCGCACTGGTTGAACATGGGGTTGATCAGCCAGTGGTCCATGCCGAGCAGCTTGCCGAAGCGCTTGGACACTTCTTCGTAGGCCTTGAAGTGGTGGCTCTTGCGCCGCGTTCCCCAGCCACCGTGCAGCGGCGGCAGCAGGTACTGCTCGTGCAGGTCTTCCAGGATGCCGGGCACGCCGGCGCTCAGGTCGTTGTTGAGCAGGATGGTACAGGGGTCGAAGTTCTTCAGGCCAAGGCGGCGCTTGCTGCGGATCAGCGGCTCCAGCACCACCTTTTCGCCGCCAGGCAGCTCGATGGTGGTGGGCGCCTTGATGTCGTTGGAGATGGAACCCAGGCGCACGTTGAGCCCGGCCATGTAGAAGATGCGCTGCAGTTGCGCCAGGTTGCTCAGATAGAAGATGTCCTTGGTGTTCTCGGGCACCAGCAGCAGGTTCTTGGCTTCGGGGCAGATTTTCTCGATGGCGGCCATGGCGGCCTGCACCGCCAGCGGCAGCATTTCGGGCGTGAGGTGGTTCCAGCCGCCGGGATACAGGTTCGTGTCCACCGGCGCCAGCTTGAAGCCGGCGTTGCGCACGTCCACCGAGGTGTAGAACGGCGGCGTGTGCTCCATCCACTCCAGCCGGAACCAGCGCTCGATCACCGGGGTGGATTCGAGGATGCGCTGTTCGAGCTCGTTGATGGGGCCGGTCAGGGCGGTGACGAGGTGGGGGACCATGGCGGAGACGGATGGGGTGGGAGGCAACCAGTGTAATGGGGCCGAATGGCGGTTTTTTCAAGCCAGACGGGCACCCGGTTCACCCACAATCGACTCCCAAGGAGCCCTTGCCATGACCTTCTTCGCCCTGCTCACCGCCCTGGCCGCCTGGTTCAGCGTGCTGCGCCCGCCCGAGAGCACTGGCCTGCGGGTGCTGCTGATGGTGGTGTTTCTCTTGTTGGGCACCCTGTTCACCCTCGCGGGGGCGTTTGCGTACTGGTGGGACAGCGGCATGCAGCCCACCCGCTCCAGCCCGTGGCTGATGATCTGGGGCCTGGCCACGCTGGCTTCGCAGGCCGGCAACCTGCTGCGCGCGGTGTTCGAGGGCGAGGGCGGTACGGATTGGCCGGGGCGGCGCTGAGCGTCAGCCTGCCGGCGTGCCGAAGCGCGCGGCCGACCGGGCCCGCGCCTTGGCCGCTTCAACCTCGCGGTCGCGCGGTGCGGCGTTGGTGCACAACGACTGGATGAGATCTCTTGCAGAGCCCGCCACCTGCTCCACAGCCCGCTCGAAAGCCGCCTCGTTGGCCTGGGACGGCACGTTGAAGCCGCTGAGCTTGCGCACGAACTGCAGCGCGGCGTCGCGGATTTCCAGCTCGGTGGCAGGGGGCTCGAAGTTGAACAGGGTCTTGATGTTCCGGCACATGGCCACGTCCCTCCCGGTGTGAATCAGCCGCGCACCTCGCCCTCGCCCAGCACCACGTACTTCAGCGAGGTCAGGCCCTCCACACCCACGGGGCCGCGTGCGTGGAACTTGTCGGTGGAGATGCCGATTTCGGCACCCAGGCCGAACTCGAAACCATCAGCGAAGCGGGTGCTCGCATTCACCATCACGCTGGCCGAGTCGACTTCGCGCAGGAAGCGCTGAGCATGAACGTGGTCGGTGGTGAGGATGGCGTCGGTGTGGTGCGACGAGTAGTGGTTGATGTGCGCAATGGCTTCGTCCACACCCGCCACCACCTTGATGCTGATGACCGGCGCCAGGTATTCCTCGGACCAGTCGGCCTCGGTGGCGTCTTTCACGTTCGCACCTTTCACGTCTGCCAAGAGCGCACGTGAGGTGGCGCACACGCGCATTTCAACCCCCTTGCCGGCGTAGATCGCGCCGATCTTCGGCAGGAAATCAGTCGCCACGCCACGCGCCACCAGCAAGCTCTCGGTGGCGTTGCAGGGGCTGTACTTCTGCGTCTTGGCGTTGTCCGCCACCTTCACCGCCATGGCGATGTCGCAGGGATCGTCCACATACGTGTGGCAGTTGCCGTCCAGGTGCTTGATCACCGGCACCTTGGCCTCGGCACTGATGCGCTCGATCAGGCCCTTGCCGCCGCGCGGGATGATCACGTCCACGTACTGCGGCATGGTGATGAGCTGGCCCACGGCGGCGCGGTCGGTGGTGGGCACGAGCTGCACCGCATCGGCCGGCAGGCCGGCATCTGTCAAGGCGCGTTGCACCAGCGCTGCCAGGGCGCGGTTGGATTCGATGGCCTCGGAGCCGCCGCGCAGGATGGCGGCGTTGCCGCTCTTGATGGACAGCGACGCGGCTTCGATGGTGACGTTGGGCCGGCTCTCGTAGACCATGCCGAACACGCCGATGGGCACGCGCATCTGGCCCACGCGGATGCCACTGGGCATCTGTTTCATGCCGGTGATGTCGCCAATGATGTCGGGCATGGCCGCCAGCTGTTCGCAGCCCTGGGCGCAAATCTCGATGACCTTGGGCGTGAGCTTGAGCCGGTCCACCATGGGTTCGGACAGGCCGTTGGCGCGGGCGCGCTCCAGGTCTTTCGCGTTGTCCAACTGCAGAGCGTCCACATTGGCTCGCAGCAGGGCGGCCAGGCCGCGCAGCGCCGCCAACTTGGTGGCCGCACTGGCCTTGGCCATGTGTGCCGACGCCGCCTTGGCCTGCTGGCCCAGCGTGTGCATGAGTTCGGTGGTGCTGGTCGCGTTCATGCCGCGAATTTTCGCAGAGGTTCAGCGCGGCCGCTCGAACCCGGCAGTTATCCATGCCTGAGCGGTGTCCACGCTCAGCTTGAAGGTGGGCGGCACAGGCACACGGGCCAGTTCCACATCGAATTCGTCGTGCGCGCTCAGTGTCGCGGTGGCGCCCTCTTCGTCGGGAACGATCGCCAGCGCCACGCGGATGCGCCGCCCGTCGACCGTCACCGTCACGTTCTTGTTCAACTGCGCGTGAAGCTGCTGCTCCGAACGCCGAATGACTTCCTTCGCCGTCTTCACCAGGGTGTTGAAGGCAGCCGTGTCCAGCGGCTTGGGGTTCTTCTTGTCACGACCCATGGTCCAGGGTCCGACCAGGGCGGGTTCTGGCGCGTTGTCCAGGTAAATGGCAACGGCCCAGCCGTCGTCGTCTTCGTTCTTGATGACCCGTGCGGTCCAGTGGTCGTCGCTCCAGAGGCGGTCTTCGTGAATGGGTTCCTGGGTGTCTGATGTCATGGGGGTGGAGGGTACAGGCAGATCGAGGTTGTGGGATTTAATCCCATCCCATGACCCCTGCACCCGTGCCTCTGCTCTACAGCTACCGGCGTTGCCCTTACGCCATGCGCGCGCGCATGGCCTTGCTGGTAGCGGGCATCGCATTCGATGCGCACGAAATCGTGCTGCGCGACAAACCCGCCGCCATGCTGGCCCTGTCGCCCAAAGGCACCGTTCCCGTGCTTCAGCTCGCCGACGGCGGCGTGCTCGAGCAGAGCCTGGACATCGTGCAATGGGCGTTCGGCGTGAACGACCCGCAACACTGGTGGATGCGGGCGCAAAGCACGGACAACCTTGACCTGCTCCGTGCGTGCGATGGCCGCTTCAAGCACCACCTCGACCGCTACAAATACCCCGAACGCTTCGACGAGGCAGACAGAGCCCAGCACCGGGATGCCGCCATGGATGCGCTGCTGAAGCCGCTGGACGTGCACCTGCAGCACTCGGCCCAGCTGGGTGGCGAGATCCCTTGCGCCACGGACATCGCCGTCTTTCCGTTCGTGCGCCAGTTCGCGGCGGTGGAACCTGCCTGGTTCGGGACGCTGCCCTTGCCAGCCCTCAAGACCTGGCTTTCAGACTGGCTGTCTCACCCCTTGTTCGAAGCGGCCATGGTCAGACTGCCCGCGGGCCGAGCGACGAGGTTCCCGCCCTTCAACGCAGCGGAATCGGCGTAGCGCGATCCACGGCCACCACCGCCACCGAGTTCTGCGGCGAACCCTCGATCACGCGGTCGGAATACGTGAGGTACACGAGCGAATTCCGCTTGGCATCCACCATGCGCACAATGCGCAGCCGCTTGAAGATCAGGCTGGTGCGCTCGCTGAAGATCTCTTCCTGCTCCTTGACCGGCTTGGCGATGGCGATGGGGCCGACCTGCCGGCAGGCGATGGACGCCTCCGACTTGTCCTCGGCCAGGCCGAACGCGCCCTTGATGCCGCCGGTTTTGGCGCGCGAGATGTAGCAGGTGACGCCGGTCACACCGGGATCGTCGTAGGCCTCGACCACGATCTTGTGGTCCGGGCCGATGAACTTGAAGACGGTGTCGACCGAGCCGATCTCCTCGGCGTGGGCGGTGGAGGCGAGCAGCAGCAGGACAGGGAGGACGCAGCGGCGCATGGTGGACCTTTTGGAAGATTCTGAATGCCCACACAGTAGCAGGCCGCTGCGAGTTCGACATGCAGCGTGATCCAGCGCGGCCCGGTCAGCGCGTGCCCGCCCCCACCAACATCTCGCACGGGCCCACGAAACCATCTGCCTCGGTTTCGAAGCTGAGCAAGGCCTGCTTGATCTCCCTCCACGTGTCGGCGCGTTCGTCGTCGCTCAGGCCGGCCATCATCTGGTGCAGGGCACCGAAGGACTCCCGTTCGAAGCGCGCGCACTCGGCGGCCGTGGGCAGACGGACCGGGGAATCGACATTGCGCACCTCCACGTCCCGGAAGCCCGCCTGCTCCAGCGCCTTCGCCAGCACGCCCTCGCCCCCCAGGGAGAACGGCCCCGGCTGCCCGGGCAATGGTGGTGGCAACTGCGCGCGGCGCCGGATGATGCCGACCGGCACGGCGAAGAAGGGGTTGCGCTCGGCCGTGGAATACACCACCGCGGCAAAGCGCCCGCCCGGCTTCAGCGCATGGCGGATGCCGGCCAGCGCCCGCTGTTGGTCGGGGAAGTAGATCAGCCCGACGCGCGACACCGCGGCGTCGAAGGAGGCACCGGGCAACTGGTCGTGGCGCTCGCCATCGAGCTCCCGGGTGTCCACGTTCGACAGCCCGGCCTGTTCGGCCGCCGATCTCGCGTGGCGCAGGATCGCCGGCGAGATGTCGGTGGCCAGCACGTGGCCGCGCGCACCCACGCGGCGCGCCGCGACCAGGGTCTGTTCACCCGCGCCGGCCGCCACGTCGAGCACGCGCGCGCCGGGGCCGACCGCCGCCATGTCCAGCATGGCCTCGGTTGCAGGGCCGAGCCAGCGCGCCAGCAACGGTCCCCATCGGTTCCAGGCTTCGGCGGCGTTCTCCCACTGCGCGCGCGTGGTCTGGCGAAACTTCTCGGCGTCGAAAACCGCCGGGGCAGCGGGGGAGGAAACGAGGGTCTCGGTCATGGCAGTGCTCCTTGAAAAGACCGGTGCGATGTGCACGGTCGGTCTTCAAGTTAAGCCCGATGCAGAGCGCCCTCAAGTCCAGAATCTGGAGTAGGCGTTCTGGCGGCACACCGCTAGACTGGCCCGCATGATCGACTACATGCAGTTCTGTACCGTCGCCCGAGGGGCCGAGGTGTTGGGTGAACTGTGGACGCCCCTGGTGGTGCGCGAGCTGCTCTGCGGCAGCCACCGCTTCAACGACATCCACCGCGGCGTGCCGCGCATGTCGGCCACGCTGCTGACGCAGCGCTTGCGCAAGCTGGAAGAGATCGGCGTCGTTGAGCGGCGCCGCGTCGAAAAAAACTGGGAGTACCACCTGACGCCCGCTGGCGAGGAACTGCGGCCGATCGTCGTCGGCCTCGGCCACTGGGGCGCGCGCTGGATCGGCAGCCGGCTGCGGCGCGAGCAGCTCGACGCGGGCTTTCTGATGTGGGACATCCGCCGCTTCGCGCGCATGGAAGAGTTCCCCGACGCAGAACGCACGGTGGTCCACTTCCGGTTCAGCGATGGCCCTGCAACCGAGCGGCAATGGTGGCTGGTGGTGGAAGACCACGTGGCCGATCTGTGCCGGGACGACCCGGGTCACGACGTCAGCGTGCTGGTCGACTCGACGGTGCGCGCACTCACCGAAATCTGGACCGGCGACAGCGACCCCGAACAGGAAATCCAGGCCGGTGGCCTCACGGTGCAGGGAGCTGGGCGCAACGGTCAGCGGCTCTGGCGCTGGCTGGGACGAAGCATGTTCGCCCCGACGCGCATGGCGCAGCGCTGAGGCCGCGCTCAGAACGGATAGTGCCGCGGCGTCGTCTGCAGCGTGATCCAGCGCAGTTCGGTGAACTCGGCAATACCAGCCTTGCCGCCGAAGCGCCCGATGCCAGAGCCCTTGACGCCGCCAAACGGCATCTGCGCTTCGTCGTGCACGGTCGGGCCGTTCACGTGGCAGATGCCGGAATCGATCTTGCGGGCCACGTTGAAGGCGCGGGCGATGTCACCGCCGAACACGGCGGCCGAGAGGCCGTATTCGTTGTCGTTGGCGCAGGCAATGGCTTCTTCCACACCCTTCACGCGCACCACGCATTTCACCGGGCCGAAGGTTTCCTCGTGGTAGATGCGCATGGCCGGGGTCACGTGGTCGAGCACCGTGGCGGGCATGAGGGTGGTGTCGGCCTTGCCGCCGCACACCAGCTTGGCGCCCTTGGCCAGCGCGTCGTCGATCAGCGCATTGCAGTGGTCCACCGTGCCCATGCCGATGACCGAGCCGAGCACCACCGGCTCGGGCTTGCGCGGGTCGCCCAGCGGCAAGGACTTGGCCTTGTCGCCGAACTTCTTCACGAACTCGTCGGCGATCTTCTCGTCAACGATGAGGCGCTCGGTGCTCATGCAGATCTGGCCGCTGTTGGCGAAGCAGCCGAAGGCCGCGCCGTTGACGGCGTCTTCGATGTTGGCGTCGTCCAGGATCACCAGAGGTGCCTTGCCGCCGAGTTCGAGCACGACAGGCTTCAGGTACTTCGCGCAGGTCATGGCGATGATCTTGCCCACCTTGGTGGAGCCGGTGAAGTTCACGCGGCGCACCGCAGGGTGCGCCACCATCGCCTCCACCACGGCACCGGCGTCGGCCGGGGCGTTGGTGATGTAGTTCACCACGCCCGGCGGGAAGCCCGCTTCCTGGAAGGCCTCGACGATGAGCTGGTGCGTGCGCGGGCAGTTCTCGCTGCCCTTGAAGATCACCGTGTTGCCGCAGGCGAGCGGCACGCAGATGGCCCGCACGCCCAGGATGATGGGTGCGTTCCACGGGGCAATGCCCAGCACCACGCCGGCCGGCTGGCGCACGCCCATGGCCAGCGAGCCGGGCACGTCGGACGGAATCACTTCGCCCGCCACTTGCGTGGTGAGCGCGGCGGCCTCGCGGATCATGCCGGCGGCCAGGAACACGTTGAAGCCGCCCCACATGCCGGTGGCGCCGGTCTCTGCGGACACGGCTTCGATGAAGGCCGGCGTCTTGGCCTCCAGCGCATCGGCCGCTTTCAGCAGCAGCGCGCGGCGCTCGCCGGGACCGGTCTCGCTCCAGGCGCGGAAGGCTTCGGCGGCGGCTTCCACCGCCATCACCGCGTCGGCCGGCGAGGCAGCGGGTGCGCGCGTGGCGACGCTGCCGTCGAGTGGGTTGCGGCGTTCGAAGGTGGCACCTTTTTCGGCGGTGACCTTCAGGCCGTTGATGAGCATGGACATGTCGGACATGGGGTTTCTCCTTGAAAGGTGTTCAGGCGGTGGTGGCCAATGCCTTGCGGCGGTTCACGGCATCGGCCGCGCTGGTGATGCCGGTGGCGGGGTCCTTGTCGGCGCCCAGGTAGGCCTCGCGAATCACGGTGGAGCGTGCGAGCAGCTTCGCCGGGCCACTGGCCACAAGCGTGCCGCGTTCGAGCACGTAGCCGCGGTCGGCCACGGCCAGCGCCTTCTTCACGTTCTGCTCCACCATCAGCACGGTGGTGCCGGCATCGGCGATGCGGCGCGCAATCGCCAGCAGTTCGTCGACCATGCGCGGCGCCAGACCGAGCGAGGGCTCGTCGAGCATGAGCAGGCGCGGCGCGCACATCATGGCGCGCGCAACGGCCACCATCTGCTGCTCGCCACCACTCATGGTGCCAGCCATCTGCGTGGCGCGTTCCTTCAGCTTGGGGAAATCGGCAAAGGCCTGCTCCAGCCGGCGCGCGCGCTCGGCCTTCGGCACCAGCCAGCCACCGAGCTCCAGGTTCTCGGCCACCGTCATCTGCGGAAACAGCTGCCGGCCCTCGGGCACCAGCGCCACACCGGCCTCCACGATCTCGTGCGTTTTCTCGGCCAGCTCCTCGCCATCGAGCAGCACCGTGCCCATGCGCGGGATCAGGCCGTTGAGCGCCTTGAGCAGCGTGGTCTTGCCCGCGCCGTTGGGGCCGAGCACCACGGTCAGACCGGGCTGGATGTCGAGCTTCACGTCGCGCAGCACAAGGAAAGCGCCGTAGCCGGCCGAAAGGCCGTCCACCTTGAGCCGGGCACGCGCACCGCCGCCGAGCTCGAACGGGGTCTGGCGGTACCACATCATGCGGTGGCCTCCTCTTCGCTCATCTCGTCGCCCAGGTAGGCCTCGATCACCTCGGCGTTGCGCACCACCTCGGCCGGTGTGCCGTCGGCGATCTTGCGGCCCTGGTGCAGCACGATCACGCGCTCCACATGGCGCAGCAGCGTGGTCACAGCGTGCTCGATCCAGACCACGGTGAGGTCCAGTTCGTCACGCAGGCGGCGGATCAGGCGCGCCATTTCCTCGAGTTCGAATTCGGTCAGCCCAGCGGCCACTTCGTCGAGCAGCAGCAAGCGCGGGCGCGTGGCCAGCGCCATACCGATCTCCAGCAGGCGCTGCTGTGAGGGCGTGATGGCGGCGGCCGGCAGGCCGGCCTGCGCGCTGAGACCAATGAGGCCGAGGATGCTCTCGGGCGTGCGCAGCACCCAGGGCACCGTGGTCTCTTCGCCCCAGAACACGTACTTGCGCGGGCGCCGGCCGGCGAACTTCAAGCCGAAGGCGATGTTGTCGCGCACCAGCATGTCGCCGAAGGTGCGCGGCGTCTGGAAGGTGCGCGCCAGGCCATTCGCGGCGAAGCGGTGCGGCGCCTTGCCGGCCAGTTCGCGGCCCTGCACCTGCAACGTGCCGCTGCTGGGCTTCGTCACGCCGGAAATGGCGTTGAAAAATGTGGTCTTGCCCGCTCCGTTGGGGCCGATGATGCCGACGAGTTCACCGGGCATGAAGCGCGCGCTGACCGCGTCCACGGCGGTGAGGCCACCGAAGCGCACGGTGACTTCGCGGGCATCGAGCAAAGGTAGGGCTTCAGTAGACATGGCGCCGCTCCCGCTGTTCTTTCTCGCGAAGCTTTCGCCGTTTCGTCTCGCCGCTCAGGTCGTCCTTGATGTCTTTCCACCAAGCCTTGGAGCTGTCGCGCCAGCCCCGGAAGGTTTCAGCGCGCAGCGAAGCGAGGCCACCCGGCAGGTACAGCACCGAGAGGATCAGCAGCAGGCCGAGCGACATCATGTAGACCTGCGGCACCTGCAGGCGCAGCGTCTCGGCCAGCACACTGAAGACGATGGCGGCAATCAGCGGACCCCAGAGCGTCATGGCGCCGCCGATGAGCGCGATCAGCACGGTCTGAAAACCAATGAAGGGGTTGAACACGGTGTGCGGGTCGATGTAGGTCCAGCGCACCGACATGGCCGCACCCACCGCGCCGGCCACCGCCGCCGTGAGGGCAAAGCCGGCGATCTTCACCAGGCGCGTGTTCACACCCAGGGTCTGCGCGCGTTGCTCGTCGGCGCCGATGCCGAGCATGGCCAGGCCGAAGCGCGTGCGGCGGATGCCGATGGACAGCGCCACCGTGAGCACGGCGAGCGCGAGCACGGTGAAGTAGATGGTGTCGCGCTCGGGCACCACCATGAGCACGCGGCCCACGGTGCCGGTGACGCTCTTCTCGAAATAGCTGATGGCATGGCGGATGAGCTCGGTCATGCCGAAGGTGAGCACCGCGAAGTAGGTGCCGCGCAGGTGCAGCACGGCAGCGCCCATGATCACCGCCACGGCCGCTGCGATGAGTGCACCGAGCGCAATGGCCTGCACCCAGGGCACGGTCTCCAGCAGCAAGGCGCTGGTGTAGGCGCCGATGCCGAAGAAGGCCGAGGTGGCCAGCGACAGGTAACGCGTGGTGCCGCAGAACAGCGCCCAGCTCGACGACAGCGCCACGTACATCAGGCAGGTGAGCGCCATGGAGACGATGAACTCGCTGGCGAAGCCGGGCAGCGCGATCGCCCAGCCGGTGAAGCCGAAGAGGACCAGCAGGTCGCGGATGAGGAATTGACGAGAGTTCATGCGAAGTCGGCTCCGCCGGGCCGCCCCAAGGGGCCGACAGCCCCCTCGGGGGGCAGCGAAGTACACGAAGTGACGAGCGTGGGGGTCATGCTTTTCTTGTTTTTCTGGCGAACAGGCCTTCGGGGCGCAGCAGAAGCACGCCGATGAACACCACATAGCTCAGCAAGGCCTTGAGCGAAGGATTGGTGAAGTGCATGCCGATGGCCTCGATCACGCCGAGCAGCAGGCCGCCGGCCAGCGCGCCGCCCATGCTGCCGAAGCCGCCGAGCGTGATGACGATGAGCGCGGTGACGGTGTAGGGCTCGCCCATGGACGGGCTGATGGTGTAGGCCATGGAGAGCAGGCAGCCCGCCACGCCGGACAGACCCAGGCCGATGCCGAACATGAGCGGGTGCAGGCGCTTGGTGTCGATGCCGACGAGCTGCGCGCCGATGGGTGACTGCATGAGCGCACGCACACCCTTGCCCAGCAGCGTCATGCGCAGCAGCACGATGAGCGCGCCGGAGAACAGCAGCGCCAGCGCGAACACCAGCAGCTTGTTGACCGCGAACTGCGCATTCCCGCCGGGCAGCGGGATCGACAGCGGTTGCGTGAGGTAGTCGTAGCCGCGCAGGTCACCGCCCCACACGTAGGAGATGAAGTTCTGCACCAGAAACATGAGGCCGAAGGCGACCATCAGACCGCGTGCCTCGAACACATCGAGGTTGGGCGAGGTCGCCGTGAGCCGCCGGAAACACAGCCAGTGCACCGCCACGCCCAGCGCCATCAGCAACCCGAACGAGACCGGAATCATCCACAGCGGAGACAGCCCGAACGAGGTCTGAACCATCCAGGTGACGAAGGCGCCGACCATCAGGAATTCACCGTGCGCGATGTTGAGGATGCGCATCAGCCCGTACTGCAGGTTCAGCCCGAGCGCGACGAGCGCATAGATGCCCCCGGTGATGAGACCGGAGGCGATGAGTTCGAGCCAGGAAGAGAAGGACATACGGGAGAGAGAAGAAACTGATCCAGAACGTCGCGGAACCGGCTTTGCCGGGCCGCAGACGTTGCCCCTTGAGGGGTGACGCGCCGCAGGCGCGGCGCGGGGGGAGCTCTACCTCCAGGCGGGTTTGGCCGGATTCAGTTTGGCCGTGGCCACCTTCTGCGGCCACACCACCTCGAACTCGCCGTTCTGCCACTGGCCGACCGTGCCCGGCGTGCCGACGTTCTCGCTGCCGCTGAACTTGATGTCGCCGATGATGGTCTTGTGCGTGGTGTTGGCCACGTAGTCGCGGATCGCCTTGCGGTCCAGGCCCTGCGCCTTCACCGCGTTGGTGAGGATCTCCAGCCCTGCCCAGCAGGCGCCGCTGGCCCAGCGATCGGGTTCCTTCTTCTGGCTCGCCACGTGGGCGTCAAAGTAGGCCTTGGCACCTGGGCTGGTCTTGCTGTTCCACGAACCCATGCCGAGCACGCCTTCGGCGCCGGCCGGCGTCATCACGTTCTTGTACAGCGGGAACGCGGTGCCCACCGAGGCGTAGAAGAATTTCGGGTTGAAGCCGATTTCCTTGCTCTGGCGGCTGGCCAGGATGGTGTCGGGCGGGTAGGTGAAACCCACGAACGCGTCGGGGTTCTTGTCTTTGATGCTGCGCAGCGTGGGGCCCAGATCTTTCACGCCACCGGGGTAGCTGGTTTCCTGCACCAGGCTGATGCCGGTGCCCTGCAGCGCCACCTTCAGCGCCGAGTAGTTCTCGAGACCGAACAGGTCGTCCACATAGACCACGGCGACCGTCTTCACGCCATTGGCCTTGAACATGTCGACCAGCGCGTCGCACATGGGCTTGGGTTGCTGCAGCAGCAGGAAGAAGTAGGGCAGCTTCATCTCGGCCAGGCGGCGCGAGAGCGCGGTGGGCGCGAGGAAGGGGTAGCCGAAGCGGTTGGCCAATGGCGCCACGCCGAAGTTGGCGTTGCTGCCCCAGGGCGGCAGGATCAGGTCGACCTTGTCGCTGCCCATGAGCTTTTCGTAAGTGCGAATCACGGTTTCCATGTCGCTGCGGTCGTCGCTGCTGATGAGCTCGATCTTGCGGCGCGTACCTTTCACGTCCAGGCCGCCGGCGGCGTTCTGCTGCTCGGCCCACAGCAGGTAGTTGGGCTCCTGGCTCACCTGCGCACCGCCGGTCCAGGGGCCGGTGCGCGACATGGAATAGCCGATGCGAACGGGCGCGGGCTGCGCCAGCAACTGAGGGGCGATGGACATGGCGCCCACCGTGGCGGCGGCGCTCTTGATGACCAGACGTCGAGTGGGATGGACCATGGTTGTCTCCTGGCGTTGTGGTTGACCGAGCCCTCATGCTAAGCAGAACAGGCGCCGCACGCTATGCCGTCGGTGCACTGCCGGCTTGTCGGAGCGTGCACAACGGTGCGGGTTAACCCTTGAAATCGCCTGGCGCGCTGCTCGATCCCGCCGTCGATAATTTGGTCTACCGTCCCACCCCGGAAACCCCACATGACTTCTTCCTCCGTGATGAGCACCGACATCGTCGCGCCGGGCGAGCGCGCGGCGATCTGGCGCGACTGGGTGTGGACGCATTTCGGCGGCCTGGAGTCGGACCTGTACGGCGACACGGTGTTTGATGGGCACATGTCGGCCTCGCACGCGGGCGACGTGGTGCTGACCAAGCTGGAAGCCAACCGCCACCGCGTGCTGCGCAGCCCCCAGCTGGCGCGCGGCAGCGAGCGCGCCTACCTGAAGATCGTGGCGCCCTGGCAAGGCAGCGCGGCGGTGCAGCAGCAGGGCCGCGAGGCCTGGGTGCGCCCGGGTGGCTGGGCGATTTACGACACCACCGGCAGCTACGAAATCGCCAACCCGGAGCGGGTGGAACACCTGATCGTGATGTTGCCCAAGGACCAGCTCACGGAACGCGGGTTGCGGCTGGAGCCGCTGATGGCGCGGCACGTGGGCGGCGTGAGCGGCATCGCACGCGTGGCACTGGAGACCATGCGCGCCACTTACCAGGAGCTGCCGGGCATGAGCGAGAACGCGGCGCGCGGTGCGGGGGAGCTCATCGTGGAACTGGTGCGGCTGTCGCTGCAGGAGCTGGCGGGCAAAGGCAACGCCACCACGCAACTCGAGGCGTTTCGCGACCGCATCCGCGAGCACATCGGCCAGCACCTGCGCGACCCCTCCCTCACGCTGGACCACATTGCCCAGGCCTTGAACTGCAGCAAACGCCATCTGCACAACGCCTTCAGCGCCGAAGACGACACGCTGGCCCACTACATCCAGCGCCAGCGCATCCAGGCCTGCATGCGCGAACTCTCCAACCCTTCACGCTCGCAGCGCACCATCACGGAGATCGCTTTCTCCTGGGGTTTCAACAACGGGGCGCATTTCAGCCGCGTGTTCCGGGAGCACACGGGGCAGTCGCCCAGCGATTTCCGGGAATCTGCCCTGAGGACCCGTTCGGCGATCTGAGCGGGTGCCTGTTCGCTGCGCGATGGCGTCAGCGAACCGAACAGGCCAATGAGACCTTGTGAGCCAACTGCTGCAAAGCCTGCCAGGGATCCGCAGGCCAGGTGGGCACCTTGAGACCCTTCACGATCCCATCCACCGTGTGCGCATCGTCCAGCCAGCGAGACAGCGTGGCCAGGTTCAGCAAAGGCAACGCTCGCTCCATGAGCTTCTCCTTCACACCCCACACCCGGTTCTCGCGCAGCGCCATCGGCAACGGCCGCCCTGCATCCAGCGCCGTGCGCACGCGGTGCAAGGTGCGGATGTCCTCCGACAGCGCCCAGTGCACCAGCACAGGCGCCTCCCCCTCGGCCTGCAAGCCCGCCAGCATGCGCTGCACCCGCTGCACCTGCCCGCCCAGCACCGCTTCTGCCAGCTTGAAGGCGTCGTAACGCGCCACATTCAGCACCGCCGCCTCCACCTGGTCGAAGGAAAGTTCACCTTGAGGGTGCAGCAGCGCCAGCTTCTGGATCTCCTGGTGCGCGGCGAGCAGGTTGCCCTCTACCCGGTCGGCAAAGAACTGCAGCGTGCGTTGGCCTTCTTCGCCCGCCGCCACGCGCTGGCCCTGCTGCTGAAGGCGCTGTGCGATCCAGGCCGGCAGCGCCTTGCGGTCCACGGGGTCGAACTTGATGGTGGCGCCGAAACTCTCCAGCGCCGCGAACCAGGCGCCCTTCTGCGTGGCCATGTCCAGCCGCGGCAGGATCACCAGCGTGAGCGTGCTGTCGTTGTCCTTCGCGGCCTCGGCGATCTGCTGCAGCGCCTGCGAGCCGTCCTTGCCCGGTTTGCCGGACGGGATGCGGATCTCGATGAGTTGCCTGTCGGCGAACAGGCTCATGGAGCCACCACTGGCCAGCACCTCGCCCCAGTCGAAATGCGCGCCAGCCACGGTGTGCACCGTTCGCTCGGTGTACCCCTGTTCGCGCGCGGTGGCGCGGATGGCGTCGGCGGCTTCCTGCACCAGCAGTGGTTCATCGCCATGCAGGGTGTAGAGGCTCCTCAGCCCTTTCTGCAGATGGACAGCAAGTTGCGGTGCGGCGATCTGCATGGGCGCCCGGTCCTCAGAGCGACTTCACCGCCGCGAGCCGTCGCAGCACCTGCTGCACGATGTCGCCCTGCATGTCGCGGTACAGCATGGCTTCTTCGGCGTCCTTGGACAGCACGGCCGTCTCGGTGAAGCTGATGTCGCGCTCGAGCAGCAGCTCGGTGTCATCGATCAGGGTTTTCTCGTTGGCGGCGCGCAGGCGGAAAACGAAGCGCGTGCGCAACTGCAGTTCACGCACCTGGCCCGCCGCCGTCTGCCCCACCACCGCGCGCTCGCGCTGGTCGGTGACCACGGTGAGCACCACCTGCGCGGGCTGAGTTGGCTGAGTGGGCTGGGCGGCTGCCGAGGTCAGCACCTGAAGACCATTGGCCTGCAACGCCTCACGCAGCTCGCGCGCCACGGCCGTGCCCTCGTTGCCTTGCAGACGGATCGTCTGGAAGGCAAAGGTGGGCGCCTTGCGCAACGCGAAGCCACAACCCGCCAGGCCGAGCGAAGCCAGACCGATGGCCATGTCCAGCAGGACGCGACGGCGTGGCAGAAGATCGGGGCGGGCAACGGCATTCATGGATCGAACCTCAGACAACGATGTTGACCAACCGGCCGGGCACCACGATCACTTTCTTGGGCGCGGCACCCGCGGCCTGCTTGATGAACGCCTCGCTGGCCAGCGCCGCTGCCTCGATGACGGCCTTGTCGGCACCAGCGGGCACGGTCACGCTGCCGCGCAGCTTGCCATTGACCTGCAGCACCAGCTCGATCTCGTCGCGCTGCAAGGCCGATTCGTCGGCCTGCGGCCAGGGAGCATCGAGCAGCTCGCCGCTGTAACCCAGCTCGCTCCAGAGCGTGTGCGTGATGTGCGGTGTGGCGGGATAGAGCGCGCGCAGCAGGATGCCGAAGCCTTCGGCCTGCGCGGCGGTGTCGCCCGCACCGCCGTCGCCCTTGAAATCCTCCAGCGCGTTCAGCATCTTCATGGCACCCGAGACCACGGTGTTGTATTGCATGCGCTGGTAGTCGTAGTCCACCTGCTTGAGCACGGTGTGGATCTCCAGCCGCAGGGCCTTGGCGGCCTTGGACAGCGGCTGCTTCGACACGCCAGCCGCCAGCGCGCCCAGGCCACCGGCAGCGGAGAGCTTCACACCAAAGGCCCACACGCGGCGCAGGAAGCGGTAGCTGCCCTCCACCGCCGCGTCGTTCCACTCCAGCGTGGCCTCGGGCGGCGCGGTGAACATGGTGTACAGGCGCGCGGTGTCGGCGCCGTACTTCTCGATCAGGTCCTGCGGATCGACGCCGTTGCGCTCGCTTTTGCCCATCTTGCCGACGCCACCATACTCGAGCGGTGTGCCATCTGCGGCCCTGCCACCGGCAATGCGCCCTTCGGCGTCAAGAATGGGCGTTACTTCGAGGGGCGGGTGGTAGTGTTTGCCGCCCTTCTCGTCACGATGGAAGTAGATGTGGTTGAGCACCATCCCCTGGGTCAACAGCCGGGTGAAGGGCTCATCGACCGTCAGCAGGCCGAGATCGCGCATCACTTTGGTCCAGAAGCGTGCATACAGCAGATGCAGCACCGCGTGCTCAACGCCGCCGATGTACTGGTCCATCGGCATCCAGTACTTCGCACCATCGGCCACCATTGCTTCAGTACTGGCCGGGTCGCAGTAGCGCATGAAGTACCACGACGAGTCGACAAAGGTGTCCATGGTGTCGGTCTCGCGGCGCGCGGCCTTGCCACACACGGGGCAGGTCACGCCTGCGTGAAAGCCCTCGTGCTTGTGCAGCGGGTTGCCGGAGCCATCGGGCACGCAGTCGGTGGGCAACACCACCGGCAGGTCCTTCTCGGGCACCGGCACGGCGCCGTGCTCGTCGCAGTGGATGATGGGGATGGGCGTGCCCCAGTAGCGCTGGCGGCTCACGCCCCAGTCGCGCAGTCGGAAGGTGGTCTTCTTCTCGCCCATGCCCTTGTTGGCCAGCAGCGTGGCCACCTTGTCCACGGCGGCCTTGTAGGCCAGGCCGTCGAGCACGCCGGAGTTCACACACACGCCGCGCTGCTTGTCACCATACCAGTCGGCCCAGACATCGGTGCTGAAAACCTCGCCCTCGACCGACACCACCTGCCGAATGCGCAGGCCGTACTTGTTGGCGAACGCGAAGTCGCGCTCGTCGTGCGCGGGCACGCCCATCACCGCGCCATCGCCATAGCTCATCAGCACGTAGTTGCCGACCCACACCTCCACTTCATCCCCTGTGAGTGGATGCGTGACGGACAGGCCCGTGGACATGCCCTTCTTCTCCTGCACCGCGAGTTCGGCCTCGGTGGTGCCACCGGTCTTGCATTCCTCGATGAAAGCGGCCAGGGCGGGGTTGCTCGCGGCTGCGTGCATGGCCAGCGGATGTTCGGGCGCCACCGCGCAGAAGGTGACACCCATGATGGTGTCGGCGCGCGTGGTGAAGACGTACATCCGGCCGCCGCCGATCGGCGCACCGCTTTCGTCCTGGATCGTGTGCGGGAAGGCAAAGCGCACACCCTCGCTCTTGCCGATCCAGTTCTCCTGCATCAGGCGCACCTTGTCGGGCCACCCATTGAGCGTGGCCTTGGGGTTGCCGATCTGCACATGCTCGAGCAGTTCCTCGGCATAGTCGGTGATCTTGAGGTAGTAGCCGGGAATCTCGCGCTTCTCGACTGGCGCGCCGGTGCGCCAGCCCTTGCCGTCGATCACCTGCTCGTTGGCCAGCACGGTCTGGTCCACCGGATCCCAGTTCACCACCTGGGTCTTGCGGTAGGCAGTGCCTTTCTCCAGCATCTTCAGGAACAGCCACTGGTTCCACTTGTAGTAGCTGGGATCACAGGTGGCGATCTCGCGCGACCAGTCGATCGCCAGTCCCATCGCCTGCAACTGCTGCTTCATGTAGGCGATGTTGTCGTAGGTCCATTTGGCTGGCGGCACCTTGTTCTTGAGCGCCGCGTTCTCGGCCGGCAGGCCGAAGGCGTCCCAGCCCATGGGCATGAGCACGTTGTGGCCGGCCATGCGCAGCTGCCGTGCCAGCATGTCGTTGATGGTGTAGTTGCGCACGTGGCCCATGTGCAGCTTGCCGCTGGGGTAGGGCAGCATCGAGCAGGCGTAGAACTTCTTCTTGCCGGCGACTTCGCTCACGCGGTAGGCGTCGGTGGCGTTCCAGTGGGCGTGCGCGGCGCGCTCGACATCTTGGTGGGCGTACTTTTCTTGCATGAACCAGGATCCGGACAGGCCGGGGACGGGGTGAGGGGGAAGACGGCGCGCTGCAGCGCGGGAGATGCCGGATTTTAGGCCTTGGCCCGCGCCCGCCCGGTGGCGGCGGCTTTCAGCGCGCGGGGGCCGGCGGCGCGTCGGCCACGAAGCCGATGCGCGAGAGCCCGGCCGACTGCGCCAGGCCGATGAGCTGCACCACCTGACCATAAGGCACGCTGGCGTCGGCGCGCAATTGCAGTTCGGTCGATGGGTCGCGCCGCGCGGCTTCCTGCAGGCGCTCGCGCAGGGTGTCCTGGGACACAGGTTGGCCATCCCAGTGGATCTGGCCCCGGGCATCGACCTCGACCGAAACAATGGCTTCGTTGCCCGCCTGCGCCAGGCTCGGCGTCTCGGCCTGCGGCAGGTCCAGCGCCAGCCGACTGGCCATGAACGGCGCAGCGATGATGAAAATGACCAGCAGCACCAGCATCACGTCCACCAGGGGCGTGACGTTGATGTCGCTCATGGGCTGGTGGCCCACGGGCTTCTCGAGCCCACCGAAGCTCATGCCCCCACTCCCTTGTGCAGCAATTCGCGCAGATCGCGCGCAAAGCCCTCCAGATCGGCCTCGATACGGGCGATCTGCCGACCCAGCACGTTGTAGGCCAGCACCGCGGGAATGGCCACCGCCAGGCCGGCGGCGGTCATCACCAGCGCCTCACCCACAGGGCCGGACACCTGCTCGATGTGGAAGCGCCCTTCCTGGCCGATGCCGGTGAGTGCGTGGTAGATGCCCCAGACCGTGCCGAGCAGGCCGACGAAGGGCGCGGTCGAGCCGACCGTGGCCAGCAGCACCTGGCCGAACTGCAGGCGGTGCAGCACGCCGTGCAGGGCACCGCGCAGCACGCGCGTGAGTTGCTGCGACCGATCGGCCGAGGTGGCCAGGGTCCGGGGTGCGGCATCGTCGAGGCCGCGCGCGGCCTGCAGCAGCGGCAGCACGATGCGCTGCGCATCGAAACGCTCCAGACGGCGCTCGGCGTCGTCGAGATCGGCCGATTGCCAGAACGCCGCTGTGCTCAAGGCCACGTCCCGCGCAGCGCGGCGCAGCATCCAGCCTTTCCAGAGAATCACCACCCAGCTCGACACCGACATGGCCAGCAAGAGCAATGCGACCACACGACCCAGCGCATCGGCCTGCGCCAACGTCTGCAGGAGCCCCTGGCCCACGCCGTCGGTCATTTCAGTGCGAGGACGTCGAACATGTCGTACAAGCCGGCCGGCTTGTCGGCCAGAAAACGCACGGCGCGCAGGCTGCCTTGCGCGTAGGTGGCGCGGCTGCTCGACTTGTGCGTGATCTCGATGCGCTCACCGGTACCGGCAAACAGCACGGTGTGGTCGCCCACGATATCGCCACCACGGATGGTGGCGAAACCGATGCTGGACGGGTCGCGCTCGCCGGTCACGCCTTCGCGGGCGTAAACAGCGCAATCCTTGAGGTCACGGCCCAGCGCGTCGGCAATCACCTCGCCCATCTTGAGCGCGGTACCGCTGGGTGCATCCACCTTGTGGCGGTGATGGGCCTCGATGATCTCGATGTCGTAGCCGGTGGACATGGCCTTGGCCGCCATCTCCAGCAGCTTGAGCGTGACGTTGACGCCCACGCTCATGTTGGGCGCCATGACGACCGGAATCCGTTTGGCGATCTGCGCGATCTCCACCTTCTGGTCGTCGGAAAACCCCGTGGTGCCGATCACCACGGCCACGCCGTGCTTCGCGCACTCGCGCAGGTGCGCCATGGTGCCTTCAGGGCGCGTGAAGTCGATCAGGTACTGGCTGCCCGAAAGGCCTTGCGACAAGTCGGCGGTGATGGTCACGCCAGTGGCATGGCCGGCGAAGGCACCCGCATCCTGTCCAATGGCGGGACTGCTGGCGATGTCGAGCGCGCCCGAGAGCACACTGTCGCCGCTGGCACGCACCGCTTCCACCAGCATCTGCCCCATGCGCCCGCTGGCGCCCGCCACGCAGACCCGCAAGGGGCCGCTCATTGAGCGCCCTCCAGGGGCGGGTAGTTCGCATCGGCCGGCGCGCTCGGCGGTGGCGTCACCGGGGTGCCGGGGTTGCGCTCCTGGAAAGCCTTGAGCTGTTCAGGCGTGGCTTCCAGGGGCAGCACCTTACCCATCTTGCGGCGCGAGTCGAGCGAGGCCACGAACTCCACTTCGCTGGGCAATTCATCGGATTCGACGCGATCCAGCACATCGCCCTTGAAGAAAGCGGTGAGCTTGCGGCGCTGCGGCTCCTGCCCCTGGCGCTTGTAGGTGAACACGTAGTCCCAGCGTTCGGCATGGAACACGCTGGTGAGCAGCGGCGAACCCAGCACGTCGCGCACCTGGGGGCGTGTCATGCCCGGCTTGAGCAACTGCGACTGTTCGCGTGTGACCACATTCCCCTGCAGGATGTCGATCTTGTAGGGTGTGACGAGGCTGGTGAGGCCGTAGGTGCCGTCGCCATAGCCTGAGCAGGCACCCAGGCTCACCAGTGCCAGCGCACAGACGATGACCCGCACAAGACGGGGGCGATTCAGGGCAGCAATGCCGTGATGACCAGATGAATGCATGAGAGCGGGCCTTGTAAGCGCGGAGCCCTGTATGTGAACCGACGGAAATTGCGGCGGGCACAGGGCGCTGGCGATATGATCCGGTCATTGTAGTCCCGGGTCCCCACAGCGTCGGACCGCCTCTTCCAACCGCACGCCGTCCCTGCCATGACCAACATCGAAGAACTCAAGAGCACCGGGCTCAAGGCCACCTTGCCCCGGCTGAAGATTCTGGAGGTGTTCCAGAACGCCAAGCAACGCCACATGACGGCCGAGGACGTGTTCCGCGTGCTGCTGGAAGAGCGCTCCGACATCGGCCTGGCCACCGTGTACCGGGTGCTGATGCAGTTCGAGCAGGCAGGCCTGCTCACGCGCAGCAACTTCGAATCCGGCAAGGCAGTCTACGAACTCAACGAAGGCCATCACCACGACCACCTCGTCTGCCTGGACTGCGGCCGTGTGGAAGAGTTCTACGACGCCGAGATCGAGAAGCGCCAGCAGATGGTGGCCAAGACCCGGGGCTTCTCGCTGCAGGAACACGCCCTCTCGCTCTATGCCAACTGCACCAAGACCGATTGCCCCCACAAGGGCAACACCCACAGAGCCTGACGCTCACTCTTCGCGCGACATGGCCGCGCGGTGGCGCGAAACGAATTCCTGGTAGGTGTCGATGCCGCGCAATTGCAGGATGGTGTTGCGCACCGCGGCCTCCACCAGCACGGCGATGTTGCGGCCCGCCACCACCTGGATCACCGCCTTGCGCACCGGCACGCCCAGCACGTCCTGGTACAGGGGTTCGTGGGGCATGCGCTCGTAGTCGCGCTCCATGGTCTCGCGCCGCACCAGATGCACAATGAGCGAGAGCCGCATCTTGCGCCGCACCGCCGTCTCACCAAAGATGGCCTTGATGTCGAGCAGGCCGATGCCGCGCACTTCCAGCAGGTTCTGCAACAGTTCCGGGCAGCGCCCTTCGATGCTGGTCTGGTTGATGCGGTAGAGGTCCACCGCGTCGTCGGCCACCAGACCGTGGCCACGAGAAATCAGCTCGAGGCCGAGTTCGCTCTTGCCCAGCCCCGACTCACCGGTGATCAGAACGCCCATGCCGAGGATGTCCATGAACACGCCGTGCATGGAAGCACGGTCGGCGAAATGGCGCGAGAGGTAGGCGCGCAGCACATCGATGACAAAGGCCGCCGACTCGTGCGTCGCGAACATGGGAATCTGCGCCCGCTCGCACATGGCGGTGAGCGCGTCGGGCGCAGTCTGCCCATCGGCCACCACCAGCACCGGCGGCTCCAGCGTGACGATGCGCGCCACACGGCGCTTGTTGTCGTCTTCGCTCGGACTGGTGAGGTAAGCGACTTCGCGCTCACCGAATACCTGCACGCGATAAGGGTGGATGTAATTGAGGTAACCGACCAGGTCGGCACCCGAGCGCGCCGCGCGGATCGCGACTTCGTCAAAACGCCGTTCGGAGGCACCCAGGCCGGCGATCCACTGCCACTTCAGGGCATCCCGATGGTCCTCGAAGAGGACATCGGCGCTGACGACGGTGGGTTTCAAAAGAGATCAGGCCGCAGCGTGGGCCGATTGCCAGGAAGTGATGAGTTTGTGCAACGCACCGGCGTCGCCTGAGGTCTTCATCTGCTCGCGCAGGGCACTGTCGCTCAGCAACTCGGCGATCTCGGAGAGGATTTCCAGATGCTTCTGGGTAGCGGCTTCGGGCACGAGCAGGAAGATCATGAGCTGCACGGGCTGCTCATCGGGCGCATCGAAGCCAATCGGGTTGCCCAGCTGGAACACGGCCGCCAATGGCTGCTTGAGGCCCTTGATGCGGCCATGGGGAATGGCCACGCCGTGACCCAGGCCCGTGGACCCGAGGCGCTCACGGGCAAACAGGCTGTCGGTGATGAGGGCGCGATTGAGTCCGTGAAGGGTTTCGAAGAGCAGGCCCGCTTCTTCGAATGCGCGTTTCTTGCTGGTCGCGTCCACGCTGACGAGCACTTGCGCGGCGGGCAATATGGCGGAGAGTCGGTTCATGTAAGCCCTTTCGGACCGCAAATTATGCCGAGTTGGGCCATCTTGAATAGACCGAAGGCACAAAAAAGCCGCTTGACAATCCAAGCGGCTTGTTGCATTGCAACATACGTCACGGCCCGCTCCACAGGGGCCGTGAAATGCTTCACATGATGCGTTTGACGGTGTCGTGGTGGTGGTCCTGAGCCTTGCTCTTGTAGCGCAGCACCTGGCGGTCCATCTTGTCGGCCAGATCGTCGAGTGCGGCATAGAGGTCCGCATGGGCACTCGCAGCAAAAAGGTCGCGCCCCTTGACATGGATGTTGCACTCGGCCTTTTGCCGCTGGTCCTTCTCCTTGAGGTTGTCCACGGTGAGCAGCACCTTGATATCGACCACCTGGTCAAAGTGTCGGGAGATGCGTGCGAGTTTGTCGGTGACGTAGCCGCGCAGGGCGGGGGTGACCTCGAGGTGATGACCGCTGATCGTCAAATTCATGAATGAACCTCCATTTGCTCCGGGTTGACAAAAGCCGCCGGGGGCAAGACCCCCTGCGGCCACGGGGATGTCTTGAACCCACTATGCCCATGAAAGGCGCCCGGCGCAAGCCGATACCCCGACAAAGAATGTAAAAAAATGGTGTTCATACCCCTGGGGGGAGCACGGGTTCATGTGCATCCTTCACGAGATGCGCTGCTCGCCAATGGGCAGTTCAAATGCCACACCGGGCACGCAGCGGTGTGTCATGATTTTGGGCAGCCAGCCAACGTCAACGCCACCGCCGCAGCGGGCGGGCCCGGAAAGTCACACCCTTGTCGCTCGACACCCTCATCACCCACAACACGCTGCTGCCCGCCACGCCAGACGCCCAACCCGACGCCTGCGCCCTGGTGCTCATGGGCGGTGGCGCCCGCACGGCCTATCAGGCCGGCGTGCTCAAGGCGATCGCTGCCATGCTGGCCACACGCTTGCCCGCCAGGGCGCACCCCACGCCGCCGCCGCAGCCGGCCTTTCCGTTCCAGTGGCTGTTCGGCACGTCGGCCGGGGCGCTCAATGCCAGCTACCTCGCCAGCCAGGCCGTGCACGGGCTGGAAGCCCTGCCCCGCCTGGCCACGTTCTGGAGCGCGCTTCGCTCGGAGCGCGTGTACCGGCTGGAAGCTCCGGGCTGGGTGCGTGCCAACCGCATCGTGGCCGGACTCACCCTGGCGCGCCAGGTGCGACGGCATCGCGCCCTCCTCGACACCTTGCCGCTGGTGGACACCCTGCATCGCGCCATCGATCTGGACGCGCTCGAGCGTGCGCTGGCACAGCGGATCATTCATGTGCTGGGTGTCACCGCGTCCAGCTACACCACGGGGGAACACTGGACCTTCTGCCAGACGCGGCCGGACCACCCGGTGCAGCCCTGGCACCGCCCGGGCCGCCGCGCCGATTTCCAGCCCATCACCATCGAGCACCTGATGGCGTCGAGCGCCATTCCTTTCCTGTTCCCCGCCGTGCCACTGTGGGTGGACGGGCACAAGGAGCATTTCGGCGATGGCTCCATGCGTCAGCTCTCGCCGCTGTCTCCGGCCATCCAGTTCGGCGCACGGCGGGTGCTGGTGATCGGCGTGGGCCAGCCGCAGCGCGCGGGCATGGCCGCGCGCCACAGCGGGGACCCCACCGCCGGCACCATCGCCGGCCACGCCATGGCCAGCGTGTTCCACGACACGCTGCAGGCCGACGTGGAGCAGACCCAGCGCGTGAGCCAGACGCTGGCGCGCCTGCCACCGGCGCTGGCGGCTGCGCTGCCCTACCGGCCAGTGGACGTGATGTCCATCCAGCCCAGCTTTTCCCTGGACGAACTGGCCCACAAACACATGCGCGAGCTGCCGGCACCCACGCGCAACACCCTGGCTGGCCTGGGCGCGGTGGACACCGCACGCAGCGCGGCGGGCAGTGCCGCGGCATTGGCGAGCTACCTGCTGTTCGAGCCGGGTTTCGTGAACGCCCTGATCGAGTTGGGCGAACACGACGCCTGGCGCAAAAAGGACGAATTGATGGGTTTCCTGGGCACGCCGCCTCCCATCGGCACGCAGGTCGCGGTGCCATAATCCGCCCTGTCCCCTACTTGGAGCACCTCATGGAAAGCACGCCACCCAGTTGTGTGCTTTCAGCTGCCCCCGCGATCGTCTGACCGCCGCGCCCCGCGCGGCACCTGGGTCGTGCGGCCGGCCGGCTGAAAGCACCGCCCGCCAAGCCCTTCGTCAGAACATCCAACCGCCGGGAGCGCCACCATGCTCAACGTATTCACCCTGGCCAACGGCCGCCTGTTCCAGGAAGAAATCGAATCGCTCGAGGAACTCGCGCAATTCAAGCCCATCTGGGTCGACCTGGAAGACCCCACACCCGAGGAGCGCCGCTGGGTCAAGCAGCACTTCGGCCTGTCCATCCCGGAAGACGCGATGGACGAGGACATCGAGGAATCGGCGCGCTTCTTCGAGGAGGACAACGGCGAACTGCACGTGCGCTCGGACTTCCTGATCGACGACGACGAAGATCCGCGCGCGGTTCGCGTGGCTTTTATCCTCAACGAGCACAACGACACCTTGAAAAGCAAGGGCGTGCTGTTCTCCATCCACGACGAAGACGTGCCGGTGTTCCGCCTGCTGCGCATGCGCGCGCGCCGCATGCCCGGGCTGATCGAGGACGCCAAGGACGTGCTGCTCATGCTGTTCGACGCCGACGCCGAGTACTGCGCCGACACGCTGGAAGACATCTACGACGAGATCGAGACGGTGAGCAAGCAGGTGCTCAACAGCAACGCCTCGGACAACCTGCTGAGCGAGGCGCTCTCGGCGATTGCGCGGCACGAGGATATGTCGGGCCGCATCCGCCGCAACGTGATGGACACACGCCGAGCGGTCAGCTTCATGATGCGCAGCCGCCTGCTGAGCGCGGAGCAGTTCGAGGACGCGCGCCAGATTTTGCGCGACCTGGATTCGCTCGACAGCCACACGGCCTTCCTGTTCGACAAGATCAACTTTCTGATGGATGCGACCGTCGGTTTCATCAACATCAACCAGAACAAGATCATCAAGATCTTCTCGGTGGCCAGCGTGTCGCTGCTGCCACCCACGCTGGTGGCCAGCAGCTACGGCATGAACTTCGACTTCATGCCGGAGCTGAAATGGCACTACGGATATCCGCTGGCGCTGCTGCTGATGGTGCTGTCGGCGGTGGTGCCGATGCTCTATTTCCGGAAAAGAGGCTGGTTGAGGTAGTGCCTCATTCGCGAAGCAACGCTTCGATGATTGCACCACTGTAGTGGCTGGCGACCTCGCGCAGGAAGCGCGGAAAGTCCACGTGAGCAGCGTCGTCGGCGCGGTCGGAGATGGTGCGCACCACGGCCAACGGCACGCCGTAGTCGTGGCACACCTGGGCAAAGGCAGCGCCTTCCATTTCCACCGCCAGCGCATCGGGCAGGGCCTCGCGCAACGTGGTGCTTTCGGTGGTGGTCGACACGAAGCGGTCGCCACTGAGCAGCAGGCCCTGGTGGCAGCGGGGCGTTTCCAGGCCGAAGGCCTTCATCACGTCCTTGCCGAGCGTGGCGGGCAATTCGCGCAGCACCTGTTCGCTGGCACGCACCAGCTTGTTGGTCAAGGTGGTGTCGGCATCGAAAGTGGAGCGGCCATACCCCGGCACCTCGTGGCGAGGAAAGATCGGTGAAGCGTCCATGTCGTGTTGCAGGAACTGCCGCGCCACCACCACATCGCCCACACGCACACCCGGTGCCAGCCCGCCCGCCACGCCGGTGAACACGATGCGCTGCACGCCAAAGCGCTCGATGAGCGCAGTGGCTGTGGTGGCGGCGGCCACCTTGCCGATGCCCGAGAGCACCGCCACCACGTCATGGCCATGCAGGTGGCCGCGCCAGAAAGTGCGCCCACCGAAGATCTGCTGTTGCTCGTCGGGCATGAGCCCGAGCACGGCGGCCAGCTCTTCGTGCAGCGCGCTGACGAGGGCAGTGGGGCCTGCCACTATTTCTTGTCGCGCAACTCGCGCCGCAGGATCTTGCCCACTGGCGTCTTCGGCAGCTCGGTGCGGAACTCCACCACCTTGGGCTGCTTGTAGCCCGTGAGGTTGGACTTGCAGTAATCGCGCACCTGGGCCTCGGTCAGGGCCTGGTCCTTCTTGACGATGACGAGCTTCACCGCCTCGCCGGACTTGTCGTCCGGCACACCTACCACGGCGCATTCCATCACGCCTTCGAGCTGGGCCACCACGTCCTCCACTTCGTTGGGATACACGTTGAAGCCGCTCACCAGCACCATGTCCTTCTTGCGATCCACGATGCGGAAGTAGCCGCGGGCATCCATCACACCCACGTCGCCGGACTTGAAGTAGCCATCGGGTGTCATGACCTTGGCGGTCTCGTCCGGACGCTGCCAGTAGCCGGCCATCACCTGCGGACCCTTGATGGCGATCTCGCCCGGCTGGCCTTGCGGCACCTCGACGCCGTCGTCGTCCAGGCACTTCATCCAGGTGTTGGGCAACGGTACGCCGATGGTGCCGCTGTACTCGGTGCTCGTGGTGGGGTTGCAACTGGCCGAAGGGCTGGTTTCCGAAAGGCCATAGCCTTCACAGATGGGGCACCCGGTTTTCTCCAGCCAGAGCTTGGCCACGGCGCTCTGCACCGCCATGCCACCGCCCACCGACACCTTGAGGTTGCGCCAGTTGACGGTGTTGAAATCCGGATGGTTGGCCAGGCCGTTGAACAGCGTGTTGACGGCGGGAAAGCTGTGGAAGGTGTGCTTGCTCAATTCCTTGAGCACCGCCGGCAGGTCGCGCGGGTTCGGGATCAGGATGGTCTTGCCGCCAGTGCGCATGGCCAGCATCATGTTCACCGTGAACGCGAAGATGTGGTACAGCGGCAGCGCGCAGACGCTGGTGGGCTGCTCGCCAGCAGGCACCTTCTTCATCACGGGGTTGTTCCAGGCCTCGGACTGCAGCACGTTGGCAATCACGTTGCGGTGTTGCAGCACCGCGCCCTTGCTCACACCCGTGGTGCCACCGGTGTACTGCAGCACGGCCATGTCGTCGGGTTTGATCTCGGGCCGCTTGAGCGTGCCGCGCGTGCCCTTGGCAATGGCGTCGTTGAAACGCACGGCCTGCGGCAGGTTGAAAGCGGGCACCATCTTCTTGACGTTGCGCACCACGTAGTTCACCAGCGCGCCCTTGAGCAGACCGAGCTGGTCGCCCATGGCCGTGAGCACCACGTGCTTGACCGGCGTGTTGGCAATGCACTGCTCCAGCGTGTGCGCGAAGTTCTCGATGATCACGATCGCCTTGGCGCCCGAGTCCTTGAGCTGGTGCTCCAGCTCGCGTGGTGTGTACAAGGGGTTGACGTTGACCACCACCAGACCGGCGCGCAGGATGCCGGCCACCGCCACCGGGTACTGCGGCACGTTCGGCATCATGATCGCCACGCGGTCGCCCTTGACCAGGCCTTTGCCCTGCAGGTAGGCGGCAAACGCCTGCGAGAGGCTGTCGGTCTGCGCGAAGCTCACGTCCTTGCCCATGAAGCTGTAGGCGGTGCGACCGGCGTGCCTCTGGAAACTTTCCTCCATCAAGTGCACGAGCGAGTCGTACTGGCCCACATCGATGTCGGCCGGCACGCCTTCAGGGTATGCACTCAGCCAGGGCCGTTGTGCCGTCGGATCGGTCATTCCTTGTCTCCTCTTTCGTTCTGGCTCGCAGAGCAGCGGAGCGGTCCGGGCGCTCTTACTCGATCGCCTTGGTCATGTCCTCGACGACCTTCTTGGCATCGCCAAAGACCATCATGGTCTTGTCCATGTAGAACAGCTCGTTGTCCAGGCCGGCATAGCCTGCGGCCATGCTTCGCTTGTTCACGATCACCGTCTTGGCCTTGTAGGCCTCCAGAATCGGCATGCCGTAGATCGCACTGCCCTTCTGCAGCGCCGCCGGGTTCACCACGTCGTTGGCGCCCAGGATGATGGCCACGTCGGCCTGGCCGAACTCGCCGTTGATGTCTTCCATCTCGAAGACCTGGTCGTACGGCACCTCGGCCTCGGCCAGCAGCACGTTCATGTGCCCCGGCATGCGGCCCGCCACCGGGTGGATGGCGTACTTCACCGTGATCCCCTTCTCGGTGAGCTTGTGCGCGAGCTCCTTCACCGCGTGCTGCGCGCGCGCCACCGCCAGGCCGTAGCCCGGCACGATCACCACCGTCTCGGCGTTGCCGAGCACGAACGCTGCATCGTCGGCGCTGCCGCTCTTGACCGGTCGCGCCTCGGCCTTGGCGCCACCGGCTGTGGCCGCATCACCCCCGAAGCCACCCAGGATGACGTTGAAGAACGAGCGGTTCATCGCCTTGCACATGATGTAGCTCAGGATCGCACCCGATGAGCCCACCAGCGAGCCGGCGATGATCAGCATGGAGTTGTTCAGGCTGAAGCCGATGCCCGCCGCCGCCCAGCCCGAGTAGCTGTTGAGCATGGACACCACCACCGGCATGTCGGCGCCGCCGATGGGGATGATGATGAGCACGCCCAGGATGAAGCCCAGCGCGATCACCAGCACGATGTCGATCCAGCTCTGCGAGTGCCAGAAGCCGAAGATGAAGAACGCCGTGGCCAGGCCCAGCAGCAGGTTGAGCTTGTGCTGCCCGGCAAAGGTGACCGGCGCACCCTGGAACAGGCGGAACTTGTACTTGCCCGAGAGCTTGCCGAAGGCGATGACCGAACCACTGAAGGTGACCGCGCCGATGAACGCGCCCAGCGCGAGTTCGATGCGGTTGCCGCCCGGGATCGGATCGCCCTTGGCGACGATGGCAAACGCCCAGGGTTCGGCCACCACGGCCACGGCGATGCAGACCGCCGCCAGACCGATCATGCTGTGCATGAAGGCCACCAGCTCGGGCATCTTGGTCATCTCGACCCGGTTGGCCATGATGGCGCCGATGGCACCGCCGACCACCAGGCCACCCAGCACCCAGACCATGCCCTGCGCCTTGCCGCCGGAGAGCTCGACGATGAGCGCGGCCGTGGTCAGCACGGCGATGGCCATGCCGCTCATGCCGAAGAGGTTGCCCCGGATGGAGGTGGTGGGATGGCTCAGGCCCTTCAAGGCCTGGATGAAGCAGACGCTGGCAACCAGGTACAGCAGCGTGACCAGATTCATGGACATTATTGGGCCCCCACGTTCGTCACTGGCGTGTACTCACTGCCCCCCAGGGGGGCGCGAGCTTGCTTGAAGCGGTTCAGCGCGGCGCTCATTTGGCTGCCCCTTCGGATGCCGCCGGCGCCTTGCGCTCCTTCTTCTTGAACATCTCCAGCATGCGCCGGGTGACCAGGAAGCCGCCGAAGACGTTGACCGCGGCCAGCGCGACGGCCAGCACGCCCATGGCCTTGCCGAGGTTCGTCTCGGTCAACGCGGCAGCCAGCATGGCGCCCACGATCACGATCGCCGAGATGGCGTTGGTCACCGCCATCAGAGGGGTGTGCAGCGCGGGCGTGACGTTCCAGACCACGTGGTAGCCCACGTAGATGGCCAGCACGAAGATGATGAGGTTGAGGATGGTAGGGGAGACGGCTTCCATGGCTTATTTCCTTTTCACTTCACCGTTCTGGGTCATGAGGCACGCGGCCACGATGTCGTCGTCCATCGGCACCTGAACCGCCGTGGCGTCCTTGGGCAGCACCAGCTTGAGGAAGTCGAGCACGTTGCGCGCGTACAGCGCCGAGGCATCGGCCCCCACCAGCGCCGCCAGATTGGTCTCGCCGATGATCGTTACGCCGTGTTTGACCACGGTGCGGTCGGTCTCGGTGAGCGGGCAGTTGCCACCCAGGCCGTCAGCTCCCTTGCCGGCGGCGATGTCCACGATCACCGAGCCCGGCTTCATGGACTTGACCATGTCCTCGGTGATGAGCACGGGTGCAGCGCGGCCCGGAATGAGCGCGGTGGAGATCACCACGTCGGCCAGCGCCACCCGCTTGGCCACTTCGGCTTTCTGGCGCTCCAGCCACGAAGGCGGCATGGGCCTGGCGTAGCCGCCCACGCCCTCGGCGGCCTCTTTCTCCTCTGCGGTCTCGTAAGGCACGTCGATGAACTTCGCGCCCAGCGACTCCACCTGCTCCTTCACGCTGGGGCGAACATCGCTGGCCTCGATCACGGCGCCCAGGCGTTTGGCGGTGGCAATGGCCTGCAGGCCAGCCACACCCACGCCCAGGATCACCACGCGCGCGGCCTTGACCGTACCGGCCGCCGTCATGAGCATGGGGAAGAAGCGCTGGTATTTGTCGGCGGCCATCATCACGGCCTTGTAGCCGGCAATGTTGGCCTGGCTGGAGAGCACGTCCATGCTCTGCGCGCGCGTGGTGCGCGGCGCGGCTTCGAGTGCGAAGGCCGTGAGGCCGGCGCTCGCCATGCGCTGCAGGCCAGCCGCATCGAAGGGGTTGAGCATGCCGACCACCGTGGCACCGGGCTTCATATGAGCGAGCTCGTTGTCGAAGGGAGTGCGCACCTTGAGCACCAGGTCGCAGCCCAGCGCACCGGCCGCATCGGTGATCTCGGCGCCCACGGCCGTGTAGGCCGCGTCAGGCGAACTGGCGGCCACGCCAGCACCGCTCTGCACCCGGACCGTGTGGCCTTGCGCCACGTACTTCTTCACCGTCTCGGGCGTCACCGCCACTCGGGTTTCGCCCACTGTCGTCTCAGCGGGAACGCCTATCAGCATGAGGGTCTCCTCACTCACGGGGTTGGTATGAAAGTCGGGGCGAGCTTACCCGAAACACGCTCTTTGGCCCATAAGGCGCCCACTTGGGGACACATAATGCGCCGATGGACACCCGATGGAAACCCAGCGTCACCGTGGCCGCCGTCATCGAGCGCGACGGGCTCTTCCTGCTGGTGGAGGAACACACCCCCGAGGGACTGCGCCTGAACAACCCGGCCGGCCACCTGGATCCGGGCGAGAGCCCGGCCGAAGGCGTGGCGCGCGAGGCGCTGGAGGAGACCACCCACCAATTCCAGCCGACCGCGCTGGTGGGCGTGTACCTCTCCCGCTTTCAGCGACCCGCGCGCGAAGGGCGTCTGGCGGAGGACGTGACCTACCTGCGGTTTGCCTTCTGCGGCGAGCTGGGCGACGTGGTTCCCGGGCGCACGCTCGATACCGGCATCGTGCGCACCCTGTGGATGACGCCCGACGAAATCCGCGCCAGCAGTGCACGCCACCGCAGTCCGCTGGTGCTGCAATGCATGGAAGACCACCTGGCAGGACAACGTTATCCGCTCGCCCTGATCCAGACCGACGCTTCGGTGCTGCTTCCCCCGCTGCCGCCCGCATGACATCGAATCCCGACCCCGGTTTGCGCGTGTTGCCACCCGACGACCTGTTGCGCGAAGACCTGCACAACGAGGTGCATGCCAGACCTTCCGCCCACATCCGCCTGCCGGCGCTGGTGGCGTTCGTGGCCGTGCTCAACGAAGGTGTGAACCGTGAACAGGAATGCGCGCACCTGCGCCAACTCCCCGGACAAGGTGGGCTCACGCCTGTGCAGATGAGCGGAAACTTCCTGCGCCTGCGCTTCGATGAATACACGCTGAAGTGGGAGCGCCACACCGAGTTCACCCGCTACTCCATCGTGCAACCACTGCCCGAAGGCAGTGGCCTGGGCGCGAGCGATCCCCCGCTGCAGGACCACCTGGTCACGCCACCAGGCTGGTTGGGTGATATCCCGGGACGCACCGTGGCCGCGATCCAGCTCGTGATGCTGCAGGCCGACCTGCCTGCCCAGACCTCGGAAGCACAGGCCACGCTCATGGCGCCTGCGCAGCGGTGGTTTGGTGATCGAACCGTGCTGGCGTCTCAACTCGGCGGCGGTCACTCATGGGCCGTCACCGACTTCCTGCTCCAGCCTTCAGGCTTCGAACACCTGCTGGTGATCACCCCGCCCGGCACCAGCGAAACGCGCGCCGGGCGCATCTCGCAGCGGCTGCTGGAACTCGAGACCTACCGCCTCATGGCACTGCGCGGCCTGCCGGTGGCCAAGGCGCTCTCGCCCACACTGGCGCAGGCCGAGGCCCAGCTGGCAGGCCTCACCGCGCAGATGGAAAACAAGTCGGTATCCGAGCAGGACCTGCTCGACCAGCTGATTTCTCTCGCGGCCCGCGTGGAACGCGCCACCGCCGAGAACACCTACCGCTTCGGTGCCACGCGCGCCTACGACGCGCTGGTGAAGCAACGCATCGCCGAACTGCGCGAGAAGCCCATCCCCGGCACGCAGACCCTCGGTGAATTCATGCAGCGGCGCCTGTCGCCGGCCATGGCCACGGTGGCGGCCAGCGAGCAGCGCCTCACGTCGCTCTCGGAACGCATCTCTCGCACCAGCGCCCTGCTGCGCACACGGGTCGACATCGCTACCGAAGCGCAAAACCAGCAACTGCTGGCCAAGCTCACGCGAGGCCAGGAACTTCAGCTGCACCTGCAGACCACGGTGGAAGGTCTGTCGATCGCGGCGATCTCGTACTACGTGATCAGCCTGCTGCTGTACCTGGCGAAGGCGGGCAAGGCCGCCGGCCTGCCGATTCACCCGGAGATCGCGGCGGGCGCCATGATTCCGCTGGTGCTGTGGGTGGTGTGGCGCACCACGCGGCGGATTCACGCCAGGCTGGGCAAGCCCTCGGACAAGCCCTAGCAGGCTATTGACAAACCATCCCTGCGGGTTGGCCGCGGCGACTCCGCGCTGGTGGTGATCACCCCGCCCCCCAGGCACACCTCGCCGTCGTACAGCACGGCGCTCTGCCCAGGCGTCACGGCCCATTGCGGCTCGGCAAAGTTTAGGGCGAAGCCGGCATCGCCAACGACCTGAAAGTTGCAAGGCGCGTCGGCCTGGCGGTAACGGGTCTTGGCCGCCAGTTCTCCCGAGCCCGGCGCGTGGCCGGCCACCCAGCTCGCATCCTGCGCGCGCAGGTGCGGCGTCAGCAACCACGGGTGGTCGTGGCCCTGCACCACCCACAAGGTGTTCTTTTCGATGTCCTTGCGCGCCACGAACCAGGGGGCGTGATCATTGCCGCCCTTCTGCGCGCCTTTTTCCCGAACGCCGCCAATGCCCAGCCCCTGGCGCTGGCCCAGCGTGTAGAAGCTCAGGCCCACATGCTGCCCCAGCACACGGCCTTTCGCATCCTTGATCGGGCCGGACTCCTTCGCGATGTAACGGTTGAGAAAATCGCGGAACGGGCGCTCGCCGATGAAGCAGATGCCGGTGGAGTCCTTCTTCTTCGCATTCGGCAGGCCGATCTCTGCGGCAATGCGGCGCACCTCCGTCTTGGGCAGCTCGCCCACGGGGAACAGGGTCTTGCTCAGCTGCGCCTGGTTGAGCCGGTGCAGGAAGTAGCTCTGGTCTTTCAGCGGGTCCTTGCCCTTGAGCAACTCGAAGGCGCCGTGGCGCTCGCGCACGCGAGCGTAGTGACCGGTGGCGATCTTCTCTGCGCCCAGGCGCATGGCGTGGTCGAGGAAGGCCTTGAACTTGATCTCGGCATTGCAAAGGATGTCGGGGTTGGGTGTGCGACCGGCCTGGTACTCACGCAGGAATTCGGCAAACACGCGGTCCTTGTACTCGGCCGCGAAGTTCACGTGCTCGATGTCGATGCCGAGCACGTCGGCCACGCTGGCGGCGTCCAGGAAATCCTGACGGGTCGAGCAGTATTCGCTGTCGTCGTCGTCTTCCCAGTTCTTCATGAAGATGCCGATGACCTCGTACCCCTGTTTCTTGAGCAGGTGCGCGCTCACCGCCGAGTCCACGCCTCCGCTCAACCCCACCACCACGCGCTGTTTGCTTGCCATCGGGCGATTATCCCAGCGTGGCACACTGACCACATGTCCACCCGCATTGACCCCGCAGAGGTCGAGTTCACCGCCATCCGAGCTCAGGGCGCGGGTGGACAGAACGTGAACAAGGTCTCCAACGCGGTGCACCTGCGTTTCGCCATCCACGGCTCTTCGCTGCCCGAGGCGGTTCGCGCACGACTGCTGGCCTTGAGCGACCAGCGCATCACCACTGAGGGCGTGGTGGTGATCAAGGCGCAGACCAGCCGCAGCCTGGAACAGAACAAGGCCGAGGCGCTGGAGCGCTTGCAGGCGCTGGTGGACAGCGTGGCCACCCTGCCCAAGACGCGCAAACCCACCAAGCCCACATTTGGCTCGAAGCAGCGACGACTGGAAGGCAAGGCCACGCGCTCGCAGGTGAAGCAATTGCGCGGCAGCGTGCGCCACATTGACTGATGCAGGCTCCAGCGAGCCGATGGGTCACTTCAGGGTTTCGCTGGGGGCGCGGCTGTGCTCGTTGTTGGTGCTGACCAGCAGGCGCAGCAACCTCATGAACTCACCACGCTGCCGTTCACTGAGTGGCCCGAGGATGTGGTCCTGCGCGCGCAGCATGGCGGGCACGGCGTCGGTGAGCAGCCGATGGCCGGCATCGGTGAGCACCAGCTGGCGCGCGCGCCGGTCCTCGGGTGAGGTGCGGCGCTCCAGGCAGCCGCGCGCTTCCAGGCGGTCGACCACGCCACCGGTGGTGGAAGTGTCCAGCGCAATGGTGCGGGCCAGCGTGCGCTGGTCGATGCCCGGATGGTTGGCCACGGTCTGCAGTGCCGCGTACTGCACGGGCGTGATGCCCATCTCGCCCAGCTCCTGCAGAAAGATGCCCACCGAGATCTGGTGCAGGCGCCGGATGTTGTGGCCGGGTTGGTCGTCGATGTCGATGGCCTGGGTCTGACTGCGTTTCATGAGGGTCGGTGGGCGAATCGGGTGACGAGCGGGACTTGCCGGCATGCTAGCACCGCCCCTACAATCAGTACACTGATTATTAGCATGCGGCTGATAAGGAGACCACGATGAATGCGACAAGCTCGGAGCTTCCCGTCCTGGTGGCCGGTGGCGGCATTGGGGGCCTTGCGGCCGCGCTGGCCCTGGTGCGCCAGGGCTTTCGCGTCAAGGTGCTGGAACAGTCGCCCGAGATCGGTGAGATCGGTGCCGGCATGCAGCTAGGCCCGAACGCCTTCCACGCCTTCGACGCGCTGGGCGTGGGCGAACAGGCGCGCAAGCGCGCCGTGTACACCGACTTCATGGTGATGCACGACGCGCTGGATGAATACCAGGTGGGCAGGATTCCCACGGGTGAAGCGTTTCGACAGCGCTTTGGCAATCCCTACGCGGTGATCCACCGGGCCGATGCGCACCTTTCCCTGCTGGAGGGCGTGCAGGCCTCCGGTCAGATTGAATTTCTCACCTCCACCCGCGTGGTGCGCATCGAGCAAGACGCGCAAGCGGTGACCGTGCACGACCAGCATGGCAACAGCCACCGAGGCCTGGCGCTGATCGGCGCCGATGGTGTGAAGTCGGTCGTGCGCCAGCAGCACGTGGGCGACGAGGCGCGCGTGACCGGCCACGTGGTCTACCGGGCTGTGGTCGACAAGGCCGATTTCCCCGAGGACCTGCAATGGAACGCGGCCAGCATCTGGGTAGGACCAAACTGCCACCTGGTGCACTACCCGTTGCGCGGTGGTGAACAGTACAACGTGGTGGTGACCTTCCACAGCCGCCAGCAGGAAGAATGGGGCGTGACCGAGGGCAGCAAGGAAGAAGTACAAAGCTACTTCCAGGGCATTTGCCCGAAGGCGCGCCAGCTCATCGACCTGCCCAGGAGCTGGAAGCGCTGGGCTACCGCCGACCGCGAACCCATCGGGCAATGGAGCTTCGGCCTCGTCACGCTGCTGGGCGACGCGGCCCACCCCACCACGCAGTACATGGCGCAGGGCGCGTGCATGGCGATCGAGGACGCGGTGACGCTGGGCGAGGCCTTGCGCGCGAACGGCAACCAGTTCGAAAAGGCCTTTGATCTGTACCAGCGCTCGCGCGTGGCGCGCACCGCGCGCATCGTGTTGAGCTCTCGCGAGATGGGTCGGATCTACCATGCCAGTGGCGTTGAGCGGCTGGTGCGCAACGAGCTTTGGAAGGGCCGCTCACCCGAGCGCTTTTACGACGCCATGGAATGGCTGTACGGCTGGAACGCCGAGAACTGTCTGGCCACGGAATAAGGAACCCACATGAACGACCTCGGACGACTCGAAGACCTGCCTGCGGATTACGTGGCCGAGCTGCGCGCGCTCAACCTGGTGCCGCTGTGGCCCAGTCTGCGCGGCGTGCTGCCACCGAGCATTCCCACGCGCCAGACGCAGGCCACGCATTGGCCCTACAAGAGCATCAAGCCCCTGCTGCTCAAGGCCGGCGAGCTCACACCCATCGAGAAGGCGGAGCGTCGCGTGCTGGTGCTGGCCAACCCGGGCCACACGCTGGAGAAGATGCAGGCCAGCGCCGCCATGTACCTCGGCATGCAGTTGCTGATGCCGGGCGAGTGGGCACCCAGCCACCGCCACACGCCGAACGCGGTGCGCATGGTGGTGGAAGGCGAGGGCGCCTGGACCACGGTGGACGGTGAGAAGTGCGCCATGGAACGCGGCGACCTGATCCTCACGCCCACCGGCCTGTGGCACGAGCACGGCCACGACGGCACCGAGCCGGTGATCTGGCTCGACGTGCTGGACCTGCCGCTGGCCTACTACCTCGAAGTGAGCTACCACCTGAACGGCTCGCGCCAGGACGTGAAGCCGGGCCACGGCGAGCGTGCCTACGCGCGCGGCGGCGTGGTGCCCACGCCCGTGTTCGGCCGCAGTGGCAGGCGCTACCCCATGCTGCGCTACCCCTGGGCCGATGCAAAAGCCTCGCTGGAGTCGCTGGCCGCCGACCGACCCGACATCGACTCGGTGCAGGTGACCTACGTGAACCCCGAGACCGGCGAGGACGTGGAGAACATCCTCGGCTTCCATGCGCTGATGCTGCGCCCGGGACAGACCCTGAAGCTGCCTGCACGCTCGCCGGCCGTGGTGTTCCACGTCATCGAAGGCGGCGCGCGCGTGGCGACCGCTGCGCAGGGTTTCGATCTGGTGGAAGCCGACACCTGCTGCATCCCCGGCTACACCGCCACCACGCTCACCAACGCCTCGGCCAACGTGCCAGCGTTTCTCTTCATCGCCGACGAGTCGCCGCTGCACCGCAAGCTCGGCGTCTACGAAGTGCGTCCCGACAACCAACCCCATATGCCCTGAACGCTGATGACCAACTACCTCTTCCCACCCGGCCCCATCGCTGCCCTGCCCATCCGCGGTCAGACCAAGCTGTTCCCCATCCATCGCCTGTTCTTCGTCGGCCGCAACTACCACGCGCACGCGGTGGAAATGGGCAAGCCGGTCGACAAATCGGTGGAGCGGCCGTTCTACTTCACCAAGGCGCCGCAGACCCTCACGCTCTCGGGCGCCACCACGCCCTACCCGAGCGAGACGAACAACTACCACTTCGAGATGGAACTGGTGCTGGCCATCGGCAAGCCCGGTTTTCGCGTGAAGGCCGAGGAAGCGCAGGACATCATCTACGGGTATGCCACCGGCCTGGATATGACCCGGCGCGACCTGCAACTGGTGGCGCGCGACAAGGGCCGCCCCTGGGACCTGGGCAAGGACGTGGAACACAGCTCGGTCTGCAGCGAGATCGTGCCCATGCCGGGCGTGGTGATCGAACGCGGCGCGATCGAACTCTCGGTCAACGGCGCGGTGAAGCAGATGTCCGATGTGGACAAGCTGATCTGGAACATCCGCGAGATCATTGCCGACCTCTCGCTCTTCTACCACCTGCAGCCTGGTGATCTCATCTATACCGGCACGCCCGAAGGCGTGGGCGCGGTGCTGCCGGGCGACCGCATCACCGGCCGCGTGGAAGGTGTGGGTGACGTGGCGCTGACGGTGGGTCCGAAGGCCTGAGCCTCAGCCGCACACGCCGAGGTGGCCGCACTGCGTGCAGTAGTCGCAGCCGTCCTTGCGGATCACGGCGTGTGCGCCGCATTCGCTGCATTTCTTGCCGGGCATCAGACCCGGCACCACGTCGACCACCGGCCCCGCCACGGGTGCTGCCTGGCCCGTTGACACCACGCCAGCGCGCTGGGCGATGAGCGTCTGCACCGCGTAGGCAATGGCCGCCACCACCGAGTCGTGCCACATCGGCACGCGCGTGCCATCGGCCTTCTCGTGCGTGCCCATGCGCACCGGGCCGCGGTCCCACACCACCTTGCGCATGTCGCGCAGGGCGCGCTCCAGGAAACCGCCGCGCGCGGCCAGCGAAAGCAGCCGCATGCTGGAGGTCACCCACTGCTGCGACTCACCGCTCTGCCCCACCGGCATGAAGAACTCGATGGCACGCTCCACCGTGCCCGCGCCATCGGCCGAAGGTACCGGCAGGAAGGACACCACCAGGTACAGCGTCTGATGGCCTTCCTGCGTCCAGTACTCGATCTTGTCGGCCACCGCCGGCAGGGCGCCCTTGGGCCGGCTCTCGATCACCGTGCGCATCGGGTCCACGGCGACAGCGGTACTGGCCGCCTCAGGCGCCGCGCCGGTGTCGAGCACCGACCCCAGGATAAGGTTGGGCCGGTAGGTAGCCAGCCCCTTGAGCCTGGCGCGCCACGCCTGCTGGTACAAGTCCTTGAAGTGGTCGTACGGGTAGTCCGCCGGTACGTTCACGGTCTTGGAGATCGCGGTGTCCACGAAGGGCTGCACCGCCTCCATCATGGCCAGATGGTCCGACGCAGGCATGGACAGCGCGTTCACGAAGTACTCGGGCAGTTGCGCCACATCGCCACCGAGCTCGCGGTAGAGCCGCCAGGCGTGGTCTTCCACCAGGTAGTCGGTGGTGCTGCCATCGGCCTCGCGCTTCTTGCGCCGGTAGGTCCAGGAGAACGGCGGCTCGATGCCGTTGGACGCGTTGTCGGCAAACGCCAGACTGACCGTGCCCGTGGGGGCGATGGAAAGCAGGTGGCTGTTGCGGATGCCGTGCGCGCGGATGTTGTCTTGCAAGGCGCTGGGCAGGCGGCTGGCGAAGCTGCCTTCAGCCAGATAGCCATCGGCGCGGAACATCGGAAACGCGCCCTTTTCTCTGGCCAGGGCCACCGACGCCGAGTAGGCCGCATCGCGCAACCGCTCGGCGATCTTCGCCGCCATGGCGCGACCTTCGGCGCGGTCGTAGCGCAGGCACAGCATGGCCAGCGCATTGCCCATGCCGGTGAAGCCCACGCCGATGCGCCGCTTGGCCGCCGACTCCTCGCGCTGCTGAGGCAACGGCCAGAAGGTCACATCCAGCACGTTGTCGAGCGCGCGCACCTGCACCGCCACGGCCTGCTCGAAGGCCTCGAAATCGAACGCAGGCAGGCCACCGAAGCCGAACGGGTGGCGCACGAAGCGGGGCAGGATCACGGGACCGAGGTCGCAGCAGCCGTAGGGCGGAAGGGGCTGCTCACCGCAGTTGTGAACCACCAGCCCGTTGGCATCGAAGGCGTGCACGTCGTTCACCGAGACGTCGTATACCGTCTCTTCGCCATCGGCCTGCAACGCGTCCACGGTGGCGACGAAGCGCTCCCGGTTGGGTGTCCGTTTGTAGGACGCCAGCAACTGCCCCAGCTTGCTCGCCTTGTCGGTATCCTGAAAACCGATTCGCTCGGCGAACACGTGCAGGTTGTCGCCACTGATCACCAGCTCATGCTGAGCCAGCGTGGGGTAGTCTCGCGAACCACCTCGCCCATCGGGCAAACTGCGTAACGCCGCTGGCCGTCGTTCGCAGTACAAGACGGAAGCGATGCCCAGTCGCAGCAGCATGCGCTGAGCGGTCCGGAGCAACGCTTCGTTGCTTTGCGACAGTCGCACGCTCACGCCCTTTTCCTGCGAACCCTGCGGGCTGCCATCCGCATCGAAGAGGCCACCCAGCAAGCCTTCTGTGAAGTCGGAAGACTGCCGCTCCATCGCTGGCGTGATCACCTTGTTGCCTGGTGTCATGCCCAGCGAAAAGGCCAGATCACGCAACGCAGCACTGGACAACCGGGCCTCTCCCCGCCCGGCCACTGGGCGCTGGAAGCCGCGAAAATCGGCCCGGTACTGCAGGCTTGCCGCTGCCGCCTCAGCCGCCCGGACAATGCCGGCCGCGCCTGTGGCGGAGAATGCTACGGTGCCCTGTCCCACCACGCGCAACTCAGGCGCCCAGACCGATAGCACGGCGTTGTCGGCCTTGAGGGTGCCGTCACCGATCAGCAGTCCCAGTAGATAGCCCTCTGCGCGGGTGCCCTCACCTGCCCAGCCTCGAAGGGCGCGGTGGTCGTTGATCACGATTTGCTCGCCGGGAGCCAGGCGCGCCGCCTCGGTCCAGTCCAGTTCCATGCCGTAGCGGGTCTTGCGGGCCACTCGGCGAACGCGATGACCGGCGGTAAGGCGCAGCTCATGGCCCTCTCGTGTGGTCAGGCGCCACACGGGTTTGCGCCCTGTGGCGAAGAAGCCGGCGCTGCGCACGGCATAGCTCTTGCCATCCACCACTGCGTGAAAAGCCTGCCCCACAAGATCACTCACCGTGCGAGGACCATGCTCCGTCAAGACCCAGGTATCGGCCGTCACGCAAGGGTTCGTCGCCTCGATGGTCTCGCAGTAGCGCAGGTTGTTGTCCTGCTGGATGTGGTCGAGGAAGAGGATGCCCGGCTCGGCGAAGTCGTAGGTGGAGCGCATGACCGTGTCCCACAGTTCGCGCGCGGGCAGGGTGCGGTAGACCCACAGGCCATCGGCGCGCTGGTGGGCACCCCCGGCCAGCAACCCCTGGCCGGGGCGGGCGCGGTGCACCAGGTCCCACGGCTGATCATCGGCCAGGGCGCGCATGAAGGCGTCGCTCACGCCCACCGACACGTTGAAGTTGTTCCAGCGCCCGGGCGTTCGCTTGGCGGTGATGAACTGCAACACGTCGGGGTGGTCGATGCGCAACACGCCCATCTGCGCGCCGCGCCGCGCGCCGGCGCTCTCCACCGTGGCGCAGGACTGGTCGAACACGTTGATGTAGCTGCACGGCCCGGAGGCCAGCGAGGCCGTGCCTTTCACCTCGGCACCGTGCGGACGGATGCGCGAGAAATCGTAGCCCACGCCACCGCCGCGGCGCATGGTCTCGGCGGCCTCGCGCAGAGCCTCATAGATGCCGGGAAAGCCGCCATCGTCCACGCCCTGGATGCAGTCGCCCACGGGTTGCACGAAGCAGTTGATGAGCGTGGCCTGGATCGAGGTGCCCGCCGCGCTCATGATGCGGCCTGCGCCAATGGCGCCAGCGCGCAGGTTGTCGAAGAAGCGCTGCTCCCACTGTGCGCGCACCGGTTCGTCCTCCACCGAGGCGAAGGCGCGGGCCACGCGGTGGTAAATGTCGTCCTCGCTGGTCTCCGCGTGCTTGAGGTACTTCTCTTTCAGCACGTCCAGCGTGATGGGTTGCTGGCCGATGGTGGCCTGGGCGGATTTCAGGGCGTCTCGTTTCATGGCGGGCTTTCTGTCGTCGGCATTCAGCCCTATGGTGCACCTTTCCAAAAGGTCCGCAAAGCCTGCCGGCTATGCTTGGGTGGTTCGCCTCCCTGCAGCCCCATGCCAACCCCACCGCAACGCCAGGATCCGCCGACGAACGGCAGCGCCCTGCATCGATCGCGCACGGTGCGCTGGCTGTTGTGGGCGGCCGGCAGCATCTCGCTGGCGCTGGGCCTCATCGGCGTGGTGGTGCCGGGTCTGCCCACCACGCCTTTCGTGCTGCTCGCCGCTGCGTGCTATGCCAAAGCCTCTCCCCGCCTGCACGGCTGGCTGCTGCGGCACCGCTTTCTCGGGCCGATGGTGCGCGACTGGGAAGCGCACCGCAGCCTGACGCGCCGCACCAAGACCATCGCCATCCTGTCGATGGTGGTGATGGTGGGTCTGTCGGCTTGGGGCCTTCGGCACCAACCCTGGGCCCTGGGCGCCTTGCTGGCGGCCGGACTGGTGGGTGCGTTCGTGGTGGTGCGCATTCCCACCCGCGAACGCCACACCTACGAGCCTTGAAGCGCATTCAAGCGGGCTTGCGGGAGGGCAGTCCCCACACCTGGCGCAGCACCGACAGCGCGGCAACGATGGCGGGATCGTGCTCGGCGGTCTTGGGGTAAATGAAGCTGAGCAACGCGGCCACGCGCGTGTGCGGCCAGATCACCAGTTCGTCGCGCTCGGCGGCCGGCACGGCCATGTCTTCGCGCAGCAGTGCCAGGCCGAGGTCGGCGCGCACCAGGCTGTAGGGTGCCGAGGCGTCGTCCGACTCCACCACCTGGTTGGGCAGCAGGCCCTGGCGCGAGAAGAGGTCGCGCAACAGCGTCTGCACGTGGCCGGCGTGGGGCGTGCCGATCCAGGGCATGTCGGCGATCTCGCGCCAGCCCGCGTGCAGCACCCGCTCGCGGTACGACACCGGCGCCACCACGCGGTAGTGGAGGGTCTGCAGCGCCAGGCCGAACACATCGCGCGGGATGTGCGGGCCGATGTAGAAGGCCGCGTGCAGGGTGGACGTAGCCACCGCTTCGCGCAGCGTCTCTGCGTCGCCCGAGCGGGTCTTGATGTCCAGCAAGGGCAGCGCCGCGACAAGACCGCCCAGCAAGGAACCCAGGCGCAAGGCGTCGGGGTCGCCCAGCGTGCCGATGACGAGCGAGCCCGACACCTCCCCCTGCAGTTCACGCGCCCGCCCGATGAGCGAACCGGCAGCGGCCAGCACGCGCTCGGCCTCGGGCAGCAAGCGCTCGCCCGCGCGCGTGAGCGCGATGCGTCCCGGTCGCCGGTCGAACAGAGAAACACCCAGCTCCTCTTCCAGCGCCTTGATCTGCCCCGTGACCGCCGGTTGCGTGACGTGCAGCGCCTCGGCCGCGCGCGTGAGCTGGCCAATCTTAGCCACGGTCACGAACGCGCGCAGCTGGTAGATCTCCATGCCCTGGGCGATCAGTTCAGTGTGTGAGGAAGCGCGCCTGTGTAGGCTCGATCCCCAGCCGCACCTCGGCCCCGGGCGGGAACAGCGCCAGCCCCGAATAGTGGTACTGGTTGGCGACGATCAGCGTCTCGCCCACGCGCACGCGGTAGCGCGAGGTCTCTCCGAGGAATTCCGAGCTCTCGACCTGGCCGTCGAGCCAGATGCGCGAGGCATCGCCATGGTCGTCGCGCACGCGGATGTTGACCGTGTGCGGCCGGAACGACAGCGACGCCGGACCGGTGCCCGGACTCTCCTGGTTGCGCGGCAGCACCATCTGGCCCAGGCCGTCGGCCTGGAAGTGCAGGGTCTCGCCGTTGACGTGTGTTACCCGCCCCTCGACCAGGTTGGCCGTGCCGACGAAGCTCGCCACGAAGCGGTTGGCGGGAAAGTCGAACAGCGCGGTGGCCGTGCCCACCTGCTGCAGCACCCCTTTGTCGAGCACGGCCATTCGGTCGGCAGTGGTCATGGCCTCCTCCTGATCGTGCGTCACGAAGATGGTGGTCAACCCCAGCGTGCGCTGCAGGTTCTTGAGCTCTTCGCGCATCTGCACGCGCAGGTTCTTGTCGAGGTTGGACAGCGGTTCGTCGAGCAACAGCAGCTTGGGTTCGATCACCACGGTGCGCGCCAGCGCCACGCGCTGCTGCTGCCCACCCGAGAGCTGGCTCGGTCGCCTTTGCGCATAGTCCGCCAGGCCCACCAGCTCCAGTGCGGCGCCCACCTTGCGGCGCAGCGATTCCTTGGGCTCCTTGCGCTCGACCAGGCCGAAGGCCACGTTGTCCCACACCGTCATGTGCGGCCACAGCGCGTAGTTCTGAAACACCATGCCCACATTGCGCAGGTGCGGCGGCGTGCCGGTGATGTCCTTGCCGTCGATCAGCAGTTCGCCACGCTGGTGCTGGTTGAAGCCGGCAATCAGCCGCAGCAACGTGGACTTGCCGGAACCCGAAGGCCCGAGCAGCGCGAAGAACTCGCCCGGCTCGATGCGGATGTTGACGTCCTTGAGCACCTCGGTGCTGCCGTAGCTCAGGCTGATGTGCCGCGCTTCGAGGGAAACCTTGTTCAAGTGCATGGTTGTCTTCCTGTGGATCTTCGTGCGTGCTCAGGCCTGCTTCGCGCTGTCGGGCGTGCGCGATTTTTCCACCACGCGGTGCGAGAGGTAGGTGCCGATGGCCACCACCACCACCGCGATCACGCCCAGCGCCGCACCCGGCCCGCGCCCAGCGATGCTCTGCATGTAGAGGTAGATGCCGTAGCTCATGGGCGCCTGGCTCTGCGCCGAGGTGAGCAGGATGGTGGCGGAGAGCTCCACCGCGGCGGTGATGAAGCTGGTGACGAAGCCGGCCAGGATGCCGCCCATCATGAGCGGCACCATGATGCGACGCACCGTGCTGACCTTGCCCGCTCCCAGGCTCTGCCCGGCTTCCTCCAGCGAGATGTGCACCTGCTGCAGCGCCGCCATGCACGATCGCAGTGCGTAGGGCAGGCGGCGCACCGCGTAGGCGATCATGATCAGCACCCAGGTGCTGATCACCGGCGTGTCGGTAAACGGAATGTTCACGCCCTTGAACATGCGCAGGTAGCCGATGGCCAGCACCAGGCCGGGGATGGCCAGTGCGATCGAGGCGGTGTAATCGAGCCAGCGGCGCGCGGGCAGGTTGGTGCGGAAGATCAGGTAGGCGATCACGGTGCCGAGGATCACGTCGAGGCCGGCGGCCATCAGGCAGTACTTGAGCGTGTTGTAGACCATCAGCTTGGAGTCGGTGAACACGGTGGCGTAGTGCTCCAGCGTGTAGCTGTCCGGCAGCACCGAGAAGCTCCAGACCTTGGAGAACGACATCAACAGAATGCCGATGTGCGGCGCCAGCGTGACCAGCAGCACGAACACCACCCACGCGTAGGCCAGCACCGAAGCCCAGCCACTCAGCGTGCGGCGCTGCAGCGAGCCGCCACCCTTCTGCAGCGTCGAGTAGTCTTTGCCCTTCATCACGCGCGAGGCCATCCACAGCGCCAGGATCGAGAGCACGATCATGATCACGCTGATCACGTAGCCCAGCGGGTCTTCGATGCCAATCGAGGTGATGCGCAGGTAGGCCTGGGGCGCCAGCATGTTGGTCACGCCCATCACCAGCGGTGTGCCGAGGTCGTCGAACACCTTGACGAACACCAGCGCCGCGCCCGCCAGGTAGCCCGGCAGCGACAGCGGGAAGATGATGCGCCAGAACAGACGCCAGCCCTTGGCACCCAGGTTCTGTGCCGACTCCTCCATGGCGCCATCGATGTTGCGCATGGCGGCAACCAGGTTGAGCAGGATGAACGGGAAGTAGTGGATGCTCTCGACGAAGGTGACACCGATGAGCCCGTCCATGATCGGCACCGTGAAGCCGAACCAGTCGTTGAGCACGAGGTTGACCGAGCCGCTGCGTCCGAAGATGAGCTGCAGCGCGACCGCTCCCACGAACGGCGGCATGATCAGCGGCAGCACGCCCAGCGTCTGGATCAGCAAGGCACCCCGGAACTCGAAGCGCACCGTGAGGTAGGCCAGCGGAATGGCGATCACCGAGGCGAAGAACACCGAGGCCAGCGCAACCAGCAGGCTGTTGATCAGCGACTCGCGCAGCAGACTCTGGCCGAAGAAGTTGCTGAAGTGCCCGAGCGTGGGCGCGCCGGTGTCGGTGACGAAGGCGGTGTAGATCACCTCGCCGATCGGCAGCAGCAGGAACAGGAACAGGAAAGCGAACACCAGGCCGGCCAGCACCCAGTGGCCCCACACCACGGGCGGTCGAAGCCGGCGCAAGGGCGCCGGAGCGGGCGCATCGAGACCTGTCAGGGCAGCGGACATGGGGATCTTTCCGGGAGGGGAGGTGGCCCCTTGCGCGGCCGGTGGCTACGCAAGGGCGTCAAGACGCGCTCAGGCGATCACTACTTGGCCAGCGCCGCAGCTTCGTTGGCGAGGTTGCGGGCACGCTCGTAGTTGGCCTTGGCCTTGGAACTCCACAGCTCCTCGAGTCCCGTGAGTTGCTTGGCCACCTCCACGTCGCGCTTGTTCTGGCGGAACAGGTTGAGGAATTTCTCGTCCTTCACCATGCTCTCAGGCACCAGCGACGAGTAGGCAAAACTCTTGGCCTGGCGCAGCAGCTCGCTGCCGTGCGCGTTGGGCTTGGCCGCGAGCTTGCGGTCGGCATCGTGAATGGCACGCGTGGCGGCCTGCAGTTCCTTCAGCCGGAAGGTCACCATCTGGTCGAACAGGCTCACCACCACCTGGTAGCGGTTGCTGGAAAGGTCGGTGTTGAACTGCACCTTGGCGCGCTTGGCGATCTCCTGCGCGTCGGGGTAGTTGGCCGGCGCCTTGCCGCCGAACGACGCATTGGGCAGCACGGGCAGTCGGCTGATCTTCGGGTCGAACAGCAGTTCCTGGCCTTCGGTGGAGAGCGTGAAGGCGATGAACTTCTTCGCCTCGTCGGCGTTCTTGCCGCCGGAGATCAGCGCGATGTTGGCCGGCACCACCGCCGTCACCGAGGGGTAATGGAACTCCACCGGATAGCCGGAGTACTTGCCGGCCAGGCCGAAGAAGTCGATCACCAGGCCGATGCCGTACTGGCCGTTGTTCACACCATCGGGCACCGCGAAGCTGCGGTCCGTCACGGCGGCGCAGTTGCCGGCGATCTGCAGCATCTGCGTCCAGCCCTTTTCCCAGCCCTCGCCCTGCAGGATGGTCTCGACCGTGAGGTGGGTGGTCCCCGAGCGCGAGGGCGACGACATGGACACGTGCCCGAAATACGCGGGCTTGATCAGGTCGGCCCATTCGCGCGGCGCCGGGACCTTGTTGGCCTGCATGTAGCGCGTGTTCCACATCAGCCCGTATCCCGCCAGCGCCTGGCCGTAGTAGAGGCCATTGGGGTCGTTGATGGGGTAGTTGCCGACCTTGGCGGGTGCCTTCGGATTCTTGACCTCGGGTGCCGCCTGCAGCAGCTTGTCGCGCGCCAGCACCTCGAAGGCATCGGGCGCCGAGGCCCACATCACGTCGGGCCGCTGTCCCGCCGACAGCTCCTTGATGTAGGCGATGCTGGCGGTGGTGTTCTTGTTGAGGATCTCGATCTTGATGCCGGGGTTGGCGGCTTCAAAGGCCTTCTTGTAGGCCTCCGTCAGTTCCTTGGGAAACGAGGTGATCACGGACACCGTGCCCGCGTGCGCGACGGCGGACCACGCCGTCACCAGGGAAAGAACCAGCACCTTGAACGCGCGTTGCTTTGCCATACCTGTCTCCATCGTTGTGTTTGCGACGGAACCAATTTAGCAACAGAACGCGCGCGGCACCAATCATGGTTTCTGATGAGCCGCATAAATCGCGGCGCCGGTCGGGTAAACCCCGAGCGGCTGCGGAGCATGGGGCCTACGCAGCAGCCCTGCGCGCCAGCACCTCGAAGGCTGGCAGCGTCTTGCCCTCCAGCACCTCAAGGAAAGCCCCGCCACCGGTGGAGATGTAGCCCACGTCCTTCTCGATGCCGTACTTGGCAATCGCCGCCAGCGTGTCACCACCCCCGGCGATGCTGAACGCGCTGCTCTTTGCAACCGCTTGCGCGATGGCCTTGGTGCCGCCCTCGAACGCCGCGAATTCGAACACGCCCACCGGACCGTTCCACACGATGGTGCCGGCCTGCATGAGCTGCTCGGCCAGCTTCTTCGCCGTCTCGGGCCCGATGTCCAGGATCAGGTCGTCCTCGGCCACCTCGTTGGCCTTCTTCACCGTGGCCGGTGCGTCCGCGCTGAAACTCTTGGCGGTCACCACGTCGGTGGGGATCGGCACCTCGGCGCCCCGCGCCTTCATGGCCTCGATCACGGCTTTCGCTTCGCTGACCAGGTCGGCCTCGGCCAGGCTCTTGCCGATCTTCAGGCCCGCGGCGAGCATGAAGGTGTTGGCGATGCCGCCGCCGACGATGAGGTTGTCCACGTTGGCCGCCAGGCTTTTCAGGATGGTCAGCTTGGTGCTGACCTTGCTGCCGGCGACGATGGCCACCAGGGGCCGTTTCGGGGCGGCCAGGGCCTTGCCGATGGCGTCCATCTCGGCGGCCAGCAGCGGGCCGGCGCAGGCGATGGGGGCGGTCTCGGCGATGCCGTAGGTGGTGCCTTCGGCGCGGTGCGCGGTGCCGAAAGCGTCGTGCACGAAGATGTCGCACAGGGCGCCAAGCTTTTTCGCCAGTTCGGGGTTGTTCTTTTTCTCGCCCACGTTCAGGCGGCAGTTCTCCAGCAGCACGACTTCCCCAGGGGCGACGGAGAAGTCGCCATCGATCCAGTGGGCCACGAGGCGCACGGGGCGGTCCATGAGCTCACCCAGGCGAGCGGCCACGGGGGCGAGGGAGTCTTCGGGCTTGAAGGCGCCCTCGCTGGGGCGGCCCAGGTGGCTGGTCACCATGACCGCCGCACCGGCTTCCAGCGCCATCTGGATGGCCGGAATGCTGGCGCGGATGCGGGTGTCTTCAGTGATGCGGCCATCGTCGTCCTGGGGCACGTTGAGATCGGCGCGGATGAAGACGCGCTGGCCCTTGACGCGGCCTTGGTTGCACAAGTCGGAGAAACGGAGGAATTGCATGGTGGGCGGGCGTTGCTGCGGCTGAGGGAAAAGCCGCATTGTAGAAAGGGGACGCAAACCCCCTTTCGATCAGCGGACCCGGCAGGGCAACAGCGCGTCCAGCGCGGGTTCGCGGGCGCTGGTCTGCACGTCCATCAAACCAAGCACGGTGTGAAAGAAGTTGTCGTGCGAGATCGGTTGGTCCGCCTTCGAGCGAATGCAGTCCAGCGAAAGGCCGTCGCGCGCCTGCAGACCCGGCGAAAGCCAGGCCACCATGGGCACGTGCGTCTGCTGGCTCGGCGCCAGGGCATAGGGCACGCCGTGCAGATACAGGCCGTTTTCGCTCAGCGATTCGCCATGGTCGGAGACGTAGACCAATCCGGTGTCGTTCATACCGTTTTCCGACCGGGTCTTGAGCCACTGCAGCGCAAGGTCCAGGAAATGGTCGGTGTAGGCGATGGTGTTGTCGTAGGCGTTCACAAGCTGTTCGCGCGGGCAGTCGGACAAGGTATTGCTCTGGCATTCCGGCTGGAACGGCTTGCGATCGGGCGGCGTGCGCTTGAAGTAAGCCGGCCCGTGGCTGCCCATCTGGTGCATCACCAGCACCACGCCGCGCGCGCGGCGCGCGGGGTCCAGCGTGGCGATGCGTTCGTCCAGGCCTTGCAGCATGGCCGGATCCAGACATTCGCCGCCGTCGCAAAGACCGGGCACCGGCGCGTCGTTCGGACTGGCGTGCGGCACGCGGTTGCAAACGCCCTTGCAGCCAGCCTGGTTGTCGATCCACAAGACGGCCAGGCCAGCGCGCTGCAGCACATCCAGCAGATTCTCGTGCTCGGGTGTGCGGTTGCCACCTTGCGCGCGCGTGAGCGGTGAGAACAGGCAGGGCACCGACACCAGGGTATTGGTGCCGCACGAGCTCACCTGACTGAAGTTCACCAGGCCTTCGCTGGCCTGCCAGCGCGCCAGCGCCGGCGTGGTGGCCCGCTGGTAGCCATTGAGGCCGAAGTTCTGCGCGCGCGCCGTCTCGCCCACCACCAGCAACAGCAGCGGGGGCCGCGCCTGCTGGCTGTAGCTGGCGCCGAGCTTCGCGTCCTCACCGACCGGCAGGAGCGGAGCCACCTGGCGCGGCAACTGGTCGGTGACAAGCCGCGCGGCGGCGTACACCGTGTTGAGCGGACTGACGCTGTAGCGCAGGTCCTTGTGGTTGCGCGCCAGCGAAGCCAGGTCCTGGTAGCAGAGCAGGGCCATGGCCACCACCAGGCCCAGGCCGGCCAGCACGCCGAGCAGGTTGCTCCCGAATTGCGACCAGGCGCCGCGCGTGGCCAGGGGTCGGCGCCAGATCCACCACAGCGGCAGCCCCGCCACCAGCAGCACCGTGCCCGGCAGCTGCCAGGACAGCAGGTCGAGCACTTCGTGCACGTCGGTGTGCACCACGTTGGCGAACATCGTGGGGTCGATCACCACGCCGTACTGCCACATGAAATGGCTGTTGAACGCCGCGACCAGCACCAGCGCGGACGCCGCCAGACGGTACGTACGTGGCCAGGCCAGCAGCGACAGCAGGGCCACCATGACACCCACCAGCAGCAGGCCGAAGCCGGCGAGCAGGGGCAGCCGGTGAGCCTGGGCGGCGGTCAGCAGATCGACGCGTTGCCACAGCGGCAGATTGCCGGCCACCGCCAGCCACAGCGCCAGCGGCCACACGGAAAGAAAAGGGCGTGGCTGCCGGTCTGCGGCCACGGCTTCGCGCCGCGGCCACGGGACAGGCAGACGAAGGAGGGGGTAGGCCGACATCGACAGCTCGCGTGAGCCAGCACATGCTGGCGCCGGGAGCATCGCTGGCCTGGGTTAAATGAACCTTATGCGAGCGCCCAGCGCAGGGTGAACCGCGTGGTCATGGGCATTTCGCCGATGTCGCGTTCCAGCGTGGCGCCGAGCTCCTCGGCAATGCGGACGACCAGGCGCAGACCCAGGCCCAAGCCCTTGTTGTCGGCCTCGGCGGGTCCTGGGGGAGCACCTGGGCGCTGGCCATCGTCGCTGACGGAAACACCCAGCGCATGGGCGGTGCGCCAGACCTGGACACCCACCTGGGTGCCCGCAGGCGTGTGGCCCAGAGCGTTCTCGATCAGGTTGCGCAGCGCCAGCTCCAGCAGCAGGGGCTGGGTGCGCAGCATGACCACCTCGTCGGGCTGGTCGAGCGAGAGTTCGTGGCCACTCTGGAAGCCGGCCGGTGCGTGGCTGGCGATCAGATTCGCCACGAGTTCACCCAGGGCAACGGGCTTCCAGGCCGGGTCCTCGCCCTGCGGACCGCCCCGCTGCGCACGCGCCAGGTCCAGCAGCTGCGCGAGGATGTGTCCGGCCCGCAGTGCGGTGGCCTCGAGCTGGGCGAGGCGCTCGGGCGAAGGATCGTGTTGCGCCGCACCCGCCTGCAGGGTGAGGGCGGTCAGCGGCGTGCGCAACTCGTGCGCCACGTCGGAGGCGAACTCGCGCTCCCGGCGGGCGCGCGCCTGCAGTGAATCCGCCAGGTGGTTGATGGCAGACACCGTGCTGGAGAACTCCCGGAAGCGGTGCCTGGTGTCCAGCCGCTGGCCGGCCAGGCCGTCGAGCTCGGCCACGTCGCTGGAAAGGCGGTCGAGCGGGCGCAGGCCGCGCCGCACCGCCGACCACAGCAACAGGGCAACCAGCGGCAAGACCAGCACGGCCGGCTGGGCCACGTGTTCTGCGATGTCCTTGCCGAGTTCGTGCCGCTGCTGCATGTCCATGAGCACGATCACCCGGCGTGCACCGGACTCGGCCTGCACGGCGTAGGCGCGCCAGGTGCGCGATGCCCCTCCATCGGCCTGAAGGTCCAGCGTGGTGAAACCCTGTGCCGGCAGACTCGCCGCACCCAGGCCGGCCGCCAGGCCATGCGTGTCGATGACCAGACGCCCGTTGTCCCAGGCCAGCAGTGCCACCTCTTGAAGGAACTCATGCCGGAGTTCCGGCACGTCCGAAGGTTTCGCGGATGATGCAGAGGACGGCGCGGCGGTCAGCCACAGCCGGGCGATCGCCACCAGCTGGCCATCCGAGAATTTGCGTGCCTCGTGAAAGGCGGTGGTCCAGGCCAGCGCGACCAGGATCAGCCAGACGACCAGCAGGGCACCCAGCGTCCACACCAGAAGGTAGTGCCGCAACAGGCGCGCCGGCAGGGTGTCTGGTGGGGTAGAGCTCATCGACGCGCGTTCCCGTCGGCCGTCTCGTGGGGCATGAAATAGCCGACGCCGCGCACGGTCTTGATGAGCTGTTCGCCCAGCTTGCGGCGCAAATGGTGGATGTGCACCTCGATGGCGTTGCTCTCCAGCGCCTCGCCAAAGCCGTAAAGCGACGATTCCAGGCGCGACTTGGACAGCACCTGCGGTCGGGCTTGCAGCAGCGTCAGCAGCAGGGCGAACTCTTTGCCGCCGAGGACGACGGGCTGGCCGGCGCGCATCACGGTGTGCGCGGCCGGGTTGACCAACAGCTCCCCGTGTTCGATCAGCGGGTTGCTGCGCCCGCCGGCCCGGCGCAGCATGGCGCGCAGACGCGCCATCAACTCATTGGCGTCGAAGGGCTTGACGATGTAGTCGTCGGCCCCACCATCCAGCCCGTCAATGCGGTCGCTCACGCCGTCGCGTGCGGTCATGATGAGGACGGGCAGGTCGTTGCGCGGCAGGGTCTCGCGACCCGCCGCCGGCGCGGCCTGGCGGCGCACGCGGGCCAGCAGGTCAATGCCGTCGCCATCGGGCAGGCCGAGGTCCAGCACCATCACATCGAAGGGTTCGACCGAGAGCGCCAGCCAGGCGGCGTCCAGCGTGGTACAGAGGTCCACGGCATAACCGGCCTGGCGCATCGAGGTCTGCAGCCCGCTGGCGATGCCGGGATCGTCTTCCACCACGAGTGCGCGCATGTTGCTGAAGGCCGGGGCCTTTGAATGGGTTGCTGCTCATTATGGTGAGCACGCTTAAGGAGGGCTTAATCCCTTTCCGGCATTCTGCCGGCGATGAACCGCACTGCGCCATTGCCCCTTGCGTCCGCCCGGCTGGCTCACTGGTGGGCCTTGGCCGTTCTGCTCACCGCCCTATGGGAGTCGAGCGGCCTGGACATGCCCGTGATGCGGCTCATCGGCACCCCCGCCGGATTTCCGCTTCAACACGCGTGGTGGCTGGAGCGCGTGCTGCACGAAGGTCTGCGCCAGGCCGCCACGCTGGTGTTCGCCGCGCTCTGGATCGGTGCCCTGTGGCCCACCCGCGACTCATCCGTGTCCCGGCGCGAGCGCGTGGCGGTGATGGTGCTGGTGTCGGTGTCGCTGCTGGCGGTGAACCTGATCAAGAACACCAGCCTGACCAGTTGCCCCTGGGACTGGCGCGGGTTCGGCGGCACGGCCGAGCCGGTGGCGCACTGGCGCTGGGGTGTCGCCGATGGCGGGCCGGGCCGCTGTTTCCCCGGCGGGCATGCCTCCAGCGGATTCGCTTTCATCGCGTTGTGCCTGCCCTGGCTGTCGCCTCCTGCCGGTGTCGTGCGAAAGACCGCCGTGGGGTATCGATGGCTGGGTGGGGTGCTGGCCGCCGGCCTGCTGGCGGGCGCGGTGCAGACCTTGCGTGGGGCGCATCCGCCGAGTCACACCTTGTGGACCCTGTTGATCTGCGGCGGTGTGTCCCTGGCTGGATGGCGGCTGCTGCAGGCCCGGCTCACCAGCCCAGGCCCAGCCGCAGCGGCAGGTACACCAGCATGCCCGTGACGATGGTACCCAGCACACCGCGTTTCCAGAAGAACCACGCCATGCCCGCAGCCGCTGCGAACAGGCGCGCGTCGCGCCAGGTGGAAATCAGCTCACCTTGAGTCATCACGATCTCGGGAATGACGACTGCCGCCAGCGCGGCGATGGGTGCGTACTGCAGGCCGCGCTGCGCCCAGTGCGGCAGCGTCCAGGGCTTGCTGGAGATGAAGAAGAAGCCACGCGTGATCACCGTGATGCAACCCAGCGCCACGATGGTGACCAGGGTCATGAAGTCCAGGTCAAGCATGGTGCGCGCCTTCCCCTGGCCCGTTCGGCCGGAACCTTTCGAGTACCAGGCAGATGGCCACCGCACTGGCAATGGCCACCAGGATGTTGAGCTTGAGCGGCAAGGCCCAGGCCGCCACCGCTGCGGCGCCCGCCACGCCAGCCGAGACCATGCGCAGCCTGGAAGAAGCCAGCGAACACAAGACCCCGAGCAGCGCCAGGATGCCGGCAAAGCCCAGTCCCCATGAGAGCGGGATGGCATTGGCCAGCGCGATGCCAAGCAGGCTCATCGACATCCAGGCCACGTAGTTCACTGCGCAGTTCCCCATGAGGTAGGCCTGCTGCCGCGCGAGTTCGTCGGGCGTGGCGCCCACGTGGGGAAAGCGGCGCGCGAAGAACACGTAGCTCAGGTCGCCGGTGACGTAACCGGTGACGAGCCGCTGCCAGCGCGGCAGGTGCATCAGGTAGGGCCTCAGGTGGGCGGAGAACACCACGAAGCGCAGGTTCACGCAGAAGGCCGCCGCCAGGATCACCCACATCGGCGCACCCGCGGTGATCATGGGCACCGCCGCCAGCTGGGCGCTGCCGGCGTAGACGATGAGCGTCATCAGTACGGCTTCCAGCGCCGACAGACCCGACTGCACCATCGCCACGCCGGTCATGAGCGCCCACGCGCCGATGCCCATGGCCACACTGGTCTGGTCGCGCACGCCCTCCCAGAATTCCTCGCGTGCGCGATGTTCGCGAAGGTAGAACATCAGGCCGCCTCCCCGGAAGAAGAAGCGGCGTCGAACACCTGTCCCACACGCAGACCGAAGCCACGCAGGAAATCGGACACCGGTAGCCGCTTGCCACCTGCGCGCTGCAACTCGGTGAGCACCAGCACGCCATCACCGGTCTGCACGCGGATGCCGTCTTCACCCACCGACAGCACAGCGCCCGGTTGACCGTCGTCGTTGCCGGTCTCGGCGTGCGCGGCCCACACCTTCACCGCCTCGCCAGCGAGCGCGGTCGCCGCGCCTGGAAATGGGTTGAAGGCGCGCACGCGCCGCGCCAGCACCTGCGCCGGGGCCGTCCAGTCGAGTGCCGCCTCGGCCTTTTCGATCTTGTGCGCATAGGTCACCCCCTCGGCCGGCTGAGGCTCGGCGCGCAACGCTCCGCAGGCGGCGATCTCCAGCGCCTCCACCACCAGGCGCGCGCCCAGCGTGGCCAGGCGGTCGTGCAGGCTGCCGGTGGTGTCGTCGGCGCGAATGGGCAAGGTTTCGCGCAGGAGCATGTCGCCCGTGTCCAGGCCAGCGTCCATCTGCATGATGGTCACGCCGGTCTGCGCGTCGCCGGCTTCGATGGCGCGGTGGATCGGCGCCGCACCGCGCCAGCGCGGCAGGAGCGAGGCGTGGATGTTGAGACAGCCCAGGCCGCGTCCGTGCTGCCGCATCTGGTCCAGCACCCATTGCGGCAGGATCAGACCGTAGGCGGCCACCACCATGGCGTCGGCGCCGACTGCGACGATGGCCTCGCGCGCCGCAGCCGCATCCTGCGGGTACTTGCCGTCCAGGCGCAGACTGCGCGGCTGGGCCAGCGCAAGACCATGCTCCTGCGCCAGCTGCTTCACCGGCGAGGCCTGCAGCTTCATGCCACGCCCTGCCGGGCGATCGGGCTGCGTCAGGACCAGCGGCACCTGAAAGCCTGCGGCGAGCAGGCGCTGCAACGCGGCGCGCGCAAATTCCGGCGTGCCGGCAAAAACCAGTTTCATGCGTTCAATCAGGGAATCCCATCCGACCCTAAGATCGATCAGGCGGGTCGTCGGGTGTGGGCTCGTCGGTGAACATCACGCGCCGCACCACCCCTTCGGGGTCGATGTGCAGGTGCACCTGGCGCGGCGAGTTGGCTTCAAGGAAACGGTAGGTCCAGACGTCGCCACGAAAGCTCGCCACGCGCTCCACGAGCGCCGGCCGCCCCAGATTTCGCAGCACGTCGGCACGGCTCCAGCGGTCCACGGCGATGTTCCGCTGCAACCAGTTGATGTCCATCACCTGCTCGAGCTGGCGCAGGCGCCCGCTGGCATCGAGGTCCAGGTTGTACACCTGCTGCCCGCCGGGCTGGCGGGAGTACTGCAGGCGCCGGCCCTCGGCCAGCGCATATTCGGCGGTGGGCGCGCCCAGACGCTCCTCGATCTGCGCACGCGGCGTGCCGGGTTCGATGCGCTCGGGAATGCCCAGACAACCCACGAGTGCCCACACGACGAGGCCCAGCAGCGGCGCCCTCAGGCCGCGGCCGATCGTCATCGTGGGAAAGGGTTTCATGCGCGCAGGGCCTCTCGTTGTGCCTTGACCATCTTGGATTTGATGCGCCCCTGCTTCAACGGGGACAGGTACTCCACAAAGACCTTGCCGAGCAAGTGGTCCATCTCGTGCTGGATGCACACGGCCAGCATGCCTTCCGCCTTCGTCAGGTGCTCCTGGCCCTGGGCGTCGAGCGCACGCACATGCACGGCGATGGAACGCTCCACGCCGTCGTAGATGCCCGGCACGGAAAGGCAACCCTCTTCGCCCTTGCGCTTCTCGGGGCTGGCCCATTCGATCATGGGGTTGATCAACACCAGGGGCTGGTCGCGCGACTCGCTCACGTCGATCACGATCAGGCGCTCATGCACGTCGACCTGCGTGGCTGCGAGGCCAATGCCGTTGGCGTCGTACATGGTGGCGAACATGCGCTCGATCAGCGCGCGGATGCGATCGTCCACCAGCGCCACCGGGCTGGCCACGGTGTGCAGGCGCGGATCGGGGTAGCGCAGGATCGTCAGAAGCGAGGGCGGGTTCATGAAATCGAGGGAAATGGACCGGGGGGTAATGAGGCCATCCACTGTAGCCGGGCGACGGCTGGCGGCAAGCCGGGGACAAGCGGAAAACGATGTCGCTATTTTCGCCAATTTTGCGACGGAGCGTGAAATGCCACCGCCATTTACATTGCCTAATCAATGGCTTGGGCGCAAAATCAAAAGCGACTTGTCAAGACACGAGCACCGTCGGCGAGCGGTTGTCAGCCCACCCTGAGGGCGGCATCCCGACCACCGGAGGTTGCCGCCCAGGGGCCACCACATGCCATCGAACACCCGCCTGTCCGCCAACAACCGTCCTTCGCGCTCGCTGCGCCCTCTGGCCAGTGCCACCGCCGCTGCGCTGGGCATCCTGCTGGCGGGTGGCGCCCTGGCCCAGAATTTCCCCATCACCCCTGGCCAGCGCGCCACAGCCGACCAAGTGGCCCAGGCCGGCGTGCCGCTGTCCGAACTGGCGCCCAATGCGCCCGACAGCTACACCATCAAGCGCGGCGATACGCTCTGGGCGATTTCCGGCATCTTCCTCAAGACGCCCTGGCGCTGGCCCGAGCTCTGGGGCATGAACCGCCAGGACATTCAGAATCCGCACCGCATCTACCCCGGGCAGGTGCTTTACCTCGACAAATCGGGAGGCCGTGCTCGCCTGCTGACTTCGCGGCCCAACGGCGGCAGCGGTGATCTCGAGACCGTGCGCGTGACACCGCGCACCCGGTATGAAAGCCTGGGCGAATCGGCCATCCCGCCGGTGTCGCTGCAAGCCATCGAGTCCTTCCTGACCGAACCCATGATCGTGGACGAAGCCACCTTCTCGCGCGCTCCCCGCATTGTGGCCACGCAAGAGAACCGCGTGCTGCTCAGCCGCGGCGACCGCGCCTACGCTCGCGCTCTCTACGGCGACAGCGCCCAGGGAGAGCCGCTGGCCGTTGTCGATGGCAAATCGATCGACTACCGCGTGTTCCGCAACGCCACGCCGCTGAAGGACCCCACCACTGGCGAAGTGCTTGGCTACGAGGCCCAGTACGTGGGCAAGGCCCAACTGGTCTCTGGCGAAACACGCCGCGACACACCCTCGGGCAATGGCAAGGTGGTCAGTGAGCTGGTTCCCGCGGCCATTGACATCATTGCGGCCAAGGAAGAAATGCGCGTGGGCGACCGCATGCTGCCCGAGCCCGAACGCGAGCTCAGCAACTATGTGCCGCGTGCACCGGAAACGGCGCAGAACGGCCAGGTCGTTTCGGTGTACGGCAACGCCGTGAACTACGCGGCACAGAACCAGGTGGTGACCATCAACCGGGGCCGCGCGCATGGCCTGGAGCGTGGTCATGTGCTGGCGCTGCAACGCGAGGCCAACACCCTCACCGACACCACCGACCAGGCCCGTCCGCAGATCCGCCTGCCGGGCGAGCGCAATGGCCTCATGATGGTCTTCCGCACCTTTGACAAAGTGTCCTACGCCCTGGTGCTGCAGATCAGCACCGGTGTGAAGGTCGGCGACCGCTTCAGCAATCCCTGAGCGGCGCATGCCGAGGGAAGAACTGGCCGCCTGGCTGCGGCTGCTGCTCACACCGGGTGTGGGCATCCAATCCGCAAGAAAGTTGCTTGCTGCTTTCGGGCTGCCGCAGGAAATCTTCGAGCACGATCCCGCTGCCTGGCAGTCGGTGGTGGGCACGCGCGCCGCGCTCTCCCTGACCGCGCTCCCGGAACACCTCGACACCGAGGTGGATCGCCTGCAGGCCTGGCTGGCCGAAGACACACGGCGCCACGTGCTCACGCTGGGTGATTCGCTCTATCCCACGGAACTCCTGCAGATGGCCGACCCGCCACTGATGCTCTACGTGCAGGGCGACGTGCAGGCGCTGCACCACCCGCGCCGCCTGGCCATGGTGGGCAGCCGCAACCCTACACCCCAGGGCGAAACCAACGCAAAACAGTTCGCCCATGCGCTGGGCGAAGCGGGTGTGTGCGTGGTTTCGGGCCTGGCGCTCGGCGTGGACGGCGCAGCGCATGAAGGCGCGTTGCAGGCGGGTGCACCCACCATCGCCGTGGTCGGCACCGGGCTGGACCGGGTCTACCCCAAGCGGCACCTGTCGCTGGCGCACCGCATCGGCGCGCAGGGCGCCATCGTCAGCGAGTACCCGCTCGGCACGCCGCCCCTGGCGGCCCACTTCCCGCAACGCAACCGCATCATCGCCGGCCTGTCGCAGGGCACACTGGTGGTGGAAGCGGCGGTGCAGTCGGGCTCGCTCATCACCGCACGCCTGGCCGCCGATCAAGGCCGCGAGGTGTTCGCCATTCCCGGCTCGATCCACTCGCCGCAGGCGCGCGGCTGCCATGCACTGATCCGCCAGGGGGCCAAGCTGGTGGAATCTGCACAGGACATCCTGGAAGACCTGCACATGGTCCCGGCGCGAAGTTTGGATGGCGTGCTGGAGGTCGAGCCCGATGGTGAAGATGCCCTGCTCATGGCCATGGGTTACGACCCGGTGAGCCTGGACGCACTGCAAGCCCGCACAGGGCTCGACACCGCCCACCTTCAGGCGCGTTTGCTGGAACTGGAGCTGCAGGGCGATGTGAGCCGGTTGCCCGGCGGATTGCTCCAACGCCTCGGTCGAGGCTGAAGCCGACGCGGTTTCAGTTCAAGAGGCGCTCGGGGTTGGCGTCGAGCTTGGCCAGCGCATCGCGCGTGGCGCGCACGGTCAGTGCTTCTTCCTCGCTCGGCACCAGCAGACCCGCTTGCAGATAGGCCGCCACCCGGTTGGACTGGATGAGGAAGCAGCGCCCGCCATTGGTGACAAACAGGTAGAGCTGGCCACGCTCGCTGCGCCAGGCCAGCTGCACGCTGTTGAGCTTGCCGTTGTGGTCCAGGCCGAACCAGGAACCGATGTGCAACTCCACCGCCCAGGCGCGCATGGCCTCGTTGGGCTGGCTGCCGCCCTGGTTGATGACCTCGATGTTGCCGGCATCCACACCGGTGATCATCTCGATGCTCTCGCTGTCGAGCTCCAGATCGCCCACACCGTTGGCCGGGAGGTAGTCTTCCAGATTGGCCAGGCGCTCGGAGAGGTTGTCGAGGCTTTCCTGCGAGATGGACTCGGTGCGCGACATGAAGGCGTCGGCCAGGGTGTCGCTCACCGACTTGATGTGCTGGTCCTGCATGCCCGAGGGGAAACCCAGCAGGCCCATGCCCTGCCGCAGACGCTGCAGCAGTCCCGGGAGTTGCTGGATGACGCGGGCGCGGTCGTTGCGGTTGGGCTTGGCGCTGGCCGCCCACAGCAGATCGGAAGCCACCTGCTTGAGCGCGGCGGTCTCTTCGTGGCGAAGGCCGTACTTCACGCTGGCCACGGCCAGCACGTCGACCCAGACCTTGAACAGGAAATCGCGCACTTCGTCGCGCACCGGCACTTCGTCGAGCAGTTTGCGCAGCTCGATGGTGTACTGCACCGACAAGGTTTCCTTCTGCTCCACCTGCTGCGCCACGCTGACGAAGCGACTGGCGCTGCCCTGCTCGCTGAGGTAGGTGGAAAGGAATTTCTGGAACTCGTCGAACACGAGCTGGAACACGCGACGCCCAGTCTCGGGGTACTGCTCGATCACCTGGACCACACGCTTGATCTCGGCTTCGAGCGCGGCCGAACTGACGTTGGACTCGAAGCCCATGACGCAGGAGCCCATGCGGTCGATCAGGCGACGGGCTGGATGCTGCAGCGCGCTGAAGAATTCGGGCTCGGCCAGCGCCACGCGCAATACCGGAATCTGCAAGCGCGCAAACCACACCCGCACACTCGGCGGAATTCGCTCTTCAGCCAGGATGCTCTGGAACATGAGCGCCACCACCTCGATGGTGGCCTTTTCGGTCGGGGTGCTGGCGGCCTGCTTGAGCTCGACCGTGCGCTGGCGCAACACGGTGGCCGCCTTCTCGACGTGGGTGGCATCCACGTACACCGGTGCGGGGCCCGAGGCGCCCGTGACGTAGAGACCTGCGTTGGCGCTGCTCGAGGCCACCATGGAGCGCTGCATGGCCTGCTGCAGGCCGGGCGACGGCGGCATCACCTGGGTGGCTTCGAAGTCGCCACCCACGCGGTCCATGAGCATGCGTTTGAGGCGCCCCACCACGCCCTGAGCGCGCATGCGCGCGCGCGCCAGCGGTGAGGTACCGGTCATGAGGCGTGTTTCGTCGTGCACACCCATACCGGAGGATTGGGGACCACTGCGGCCTGCACCGGCGCCAAAATCGCTGCCCGCACCCGAAGCCTGACCATTGGCACCTGGACGCGCGCCCTGCGCCTGTGCCGACGGTCCCTGGCCTGCGGGTCGCATGCCCGGTGGCAGGTCGCGCTTGGGCGGCGCACCTGCAGATCCTTCGGAACGGGTGCCCGGCACCCGCTTGACCAGCGCCTGCAGGTCGATTTCCTTCATCACGCCGCTGGCCACGAGGAATTCGTTCGCCGCCTTGTAGGCTTCATGCAGCTTGCTGGCCAGGATCGGCGACATGGCGTCGTGCACCAGCGTCCAGGCCTCGCGGGTCATGTGGGCGTCGAGCCACTGGTCCACCAGAATACGAGCGATCACGTCGGGCAGCAGCACGTCGCCACGCGGCAGTTCCTGACGGCCCTCGAGGTGCTGAACGCGCAGGCGCAGTTCGTTGAGTTCGGTGGATGAGCGATCCAGCACCTGCATGGCCAGGCGCGAAGCCAGGATCTGGTCGTCGATGGCGCCTTCAGCCACCAGTTCGAGCTGGCCCGACACACTGACCGGATTGCCGGAATTCGAGAAGCGAGGCAGCAAGGTGCGCTGCAGCGACTTGCGACTCTGGTTGAGCCAGGTGGTCTGGTTTTTCTGGAAGGCGGTCCAGGCGTCGCGTCGGGCCTGGATTTCGCGCGCCGGACCGGCCTGGTCCAGCACCGATGTCAGGCGCGTGTCGCAGGCTTTGACAATTTCGGGAAGGGCACGTCCCACATGAACCACGAAGAGTTCACGCGCCTGTTTGGCCAGGGAAGAAACGTGCTGATCGGGTGGCGACACAATGCGTTCAGTATGACACGAATGGCATTACCAGCATCCGGCCCGCAGGTCCCATCAGGCCGTGGTGACCCGATCTTGGCGCTTATACGACAGCGCCGGCATTCGGATCACCAGGATCACCATCGTTCTTCGTGCCGGAGGACTTGATCAGGTCTTCGCGCTTGATGCCGAGCCACATGGCCACCGCAGCACCCACGAAGACCGACGAATAGATGCCGAAACAGATGCCGATGGTCAGGGCCAGGGAGAAATAGAAGAGCGTGGGTCCGCCGAAGATCAGCATGGACAGCACCATGGCCTGGGTGGAGCCATGGGTGATGATGGTGCGGCTGATCGTGGAGGTGATCGCATGGTCGATGACTTGCGGCGGTGTCATCTTGCGTTGCCGACGGAAGGTCTCCCGGATGCGATCAAAGATCACCACCGACTCGTTGACCGAGTACCCCAGCACCGCCAGGGTCGCCGCCAGCACGGCCAGCGAGAACTCCCACTGGAAGAAAGCGAAGAACCCCAGGATGATGACCACGTCGTGCAGGTTGGCGACGATGGCCGACACCGCGTATTTCCATTCGAACCGGAAGGCCAGGTAAATCATGATGCCCACGATCACCAGGCCCAGGGCCTTGAGGCCGTTGGCCACCAGCTCCTGTCCGACCTGCGGCCCTACGAATTCCGAGCGGCGCAACTCGACCGCCGGGTTCTGTGCCTTGAGTGCGGCCAACACCGACTCGCTCTGCTGTCCGGACGTCTGGCCCTGCATCGCGGGCAGGCGCAGCAGCACGTCGCGCGAGGTGCCGAAGTTCTGCACGGGCACTTCCTGGTAACCCAGCCCCTCGATGACCTTGCGCACCGACTCGAGATCGGCGGGTTGCTCATAGGCCACTTCCATGACGGTGCCACCGGTGAACTCCACCGACAGGTGCAGGCCGCGGGTCGTGAGGAAGAAGACGGCCGCGACGAAGGTGATGAACGAGATCGCGTTGAGCACGAGAGCGTGCTTCATGAACGGGATGTCGCGTCGGATTCGGAAAAATTCCATGGTGTATGTCCTCGCTCAATCGCCCTTGATGGCGGGGGTCTGGCCTTCGGGCCGCCAGACGGTGCCGATGGACACGGTCTTGAGTTTCTTCTGGCGGCCGTACCAGAAGTTGACCACGCCACGCGAGAAGAACACCGACGAGAACATGCTGGTGACAATGCCCAGGCAGTGCACCACCGCGAAGCCGCGCACGGGGCCGGAACCGAAGATCAGCAAGGCGATCCCGGCGATCAGCGACGTGACGTTGGAGTCCAGGATGGTGGACCACGCGTGGTCGTAACCTGCATTGATGGCCATCTGCGGTGAAGCGCCCCGTCGCAACTCCTCGCGCACGCGTTCATTGATCAGCACATTGGAATCGATCGCCATGCCCAGAGCGAGTGCCATGGCGGCGATGCCTGGCAGCGTGAGCGTCGCCTGCAGCATGGAGAGCAGGGACACCAGCAGCAACACGTTGAACCCCAGTGCGAGGCTGGAGAACGCGCCAAACAGCGCGTAGTAGATGCACATGAACACGACGATGGCAATAAACCCCCACAGCACGCTGTTGAAGCCCTTGGCGATGTTCTCGGCCCCCAGGCTGGGGCCGATGGTGCGCTCTTCGATGATCTCCATGGGCGCCGCCAGCGAGCCTGCGCGCAGCAGCAATGCCGTGTCGGTGGCCTCGACGCTGGTCATGGCGCCCGAGATCTGCACTCGGCCACCACCGATCTCGCCCCGGATCACCGGGGCCGTGACGACCTCACCACGGCCCTTCTCGAACAGGATGATCGCCATGCGCTTGCCGACGTTTTCGCGCGTGATGTCGCGGAACACGCGCGAGCCCTTGGCGTCCAGGGTGAGGTGCACCGCCGATTCCTGCGTCTGGCTGTCGAAGCCGGCCTGCGCATCGGTCAGGTTCTCGCCCGTCAGCAGCACGTCGCGCTTGACGATGACGGCACGGCCGTTGCGCTCCAGGTAGCGCTCGGAGCCGAACGGCACCGCGCCACTGCCACGCTCGGCGGCGAGGCCATCGGTGCTTTCGTCCACCAGCCGCAATTCCAGCGTGGCGGTGCGACCGAGGATGTCCTTGGCCTTGGCGGTGTCCTGCACCCCGGGCAGTTGCACCACGATGCGATCAACGCCTTGCTGCTGGATCACCGGCTCGGCCACCCCGAGTTCGTTGATGCGGTTGTGCAGGGTGGTGATGTTCTGCTTGAGCGCCTGCTCCTGCACGCGGCGCGCGGCTTCGGGTGTGATGGTCGCCAGCAGGCGGAAATCCGGGGTGTCCGTGAACGCCAGGTCGGGGAACTGCGCGCGGACGAGGTCACGGGCTGTGGCGAGGGTCTGGGCGTCGCCGGCACGCAGCTCGATCGACTGGCCGTTGCGGCCGATACCGCCGTGGCGAATGCCCTTCTCGCGCAACAGCGTGCGCAGATCGGAGGTAAGCACATCGGCGCGGCGTTGCAGCGCTGCGGCCATGTCCACCTGAAGCATGAAATGCACGCCACCCCGCAGGTCCAGGCCCAGGTACATGGGCGCAGCGCCCAGCGAAGCGAGCCAGGAGGGCGTGCGCGGCAGCAGGTTGAGCGCCACCACATGGGTGACATCGGCCGGATCCGGATTGAGCGCTTTCTCCAGCGCGTCGCGGGCCTTGAGCTGGGTGTCGGTGTCCTCGAAGCGCACCTTGATCGAACCGGCGTCAAGCTGCATCAGCGAAGGCTCGATGCTCTGCGCCGCCAGCACCTGCTCCACCCGGGTCACCGTGCCCGCATCGATGCGGACCGAGGAGCGCCCAGCCGATACCTGCACGGCGGGCGATTCGCCAAACAGGTTGGGCAGCGCATAGATGGCGCTGACGACCAGAACGATCAGGATGATCGCGTACTTCCAGATCGGGTATCGATTCATGGCAGAGCCTTGAGGGGGAATTGTTCCAGGGCGTCACGGGTCCGGCTCCGCCGGCCCGTCAACGCCGCCCCCTCGAGGGGGGAACGGGCCGGCTGGTGCCGGCCCGTGCGGGGGTGCTTACTTGATCGTGCCTTTGGGCAGCACCTGGACCACGGCGGTGCGCTGCATCTGGACTTCCATACCGTCGGCAAGTTCCACGCCGACATAAATTTCACCGATCTTGGACACCTTGCCGAGGAAACCACCGGCGGTCACGACCTCGTCGCCCTTCGCCAGCGCCTCCACCAGGGCCTTGTGCTCCTTCTGGCGCTTGAGCTGGGGGCGGATCATCACGAAATACAGCACCACGAACATCAGCACCAGCGGCAGCATGCCCAGCAGGGTGGATTGGGTGTCGCCACCGGCAGCGGCTTGGGCGTAGGCAGAGGAAATGAACACGGGAGGTCTCCAACAGATTCAGGGTCACGACAATGCCAATCGCCCGGCGGCGCCTGCGAGGCGCCGCCGGGCGGCCTGGACTCAACCGGTCATTGTATGCGGCGGTGCGCTCCGCCTTCAAGCCGCCCGGGCCATGGTCTGAGCCGGGGTGGACTGCTGCAACTGCGCCCGCAGTGCCTCGCGCCGGCTGCGAGCGGCGGCCAGGTTGCGCTCCTTGACGTGCCCGAAGCCCTTGATCTGCTCGGGAAGGCGCGCCAGATCGACGGCCGCCTCATGGTTGAACGCGTGCAGACCGCCCAGCAGGGATTCGATGTCGGCACGGTACTCGGCAATCAGCGCGCGCTCGGTGCGGCGTTCCTCGGTGCGGCCGAAGATGTCCAGCGCGGTCCCACGCAGGCCCTTGAGGCCGGACAGCAGGCGGAACACGGTGAACATGAAGGGGCCGAACGGCCGTTTGATCAGCTCGCCGCGCTCGTTCTTCCTGGCAAGGAGCGGCGGCGCCAGATGGACCTTGAGCTTGAAGTCGCCTTCGAACTGGCGGGCCAGGCGGGCGTGGAAGTTCGGATCGCTGTGCAGGCGAGCCACCTCGTACTCATCCTTGTAGGCCATGAGCTTGAAGAGGTTGCGCGCCACGGCATCGCTCAGCAAGGTCTTGCCCAGCGGCGCCTCGGCCGCGCGCACACGGGCCACGAATTGTTCGTAGTCGCTGGCGTAGGCCCGGTTCTGGTAACCGGTGAGGAACTCGACACGGCGAGCGATCACGTCGTCGAGCGACTCGCGTTTCTTGAACTGGATCACCTGCTCGCCCGAGCCGGCCTTTTGCCACAGCGATTCCACGGCCTTCAGATCGTGCGCGGCGCGACGGCCCCATTCGAAGGCCGCCTTGTTCTTCTCGACCTGCACCGCGTTGAGCTCCATGGCGCGCATGAGCGCATCGTGGCCCAGCGGCACCCAGCCGCGCTGCCAGGCGTAGCCCAGCATCATGGGGTTGGTGTACAGGCTGTCGCCCATGAGGCGGGTGGCGGCGGTCTCGGCGTCAAATACGCCGACCGCCGCCACGCCCAGGTTGCCAACCAGCGTGTCGACACAGGCCTGCGCCGGGTTCTGCCAGTCGGTGTTGCGCACGAAGGCCGCGGTGGGCGTGGCGTTGGCGTTGAGTGCCACATGCGAGCGGCCCGCACGCAGGCGCTGCCAGGTTTCCTTGTGTGCGCTGACGATGGGGTCACAGCCCAGCACGAGGTCGGCCGATGCGGAAGCCACGCGCGTGGTGCGGATGTCGTCCTGGTGCGCGCCGATGATCACGTGGCTCCAGGTGGCGCCGCCCTTCTGGGCCAGGCCAGCCGCATCCTGCGTGACGATGCCTTTGCCTTCCAGGTGCGCGGCCACGCCCAGCAACTGACCGATGGTGATGACACCCGTGCCGCCGACACCGGCAACGATCACGCCCCAAGGCTCCGAGCCCAGCACCGGCAGCGCCGGATGGGGCAGCGCACCACCGGTCCACTCGGCGTTTGCGCTCTTCTTGTCCTGCTTGCGCAGCTGCCCGCCTTCGACCGTGACGAAGCTCGGGCAGAAACCCTTGACGCACGAGAAGTCCTTGTTGCAGGTGCTCTGGTTGATGGTGCGCTTGCGGCCGAATTCGGTCTCCAGGGGCTCCACCGAGAGGCAGTTGGACTGCACGCCGCAATCGCCGCAGCCTTCACAGACCAGCTCGTTGATCACCACGCGCTTGTCGGGTTCGACCATGGTGCCGCGCTTGCGGCGGCGGCGTTTTTCGGTGGCACAGGTCTGGTCGTAGATGATGACCGTGGTGCCCTTGATCTCGCGGAACTCGCGCTGCACCGCGTCGAGCGTGTCGCGGTGCTGAATGGCGATGCCCGAGGGCAGACCGCTCACGCCGGCGTATTTTTCGGGCTCGTCGGTGACGATGGTGATCTTCACGGCCCCTTCGGCGCGCATGCTCTGCGCGATCTGCACCACGCTGTGGCCTTCCGGGCGCTCGCCCACCTGCTGCCCACCGGTCATGGCCACGGCGTCGTTGTAGAGGATCTTGTAGGTGATGTTCACACCGGCCGCGATGCTTTGGCGCACTGCGAGCAGACCGCTGTGGAAATAGGTGCCGTCGCCGAGGTTGGCGAACATGTGCTGGTCCTTGCTGAACGGCTGCTGGCCCACCCATGGCACGCCCTCGCCGCCCATCTGCGTGAAGCCCACGGTGGCGCGGTCCATCCAGATCGTCATGAAGTGGCAGCCGATGCCGGCCATGGCGCGCGAGCCCTCTGGCACCACGGTGCTGGTGTTGTGCGGGCAGCCGGAGCAGAACCACGGCTGGCGTTCGGCGCCGGCCACGCCTTGCGTGAGCAGGGTCTGCAGGGATTGTTCCTGCGCGGTGAGGATGGCGAGCTGCGCGTCGATGCGGGCCATCACGTCCTCGGGCACACCGCCCATCTTCTTCAGGCGCTTGGCAATGGCGCGCGCAATGATGGCGGGGGACAGGTCGGCGTTGGCGCGCAGCAGCGTGCGCGCGCTGGGGTTGGGCACGGACCACTCACCGCCGCTGAAGTCGCCCTCGACCTCCTCGAACTTGCCGAGCACGTTCGGACGCACGTCGGGGCGCCAGTTGTAGAGCTCTTCCTTGATCTGGTATTCGATGACCTGGCGCTTTTCCTCCACCACCAGGATCTCGCGCAGGCCGGTGGCGAACTCGCGCGTGGTCTGCGCTTCCAGCGGCCACACCACCGCCACCTTGTGCAGGCGCAGGCCGATGCGGCGGCAGGTGTCGTCATCCAGGCCCAGGTCCAGCAGGGCCTGGCGCGTGTCGTTGTAGGCCTTCCCACTGGCAATCAGGCCGAAGCGGTCGTTCGGGCCGGCGATCACGTTGTGGTTGAGCTGGTTGGCGCGGATGTAGGCCAGCGCGGCGTACCACTTGTAGTCGAACAGGCGGGCTTCCTGGTCCAGTGCGTGGTCGGGCCAGCGGATGTGCACGCCACCCGGGGGCATTTCGAACTCGGGAATCACGATGTTCACGCGATCGGGGTCGATGACGGCGGTGGCGCTGGACTCGACGATCTCCTGGATCGTTTTCATGCCAGACCAGACACCGCTGAAGCGGCTCATGGCGATGGCGTGCAGGCCGAGGTCGAGGATGTCTTGCACCGAGGTGGGAAAGAACACCGGCAGGCCACAGGCCTTGAAGATGTGGTCGCTCTGGTGCGCGGCGGTAGAGCTTTTGGCCACGTGGTCGTCACCCGCCACCGCAATCACGCCACCCCACGGCGTGGTGCCGGCCATGTTGGCATGCTTGAACACGTCCGAGCAACGGTCCACGCCCGGGCCCTTGCCGTACCAGATGCCAAACACGCCATCGAACCTGTTGGTGCCGGCCGGCGCGAATCCCAGTTGCTGCGTGCCCCAGAGCGCAGTGGCCGCCAGCTCTTCGTTGACGCCCGGCTGGAACACGATGTTCTGTGCCTTCAGATAAGGCGCGGCCTTCTGGAGCGCCTGGTCGTAGCCACCCAGGGGCGAACCCCGGTAACCGCTGATGAAGCCGGCCGTGTTCTTGCCCTGCAAGGCGTCGCGCTGGCGTTGCAGCATCGGCAGCTTCACCAACGCCTGCACGCCACTCATGAAGGCTCGGCCCACATCCAGCGCGTACTTGTCGTCCAGGGTCACGGTCTCCAGCGCGCGGCGGATGTGTTCGGGCAGGGGGGCGTTCATTGGTTTTGTCTCCGGGTTGGACGGTTCGCTTCGTGGGCGCGTCGATTCAGGTCGTGGAAAGAGGCGGCAGCGGGTAGATGTCCGCCCCCAGTGTGGCGCACAGTGTATGCCCGGGTCGCTGACAGGTGTTTGCGTTTGATGCTCGATTTCCCCAACATATGGAAAGATTCTTTCTAGAATGGCACCATCATGGAAACACTTGACAAGTTTGACATCGCCATCCTGCAAGAACTGCAATCCGATGGCCGCCTGACCAACGCCGAGTTGGCCCAGCGCGTGGGTCTGTCGGCAGCCCCTTGCTGGCGGCGCGTGCGTGCCCTGGAGGAAGCGGGCTTCATTCGTGGCTACCGGGCCGAGATCGACCGCGAGAAGATCGGCCTGGGCGTGCTGGCCTTCGTGCGGCTGGACGCCGACCGCAACAGCGGCGACGTCACACGCACCATGGAGAACGCGATCCGCGGCATCCCGGAGGTGGTGTCGTGCCACTACATCAGCGGTTCCGGCACCTTCGAGCTGCAGGTCGTCAGCCGCGACCTGAACCACTTCAGCCAGTTCGCCCGCGAGGTGCTGCTCAACCTGCCCAACGTGAAGGACCTGCACACCAGCTTTTCCCTGGGCGAAGTCAAGTCGGGAAGTGCACTTCCGTTGTCTCACCTGTTAACCAGAAGTACGAGCACGGCAAAGTCGCCGTGAACTTGAGCACTTTTTTGCACCGCCCATCCGCGACTTTTAACCGTTGATTAACAAAGTCGCCGTAAGTGCTTGAAAAGTGTGAGATTTTCCCACCGGCAAACCTTGCCGGGGTGGGTATCTTTCCGTAACATCAGCCCCGTCATCCAAGGTGGAACGGGTACCGGAAAGTGCTCAGCCCACTCTCCGCTGCACTTACTGAAGGAAATGTCGTGAAATCTTCTTCCCTGATCCTCAAGTCCGCCCTGGCCCTGGCCATGGCCACCCCGTTCCTGGCTTCTGCCGAGTCGCAACTTGTCGTTGGCGCGGGCAGCGCCAACGCCAGTCTGGACATCCGCGTGGTGATCCCTCGCGTGCTGTTCCTGGCTGTGGGCACGGGCAGCGCCGGCCTCGCCACCAACGCCACCATCGACACCCTGACCTTCGACTACACGGCCACGCCGGCAGCCGTCGGCTCCGGCACCGCGTCTGCTGGTCAGGACGTGAACGTGCGTGTGCGCGGCAACAACGGCCAGGTCGTGCTGACGGCCGCCACCACCGGCGCCCTGACCAACGCCACCGCCGACACCATCCCCTGGACGCAGATCACCGCGACCAGCAACCTGGCCGCCTTGCCCAGCCCCGTCATCCCTCTGACGGGCACCGGCGCGGGCAGCAACGTGACGCTCAACAGCGGCCGGGTCACCGACCGCAGCGCTGTCTGGACCTACACCTACGCCAACGCGGCGGTGGTGGCCCCCGGTACCTACGGCACGACCAACGGCCGTGTGACCTACACCGCTTCCATGCCCTGATCGGCCACGGTGGCCCGCATGGCCGCCGATGGTTCGAGAACGGAGGGTCAGCCTCTCGCCGCCCTCCTTGACCATTTCGGGCACAAATCCCGCTCACAGATGGGGTTGCCCCTGCAGACCTTGACGACCCTGCCGGCCAGAATGACTCCCATGAAGCGCACCGAACGCTCCAGCTACCCTAGAACGCTGTTCAGCGCGGGCGTGCTCCTGCTGTGCCTGGCGCAGTGGAACGCAGCGCACGCCTGGTCGCTGACGCTCACCGCTGCCAGCCGCCGCGTGTACCTGCATGTGGGCAATGGGACGTTCGAGGGCAACAACAGCACGGTCAACCTGATGCAGGTCTCGGTGCCTGCGGCCCAACTGGGCAACGGCACTTTTCAGGCCATGACCAGCAACAGCACGCAGTCCATCAGCCTGCAAGGCGACGGCTACCAGACCTGCCCCACCCCGGCCAGCCAGCTGATGGTGGGCGCTTCGTACCGACGCAGCAACGCCGCCAACGGACCCGCCAGCGCCACACTGAGCGTGACGTCTCCGGCCACCCTGACCACCACGGCCGGTGACAGCATCCCCATTTCGGAAATCAGCTGGACCGTGGCTGCCCCCGGCAGTGGCGTGCCCAACGTGATTCCGGCCGGCACCTTCAATGGTGCCATGCAGTTCCTGGCCACTGTGCCGGCCAACACCCACATCGAGAACTGCCACAGCTTCCGGTACGCCAACAGCGCGATGCGCGCGGCGGGCACCTACAACGGACGGGTCACCTACACCCTGAGCAGCCCATGAGCGCGAAGCTGCTGGCCACGTTGATGCTGTTGTTCGTGCTGGTGGCGCCAGCGCAGGCCAACCCTCACCGCCTCGACGATTCGCTCAGCCACACGGTGCCGCCCAATGTGCAGATGCAGTGGCGTGAAGTGCCGGCAGGCCAACCAGGCGCCGGTGGCATGGAGGCCTGGCTGCGCGTGAACGTGCGCATCGACACGCGCGAATGGGCCGGTCGCAGCGGCCGCGTCTACATGGTGCTGGCACGCGACCAGAGCTCCAGCATCGAAGCGGTCTGGACCACGCAGGGCCGGCTTCAGCCAGGTCGAGTGGTCTCGGGCGAACGCGCCCTGGTCCACGCCGGACCTCTGCCGGGTGCCACGCTGGAAGACCAGTTGCAGGTGCGGTTGCGCTCCGGGCCGGACTGGCTGAGCAGCTCGCGGCGCCTGAACTTCCATTTCGAATTCGACGCCGACTGAAGACTTCGCCGACATGACTTCCGGGACCCCTCCGCACCGAACCCGCCTGGGCTGGGCTTTCGCACTGGCCGCGCTGCTGGTCATGCCCGCCGCGCTCGCGCAAGGCTTCGCCGCCTACATCACCCCACCACGCTTCGAAGTGGAGGTGGCCCCCGGCAACAACCTGCGCCAGGTGCTGGAGATCCAGCATGTGGGGCAGCAAAAGGGCAACTACCGCATTTACACCAACGACTGGACGCTCGGCGCCGACAACGCCGTGACGTTCAGCGACGAGCTGGCGTCCGACAGTTGCCGGCCCTGGGTGGCGATCGAGCGGCGCGAGATCAGCATCGACCCGGGCGCGCGCTACCGCTACCGGTTCGAGATCACACCGCCGCCCGGTACGGCGCCGCGCGAATGCCGCTTTGCGCTCATGGTCGAAGGGCTGGAGCCCGCGCGCGTGCAGGGCAGCTTCAACTTCCCCGTGGGCGGGCGCGTGGGCGTGATCGTCTACGCCGCCATCGGCGGTGCCGCGCCGAAGCTCGAGATCGTGCGCACGCACGTGGGCACCGTCAACGGCAAGCCCACCGCCCTGCTGGACGTGCGCAACCAGGGCAACGCGCACGGCCGCGTCGAGGGCTTCGTGAATGGCACCGACGCCACGGGCAGCAAGTTCGAGATGTCGCCTTCGGACCTCCCCATCCTTCCGGGTCAAACACGCACCGTGGTCCTTGCGCCGGTGGTGGAAGACGGCAAGACCGCACCCGACGTGCGCTTCCCGCTGGTCGTCAAGGGCAGCCTGGAATGGGGCAAGAGCCGCCTGCCGCTGGACACGAGCTTTGCCCCATGAGGGGCGGCACGAAGTCCACCCGCTGCCTGTTGGTGTTCCTTGGCGCTTGCGCCTCCACCCTGGTGGCGCACGGCCAGGACGCACCATCCCAGCCCGCCTACGTGGACCGGGTGATCGAGGGCCTGCCGCCCGAGCCTGCCGACGACGGCGACCGCTACGCCTACGACCGCGACGGCTGGCCGCGCTTCCTGCGACTGGAAACCCGGCTGGGCACACAACCGTTTGACGCCAGCCGGCGCGCGCGCATCGGCTACGGCATCTATGGCCTGCTGGAAACCCCCAACCACGGCTCGCTCTCCATCGACGGCAGCTACACCCCGCGCGAGAGCAGCGGCACGCTCACGCTGCGCCAGCGTGGCCTGCCCCTGGCCAACGGCTGGGTGGCGAACCACGAACTGGGCGTGATCAACGCGCCCACGCCCAGCATCCTGCGCCTGCCCACGCGCGTGTTCCTGCCCTCGGCCATCCTGCAAGGCCTGAGCGCCGAATGGGAAAACCCCGGCAACGGCCTCCAGTTGCAGGCCAGCACGGGCGAGCCTGGGCGGCTGGCCTTCCTGCCAGCCAGCGGTTTCGAGAAACTGCCCGGGCAACGCACTTCCATCGGTGGGCAATGGCGCCTGAATGCACAGGCCGACGACCCACTGGGCCTGTCGCCGCAGGGCTGGACGCTGGCCATGCAGCACGAGGACGCCCGCGGTGTCTCCAACCTGGACGTGCCCACCCTGCCGAGCGACCTGATCAACGCCAACTCGACCCTGCTGGCCTTGCGCAAGGAAGGTGCCGAACACCGCATCCAGGGGCAGGTGGTGAGCACGCAAGCGAGCAATGTGAGCGGCACGCGCAGCGGCTTCTGGGTCGACGGCGAATGGGACGAAGGGCCCCGCAAGCACGGCGTGGGTGTGTACCGCCTCGAACCCGACCTGAGCTGGGCACAACTGCCTCTGGCCAGCGACATCATGGGCAGCTACGTGCGATCGAGCTGGCGCACGCGGCAGTGGTCCGCCGAAGGCTCGGTGGACTGGCTGCGCTCCGTCAGCGGCCGCGCGGGCGACGGCATCTTTGCCACCGCGTCGGGCCGTTTGCGGCTGGGGCGGGGCAACAGCGTGGGCGGCGGCATGACCGTGCGCCGGTTCGACGGCAACGCCTGGAGCAGCTATGGCGACTGGCGTTTCGAGAACGGCTGGGGCACCAGCGGCCTGCGCCTGGACTTCGCGGGCGGCGCCACCCAGGCGGTGTCGCGCCAGCTCACCTGGGACCAGGAATGGATCGTTCCCCAGGGCTGGGCGCTGTCCACAAGCCTGGGCGCTGGTCAATACGATGAACAGGTCAGCACGGGCCTGCCTTCAGAGACATTGTGGTCGGCCGCGATGAGCCTGGGCGCGCCGCTATCGAGCACCGCGAGCCTGCGCGGCAACCTCAACACCGAGTACGGCAGCGGCGGGCAGCGCCGCCACAGCCTGAACCTGGGCGCTCTCTGGCGCATCGACCCGCGCTGGAGCCTGGAGGGCAACTACAACCGCACCGTCGGCCGCACCCGCCAGAACGTTTCACTCGACCCGCTGGCGCCGCTGCTGCCCACCGTCAACCCTGCGTCCGACCGCTCTTTCTACGCCGTGCTGCGTTACGAGCTGCAAGCGGGCAGCCGCAGCGTGCCACTCGGTGGCCGGCCCTCGGACGGCGGCGGACGCATCGAGGGCACGGTGTATTTCGATGCCAACCGCAGCGGCACCCAGGAAGCCAGCGAAACCGGTGCGCCCGGCGTCACCGTCTACCTGGACAACCGCTACGCCGTGCGCACCGACTCGCAGGGCCGGTTCGAATTCCCGTTCGTGGCCAGCGGCCCGCGCACATTGAGCGTGCGAAATGACACGTTGCCGCTGCCCTGGACGGTGGTGGACCAAGGGCAGGTCAAGGTAGACGTGCGCCTCCGCGAGAACATCACACTGACCATTCCGGTGCAGCGCAACGATTGAGACGGCCGGTTCGATCGATCGAACTGGACTGGAAAACCCCCTCAAGTTGAGGGATCGGGGGCCGATAGTGGGTCATGCCGCAGCTCAAAACCCGCTCCACCAGCCTGCCTGTCGCCCTGCTGACCGCGGGTTGGCTGCTCTCGCCCGCGGTTGGCATGAGCGAGAGCGCACTGGGGGTCTCGTCAAACCCCGCCAGCGCAGCGCTGGACTTCCGCATCATCATTCCACCGGTGATGCAACTGCTCGAGAACTGCCACCCTGCAAGGCTCGACCTGCCCACCAGCGGCGCCTTCAGCGCTCAGCAGAAGCTGGTGGTGGTCTCCAACATGAAGCGTGGCTTCTGTGTGTCCATGCGCGTGAACGCACCGCAGGTGGATGGATGGCGCCTGCAAGCCGCGCAGCACGGCGGCATCACCCTGCTGGAGGTGGCCGATGGCTACCGCCTTTGCACGGCGCGGCCGGGTCGGTACACGCTGCTGTTGCAGCACGAGTTCGACGCCGCACCCGGTGAATCGCCCAAGGCGATGGCCTGGCCGGTCCAGACCGACATCACGGCGCTCTGAGCGTCAACGCGCCATTTCTCGCGGGAGCAGCGCCCACATCTGCAGAGGCTGTTTGAGCGCAGCCGCCACGGTGTAGGCCTCGTCGGTCCAGCTGCCCCAGCCGGTGAACAGATCGGCTCGCACCGCGCCCACGATGGCACCGCCCGTGTCCTGCGCCATCACCAGCTTCTGCTGATTCAGGGTGACACCCTGCGTGGCCAGCCACACTGGCGTGCCGTAAGGAATGCTCTGCGGGTCCACTGCGATCGAGCGCCCTGGCGTAAGCGGCACGCCCTGCGCGCCGCGCGGGCCGAAGCGCGCATCCAGCTCGCTCAGCGCTTCTTCGCGGAAAAACACCGTGCGCGGGTTGCTCCAGAGCATCTCGTTGAGCCGGCGCGGGTTCTGCGCCGCCCAGGTCTTGATGGCGTCCCACGAGGCTTCGCGAATGGCGCGCTGGTCGAGCAGCCAGCGGCCCACGCTTTGATAGGGGTGGCCGTTGTGGGCCGCGTAGGCCACGCGCACCTGTCGCATCTGGCCGTTGTTCTCCACCAGGTTGAGCCGGCCCGAGCCCTGGATCTGCAGGATGAGCGCGTCGATGGGGTCGGCCAGCCAGGCGATGGCACGGCCCTGGAGCGCGGCCTGCGCAGCGGGCAGGGTGTCGATGTCCTGGCGGCTGTACCACGGCTGGTCGGGCCGCAGGCCGGGCGGCGGGCCATACAGCGGCGTGCGGTGCTGCTCGGTGCGCACGCGGCTGGCGTTCATGATGGGTTCGTAGTACCCGGTAAGCAGGCCGGGCGGCTCGCTGCCGTCGATCTCGGTGACGCGGTAAGGCAGGAAACGGCGCGTCACCCAGGCCTGCTGCTCGGCGGGCGTGGCAATGGCGAGCTGGCGCACCTCGCGGCAGGGCATGGCCTGGCCCGGCGCGGGCCGCTCGCAGCCGCGCACCCAGGCGTTCCACACCTCGTGCAGGCTGTCCTGCCCCCAACCGGGCAGCTCGCTCCAGCGCACCGGCGTCCAGCGGCTTTTCGCGCGCTGGATCGGCGCAGGCAGGACGCTGTCGTCCGGCGCGGTGACCACACCGGGCGCGATCGGCACCGGCACGGGTTGCCGATCGGGCCGCACGCCAACCGAGCACGAGACGATGCTTCCTACAATGAGCACTCCCAGGCCCAGGCGTGCCACCCACCTTCCGGCCGCGAGGCCGGACCATTCTTGATTTCGATCCATGACCTTGTTGTTGCTTGAAGCGCTGGGCGCGCTGGTGTTGCTGGTGTTCATCGTGTGGTGGACCATGTTTTCCGGGCGCAAGAAGGGCGAGCTGCCTGACGCGGCAGAAACTGAAAAGAAGCAGGCGAAGACGGGGCCTTCCCCAGACCAGCGCGACTGACCCGCCAACGCCTCATGACAGGCGCAGCACGTTGGCCAGTTCGACCGCGGACTTCACACCCATCTTGTCGAACACGCGCGAGCGGTGCACTTCCACCGTGCGCACGCTGATGTTGAGCTGGTCGGCCACCAGCTTGTTGGGCAGGCCGGCAATCACCAGGTCCATCACATCGCGCTCGCGCTCGGTGAGGCTTTCCAGCCGCTGCTGCAACTCGATCTGCGCACGCCGCTGGGCCAGCACCTGCGCCGACTGGTTCAACGCCTGCTCCACCCGGTCCACCAGTGCGTTGTCGGAAAACGGCTTCTCGCAAAAATCGAAAGCACCGCGCTTGACCGCGTCCACCGCCGTGGGCACGTCGGCATGGCCCGAGAGAAAGATCACCGGCGCGCAAGCCTGCCAGGGCAGGGTGAGAAAGCGCTCGAACAGCGCCAGCCCGCTCATACCGGGCATGCGCACATCCAGCATCACACAACACGGCGCGCTCGGCGCTTCGCGCCACACCGAGGCCGAGTCCACAAAGGCCTCTGCGCTGTCGTAACCTTCGCTCAACAGGCGCCGCGTGCGCAGCAACCAGGCCAGGGCCTCACGCACGCCCACATCGTCATCGACGAGGTAGATCTTGGCGTCGGGGTGCTGGGTCATGGGGCGGATGATAAGTGGGCCGCTGGCAGCGTGAACCGGAACACCGTCCCCCTCGGTTCCGCATCCTCATGCGTCAGCGCACCGCCGTGCTGCTCGATCACCGTGCGGCACAAACTCAAGCCCAGCCCCATGCCTTCGGCGCGCGTGGTGAAGAAGGGGGTGAACAGTTTTTCCTGCACTTCGCTGCTCAGGCCCTGGCCGTGGTCGGTCACGGCAAAGTTGACCCAGCTCTTGCGGGGTTCGCCGCCGGGTGCCAGACCGGCATGGGCGCGGGGCTGGCCCACCATCAGACTCAGCACGCGCAGGCCGGAGGAAAAGGATGGATTGTCGAAAGGCATGGCCTGCATGCCGTTGCGGGCCAGGTTGAGCAGCACTTGCTCGACCATGGTGCGGTCGCACAGCACGGCGGGGCAGCCGGGGGACACGTCAATATGAAGGCGGATGCCCTGCTTCTTGGCCTGCAGCGCCAGCAAGGGCTGAATGGCGTCGATCAGGCTTTGCGGGGTGACGGCTTCGCGCACCTGTTCGCGGCGGCGGACGAAGTCGGCCACGCTCTTGATGACGCGGCCGGCACGCTCGGCCTGTTCGCCGATGCGGCGCATGGCCTGCAGCAGGTCGGCCTGGTGGAGCGTGCCGGGGGGTTCTTCGAGCAGGTTCAGCGTGCCACTGGCGTAGCTGGAAATCGCTGCCAGCGGCTGGTTGAGTTCGTGGCTGAGGAGCGATGCCATTTCGCCCACGGTGGCCAGGCGCGCGGTGGCCTGCAGGCGCTCTTGCGATGTGCGGTTGAGGTCTTCCACGCGGCGCTGTTCCGTCAAATCCAGAATGGCGCTCATGAAACCGGTCTGGTTGCCTTGCGCATCGATCAGCGGGGCTTCGATGATGAGCACGGGAAAGCGCGCGCCATCGCTGCGCTGGAACACGGATTCGTAGCCTTCGCGCGGCAGGATGCGCCCGGCCAGGCGCACGGCCTGGCGCTGCTGGTATTCGTCGGCCAGTTCAGGCGGCCACCAGGGTGCTGGCAGGCCGGTGCCGATGAGCTGTTCGGCGGGCAGGCCGACCATCTGGCAGAAGGCGGGATTCACGTAGGTGATGCGCCCTTCCATGTCGCGCGCCCTCAGGCCGGTGACGAGTGAATCCTCCATGGCCTTGCGAAAGGCCAGCGCCTCGGCCACGTCGAGTTCGGCGCGCTGGCGCAGACGGATGTCGCGCCCGAGCAGGAACAGCACAACGAGCAGCGCGAGCGCGAGCGCCCCCACCACGGCGGTGAGCACGTTGGGAAACAGACCTCCGGCCTGGCGCGGCGCCTGCAGTTGCAGGATGAGCGTGTGCCCGGGCATGTCGAGCACGGTGCGGGCAGTGAGCGTGCGCCGGGGGCCGGGCACCATGCTGTGCAGGGCCAGGCGTGTGCCGTCGGCCTCGTTGAAGGACAGACCACGCCCACGCAGCGAGGCCTGGTTGGTCAGCTCGGCCAGGATGCCAGGCAGGGAGTAGGTGACGACGAGAAAGCCGTCGGGTTCGGCCGAGCGCGAGACCGGCAGGCACATTTCGATGAGTTCGAGCCCCTGGCCACCGAGCATGGGCCAGAAGTAGCTACTGGAATAAGAAGGGCCGGAGATGCGGCGCGCGTTGTCACAGGCCAGGCTGACTTCCGCGGGCAGGCTGGTGCGGCGCAACATGCCGTAGAGATCGGCCAGGTAGGGCGTGTCGCGGTAGGCCAGCAGGCGCAGATTCTTGTTCCGCCATTCGATGCGAGCCATTTCGCGGTGCCGCGCGAGCAGCTCGGCCGCGGGCGTGTCCCAGCTGTCCACCGTGGGCGCCACGCTGTGCAGCGATTGCAGCGTCTGCACGTTGCGCACCAGCCCACTGCGGATGTCGCTCACCAGCGTGGCGGCTTCCTGCTCCAGCGCGGTCTGGTCGCGCCCTTCTTCGTATTCCGTGGCCAGGAACACCAGCACACCCAGCAGCACCAGCACCAGCAGCAGCAGGGCGCCCCACAGCAACCAGCGGCGCGAACGCAGAGCCTGGCGCCAACGCGAGGGCCCCATGATCGGCACGGTCAGAGGCGGCGGTGCTGCAGCGAGGGCAGTTGTTCGCGCACGCCGCGCAAGCGTTCGATGTCGAGGTCGGCCAGCACCAGGCCCGGGCCTTCGGCGTGCAGGGCCATCACCTCACCCCAGGGGTTGATGATCATCGTGTGACCCCAGGTGCGCCGGCCGTTCTCGTGCAGGCCACCTTGCGCACTGGCAATCACGTAGGCCTGGTTCTCGATGGCGCGCGCGCGCAGCAGCACTTCCCAGTGGGCCTGGCCGGTGGTGTGGGTGAACGCCGCGGGCACGAGCAGGATGTCGGCCGCGAGCATGCGGTAGAGCTCGCCGAAACGCAGGTCGTAGCACACGGTCTGGCCGATGCGCCAGTCCTGCCCGCTGCGGTCGCGGCATTCGAACACGGTGGGCGTGTCGCCGGCGCGCAGCACGGTGGCTTCGTCGTAATGTTCGCGGCCGTTGTCGAAGCGGAAGAGGTGGATCTTGTCGTAGCGGCTGGCGCATTCGCCGCGCGGGTTGTAGGCCAGGCAGGCGTTGGCGGCGTGCGTGGGGTCTTCGGTGGCCATGGGCAGAGTGCCGCCGACGATCCACATCTTGAGGTCGCGCGCAGCATCCGAAAGAAAGTCCTGCACCTTGCCCAACCCGGGCGTTTCGGCCAGCAGGAGCTTGTCCTCGTCCTTCACGCCCATGAAGCAGAAATATTCGGGCAGCACGGCGAGTTCGGCACCGGCGCTTGCGGCCTGGCGCAGCAGGCGCAGGGCTTCGCTGAGGTTGACGTCCAGGCTGATGCCCGAAACCATCTGGATCGACGCGACTTTCATGCGGGACCTTTCAAGGGATTTGCGAGCTTACTGCACTGTGCCTCTGGCGGGGTCGCGAACGGGGGCAGGGCGCTCCACCTTCTCCACCTGCGGATCGGCCCAGCCGCCGGTGATGTGGAACTGCTGGGTGGTGGCGCTTTGCAGCGGCTGGCGCAACAGGAACTGGGCCAGGAAAGTGCCCAGGCCGATGGCGGGGTTGATGGCGGTGGCAATGAGCGAGGCGGTGCCGGCGTTGATTTCGGGCACCACCACCACCTTCAGGTCCTGCTGCTCGCGCGCGATGTCGGCGCTGCCTTCCATCAGCACGGCCGCGTTCACGCCCTTCATCTGGAGGTTGTTGGTGGACAGCACGCCCTGTTCGATGCGCGCGTCGCCGCGCACGAAGTCGAATGCAAATCCCTCGGAGAAGACGTCGCGGAAATCGAGCGCGAGCCGGCGCGGCAAGGCTTGCAGGCTGAGCACGCCCAGCAGGCGCCCGGCGCCGGGTTCCACCTGCAGGAACTGGCCGCGCTCGAAGTCGGCACGCAACTGGCCGGAGAGGCTGGGGTAGTCGATGGAGAGCGGCGAACCGATCCAGCCGATACTGCCCTCGATGCGGCCCTTGCCACCGCGCACCGCGCCTTCACGGCCGAAGCGCTTGAGCAGTTCGCCAGAATCGTCCACGTCCAGGGTGAAGGTGAGCGCCGTGCGGCGCGGGTTGGCTGCGCCGCTGTCACCGCCCAGCGCGGCCCAGTTGCCGGTGGCGTTCAGGCGCGCCTCGGGCACGCCCAGGCGCAGCTTGTTCAGGCGCCATTCGGCCGCACGCGTGGGCCCGCCGCGGTTGACGGCCTCGATCTCGGCGCGCCCCAGGTTGCGACCTGCCATGGTGAAGTCGTTGACGGCAATGTCCAGCGCGGGCACGCTCGTGGGCTGGGTGAGCAGTTGTTCGACATCGGTGGTTGCCGATGGCGCGAGCGTGAGCCGCGCGAGCCGGGCGTACACGCTGCCGATCGCGCCGCTGGGCAACTGGCGAACTTCCACATAGCCATTGAGTTCGTCGGCATCGATGTTGGCGCGCCACTGGCTGCCCTCGCGCGAACCTCCCACCACCAGGCGGTTGAAGGTCCGGCCCTCCACCGTGAGGCGGTTGGCGCGCACGGCCATGGTGGTGGGCAGGTAGCCCAGGCTGGTGCCGGCAGCACCCGCGCGCGGGGTGGCAGGCGCGGCGCCCCGCACCTCCACGCCGGTGGCCGACGCGAACACGCGCTCCCAGGCATCCACATCGATGCGATCCAGTTGCACGTTGGCGCTCACGCCCTCGCCGGGCAGGGGCGCCTCGTCGGCATTCACGCCCACCGCAATGCCGCCACGCAGCACCCGGGGTTCGCTGCCACTCAGGTCGCGTTCGTACTGCACGGCGAGCACGGGCGCAAGCGCCGTGCCAAGCTGGATCGCCAGCTGGTCGGTGCGCGCGGTCTCGCCGGTCATCTCCAGCACGGTGTTCTCGTAGCGCAGCGGCAGGCTGGCCTCGGCCGTCTTGGCCAGGGGCGCGGGCAGATTCAAGGCCATGCCCTGCAGGCTGCTGGTCACCTGCACCTCGGGCTGGCCGCCCTTGAAACCGAGTTGCAACGTGTAGCTGGTGCTCCCGCTGGCGTTCTGGAACAGGCGCGAGACCACGCCCAGCCCGGCGTCGCGCAGGCCTTCGGCGCGGGCCTCGCCCTGGCCCCGGAACTGCACGCGGGACACACCGGAAGCGTCGGGCCGCATGCCGCCTTCGAAACGCACCTCGCCACCCAGCATGCGGGCCTGCGCCGAGCGCACGGTGAAGCCTTTCTCGGTGAAGGCCAGCGTGCCGCTGGCGCGCCCGAGCAGGGGCGACTCCGGCGTCACCTGCACGTCGTTGCCGTCGAACTGCACGGTGCCGCTGACCTCGGTGGACCTGGCGTCGTGCAGCGGCAGCTTGAGGCCGAACCCGAGTTGCGCGGCGCCACCGATGCGCGCACGCGCCAGCGCCTGGCTGGTCATGGCATTGACTGGCGAGCGCTGCACGAAGCCCAGCAGTTCGGGCGCCGGCCCCTGCGCACGCGCGTTGACCACCAGCACCGAGTCGCCCTTGAGGTCGGCAATACCCACCTCGCCCTGGCTCAGGCGCAAGCCCGGCGCCCCTGCCATACCTGCCTCTGCGACGGTCACCTTGAAACTGTTGCGGTCGAGCACCAGATCGCCCGCCACGTTGCGCAGGCCGGGCCAGGGCGCGTCACCGATCGATTGCAGGAAGGTGGGCACGTAGTCCATGTCCACGTCCTGCAGGCGGGCCGAGATGCGGAATTCACCCTGGTCGCCCGGGTCCTCGAACGGCACTTCGGCCACCTCGCCGCGCACGCGGAAATCGACCCGGTTCGATGCACCACCGATCACCGCCTCGCGCACGTAGCGCCGTGCCTCTGCAGGCACCGTGAGCGGCAGGTAGCGGTGCACGCGGGTGGCCTCGGCGCGGGTGAGCGTGGCGGTGAGATCCAGCACGCCGGGAAAGCGCTTGCCTGGCCCATCACCGGTGTGCCAGCTCGCCTTGCCCGTGCCCTCGGCATCGGCGTTGCTCAGCTGGACGTTGTCGAGCTGCGCCTCGATGCGTTCGCCCTGGATGCGCCAGCTCGCGTCGGCCTGCAGGCGATCCAGCGGCAGGCGAACCTCTTCGAACACATCGGGCAGTTCGAGCGCGCCGTCGCTCACGCTGATGTGAGCACGGCCGCCCTGATCGGTGAAATCGAAGTCCACCGTGGCGCCGCTGATGCCGGGCCGTCCAGGCAGCGGGTAGCGTCCGGAGGCCGACATGCGCCCGCTGGCCTGGCCCGAGAGCGCCAGCCCCAACACCCGCCCGCTGGCCTTGTAGCTGCCGTTGGCCAGGTCCAGGCCCCCTTCGGCGGCAAGCGACGCACCGGCGCGCCCTTGCCAGCGCGCATTCAGGCCATTGACCTGGCCGGCCGGACGCAGCTGTTCGATGAGCCCATGGCTGGGCGCAGGCAATGGCAGACGGCTGGCGATGGACGCAAGCGCGGCCAGGTCGAATCGCTGGGCATGGAGCTCCAGGCTGGCACCTCGACCCTGGCGTGCCACCGTGTGCGCCAGACGCAGGCTGGCGGCGGGCCAGTTCACGCCCTCGGCGGTGCGAAAAGCCAGGTTCTCGGTGGACAGCTGGTAGCCGTCGCTGGACCACGCGGCGGCCAGCCTGCCTTGCAGGTCGTCGATGGCGAGCACCGGCAGTTGCGGGCCCAGTTGCGCCTGCACGCCCTGCAGCGAGAGGTCGGCCGTGACGCCGGCCACCTGGCCCTGAGCCACATTGGCCCAGGCGCGCAGCGCCCCCCGGCCCGCGCGCACCTCCACGCCCCAGTCCGACAGGTCCACATAGGCGCGCAGGCGCTCCACGTCCACGCGCGTGAAGTCGGCGAACACCTCGCCGCTCCAGCGGTGCCAGGGGTTCTCGCCTTGCGAGCCCCGGCGATCCAGATCGAGGAGGGGTTCGCGCAGGCGCCCGCGCAGGCTCAAGCGCTCGCCCCAGGCCGGCGGCGGCGTGGCATCGACGCGGAACTGGTGGGTGAGCGCGGTGTTGCGCGCCACGAGGTCCAGCTTCTCCAGCGCCAGCGCGGGTTGACCACGCAGATCGTCGGTCCAGCGCAGCGTGCCACCCTGGATGACGAATTCGCTCTGGGAGAAGAACCAGTCGGCAGCCCGGGTGTTGCCCTCGCCCGGCCCGGCGAGATCCAGCCCGGCGACCTCGATGCGGCCCTGCGCGGTGCGCCGCACATCCAGCACAGGCCGCTCGATCACGATCTGCTCGAAGCCACCGCGCCAGAGCGAGCGCGCCGAGAGCGAGGTGCGGATGAGCGGCAACTGAAGCGCCACGCGACCTTGCGAATCAATGAGCTGCACATCGCGCAGCTCGAAGGAAGGCATCAGCGCGGGGAGCCAGGACCGGCCCTGGTCCTGGCCGTCGGCGCGGATTTCGCCCACCCGGACCGGAACACCCACCGCCGAGCTGGCCCACCTTTCCAGGTCGGGACGCCATTCGCCGATTCGGGGCACAATCCACGCGTGCAGGCCGAACCAGGTCAGCGCAAACAGGCTCCAGCCCGCCAGAACCAGCCACAACATGAGCCGCGTTGCGAACGAAAGTGTCTTGAGGGTTCGCGTGGCAACAGCGATGGGAGCCGGTCTTTGATTCATGTCCACCGCAAATTATGACGGCCAGCCATTCCACGGGTTCCTCAGCGGGAGTTTCCGGTTTGTCATCAAATGTGAACGCCTGCCCGCCGTTGACGCCCGCCGATCGCCAGGCCGATCGCTCGCGCTTCGTTCAGCGCATCCGGCGCCGTTACCCCGATGAACTGAGCTGCCTGCCACCGGGCGAACCGGTGCACGCCAGCATGCAGGTCTGCCTGAGCAGGCTGGTCGAACGCGGTCAGCCCCTGCCTGCGGCTCTGCGGGTGCTGCGCCAGCTCGTGCTGGAACGCCTGGTGGTACTTGATTGCGAGCAGGGCGCGCCGCTCGCGGTGGTCACGCGCGCAGTGACCGAACTGGCCGAACTCGCGCTCGACGCTGCCTGCACTCTCGCCTTTGCCGATCTCGACGAACTCCATGGCGCACCCATGTGCATGGGCACCGACGGCCAGCCTCGTCGCGCCCAGCTGTGGGTCATCGGGATGGGCAAGCTCGGTGCGCGCGAGCTCAATGTGTCGAGCGACATCGACCTGATCTACGTGTACGACCAGGACGGCGAAACCGCCGGCAATGCGCAGGGCCGCAACCGCATCAGCAACCACGAGTACTTCGGCAAGGCGGTCAAGCACATCTACAACACCGTGGGCGAGACCACCGAGCACGGCAACGTGTTCCGTGTCGATCTGGCGCTGCGGCCCAACGGCAATTCCGGCCCCAGCGCCGTCTCGCTCGGCGCGCTGGAAGAGTATTTCCTGGTGCAGGGCCGCGAGTGGGAGCGCTTTGCCTGGCTCAAGAGCCGCGTGATCGCACCGGCGGCCTGCTTGCGCGATGGCAGCGCGCAGGCGCTGCGCGGCACGGTGCTGCCCTTTGTGTTCCGCCGATACCTGGACTACGGCGTGTTCGAGGCGCTGCGCAACCTGCACCGCCAGATCCGCGATCACGCCGCCAAGCGCGCTGCCGGCAACCCGGGTCGCTCCAACGACGTCAAGCTCTCGCGCGGCGGCATCCGCGAGATCGAATTCACCGTGCAATTGCTGCAGGTGGTGCGGGGTGGCCAGTTCCCCGAACTGCGCACGCGCCCCACGCTCGATGCCCTGCAGCGGCTCTGCAAAGCCGGCCTGATGCCGCAGGCCACGGCCGACGCACTGGCGCAGGCCTACGAATTCCTGCGCCGCGTGGAGCACCGCATCCAGTACCTGGACGACCAGCAGACCCACGTGATGCCCACGCAGGACGACGACCTGGCCTGGCTTGCCGCCACGCTGGGCTACCCCGACGTGTGCGCCTTCCTCCATGCGCTTGATGCCCACCGCGAACTGGTGGCGCAAGAGTTCGATACCCTGCTGGGCGGCCCCACCAACGGCGGCTGCAGTGGCAAGGGTTGCAACGGCAAGAACGGCGCGGCCGCTCGCAGTTCAGCCGACGACCTGCAGAGCGTGCTCACGCAATTGCCACCCGCCTTTGCGGCCAAGGTGGGCCAGTGGTGCGAACACCCACGTGTGCTCGCGCTCCGCGAAGACACGCGGTCCCGGCTGGTGCGTCTGGTGCAACGCACCGGCGCCTGGCTCGACGAAGGCCGCGTGAGCGAAGAAGCGGCGCTGCGCATGGCCGACTGGATCGAACCCCTGCTGCGCCGCGAGAGCTACCTGGCGCTGCTGCAGGAACGCCCCTCCGTGCACGAGCGCCTGGTGCGCTTGCTGGGCGCGGCCAAGTGGCCGGCTCGCTACCTGCTCAAACACCCCGGCGTGATCGACGAACTCGCCAGTCAGCAATTGCTGACCGATCGCTTCGACGCAGCGCAGTTCGAGGCCGAGCTGGAAGCCCGCCGCGCTGCGCTGCACTCCACCGGCGAGGACGACGAGGAAGCCCTGCTCAACCTGCTGCGCCGCGCGCACCACGCCGAGTTGTTCCGCACGCTGGCGCGCGACGTGGAAAAGGTGCTCACCGTGGAGCAGGTGGCCGACGACCTCTCGGCCCTGGCCGACTCGGTGCTGCGCACAACGGCGCGGTGGTGCTGGGCACGCCTGAAGAACCGCCACCGCGACGAGCCCAGCTTCGCCATCATCGGCTACGGCAAGCTCGGCGGCAAGGAACTCGGCTACGGCAGCGACCTGGACATCGTGTTCGTCTACGAGGACGAGCACGAGAACGCGTCCGAGATCTACGCCGCCTTCGTGCGCAAGATGATCAACTGGCTGACCGTGAAGACCAGCGAAGGTGATCTGTTCGAGATCGACACCGCCCTGCGGCCCAACGGCAATTCGGGCCTGCTGGTGACCAGCTTCAACGCCTACGCCAACTACCAGCAGCAGCGCGGCAGCAACACCGCCTGGACCTGGGAGCACCAGGCCATGACGCGCGCGCGCTTCGTGCTGGGCGGCATTTCACTGGCCGGCCGTTTCGACGCCATCCGCGAAGCCGTCATCACCGCCCCACGCGATGCGAAGTCGCTGGCCGCCGAGATCGTGGCGATGCGCGCCAAGGTGCGCACGGCCCACCCGGTACGAGGCGAGCAGTTCGACGTGAAGCACAGCCCCGGCGGCATGGTCGATGTGGAGTTCGCCGTGCAGTACCTGGTGCTGCTGCATTCGCACGCGCACCCCGAGCTGCGCGCCAACACCGGCAACATCAACCTGCTGCGCCGCGCGGAGCAGGCCGGCCTGCTCGAACCCGGCATGGGTGAGGCGGCGGCGCGCGCCTACCGCGAGCTGCGCCAGATTCAGCACCGCGCGCGCCTGGACGAGGCGCCCACCCAGGTGGAGCCGGCGCGGGTGGAAACCGCCGCTGCCGCCGTGCTCTCGCTGTGGCAGCACGTGCTGGGTCGTACGCAAGCCAACGCCACCATGGCATGAACCGCTCGCGCGCCTGGCTGGTGGTGTGCTGCGTGCACGGTGTGGCCAGCATGCTGCTCTGGTGGGCACAAGCCGGCGCTGTGGAAGCGCTCACCTGGCGCGCCGACCATTGGGCGGAGCGTCCCTGGACACTCTGGACCAGCGCATGGGTGCACCTCAACACCCCGCATCTGATCGGAAACCAGCTCGCGCTCGGCGCGCTGACCGCCTTCGCCTGGGTGATCCGGCCGAGCCTGCGCTGTGCCATGGCCTGGCTGACGGCCTGGCCGCTGACCCAGTTCACCCTGCTGCTGTGGCCACAGATCGGCTACGCGGTAGGCCTTTCCGGACTGCTGCACGCGGGCGCCATGGTGCTCGCGGTGCAGCTCATGTTCAAACGCATTCCCATTCGCAAGGCCCGGCGCTGGGGCGCGCTGCTGGCGCTCGGTGTGCTCACGAAGATCCTGCTGGAGCGCGGCTGGCAGTACCCGGTGGTCTGGGACCGGGCGAATGACATGTCGGTGGTGCAGGCCGCCCACGTCAGCGGCGTGGCGTGGGGCCTGCTGCTGGGCCTGTTGGTGGCCTTGTGGCCGGGCTGGTCGGCCGACGGCGGCTCAGGTGGCCTGGGGTGAGGGCGTAGCCACGGCCAGCGACTTGCGGAAACGGTTGAGTTCCTGAACCGTCTTGAAGCTCTGGTCCATGAGCAGGCTCATGTTGTGCAGGATGCGCTCGACCACGCGCGTTTCCCAGACCGCATCGAAATTGATCTGCCTGTCCAGCCAGTGCTCCAGCCATGCGGGGTCGGGCAGGCGGCTCTGGATGGTGTCATTGGGAAACAGCGTCTTGTTCACGTGCAGGTTGGTCGGGTGCAATGCCTGCGCCGTGCGCCGCGCGCTGGCCATGAGCACGCCCACCTTGGCAAAGGCCGAACGCGCCTCATCGCCGAACTTGCCGATGGCGCGCTTCATGTAGCGCAGGTAGGCACCACCGTGGCGCGCCTCGTCCTGGCTGAGCGTGCTGTAGATCTGCTTGATCACCGGCTCGGTGTGCCATTCGCTGGCGCGGCGGTACCAGTGGTTCAGCCGGATTTCGCCGCAGAAATGCAGCATCAGCGTTTCCAGCGGCGGGGCCGGGTCGAACTCGAAACGGATGTCGTGCAGTTCCTGTTCGGTGGGCACCAGTTCGGGACGGAAGCGGCGCAGGTACTCCATCAGCACCAGCGAGTGTTTCTGTTCCTCGAAGAACCAGATCGACATGAAGGCGGAGAAGTCGGAATCGTCGCGGTTGTCGCGCAGGAACATCTCGGTGGCCGGCAGCGCGGCCCACTCGGTGATGGCGTTCATCTTGATGGTCTGGGCCTGCTCGTCGGTGAGCGAAGCGGCCTCGAACTGGGCCCAGGGAATGTCCTTGTCCATGTCCCATCGCACGGATTCGAGTTGCTTGAAGAGTTCAGGATAGAGCATGCAGGTCTTTCAAAACTGCTCTCATTTTAAGCGTCACTCGAAAATCTGCTTAAAAATCATCGCGTTGCGCAGGGGCATGGGTTGCGAAGCCGGATCTCTAGCGCCACCGGTCCAGCGCACCGCCACGGCAGGCGGTCGATGCGATGAGAACATGAGACCTTCCCTGACGGCAGGCAGGCGCGACATGGTGAGTTTTCGAAACTCTGACTTGAATCCGGCGATGCGTTGCCTGCGTATCCCATTTCAGCAAGGAGCCGTCTTCATGAATGCAAAATTTTTCCCATGGCGTGCACTGGTGGTGGCATGGGTCTGTCTTGGCGCGACGGGCGCGGCGGTCGCCTCGGAAGCGACCTGCCCCAACCTCCTGCAGCACCGCTTCGACCGTCTGCAGGATGAAAAGCCGCAGTCGCTGTGTCAATACAGCGGCCGGGTCGTGCTGGTCGTGAACACGGCCAGCTTCTGTGGGTTCACCAGCCAGTACGAAGGCCTCGAAGCCTTGAACGCCAAGTACCAGGCACGGGGCTTGGTCGTGCTGGGGTTTCCGTCCAATGATTTCGGACGCCAGGAGCCTGGCAGCAATCAGGCGATCGCCGAGTTTTGCGAAAACACCTTCGGCGTGAAATTCCCGATGTTCAGCAAGACCAGCGTGGTCGGGCCCGGTACCAACCCGCTCTACCAGCAGCTCGCCGAGCGCACGGGCGAACGCCCGCAATGGAACTTCCACAAGTACCTCATCGCCCGCGATGGCAAGACGGTGCGCAGCTACGGCAGCCGCGTCGAACCCAAAGACCCTGGCCTCCTCAAGGACATTGAAAAGTTTCTATCGACTAAATAGTGACTGAACAGTCACAATAAAACCAAACGGTTTTCAAATCCCATGAACGCATCTTCGCCCTGCTTCCCACCGTCCGCGCCTGGCGTTGCGTCGCGACGCCGGAACTTTTCGCGCGCCATGGGCCTCCCAAACAACACATTCCGTTTTGCACTGCGAAGCCTGTCGGGTCCCCGTGATCCGACTGAAATCCCGAGGCGCTTCTCCTCCTCCTCCCTCCCTCCCTGGTTCGTTTCGGGGCGCTTCGCAGTCTTTTGTACAAAGGGTCGCCGCTTCGCGGTGATGGCCTGAGGTCTCGATGATGTATTCAGACCTCCAGCAGCCAGCCATGGCGTCCCAGCCCGCGCACCCGATCCGGGTCGCCATCGTCGGCTCCGGCATCGCCGGCCTTGCCGCTGCCCACACCCTTCATGGCCTCGCCGACCTCACGCTGTTCGAGGCCGGGGCGCATTTCGGCGGGCATACCCACACGGTGGACGTGACCCTTCCTGATCCCCAGGGCGCTCCCGTCACCTTTGGCGTGGACACCGGCTTCCTGGTGCTCAACGAGCGCACCTACCCGAACCTGCTGGCGCTGCTCTCCGCACTCGACGTGCCGATCGCGAAGTCGGACATGTCGTTCTCGGTGCAAGCCGATGGCGCCGGCCCGGGCGGACGCACGCTGGAGTGGAGTGGCAGCAACCTGTCTTCGGTGTTCGCGCAGCGCCGCAACCTGGCCAATCCGCGCTTCCTGCGCATGCTCGCCGACATCGTGCGTTTCAATCGCATCACGTCGCGGCTGGCCGAAAAGGGCGAGGACCTGCGCGAGCACAGCCCGCTGTTGCAACCCCTGGGCGATTTCCTGCGCGCACAGCGTTTCTCGGACGAATTCCGCGATTGGTATTTCCTGCCCATGATGGGCTGCATCTGGAGTTGTCCGACCGACCAGATGCTGGCGTTCCCGGTGGCCACCATGGTGCGCTTCTGCCACAACCACGGCCTGATCCAGGTGACCCACCGCCCGCAGTGGTACACGGTGGCGGGTGGCGCCAGGCAGTACGTGCAGAAGATCGTGGAGCGCATCGCCGACCGCCGCCTGGCCACGCCAGTGCGCCAGGTGCTGCGCGATCCGCAAGGCGTGCGCATCGTGACCGATGGCCACGTGGATCGCTTCGATGCCGTGGTGATGGCCTGCCACAGCGACCAGTCGCTGCGCCTGCTGGGCAACGGCGCGAGCCAGAACGAACGCGAGGTGCTGGCCGCCATCCGCTACCAGCCCAACCGCGCCGTGCTTCACACCGACGCCTCGGTGCTGCCGGCCAATCCGCGCGCCTGGGCGGCCTGGAACTACCAGCGCGCGCCGAGCGCCGAGGTCGAGTCGGCACAGGTCTGCCTGCACTACCTCATCAACCGCCTGCAACCGCTGCCGGTGGCGCAGCCGGTGGTGGTGTCGCTCAACCCGCAGCGCGAGATTTCGCCGACCCAGGTGCTGGGTGAGTACGAGTACGACCACCCAGTGTTCGACCTCGCCGCCATTCGCGCCCAGGCGCGCGTGAACGACATGCAGGGGCAACGCCACACCTGGTTCGCGGGCGCCTGGACCGGCTACGGCTTCCACGAGGATGGCCTGAAGTCGGGCCTGCACGCTGCGCGCGGAATCATCGACACGCATGGCCTGGTGCCGATCGAGCGCGCCGAGGCCGCTCGCCGCCATGCATTGCCAGGGGTGTTTGCATGAAAGCACAGATCGGCTTCGGCCAGGTGCGCCACACGCGCCATCGGCCGCGCCATCACGCCTTTGTGTACGCCACCTATTTCCTGATGCTGCCGATGCGCAGCCTGCGCGCGAACGGCAACGGAAACCTCGCGCGCAACCGCCGTGCGGCGCTGAGCTTTCACGACGCCGACCACGGCGACGGCCGCGCCGACAGCCTGGCCTGGCTCGACGACGTGCTGCACGCGCACGGCATCCACGACGCTGAGGGTGAGGTCTGGCTGCACACCTACCCACGCGTGCTGGGCTACGCCTTCAAGCCGGTGAGCTTCTGGTACTGCCACCGTGCCGACGGTTCCTTGCGCGCCGTGCTGGCCGAAGTGAACAACACCTTTGGCGAGCGCCACTGCTACCTGCTGGACGCGCCCCGCTACGGCCAGCCTTGCGAGGCCGACAAGGTGTTCCACGTCTCGCCGTTCTGCCCGGTGCGTGGCCGCTACCGCTTCGTCTTCATGCGCTCGCAAGAGACGATGCCGCGCACCGTGGCGCGCGTCGACTACTTCGACGATGGCGGCGACGAACCGCTGCTCAACACCAGTGTGAGTGGCGAGTTGTTGCCGCTGAACACGCAGACACTGCGCCGCGCGCTCTGGTCGTACCCGGCCATGACCTTCGGCGTGATCGCGCGCATCCATTGGCAGGCCATGCGCCTGTGGGTCAAGAGCGCACCGTTCTTTCGCCAGCCGCCCGCTCCGGGCGATTTCGTCTCCGCCGCGATCTCACCTGCGAGCCCCGTGAACGCCGAACCCCGCCGCCCATGAACTCCACCACCGTCTCCCGAAATCCCGCCGGCTTCGACCTGCCCCGCAACGCGCCGGCGGCCGCTCGCACCACGCTGCAACTGCTGCAGCGTCTGGTGCACGGCAGCCTGACCCTGCAACTGCCCGATGGCACGGTGCAGCGCTTCGGCCACGCCGAAGGCCCGCACGCGAGCATGAAGCTGAACAACTGGAACGTGTGCGGCGCCGCGCTGAAGTCGGGTGACATCGGCTTTGCGGAGAGCTACATCGATGGCGACTGGAGCACGCCCAACCTGACCGCGCTGCTTTCGCTGATGGTGGCCAACCGGCGCGAGGTGGAAGACGTGATCTACGGCTCCTGGCTGGGCCGTTTTGCGTACCGCGTGCGCCACCTGCTCAACCGCAACTCCAGGGCCAACAGCCGCAAGAACATTCACGCCCACTACGACCTGGGCAATGCGTTCTACAAGCTGTGGCTGGACGAGACCATGAACTACTCATCGGGCTGGTTCGAGGAGCCCGGCCAGACCATGGTGGCTGCGCAGCACGCCAAGGTGCGCCGCGCGCTTCGCATGGCCGGCGTGAAGTCGGGCGACCGTGTGCTGGAAATCGGTTGCGGCTGGGGTGCGCTGGCCGAGAAGGCCGCCACCGAATTCGACGCCAGCGTGGTGGGCGTGACGCTGTCCACCGAGCAGCTCGGGTTCGCGCAGGAGCGCATGCAGAAGCTTGGCCGCGCCGGGCGCGCCGAACTGCGCCTGCAGGACTACCGCGACATCGATGACGCGCCGTTCGACGCGATCTGCTCGATCGAGATGGTCGAAGCCGTGGGTCGCGCGTACTGGCCGACCTACTTCCAGAGCGTGGGGCGCCTGCTCAAGCCGGGCGGCCGCGCCTGCATCCAGAGCATCGTGATCAACGACGAACACTTCGATCGCTACATCAAAGGCACCGACTTCATCCAGCAGTACATCTTCCCCGGCGGTTGCCTGCCCTGCCCGCGCGAGTTCCGCGCGCAGGCCGCACAGGCCGGGCTGGAGGTGGTCGACGAATTCGCTTTCGGGCTGGACTACGCGCGCACACTGACCCACTGGCGCGAGCGTTTCCTGCACGAGAAGGACCGCGTGCTGCAGCTCGGCTTCGACCAGCGTTTCCTGCGCATCTGGGAGTTCTATCTCGCCTACTGCGAGGCGGCGTTCGAGCAGGGCAGCATCGACGTGGTGCAGTACACGCTGCGCAAGCCGGTCTGAGCAAGACACCATGCGTGCGAACACCGCGGTTGCCCTCACCCTGGTCTCCAGCTTCCTGGCGCTGGCGGGCGCACCTGCCTACGCCACGCCGGCTGAAACCACCGTGAGCGCGGCACTCAAGGACCAACGGAAGCTGAGCACCGCGCGCCTGCGCGTGTGGGGTTTCGAGGTGTACGACGCGAGCCTCTACGCGGCGCCAGGCTTCGATGCCCAGCGTTTCACCGAGCATCGCTTCGGCCTGGAACTGAGCTACCTGCGCAGCTTCAAGGGAGCCGACATCGCCGAGCGGTCGATCGACGAGATGCGCGGCCTGGCCACCATCGAACCGGCGCAGGCCGAGCGCTGGCTCAATACCATGAGCGCGCTGTTCCCCGATGTGAAGCGCGGCGACCGCATCACGGGCCTGCACGTGCCGGGCACCGGTGCGCGCTTCTACCTCAATGGCCAGTGGCTCGGCGAAGTCGCAGACGAAGCCTTTTCGGGCCTGTTCTTCGGCATCTGGCTGTCGCCGAAGACTTCGCAGCCCGGCATGCGCCGCGCGCTGATCGAATCCTCACGGCCGTCCTCATGAGCACCGCGCTGCCTGAGCCGGCGGCCCGCTTCACCGGACCCGGTGCGTGGCGTGTTGGCTTGCGCTACGGTTTGCTGGGTCTGCCCCTGGCTTTCGTGGCGCTGCCGCTGTACGTGATCCTGCCCAACCATTACGCGCGCGAGTTCGGCGCGCCGCTGGCCTTGCTGGGGGCGGTGCTGCTGGCTGCTCGCCTGGTCGACGCGGTGCTCGATCCCTGGATCGGCCGCTGGTGCGATCGGCTCTGGTCGCGCTCGGGGCGCTCGCTGCTGCTGGCCACCGCGGGCGCGGCCGTGGTGCTCGCGCTCGGTCTGTGGGGTCTGCTGTTCCCGCCACCGGTCGTGCGCGCGGCGGGCACCACCACCCTGCTCACCTGGGCCGGTTTGTTGATGGCCATGACCTACACCGCCTTCAGCGTGGTTGCCGTGGCACACCAGGCCTGGGGCGCACGCCTGGGCGGCAACGAGACCGAGCGCAGCCGCGTCGTGGCCTGGCGCGAAGGTCTGGCGCTGCTCGGCGTGCTGATCGCCGCAGTACTGCCTGGCACGCTCGGCCTGGGCATCACCGTGGCCACCTTCGCCGTGCTGCTGGCGCTGGGCTGGTGGGCCTGGAGCGGCTCGATGGCACCGTCTTCGTCGAACCCGACGCACGCCCCATCATCGGCAGCAGGTCCTTCGCCTTTGCACCAGCCCGCCTTCTTGCGCCTGCTCACGGTGTTCGTGCTCAACGGCACGGCGAGCGCGGTGCCCGCCACACTGGTTCTTTTCTTTGTGCAGGACCGCCTGCAAGCTCCGACTTCAGTCGAGCCGGCGTTCCTTGCCATCTATTTCCTGTGCGCCGCGCTGTCCATTCCGCTGTGGGTTCGCCTGGTCGGCCTCCTGGGCCTGGCTCGCACCTGGCTGGCGGGCATGGCGCTGGCCGTGGCGGTGTTCGTGTGGGCCGCCACGCTGGGCACAGGCGACGTGTGGCCGTTCCTGATCGTGTGCGCGCTCTCCGGTGTGGCCCTGGGCACCGATCTCGCTCTGCCCAGTGCGCTGCTGGCCGGCCTGATCGGCCAGCTTGGTGAACGCGGCCAGCGCGAGGGCGCCTACTTCGGCTGGTGGAGCTTTGCCGCCAAGCTCAACCTGGCCCTGGCCGCCGGCCTGGCCCTGCCGCTGCTCGCCTGGTTCGGCTACGTGCCGGGCGCGCGCGACGAAGCCGCGCTGCAGACACTCACCATTGCCTATTGCCTTTTGCCCTGCCTGCTCAAGTTGCTGGCCGGCGGCGCGCTCTATGCGTTGGTCATCCGGCCGCAGCAGCGCCTGGCCCTGAGCCCCACGTCCACTTCCTGAGGAAATCCCATGCACAGACGACTGCTGCTCGCCGCCGGCATCGCCTCCGCCGCCACACTGTCCGGCTGCGCCGGGCCGCAGGTGTCGCAGTACGCCAGCGAAAAACCGGTGCTCGACCTGCGCGCCTATTTCAACGGCACGCTCGATGCGTATGGTGTCTTCACCGACCGCTCGGGCGCGGTGGTCAAACGCTTCACCGTGGTCATGCGCTGCAGCTGGAATGGCGACGAAGGCGTGCTGGATGAGGACTTCACCTACTCCGATGGCACCACGCAGAAGCGCGTCTGGCGTATGAAGCACCTGGGCAATGGCCAGTTCACCGGCACCGCCGACGATGTGGTGGGCGTCGCAAGCGGTGAGCAGCGCGGCAACGCCTTTCGCTGGGGCTACACGCTGCTGCTGCCGGTGGACGGAAAGACTTACGAGGTTCAGTTCGACGACTGGATGTACCTGATCGATCAGCGCGTCATGCTCAACAAGGCCGAGATGAGCAAGTTCGGTTTTCGCCTGGGCGAGGTCACGCTGTCCTTCGTGAAGCGCACCCCATGAACCCACCCGTCCGCGACTGGCGGGGCCTGCGCGTGTGGCTGGTCGGGGCCTCCAGTGGCATCGGCGAAGCCACCGCATCGGCCCTGCATGCGCGGGGTGCGCAGGTGCTGGTGTCGGCGCGCAAGGCCGAAGCGCTGCGGTCTTTCGTGGCCGCGCATCCACCGCGCGACGGCGCCATGGCGCAGGCCTGGCCGCTGGACGTGACCGATGCGCAGGCCGTGACACAGACGGCAAGCGAGATCCTCGCCCAGGGCCCGCTGGACATGGTGGTGTACTGCGCCGGCCACTACCGCGAGATGCGGGCCAGCGCCATGGACATGGCCGAACTGCGCCAGCACCTCGACATCAACTACATCGGAGCACTGCACCTGCTGCATGCGGTGCTTCCGGCCCTGATCGCGCAAGGCCGCGGCCACATCAGCCTGATCAGCAGCGTGGCGGGTTTTCGCGGTCTGCCCAAGAGCCTGGCCTACGGGCCGACCAAGGCGGCCATCACCAACCTGGCCGAGACGCTGTACCTGGACCTGAAACCGCTGGGCCTGGGCGTGAGCGTGGTGCATCCGGGCTTCGTGCAGACGCCGTTGACAGCGCAGAACCAGTTCAGCATGCCCGCACTCATCACGCCCGAACAGGCGGCACGGGCCATGATCGCGGGCTGGGAACGGGGCGCCTTCGACATCCACTACCCCAAGCGCTTCACGCGCTGGATGAAGCTGCTGCGCCTGCTCCCCTACCGCGTGTACTTCCCGGCCGTGCGCCGCTTCACGGGGCTGTGAGGTTCAGTTCGGCTTGCTGTCGATGAAGCTCTGGCGCTGATTGAGTTTTTCGGCGAGACGCGCGAGATTCGGGTAGCTGGTGCGCCAGTCGATCACGGGGAAACGGAAGTCCAGGTAACCCAGTGCGCAGCCCACGGCCACGTCCGACAAACTGAAGTGGATGCCCGAGCAGAAAGGCTTCTCGCCCAGTCCCTGGCTCATGGACTTGAGGCTCGCCTCGATCTTGCCAAGCTGGCGATCGGTCCAGGCCTGGCTGCGCTGTTCGGCGCTGCGGCCTGGCCAGGTGGTTTCCAGGCGTGCGAGCACGGCGGCGTCGAGCAGGCCATCGGCCAGTGCTTCCCAGGTCTTGACTTCGGCGCGCTCGCGACCCTGCGTGGGAATGAGCTTGCCCACCGGCGAGAGCGTGTCGAGGTATTCGACGATCACGCGCGAATCGAACACGGCCTCACCACCTTCCATCACCAGGCAGGGCACCTTGCCCAGCGGGTTGGAGGTGCCGATCTGGGTATCGGCCGACCACACGTCCTCCAGGATGAAGTGGTAGTCCAGCTTCTTCTCGGCCATGACGACGCGCACTTTGCGCACGTAGGGGCTGGCGATGGCACCAATGAGTTTCATGAGGAGTGGGGAAGTCGGTTGGACGTGGGAAGGCAATTCTAGCCAGCCCACGCGTGCTTCGCGTTGACAAGCCCATGGTGTGCGGCCCGCCCTCCTACAATTGCCGGATGCGTCCGACCACCCCACCACCCGCCGCCTCCGCGCAGCCCGCCTCGGCGACCCTGAGCGCCATCTCCGCCCTGTCTCCCCTTGATGGTCGCTACGCCGCCCGCCTGGCACCGCTGCGGCCTTTCATGAGCGAGCAGGGCTACATGCACCGCCGCGTACAGGTCGAGATCGCCTGGTTCATCGCCTTGTCCGACGCCGGCCTGGCCGAGTTCAAGCCGCTCTCGCCGGGCGCACGCACCTACCTGCTGGGCCTGGTGAAGAACTTCAGCGAGGCCGATGGTCAGGCCATCAAGGACATCGAGAAAGTCACCAACCACGACGTGAAGGCGGTGGAGTACTGGATCAAGTCGCGCTTCGAGGCGCGCCCCGAACTGGAGAAGGCCGCCGAGTTCGTGCACTTCGCCTGCACCAGCGAAGACATCAACAACACCAGTCACGCACTGCAGCTCAAGGGCGGGCGCGATGCGGTGCTGCTACCGGCGCTGGACGCCGTGATCACCAAACTGCGTGAGATGGCGCACGCTCACGCCGCCGTGCCCATGCTCAGCCGCACGCACGGCCAGACCGCCAGCCCCACCACCGTGGGCAAGGAGATCGCCAACGTGGTGGTGCGCCTGGTGGCCGCGCGGGAAAAGATCGCCAGCGTGAAGCTGATGGGCAAGATGAACGGCGCGGTGGGCAACTACAACGCCCACCTGAGCGCGTGGCCCGAATTCGACTGGGAAAGCTTCAGCCGCAACGTGATCGAGTCGCCCGAACCGCTCGGCCTGGGCCTGACCTTCCAGCCCTACAGCATCCAGATCGAGCCGCACGACTACATGGCCGAGCTGTTCGACGCGGTGGCGCGCACCAACACCATCCTGATCGACCTGGCGCGCGACATCTGGGGCTACGTGAGCCTGGGCTATTTCAAGCAGCGGTTGAAAGCGGGCGAAATCGGCTCGTCCACGATGCCGCACAAGGTCAACCCCATCGACTTCGAGAACGCCGAAGGCAACCTGGGCCTGGCCAACGCGCTGCTGCGCCACCTGTCCGAAAAACTGCCGGTCTCGCGCTGGCAGCGCGACCTGACCGACTCCACCGTGCTGCGCAACATGGGCGTGGCGCTGGGTTACGCGGTGCTGGCCTACCACTCGCTGGGCGTGGGCCTGGGCAAGCTGGAGATCAACGAGGAAGCCATTGCCGCCGACCTCGACGCGTCGTGGGAAGTGCTGGCCGAGCCGATCCAGACGGTGATGCGCCGCTACGGTGTGTCGGGCGCCTACGAGAAGCTCAAGGAAGTCACACGCGGCAAGACCGTGACCGCGGAGGCCTTGCACGCCTTGATCTCGGGCCTTGAGATTCCTCAGCAGGAAAAGGATCGTCTGCTGGCCATGACGCCTGGCAGCTACGTGGGCAAAGCGACGGAGCTCGCGCGACGGGTCTAGGAACTGGGCTCTTCCAGCGCCCGTTCCGCATACCGGTTGAAGCGCCAGGCGTCGCCTTCGATGGTGATGCGCCGCCAGCTCGCGCGCTTTTCGCCGGGCGACATTTCTGTCCAGCGCTGCACTTCGTCAAACGTGCGGCCGCAACCCTTGCAGACCTCGTCGCCCTGGCTGGTGGAGCAGATGGCGATGCAGGGCGTGTCGGGCGTGGTCTCGTACCAGGCCATCCAGGCCGCACGGGCAGCAGCCGGCAGGGTGATTTCGTCGGCCTCGGTCTCGTGGAAATACACCATGAGCGCATACACCTCGGCCAAGGCACGCAGCTCCTTGCACAACGACACGCCATCGGGCGAGGGTGAGCGCTCACGCCAGTGATTGATGGCGGCTTCGATGTCGGTGATGTGGATGCCGGGCATGGGGTGAGGATCATAGCCAGTCGTCCTCTTCTCCTGTGGTAACTGCGTATTCGCCACCCCATTTTGCGGCGGGCCGGGGCCGCTACAATCGCGGGTCTCGAAGGGGAGTAGCTCTCCGTTGCGGATCAGGAAGACCCGACGTCTTTCCGGTCGCGACCACCAGGTCGTCGTCAAGACGAAGCGTTCAGCTTCCGGCGACCCGGGCCAGGCGAACATATCGCCCGGCGAGCAAGACCTTTGATGGGCTCTCCACGGCCGATCAAGGCATGTCCGTCCCCTTCGCCAGCGCGGCAGCGCTGTCGCGGGTGGGTGGTGCAGTGCCTTCCGGTTTCTGCTTGCAACTACGAGGAATTTATGGATTTCCTGACATCGCCCGCGTTCTGGGTCGCGCTCGGACAGATCATCATCATTGACATCCTGCTGGGTGGCGACAACGCGGTCGTGATCGCGCTGGCCTGTCGCAAGCTGCCGCCTCACCAGCGCACCAAGGGCATCATCTGGGGCACCGCTGGCGCCATCATCCTGCGCGTGATCCTGATTGCGTTCGCCATGACGCTGCTGACCGTGCCGTTCATCAAACTGGTCGGGGCCATCCTGCTGGTCTGGATCGGTATCAAGCTGCTGGCACCCGATGACGAGGCGCACGGCGACATTCAGGGCAGCGACAAGCTGCTGGCCGCCATCAAGACCATCATCGTGGCCGATCTGGTAATGAGCGTGGACAACGTGATCGCCATCGCGGGCGCCGCGCAGAATGCGGGCGAGCACTCGTTCCTGCTGGTCGTGCTGGGCCTGCTGATCTCCATCCCCATCATCGTCTGGGGCAGCACCATGGTCATCAAGCTGATGGCGCGCTTCCCGATGATCATCACGCTCGGCGGCATGCTGCTGGGCTGGATTGCGGGCGGCATGCTGGTCACCGACCCGGCCTTCGTCAACCCCGACAAGTGGCTGTGGATGCCCAAGCTGGGCACGGTGGACGAAAAGGGCATGGCGGTGATCTCCAGCACGTTGTGGTGGTCCGCCCACATTGTCGGCGCGCTGCTGGTGCTGGCATTGGGCAAGTGGATCGCCTCGCGCCGCCCGTCGGTCACGCACGAAGCCTGAGGTCGATCCCGGCATGAAGCTCATCCTCACCTGGCTGCTGGCGGCCTGTGCCCTGCTGGTGGTGGCCTACCTGTACCCCGGGGTACAGGTACAGAGCTTCACTTCTGCGCTGATCGCCGCTGCGGTCATCGGCCTGTTCAACGCCGTGTTGCGGCCTATCCTGGTGATCCTGACCTTGCCGGTCACGATCATCACGCTGGGTCTCTTCCTGTTCGTGATCAACGCCTTGCTGTTCTGGGCTGCCGCGAGCGTGCTCAATGGCTTCCGGGTGGATGGCTTTTTCGCCGCCCTGCTGGGCTCGCTGATCTACTCGGTGTTGATGCTGGTGGTGAACACCGCCTTGCGCTCAGTCCTCGCGCGTTGATTCGCGCAGCAGCGTTTCCACCTCACGTCGCCGTGCGTCCACGATCGCCAGTTCCATGCCATCGGTGCGCTGCGCCGCAGGCAGGCCCTGCGCGGCCCTGAGACGCTCGGCCGCTCCGCTGTAGTCCAGCTGCGCCGCGTGCGCCTCGGCGTCCGCGCGGATCGCGCGCAGGGTCTGCCCTTGTGCGGCATGTGCACGGGACAGGGTTTGCCAACCCATGGCGTCGCGCGGATGCAGCGCCACCCAGGCCTGCAAACGCGCCACGGCACGCTCGGGCTGCCCAGTGGCAATGGCGGCCTGCGCGCCGTAAATGGCGCTCGCGCGCGTGGTGCCAGCCAGCGCCTGGTCGCGCAATTCGGCCAGCAGGTTGGCCTGGTCCGCTGACGAGGACGCAGCAGCGGAACCCGACTTCGGCGCCAGCAGCAACTCCAGCAAGAGCGCGTCCACAGTGGGGCGCGCCTGAGCCGGCACGGCGGTGCGAAAGCGCTGGGCCAGTTCCAGCGCCTGCTCACGCTGGCCCAGGCGGTGCGCCGAGAGCGCAGCTGCATAGCGCTCCCCGGGTGTGGCGCCGGAGGCCTGACCCTGCGTCAGCCAGGCCCGCATACGATCTGGCCCGTTTTCGGCCAGCACACGAGCTCGCGAAGCCATCAGGCTGTGCAACACCGCGCTGGAGGGCACGGCCATCGATGCGCCAGCCTCCCCCCGGGAGCCAGGCCGGGGCAGATCCAGCTTCAACGCGCCACTCGACGATGTGCCTGCCGCGGGTGCCGCGCCCGGAACCACGGTGGCAGCGGGAGCCACGGGCCCCTGTGGCAGGCGCGCCCGCATGTCGGCGATGCGCTCGCCCGTCAGCGGGTGGCTGCGCAGGTAAGGAAAAGAGCCGTCGTCGTTGTGGCGAGAGGCCTGCTGGAGACGATCAAACATGGTGACGAAGCCATAGCCATCGAAGCCCGCACCCGTGAGCACGCCATAGCCTACGCGGTCGGCTTCTCGCTCCATGTCGCGTGAGAAGTTGAGTTGCGACTGGGCAGCTGCGGCCGTGCCGCCCGCGATGGCCGCGCCCGCCGCCTGCGAATTCGACCCGGCAGCCAGCGCCGCCAGAATCATGGCGCCCACCATCCAGGGCGTCATGCGTTCGTCGCGCGAGACCATGCGAGCGATGTGCCGCTGCGAGACGTGACTGAGCTCGTGCGCCAGCACCGAGGCCAGTTCCTCCGGCCGCTCGGTCACCGCCACCAGCCCCAGGTGCACGCCCAGGTAGCCACCGGGCAACGCGAACGCATTCACTCGACGGTCGCGCGAGATCATCAGCTCCCAGGCCAAGCGCTCGCTCAGTTCGGGTGGCACATCGCCGCGATCGCGCGCGGCGCCCAGCAAGGGTTGCCAGAGCGACTGCAAATAGTCGACCAGCACCGGGTCATCGAGGTAGTCCGGATCACGGTAGATGCCCCGTGCGATGCGGTCGCCCATGCGGCGCTCGGCCGAGAGGGTCATGCCCTGGCCATCGCCCAGGCTGGGCAGGCTGCTCAGCGACGGTCGATCGGCGCCCGACTGCGCCGCCACCGGCGGCAGAGGACCCAGCAGAAGCGACAAGGCGAGCAGGCCGGGGCCGATGTCGCGGCGAACGCGCGAACGCCTCGGGGACTTGGGAATGGCAGGCATCCCCGTATGATGCCGCCAAGTCAGAACGGTTCTGTAAAGCCCTCGCAACAAGTCTCCATGCCCGATACAACCCCACCCGGCCCCCTCACCCACTTTGACGCCCAGGGTCAGGCTCACATGGTCGATGTGGCCGCCAAGGCCCACACGCACCGCGTAGCCGTGGCCGAAGGCCGGATCGGCATGCTGCCCGCCACGCTGGCGCTCATTCAGAGCGGAACAGCAAAAAAGGGAGACGTGCTCGGCATCGCGCGCATTGCCGGCATTCAGGCAGCCAAGAAAACCAGCGACCTCATCCCCCTGTGCCACCCGATCGGCCTGACACGCGTGGCGGTGGAATTCGAGGTCGATACCACAACGCACAGCGTGCGGTGCCGTGCCACCACCGAATGCACAGGCCAGACCGGTGTGGAAATGGAAGCCCTGACCGCCACCAGCGTGGCGCTGCTCACGATCTATGACATGTGCAAGGCGGTGGACCGGGGAATGGTGATGGAGGGAGTTCGCCTGGTGGAGAAGCGGGGAGGGAAGAGCGGGGATTTCGTGGCCGGGTAGGCAACTGTTCCGGCAACCCTCAGCGAGCGGCCGCAGCCGCTCTTTGCAGCTCGATCCACTCCGCATACTCCTTGGGCCAAGCCGCCTTGTAGCGCGCCATGTGGAGTTCAACGATATCCGTTCTGCCCAGAAGGGCAGCCGACTCGATCACCCGACGGATGATTCTGGAGTCCGGTGCGACATGCAGGGACGCGAGGGAACCCTGCAGAACGAGTTCGGCGTTGTTCTTCGTCAGGTTCGTGGTGACGAGCTGTGCGATCAGCACATGGGAGTTGAAAAACCACGTGTCGCGAGTCTTGTTGAACGTGTCATCCCGATAGCGTTCAAGGCGCATGCGCTCGGGCAAGTAAAGCTGACTGACCTTGATGTAGTCCCAGGCCACCAGCGAGATGCCGATGAGCAGCAACGCCGATACGACTCCACGACCCAGGGCCGACTTCGCAGGATCCATAACGCGGCCACCAGCAATGCGCCGCCTGACAATATAAATCTGCCAGACCGCCAACAACGCCATCAACTGGAAAATACCGAACCACAGCGGAAACTCCAGCAGACTGTGTACTCCCAGCATGGCCAGCACGCCCCAGCTCAGACGTTCCATGGGTTCGGTAGCAGACCAAGGCTTGAGCTTGAAAAGGGCGACAAGGAACAACACACTGGCAGCGACAGCCACCGGTAACCCCATGGTGACGGCCAGATGCAGCGGAAGATTGTGTGCGTGAGACAGCTTGTCGCAAAAGCGAGGGCCTGTGTAGTCGGTGATGTAGTGTGCGTACATCAGCTCTCCCGGACCCCAACCGGTCCATGGCTTCTGAGCGATCAATTCGATCATGTTGCTCCACAGGAAGCGTCGACTCTGGCAACTGAAGGCTTCCCCGAAGCGGCCAAAAAGGTTGCGATCGATCATGATTCCCCGAGTCACCCAGACCAGCCACGGCAACCCATTGGCAGCCACCGTGTAAAGCGCCCAGCCCAAACCAAGAATGACCAGCAGGCGCTTCCAATGACGGGAATGCCAGTAAACCAGCATGCAGGAGATAGCCACCAGGTGGACCATGCCGGTGCGTGAGGCGGTGGCCGCCAGCGCCACCAACAGCAGCCCCACCATCCAGGCCGCATGAAAGGCGGTGAGGTGTCGCTGAATCACCAGCCACCACACGCTCAGCAAGCCCACAGCCAGCAGCGAGGCCAGCATGTTGAGCTGGTGCACATTCGCCGTCACGTATCCCGGCGCCGTGATCACGACCCAGGGAAAAAGGCCATCCTCCAGATCGAAGTACTGCAGCAGACCCATCACCGAACTGCCCAACGCAGCCAGCAGCCAGCCTCCCGCGATGGCAAGCCCGGCCTGTTCGCGTGTCCAGGGCAGCAAAGCAAGCAACAAGGCGCCCGCCGTCCAGGCAAGAAGATCGGGCCACATGGCCGACAAAGGCCCGAGAAGAATGGGCCAGAACCACGGCGCGGCGATCAGCAAGCCGCACACCAGCACCAGCGCTGCGGAGGCTGCGGGCGATGATGATTCAGAGACCGTTGGGGAGGCCATCGAGTCCTAGGGGCTGCCGAGCAACGTTCACCATCCGTCGAGTTGGAGGTAGGCGCGGGGTTGCCCGTCGCTGCGGCGGACCAGGGCCACCCAGTCGGTGGTTTCTTCGCGAACCAGTGGCAGGTAACCTACCTGCTCGTCACTCAATCCCAGTTCGGCGAGCTGCGCATCCAGTTCGGCGCGTCTGTCGGGATGCTTGTTGCGCAACTCACCCACTGGCCGCAGTGCTTGCTGCACCGCTGGAATCTGTTCGTCGAAAAGCCGCCAGCGCGAGGGGCGGAACGATGGGTGCAGGCCTTGCAACGACAACTGCAGGCTCTGGAGGTAGTCGGCATCGCCGGATTGAGCCAGACGCACACCCAGCAAACGCGGCCCGCCATAACCCAGCGAGCGCAGGCCTTCAGGCGCTTCCTGCACCCGAGTCGCATCCACGTCCATCGCCTGCACCACCCGGAAGCGGTCCCCCTCAAAGGCCACAAACACCGGACGCGCACCGGCCACCTGGTTCAGGCCGTAGGCCAGCGCCCCGAGCTGCGTCAGCACGATGAGCGTCAGATCGATTCGCCATTTGAATCGTGACTTGGTGGGGTCGTACAACACCAGGGTCAGCACCGGTCCACACACCACGTCGACCACGATCAGGATGAGAAACAGCGAGCGCCCGCCCGTGAGCTCGTGAAATGGCGCCGGATACCAGACGCGGAAAACCAGCCCTGCCACGGCGCAGGCCACCAGCAGGCTCAAACCAAAATGCAGAAGCGCCGCTCGCGCGGCGCTGCGGATACGGGTACCCCATGCCATGATGAAACGGATCCTCCAAAAAAAAGAGCGCCGAAGCGCTCTTTTCAGGCTGTGCGCAAGAGTTTACTTGCACTCGGCGGGAGCGAAGCGAGCTTGGAGGCTGCCTGCGGTAGCGCCAGCGAAGCTCGCCACGTTCGCGTTTTCAGCGGCGCAGCGCCAAGCCACCGATTGTGCGGGCGGCGTGAAGGTGGCCGACAGCGCTGGCGGCAGGGCAGAGCCAGCCGGTGCGTTGGGCGTAACGGTCAGCGTGCCGCCGCCCGCAGCCGCGGTGGTCGTTACGGTGATGATGCCGGTGTTGGCATCGATCGCAACGCTGGCCACGTTGCGGGTACCAGAAGGAGCCGTATAGCCCGTGGCGTAGCCGTTTGCATCAGCCTGCGGGTTGCCCGACGACAGCACGTCCTGCACGTTGACCTTCGCGGCCGAGGCAGCGACCAGGCCTTCCGACACGCGGGCGCGGACGGTGTAGTCCTGGTAAGCGGGCAGCGCGACGGCGGCCAGGATACCGATGATGGCCACCACGATCATCAGTTCGATCAGGGTGAAACCTTTTTGCAGGGAACGCTTCATTTGAAACTCCTTGGAGACGGGGTTGGGTTGGGAACGCCTCTTTATCAGCAGACGCCGTGCCAACTTGAATTACCGGGTGTTCTGCGGTCTATTTCACGCTTTGAGCGGTCCATGTGACCATTTGTGGTCCATCAAGCCACCAGGCACCGACATTTTTTGTCACCCCTCGCGCCCCGGACAGGTTTTGTCACAGCTCGAACGTCTGGCCGGCGCTGAGCCAGCGGATGTCGTGGCGCGACTTTTCGCTGAGCCGAGGCGCCTCGTCGAAGCGCCGGATCTCTTCCATGATCAGCCCGGTTTCGGCGGGCTTGGTGTGGGTGATGTAGATGGGGTAGCGGTGGTCGGCGCCGATGTGCTCGAGTTCCTCGGCCAGCATCTGGGGGGCCAGGTGCAGGCTGCGCTGGGCCAGCGCCTGCTCGCGATCGCTGAAGGCGGTCTCGATCACGAGCAAGGCCACCGTCATTTGGTTCACACGCTCCCAGAAGGCCGGATTGCGCCCGGTGTCGCCGCTGAACACCCAGTGTCCCGATCCGGTGGCAGCGGCGAAGCCGACCGCTGGCACGGTATGCACGGCCGGCAACACTTCCACCGACTTGCCGCCCACCTGCAACACCTCGCCCACCGCAATGGGCACGAAGCGCATAAGCGGCGCGTCGGTGCTGGGAATGGCAGAGAAATCGGGCCAAATGAGGTTGTTGAAGATGTGCACCTTGAGTGCGGCGATCGTGCCGGGCAGAGCGTGCACCTTCAGCGGCCCGGCACCACTGGCCAGACGGCGCGCGGCGATGGCGTCCAGCATGAGCGGCAGAGCGGCGACGTGGTCCAGGTGCGAGTGCGTCAGCAGCACGTGGTCGACGCGTGCCATCTCGTCCAGCGTGAGGTCGCCCACGCCGGTACCCGCGTCAATCAGGACGTTGTCGTCGAGCAGGAACGACGTGGTGCGGCAGCCGTGGGCAATGGCTCCAGAACACCCCAGAACACGAACCCTCATCGGCAGCTTTGGCTATGGCACGGCCGGTGGGCCGGCGCAGGAGTTTGAAACGTGGCTGGCTGCAAGCCAACCGCCTGCCGAAGGCTACCCGCTGCAATGCCCGCTGGTAAAGGACTTTTTGCTCACTTGGCGCGACCGTTGCAGCCAGCTACAAATGCCGGAATGGAGGGGTAGTTGAAACGAGAATGCCGCGGAACTGGCTCTGCCAGGCCGCAGGCATTGCCCCCTGGGGGGTGACGCGCCGCAGGCGCGGCGCGGGGGGAATTCAATGCACCACGAACTGCATCTGCGTACCAGCCAGCTCCAGCAGATCGCCGTGGTGCAGATTGACAGCATCGGTGCCGATGGGGCTGCCGTTGATGGTGGGCTTGAGAGTGCCTTCAACCAGCGCCACCACATAACCATGGGGCCGGCGCGTGATGGCCGCCACAGCCACACCGGGCTTGCCGATGGTGGTGACCACCTTGACCAGGGGGACCTCGCGCCCGGCGGCCGTGCCAGACATCACCTTGATGGCGGCGTTGCCCAGCGGAGCGGAGGGCGCGTCGCTCGCGCCGACGACTGCGCCGGCGTTGATCACCATGGTCTTCTCGTAGCTGTCGCTGACGCCTTCGTGGGCGAATTTGATTTTGTACTTACCGATTTCAACGGTGTCGCCGTTTTGCAACTGTTGCTTCTTGATTGCCTTCCCGTTGACGTAGGTGCCGTTGGTGCTGTTGAGGTCTTCCAGAAAGACGTCCGAGCCCGACATCTGCATGACAGCGTGCTCACCACTGACCGCCAGGTTGTCGATCACGATGTCGTTGTAGGGACGGCGGCCGAGCGTGGTGCGGTCTTTCGTGAGCTGCACTTCCTTGATGACGACACCGTCGATGGAAACGATCATTTTCGGCATGGCCGACTCCTGTGGAACCTGTTGGACGAATTCTGGAATGCTGAAACTGGCTACTTGCCGAGCATGCGCGACAACAAGCCCTTGCGCACCGGTCGGGAGCGAGCATACGCCAATATCACCGAAATGTTGTCGCGTCCCCCGCAGTCATTCGCACCATCCACCAGGGCGTGACCCTTTTCCTCCAGGGTGCCCGCGGTGACGAGGATGGCAGCAATGCGCTCGTCACTCATCATGTCACTCAGGCCGTCGGAGCAGAACAGGTAAAGGTCGTCTTCTTCGACCCGGTACTCGTTGACTTCAAGCAACACGGTGTCTTCGACACCGAGCGCACGCGTCACGAGATTCTTGTGCGTGGCGTACTGGGCCTGCTCCAGCGAGATCAGTCCGGCGTCGATCTGCTCCTGCAACAACGAATGGTCGCGCGTGATCTGCATGAAGTTGCCTTCGCGCAAGCGGTAGCAGCGGGAGTCACCCACGTGGCCGATCATGGCGCGCTCGCCGTGAAAGACGCCCATGACCAGCGTGGTGCCCATGCCGGAGTACTGGGGGTTGGAATTGGCGGCGTTGAAGATGGAGCGGTTGGCGTTGTCGATGCAGATTTCCATCGCCCGTTTGAGCTCGCGCCCGCTGGCCTCGTGTCCACCCTCCGACATCCACCGCCCGAGCTCGGTCCGGATGAAGGACGTGGCCATGGCGCTGGCGACTTCGCCCGCGTTGTAGCCGCCCATGCCATCGGCGAGCACGGCGATCTGGTTCTCGGGATCGAGGGACACTGAGTCCTCGTTGTTGTCCCTGATCAGACCCGGGTCCGTCAAACAAAAATACTCAAAAATCATGTCGTTCGACTTATATACGGACATCTGGGCTGTCAGTTTCCGACCTCACCGCCAACGGGGGCCGTGCTTCGACAACTGTGGAAAAAGTCACATCCTCGTCTTCCACCCCTGGCCAGGAAGACGCCGGTCCGGGATGCTCGCGGACGGTCTGCAAGAAAACCTTTTCATCCCCCCTGACCTGCGTCACCACCAGCGCCCTCACACGCTGCAACTCCGTGGCCAGTTCGGCACCCGTCTGGTAGCGCTGAACCGGTGATTTGGCCATGGCCTGGCTCAGTATATCGGCCAGTTGGGGGGGTAAATCCGGGCGTACGTCACACACACGGGCAGGTTCCTGGTTGGCGATCTGGTACATCAGGGCGGCCATCGAATCGCCCCGCAGCGGAAGCTGCCCGGTGAGCATCTGGAACAGCATCACGCCCAGGGAATAGAGGTCGGAGCGGCCATCCACGCGCTGGCCCGCCAGTTGTTCGGGCGACATGAAGCTGGGGGTGCCCAGCACCATGCCGGTCTTGGTCCGGCTCGACGTGGTAATGCGTGCGATGCCGAAATCGGTCACCTTCACCGAACCGGTCGCCGGGTCGTACATCACGTTGGCGGGCTTGATGTCGCGGTGCACCACTTCCTGGCGGTGTGCATGGTCCAGTGCCAGGGCCACGCGCTCGCCGATCTCCAGCACCGTGCCCACGGGCAGAAGGTGGCCAGGCCGGGTGTGCTCCATCAGGTCACGGCCCTGCAGGAATTCCATGGCGATGTAGGCCAGGTCCTGCTCCTCGCCCGCATCGAAGATGGTGACGATGTGCGGATGTTGCAGCCGTCCGGCGGTCTCGGCTTCGCGGAAGAAGCGCTCCCGCGCCTCGTTGAGCTCCGCGCCTTCGAACTCGGCGCTCAGGGCCAGGGTCTTGATGGCCACGGTGCGCCCGATCTTGGGATCGCGACCCAGGTAGACCACGCCCATGGCGCCCTTGCCCAGTTCTTTCTCCACCTGGTAGCGGCCCAGCATGGGTTTCTCCACGCCGTCGCCACTGAGCAGCAACGTGCCGCCGGGGTGCGAAGAACCACCTCCCAGCACCACGGTTTCCGACAGGTTCCTGGCTCGCTTCAGGCGCTCCTGCACGTCGGTGTTCTTGCGATCCAGGCTGGCCATGTGCTCGTACACCGATTCGGCCTTGTTGAACTGGCGCTTGCGCTCGAAGTCCAGGGCGAGGTGCTTGAGGTTCTCCATCAGCGTCTCGCTGAAGGGCACGCGGCGCAGGCGATCGAAAGCCATGTCGAGCTGACCCTGGCTCTGCAAGCTCAGCGCCATCTGCCGGTTGGTTTCGGCCGACTCTTCATCGGACTTGAGCTTGCCCGCTTCAGTCACCAGAAAACGGCGCGTGGTCAGCGCCAGGTGGCCGATGAGCAGCAGCGCCGCCGGGAACACCAGTTGCAGCCACAGGGAAGCGCCTGCGAGCAACTGGTACTGCGCACCCAGCATCAGCACGAACAGGGTGCCGGTGACCGCCGCACCCGCACCCGCGGACAGGCGGGGCAGCACGCCCACCAGATAGGCCGCGACCAGCAGCAGGACCCCCAGTTCGGCCAGGCCGCTCCAGGCCGGTTGTTCAATGAAGTGCCCGCTGAGGATGCTCGAGGTAATGTGCGCCAGGATGAGTGCCGGTGACATGGCCGCCGAGACGGGTGTGGTGAACAAAGTGCCCACGCCAGCCGCCGTGGCGCCAATGATGACGATCTTGCCGGCGTACTTCGATGCAGGGATTCGACCCGAACTCACGTCGTAGAAGGAGTCCACTGCGAAAGCTGGTTTGCCGTCGCGGTCAGGGTAGAACTGCGGCAACAGGCGCGCCGAGGCGTCGGTGGGAATGGTGGTGGGGCCCAGTTGCACGCCATGACCGGGCAGCAACCGGATGTCGGACGTGTTGAGGTTCAGGCTGTGAGCGGCGGTGGCGAGGCCCATCGAAGGCACGGCAAAACCATCGAATTGCACGAGCAGGGGTTCCTGCCGCACCGAGCCGTCGATGTCCGGCAGCTGGTTGAGGTGCGCGACCGCGCGAGCGGCTTCGCCGATGGCAGACAGCGGTTGTTGCGTCCGCTGTGCCGGCACGCCAAAGGCGGCGTCATCGGCCACGGCGCTGCGCTGTGCGAAGGCGGGCAGCGGTTCATCAGGCCGACCCAAAGGTTGTCCCAGCGTGAAGACCGAGGGCACGATCACATTGCCGGCGCGGGCGATGCTGGCCACCAGGCGGGCGTCGGCATCCAGCTGTTGTTCGGCTTCGCCGATGAAGCGCAGAAGCTGCTCGCGAGACCGACTCCCCAGGTCGGGCAGGCGCGAGGCGCCTGCCACAGAACCATCGATGTGGCCGCGCATCTCGCGCAGCACGGTCAGACCACGATCGGTCTGGGGTTCGAAAAAGAAGGCGGTGTGCGCCACCGTGCGGGCCTTGGCATCGCCGAGCTGATCGATCAGCCGGGCGTGGACATCGCGTGGCCAGGGCCAGCGCCCGATGTTGGCGATGCTCTCGTCGTCAATCGCGATGACGGCGATCTGGTTGCTGGGTACGCGATCCCTGGCGGTGCTGGCAAGGTCGTAGAAGCGCCGCTCCAGGCCGCTGAACAGGTCGGTGGTGGCGTGCAGCACGAACACCGCGAGCACGACGCACAGGCCCATGACGGCATCGGATCGCCAGATCCGGCCTGAGCCTTTTCCTGATTTCGGTTTGCTGCTGGACACGTGCGGAATTTTCCGGGTTGATTCGCCTGCTGGTCGCCGCGAACTGCCCGAAGGTCAGTGGCACGCGCACCAATGGACATTCGGCCAGGGCCGAAGACCAAGGTGTTGCATTCTGTTTCAACCCTTCCCGGACGATCAAGGTCCTTTGTGGGATTCCCGCCAAAAACCTACCACAGGCGAAAAAAAGGCAACGCAAGCGTTGCCCTTTTCACGGTGCCCGGCTGCTTCAGAGCTGCGCCTTGAGCAGCTTGGCCAGCTCGGAGAAGTTGCGGGTCACGGTGAAACCGGACTCTTCCATGATGGCGAGCTTGGCATCGGCCGTGTCGGCGCCACCGGAAATCAGTGCGCCGGCATGGCCCATGCGCTTGCCGGGAGGTGCGGTCACACCGGCAATGAAGCCGACCACGGGCTTCTTCATGTTGGCCTTGCACCAGCGGGCCGCGTCGGCCTCGTCCGGGCCGCCGATTTCGCCGATCATGATCACGGCATCGGTGTCGGGATCGTCGTTGAAGGCCTTCATCACGTCGATGTGCTTCAGGCCATTGATCGGGTCGCCACCGATGCCCACGGCACTGGACTGGCCCAGCCCGATTTCGGTGAGCTGCGCCACGGCTTCATAGGTCAGCGTACCGGAGCGCGAGACCACGCCGATGCGACCCTTGCGGTGGATGTGGCCGGGCATGATGCCGATCTTGATCTCGTCGGGCGTGATCAGGCCGGGGCAGTTCGGGCCGAGCAGCAGCGTCTTCTTGCCACCGGCGGCTTCCTTGGCCTTCATCTTGTTGCGCACTTCCAGCATGTCGCGCACCGGAATGCCTTCGGTGATGCAGATCGCCATGTCCAGATCGGCCTCAACCGCTTCCCAGATCGCGGCGGCGGCGCCCGGAGGCGGCACGTAGATCACGGACACGGTCGCGCCGGTCTGCTGGGCGGCTTCCTTGACCGAGGCATAGATCGGGATCTTGAAGATCGACTCGCCGGCCTTCTTCGGGTTCACGCCGGCCACGAAGGCGTTCTTGCCGTTCGCGTACTCCTGGCACTTTTCCGTGTGGAACTGACCGGTCTTGCCGGTAATGCCTTGCGTGATGACTTTGGTGTCTTTGTTGATGTAGATCGACATGACGGCTCCTTAGGCTTTCTTGACTGCTGCCACGACCTTCTGGGCCGCTTCCGCCATGGTGTCGGCACTGATGATGGGCAGGCCGGAGTCGGCCAGCAACTTCTTGCCTTCGACCTCATTCGTGCCCTTCATGCGCACGACCAGCGGCACCTGCAGGTTCACAGCCTTGCAGGCTGCAATCACGCCAGTGGCGATGGTGTCGCACTTCATGATGCCGCCGAAGATGTTGACGAGGATGGCCTCCACGTTCTTGTTCTTCAACATGATCTTGAAGGCTTCGGTCACCTTCTCGGGGGTGGCACCGCCGCCCACGTCGAGGAAGTTGGCCGGCTCGCCGCCGAAGAGCTTGATGGTGTCCATCGTCGCCATGGCCAGGCCGGCGCCGTTCACCAGGCAGCCGATGTTGCCGTCCAGGCTGATGTAGGCAAGGTCGAACTTGGACGCCTCGACTTCAGCCGGGTCTTCCTCGTCCAGGTCGCGCAGGGCCACGATCTCGGGGTGGCGGAACAGCGCGTTGCTGTCGAAATTAAACTTGGAGTCCAGGGCAATGATGTTGCCCTTGCCATCGCGGTTCAGCGGGTTGATCTCCACCAGTGCCGCATCGGTATCCATGTAGCACTTGTAGAGCTTCTGGCACACGTCGATGAACTGGGCCTGGGAGTCGGCGGGCATGCCGATGGCGCTGGCGATCTTCTTGCCCTGCGCTTCGGTCATGCCGGCCAGAGGGTCGATGAATTCGGTGATGATTTTCTCGGGCGTGGCATGCGCCACTTCCTCGATGTCCATGCCGCCCTCGCTGGAAGCGATGAACGCGACCTTCTGCGTGGCGCGATCGGTCACGACCGACAGGTAGTACTCCTTCTGGATATCGGCACCGTCTTCGATATAGAGGCGGCGAACCTTCTGGCCTTCGGGGCCGGTCTGGTGCGTCTTGAGCTGCATGCCCAGAATCTCGCCCGCCAGACGCTTGACGTCGTCGACCGACTTGGCGACCTTAACGCCACCGCCCTTGCCTCGGCCACCGGCGTGGATCTGGGCCTTGACCACCCAGATCGGGCCGCCTAGCTTCTGGGCGGCTTCCACCGCCTCCTGCACCGTGAACGCTGCGATGCCGCGCGGCACCGGGACACCAAACTGGCGCAGGATGTCCTTGCCTTGGTATTCGTGGATCTTCATGAGGGGATCTCTCAGGAATGGGTCAATGGGTGTCGGCCCAGAGCGACGGGGCCGAGATGCGGTCACTGAAAACAGCAACCGGGGACTGTATCATGGTGCAACGCACCAAAAGCGGGCGGCACCGCCCGCGATTTTGGGACCCACCCCTGAATCCACACTGACAAGGCAGAGCGGCCATGGCCAAGGTTTTCATCGACGGCGAAGCAGGCACCACCGGGCTGCAGATTCGCGAACGCCTGCAGGGCATGCCCGGCGTGGAGGTGGTGAGCATCGCTTCCGAGCGCCGCAAGGATCCTGCGGCCAAGCGCGAATTGATGGCGCAGGTGGACCTGGTCATCCTCTGCCTGCACGACGACGCCGCGCGCGAATCGGTCGCCATGATTGACGCCCTGCCGGGCAAGAAACCCAAGATCATCGACGCCTCCACCGCGCACCGCACCGCACCCGGCTGGGTGTTCGGCTTCCCTGAACTGGCTGCCGGCCAGCGCGAGGCCGTGGTGAACGCAGACCGGGTGGCCAACCCCGGCTGCTATGCCACCGGCGCCATTGCCCTGCTGCGCCCTCTGGTCGATGCGGGCATCCTCCCCGCCGACCACCCGGTCTGCCTGCCCGCCGTGAGCGGGTTCTCCGGCGGCGGACGCACCATGATCGAGGCCTACGAGAAAAACGATGCGCCCGCCTTCGAGCTGTATGCGTTGGGCCTCAAGCACAAGCACATTCCCGAGATCCTGGCCTACAGCGGCCTCAAGCGCCGGCCGATCTTCCTGCCTGCGGTGGGCAACTTCGCGCAAGGCATGCTGGTGCAATTGCCGCTTCACCTGGACACCTTGCCCGGCTCGCCCTCAGCCACGGCTTTGCAAGCCGCGTATGAAAAGCATTACGCCGGCAGCGAATGGGTGAGCGTCCAGCCAGCCACGGACGACGGCAAACTGGACGCCCTCGCCCTCAACGACACCAACCGGCTGGAAATCCGCGTGTTCGGCAACGTCGAAGCGCGCCATGCGGTGGTGGTGGCTCGGCTGGACAACCTGGGCAAAGGGGCCAGCGGCGCGGCGGTGCAAAACCTCAAACTCATGCTCGCCCTGTAGGCCCGTCGAAAAACGGGGTCTTCGTTCGTCGTAGGACGGATGGCGCTGAACAAGGTTGGGTGCCACGCGCGCCGAACCTCAGGAGACTTCGCATGACATCCGCCCGACCCGCCGTCGAGATCGCACCGGCCAAAGCCACCCGCCGCGAATGGGTGGCCCTGGCCGTGATCGCCCTGCCCTGTCTGGTCTATGCCATGGACCTGACGGTGCTCAACCTCGCTCTGCCCGCGATCAGCGCCGACCTGCGGCCCACCGCCTCGCAGCTGCTGTGGATCATCGACATCTACGGCTTCATGGTCGCGGGCCTGCTCATCACCATGGGCACGCTCGGCGACAAGCTCGGGCGCCGCCGGCTGCTGATGATCGGGGCGGCCGCATTTGCTGCAGCGTCGGTCGCGGCGGCGCTGTCCACCACGGCGCACGCGCTCATTGCCACACGCGCGCTGCTGGGCATCGCCGGGGCCACGCTGGCGCCTTCCACGCTGTCGCTCATCTCGAACATGTTCCGCGACGAACGCGAGCGGCGCGTGGCCATCGGCATCTGGATCTCCAGCTATTCGGTGGGGGGTGCGATCGGCCCGCTGGTAGGCGGGGTGATCCTGCAGTACTTCGCCTGGCCGGCGATCTTCTGGGCGGCGGTGCCGGTCATGTTGCTGCTGCTGGTGGTGGGCCCATTGTTGTTGCCGGAGTACCGCGATGAACAAGCCGGCCGGCTTGACTTCGTCAGCGTGGGCCTGTCGCTCGCTGCCGTGCTGGGCGGCGTGTTCGCGCTCAAGCAGGCGGCCGAGGGGCAAGGGAGCTGGCTGACCTGGCTGTCGGCCGTCCTGGGGCTGGCTGCCGGCCTGGCCTTCGTGCGTCGGCAACGCCGCATCGACTACCCGCTGCTCGACCTCAAACTCTTTTCACAACCGCGCTTTGCCGCCGCTATCTGCACCTACGCGCTCACGTCGTTCGCGATGTTCGGTGTCTACATCTTCATCTCGCAGCACCTGCAGTTGGTGCTGGGCCTTTCGCCGCTGGTCGCAGGCCTGTGCACCGTGCCTTGGGCGCTGTCGTTCGTGGTGGGCTCGATGTTCACGCCAGCCATCGCACAGCGCTGGTCGGCTCCGCGGACCATGCTCGGCGGGCTGGCGCTGGCGGCCTTCGGATTCGCCGGAATGACGTTGGTGGACACCGCCCACGGCCTGTCCGCTCTGGTCGTGGGCATGACGATCATGGGCATCGGCATGGCACCCGTGTTCACCCTGGGCAACGACATCGTGATCAGCTCGGCGCCGCCCGAACGCGCGGGGGCGGCATCGGCGCTGTCCGAAACCAGCGCCGAATTCTCCGGCGCGCTGGGCATCGCGGTGTTCGGCAGCCTGGCCACCAGCCTTTACCGCGGCGGCATGGCGGGCCAGTTGCCACCAGGCCTGCCCGACGCGCTGGTGGCGGAAACTCTGACGCTGGGGGGCGCACTCACCGTGGCAGACAGCTTGCCAGCGCCGCTCGGCGACGCACTGCGACAAGCGGCGCGCGCTTCATTCGTCGACGGCTTGCAGGCGGCGGCGGTGCTGGGCACCGGCATCATGGTGTTCAGCGGCTGGCTGGCCTGGCGCATGTTGCGCGCGCCCGGCGCGCGTGTTCAGACTTCGTCGTCCTGAATCGCGGCGCCCCGCACCACACGCCTCACCAACTCGGTACCGAACCCCCGGTTGAGCAGGAACCGCGTCTGCTTGCCGTGTTCGGCCGCGTCGCGCGGTGGTTGGCCGAACTTCCTGCGCCAGACCTCGAGAGCGCGCGCTTCCTCGGAGCCCTGCAGGCCAGCCACCGCTTCGGCCACCGCCTGCGCATCCAGCCCTTTGGCCTGCAGTTCCTGGCGCACACGGGCCGCGCCCAGGCGGCTCGAGCGGCGGTGCACCACCGACTCGATCACGCGCTGCTCGTTGATGAAGCCCTTGGCCTCGAGTTCGTCCAGGGCTCTGTTCAGCTCACCAGGTTCGGTTTCATGCGTGCGCAGCTTGCGCTGCAGTTCGGCCCGCGAATGCTCGCGGCCCGCCAGCAAGCGCAGCGCCCGGCCCTTGAGGGAAATCTCGTCGAAACCCACGTCGCCTCATTCGGCCACGGGTGCGGTGACGCCGTCCTTCGCCTTCGCGGCCTTCTCGGCCTTGCCTGGCTTGGCCGCCGGTGCGGGCGGTTCATCCACCGGCAGCAGCGGCACGCCCAGCTCGGTGCGCACCTTGTTCTCCATCTCCACGCGCAGTTCGGGGTTCTCGCGCAGGAATTCGCGCGAGTTGTCACGGCCCTGGCCGATCTTCTCGCCGTTGTAGGCGTACCAGGCGCCCGACTTCTCCACCACGCGGTGCAGAACGCCGAGGTCGAGGATTTCGCCCTCGCGGCTGATGCCTTCGCCGAAGAGGATGTCGAACTCGGCCGTCTTGAAGGGCGGCGAGACCTTGTTCTTGACGACCTTGACCTTGGTCTCGTTGCCGATCGCTTCTTCACCCTTCTTGATGGTGCCGGTGCGGCGGATGTCCAGCCGGACCGAGGCGTAGAACTTCAGCGCGTTGCCGCCCGTGGTGGTTTCCGGGCTGCCGAACATCACGCCGATCTTCATGCGGATCTGGTTGATGAAGATGACCATGCAATTGGTCTTCTTGATGTGCGCGGTAAGCTTGCGCAGCGCCTGGCTCATCAGGCGGGCTTGCAGGCCGGGCAGCGAATCGCCCATCTCGCCTTCGAGTTCGGCCTTGGGCGTGAGCGCGGCCACCGAGTCGACCACGATGAGGTCGACCGCACCGGAGCGCACCAGGCTGTCGACGATCTCGAGCGCCTGTTCACCGGTGTCGGGTTGGGAGATGAGCAGATCCTGCAGATTCACGCCGAGCTTCTGCGCGTACTGGATGTCCAGCGCATGTTCGGCATCCACGAACGCGCACTGGCCGCCGAGCTTCTGCATCTCGGAGATCACCTGCAGGGTGAGCGTGGTCTTGCCCGAGGATTCCGGGCCGTAGATTTCCACCACCCGGCCACGCGGCAGACCGCCCACGCCCAGGGCGATGTCCAGTCCGAGCGAGCCGGTGGACACCACCTGGATGTCTTCGATGACCTCGCCTTCGCCCAGCCGCATGATCGTGCCCTTGCCGAACTGCTTCTCGATCTGGGCCAGCGCGACCTGCAAGGCCTTGGCTTTTTCGCTGTTGAGGGGGTTGTTCTTGACGGCTGCGTCCATGGAGGGCTCCTGAGCGGGTTTTAGGATTCGCATCGCCTTGTGGTTGTGTACAGGCTGGATGCTTGAACAGCAGTTTACAGGTGAGTTGATTGAATTTTTTCAATTATTTGGTCAGTTTGCCTTACGATTTGACAATGACTGAAAACCAGCCTCTTCCCGACGACCGCTGGCGCGTGGGCCACCTGGGCCGACTGCTGGGCCAGGCCATGCGCCGCTTCGACGAGCGCGTGCTCCATCTCATGGCGCACGACCCCAACGTGCCGCTGGCGCTGTCGCACCTGGCGGCGCGCTCGCAGGTCGGCGCGGCCCACGTCCACATCACCCGCCACCTGGGCCTGAACGGCTCGCGGCTCACCGAGCTGGCGCGGCAGGCGGGCATGAGCAAACAGGCCATGGGCGACCTGGTGACGCAATGCGAGGCCTGGGGGCTGGTGCGGCGTGAACCGGATGCGCGCGATGCGCGGGCAAGGCGCATCGTGTTCACTGCCACCGGCCTGCTGTGGCTGGAGGGATTCCGCCAGGCGGTGGCACAGGCCGAGGCCGAGTTCCGGCACCAGGTGGGCGAGGAAGTGGCCACCGTGGTGGCCCTGGGCCTGGAAGCCTATGGGACTTGACTCAGATCACGGTCCCTGAGACAAGTGGCCCTCTAGAATCGATTCGATCGCGAGCAGCCTCGCGGCGTCCTCACAAGAACGGCTTCTGGAGACCACCATGCGCATCCTCATTGCAGAAGACGATCAGGTTCTGGCCGATGGCCTGATGCGCAGCCTGCGCGCGGCCGGTGCGGCGGTGGACCATGTAGCCAGTGGCAACGAAGCGGATGCGGCCCTGCTCACCAACAACGAGTTCGATCTGCTGATCCTCGACCTGGGTCTGCCCAGGCTGCATGGCCTGGAGGTGCTCAAGCGCCTGCGCTCGCGCGGCTCCACCCTGCCGGTGCTCATCCTCACCGCGGCCGACAGCGTCGAGGAACGCGTCAAGGGTCTGGACTATGGCGCCGACGACTACATGGCCAAGCCGTTCTCGCTGCAGGAACTCGAAGCGCGGGTGCGGGCCCTGGCGCGCCGCGGCATGGGTGGGTCCACCAACACCATCCGCCACGGCCCGCTGGAGTACGACCAGGCGGGCCGCGTGGCCACCATCGACGGCAAGATGGTGGAGCTCTCTGCGCGTGAGCTCGGGTTGCTGGAGGTGCTTCTGCAACGCGCCGGGCGCCTGGTGAGCAAGGACCAGCTGGTCGAGCGGCTCTGCGAATGGGGCGAAGAGGTGAGCAACAACGCCATCGAGGTCTACATTCACCGCCTGCGCAAGAAGATCGAGAAGGGGCCCATCCGCATTGCGACTGTGCGCGGCCTGGGCTACTGCCTTGAAAAAATCAGCGGCTGACGACCGCATCTTCAGTGAGCCCCAGCCCCCCGTGGAAAACAAGGGGCCCTTTGGCTTGTTCCAGCGCGAGCAGCGCAGCCTGTTCGGCGAACTGCTGGACTGGATGCTCACGCCACTGCTGCTGCTGTGGCCACTCTCGCTGGCGCTGACCTGGTTCGTGGCACAGGGGATCGCGAGCAAGCCGTTCGATCGGGCACTCGAATTCAACCTGCAGGTGCTCACGCGGCTGGTCGTGCTCGAGGAAGAGCGGATCGTTTTCAAACTCGATTCGCAGGCGCGCGACCTGTTGCGCGCCGACACCGGCGACCTCGTGTACTACCAGGTACTGGGTCCGCGCGGCGAGCTCATCAGCGGCGAGGTCGACATGCCACGACCGGGCGACGAGGAGCGGCCCGAGCCCGGCCGCGTGATGCTGCGCGACGAGGGAATGCGGGGCGACGAAGTTCGCGTGGCCTACACGTGGCTCGCCCGCAACGGCAGCGAGCGGCTCGTGCTGGTGCAACTGGCTGAGACCAAAGGCAAGCGCTCCACGCTGGCCACCGAGATCATCAAGGGCGTGATGGTGCCGCAATTCGTCATCCTGCCACTCGCGGTGCTGCTGGTGTGGCTGGCGCTGGTGCGCGGCATTCGTCCGCTCAACGTGCTCGAGCAGCGCATCCGGGCGCGCAAGCCCGACGACCTGAGTCCGATCGAGGAATCCTTCGTGCCTCAGGAGGTGGCGCCGCTGGTCTCTTCGATCAACGACCTGCTGACGCGCCTGAAGGCATCGCTGACGACGCAGAAGCGCTTTCTGGCCGATGCCGCGCACCAGCTCAAGACACCGCTGGCCGGCCTGCGCATGCAGGCCGAGCTGGCACAACGAGAAGTCGACCCCATGGAAATCCGCGGGTCGCTGCGACAGATCGCTCGCGCGAGCACGCGTGCCACCCACACAGTCAACCAGTTGCTCGCGCTGGCGCGGGCCGAAACCACCGGCCGCTCCCTGCCGAACGAACGCATTGAACTCTCACGCCTGGTCAGGGGCGTGGTGCAGGCCTCGGTGCCGAGAGCGCTGGAGCATGGCATCGACCTCGGATTCGAGGGGCCCGAGGAGACACCCGAGAACTGCCTGATCGATGGCAACCCCACCTTGCTGCAGGAAATGGTGCGCAACCTGCTGGACAACGCGATCAACTACAGCGGACAAGGGGGCGTGGTCACGGTGCGGGTGCTGCTGGATCGCTTCAGTGGCGTGCAGATCCTGCAGGTCGAGGACAACGGCCCGGGCATTCCGGAAAACGAGCGAGAGCTCGTGCTCCAGCCCTTCTACCGCGCACTGGGCACCAATGTCGATGGCTCGGGCCTGGGTCTGGCCATCGTGCAGGAAATCGCACAGCAGCACGGCGCCATGGTCATCATGGAGGACGCGCACACCGAGCGAAGCCCGCGCGGGCTTCGTGTATCGCTGCGCTTCGCCCCTTTCCGGCCGCCGGTGCAGGAGTGAGGCTCAGGCCGCTGCCGGCTTGTAGACGTTGAGCTGCAGCCGCTCGCGCTCGATCGCCCGAGCCACGGCGGGCAGGGCCGCAAAGCGTTGCACGAGCGCCCACGTGGCCGGCAGGCTGGCGGGATCGATGCCGGCGTAGCCGCCCCAGCGCAGCAGCGTGAGCGCATACGCGTCCAGCGCTCCGGGACGCTCCCCCATGATCCATGGCGATGCCTTCACTGCGAGCGTCTCGATCTCGCCCAGCAAACCGCGGTAAGACTGCGTGGCAAAGGCCTTGACGCCCGCCTTGATGGCTTCGTCGTCGCTGTATTTCTCGGGCATGAACACGTGCGTGAAGGTCGGGTGAACGGTGTTGTTCATCCAGGCCAGGGTCTGCAGGGCGCGAGTCCGCTTCACACCGGAGGCGGGCAGGATGCCGGCCTGCGGAAACTTCGCGTCCAGATGCAGCAGGATCGCCACGATCTGGGTAACGACCTCGCCGTCGTCCACCAGCACCGGCACCTGGCCGCGCGGATTGATCGCCAGGTACTCGGCGCTGCGCTGCTCGTTCTTGTGCAGCTTGACCATCGACGGTTCGAACTCGACCCCCGCGAGCTCCAGCATCGAATGCGGCACGAAGGAACAGGCACCCGGGGCGAAAAACAGTTTCAGGCTCATGCGGAAAATCCTTCTGGAAAATATCAGCTCAGGTGCTGGCCAACGATGCCTGCGATCTCGAACATCGTCACCTGGTCCTTGCCGAACACCGGCCGCAGCCTGGCGTCGGCGTTCACACGGCGCTTGTCCTTGGCGTCCTGCAGGCCGTTGGCCTTGATGTAGTCCCACAGCTTCTTCACCACCTCGGGCCGAGAGACCGCGCCGTCGCCGATCACAGCGGCCAGCGCGGCGCTGGGCTGCTTGCCGGTGGCGGCCGTGGTCTTGCGCGGAGCCTTGGTGGCCGCCGCCTTTTTTGCCGGCGCCTTCTTCGCGGGCGCGGCTTTCTTGGCGGGCGCGGCCTTGGCCGGCGCCCCGGCAGCGGTCTTGCGCGGCGGGAACTTCGACGCACGGGGCTCGAATTCGAAGTTCACCTTGCCGGCTTCCTTGTCCCAGGCCAGGAAGGCCTTGAACGCGCGGCGCGTGCGCATGGAGACGAACTTGTCGAGCAGGTCGGTCTTGCCGGTTTCGAGCAGCTTGCTCATCTGCTCGCGCGCCACCGGCTGCTGCAGGATGATCTTGCCGCTCTTGAAGTCGCAGGTGGGCGTGGGCTGGGCCAGCGTGGGCACGGCGCGCTCACACACGTAGTTGCTGCCATGCTCGTGCACCGCGCCACCGCATTTGGGGCACTGGCCCAGCGATTCGCTGCCGGTGAAGTCCACGAGCTCGCCGGTTTCCTCGCCCTTCTTGTCGTCGCCGAAGTCGAACTCGAGCTTCCAGTTCTTTTCCTCTTCGTTGAACTTGATGACGATCTCGGCCACGAACGGCCAGCCAGCCTTGGAGCGGAAGCCCTCGAGCGGTCCGATCTTCTTGTCCCGCAGCAGTTGTTCTGCTTCCTCGGGTTCGAAAGTGCGCCCGGCCGGCGATTTGCCAAAAGAGAAGCCGCAGCCGTCGCTGTTGCCGTCCACGCCGGTGCAGCCATAGCGGCGGTAGTTTTCCTTCACCACACCACCGCAGTTAGGGCAGGGCGTGGCGAGCGTGGCGTAGTTGCCTGGAATGGTGTCGCGGTCGTATTCCTTGGCCTTCTTCACCATGCGCTCGGTCATGGCGGCGATCTCGCCCATGAATGCCGAGCGGCTGAGCTTGCCGTGCTCCATCTGCGCCAGCTTGTATTCCCATTCGCCCGTGAGCTCGGCCTTGGAGAGCTCCTCCACGCCCAGGCCACGCAACAGCGTCATGAGCTGGAAGGCCTTGGCCGTGGGAATGATCTCGCGGCCTTCGCGGAACATGTACTTCTCGGTCAGCAGGCCTTCGATGATGGCCGCGCGCGTGGCAGGCGTGCCCAGGCCTTTTTCCTGCATGGCTTCGCGCAGTTCGTCGTCGTCCACCAGCTTGCCCGCACCTTCCATGGCGCCCAGCAGCGTGGCTTCCGAATAGCGTGCGGGTGGCTTGGTCTTGAGGCCCTTGGGTTCCACCGATTCGGCGCGCACGGTTTCGCCTTCACGCACCGGCACCAGGTTCTGGCCCTTGTCGCCTTCCTTGGCATCGGTCACGTCTTCGGCCGCTTCCTTGCCGTACACGGCCATCCAGCCCGGCTTCACCAGCACCTTGCCCTCGGTCTTGAAGTGGTGGCCCACCGAAGACGTGATGCGCGTGGTGACCGTGAACTCGGCACTCGGGAAGAACACCGCCAGGAAGCGCCGCACCACCAGGTCGTACAGCTTCTGCTCGGCCTCGCTCAAGCCGCTGGGCGCCTGCAGCGTGGGGATGATGGCGAAGTGGTCGCTGACCTTGCTGTTGTCGAAGATGCGCTTGCTCGGGCGGATGTAGTTGTTGTCGAGCGCGGTCTTCGCGTGCGGCGCGAGGTGCTTCATGCCGCTGTCGGCCAGCATCTCGAAGGTCTGCTTGACCGTGGGCAGGTAATCCTCGGGCAGCGCGCGCGAGTCGGTTCGTGGATAGGTCAGGGCCTTGTGCCGCTCGTACAGGCTTTGCGCGAGCTGCAGGGTGGTCTTGGCCGAGAAGCCGAAGCGGCCGTTGGCCTCGCGCTGCAGGCTGGTCAGGTCGTACAGCAGACCGCTGGCCTGCGTGGTGGGCTTGCTCTCTTCCTTGACGCTTGCCGCCTTGCCACGCACAGCCTCGGCAATGGCCAGGGCTTCGCGCTGGTTCCAGACGCGGTCGGCGCGCAGCTCGGCATCGGCATCGTCGCCGGTCGGCTTCTTGAAGTCGGGGTTGAACCATTTGCCTGGGTACTCGCCAGCTTCGGCCAGGAAACTGGCATGGATTTCCCAGTAATCGCGGCTCTTGTGTGCGCGGATCTTTTCCTCGCGCTCGACCACAATGGACAGCGTAGGCGTCTGCACCCGGCCCACGGTGGTGAGGAAGAAACCGCCGTCGCGCGAATTGAACGCCGTCATGGCGCGCGTGCCGTTGATGCCGACCATCCAGTCGGCCTCGGAACGGCTGCGGGCGGCGTCGGCCAGGCCCAGCATCTGTTCGTTGGTGCGCAGGTGCTCGAAACCATCGCGGATGGCGGCCGGCGTCATGGACTGCAGCCACAGCCGCTGCACCGGCTTGCCCAGGTTCTGGTAGCTGCCGTTCCTGAGGCCGCCCGCGTACTGTTCGATCAACCGGAAGATGAGCTCGCCCTCGCGGCCCGCGTCGCAGGCATTGATGAGGCGCGACACATCCTTTCGCTTGACCAGCTTGACCACCGCCGACAGGCGCGACTTGGTCTTGTCGATCGGCTTGAGCTCGAAGTAGGGCGGCAACACCGGCAGGTGGGCGAAGCTCCACTTCCCCCGCTTCACATCGAACTCCTCGGGCGCAGCGATCTCCACCAGGTGACCCACAGCGGACGTCACCACGTACTTGTCGTTCTCGAAGTGGTCATCGTGCTTGTCGAACTTGCCCGCCACCGGGGTCAGCGCTCGCACGATGTCTTGGGCCACGGATGGCTTCTCGGCAATCACCAGGGTTTTCATCTCTACAATCGGCTTTCCACGCGCGTGTACACGCGCACATGGGCACGCGCACACCCGCGCGCACCTGCATGAAACAACCTTACCAAATATTTCGGCCGTGAAAAAAAGCCCCCGCCAGACGCTGCCGCGCCTGAAACCTTCTCCAAAGACCGGAACCGGTAGCCGCCGCATCCAGACGCGCCGCTCCGGTGTTCATGGCAAGGGCGTGTACGCGGTGGTCGACCTGGCCGAAGGGGAGTCGCTCATTGAGTACGTGGGCGAGATCATCACGTGGGAAGAGGCGCTGCGCCGCCACCCGCACGATCCCAGCGACCCGAACCACACCTTCTATTTCCACGTCGACGAAGAACGTGTGATCGATGCCAAGGTGGGCGGCAATTCGGCGCGCTGGATCAACCACAGTTGCAATCCCAACTGCGAGGCCGATGTCGAAGACGGGCGCGTGTTCATCAAGGCGCTGCGCAACATCCCGGCCGGCGAGGAACTTTTCTACGACTACGGCCTGGTCATCGACGAGCCCTACACGCCCAAGCTCAAGGCCGAGTACCCCTGCTGGTGCGGCGCGAAAAAGTGCCGCGGCACGCTGCTCGCGCCCAAGCGCGCGGGGCGCGCATCCAAGTTAGGCTGAGCATGGCCCCCACGCTCCGCCGCTTCGCGGGTCGCTGCCCCCCAAGGGGGCTGATCCGCCTTGGGGCGGCCCAGCGGCGGATCAACCTGCGTCATGTCTGACCTGCTCTCACAGGCCGAAGCGGTATGGCAGCGTGTGGTCCCCACGCTCCCAGGCTTCACTGTGGAGGTGCTGCCCAGCATCGATTCGACCAACAGCGAACTCATGCGCCGCGCGCGCGCCGGCCTCATGGAGCCGGTGCTGCTGGCGGCGGAAGAGCAGACCGCCGGGCGCGGGCGGGTGGGCAAGTCCTGGCACAGCCGCCGTGGCCAGTCGCTCACCTTTTCGCTGGCGCTGCCGATGGCACCAGCCAGCTGGTCGGGCCTGTCGCTGGCGGTGGGTGCCAGCCTCGCCAACAGCCTGCACCCGGACGTGCGTCTGAAATGGCCGAACGACCTCTGGCTGCACGAGCGCAAGCTCGGCGGCATCCTGGTGGAGACCGCCAGCACCGGCGACGCGCCACAAGGCAAGCGCATGGTGGTGATCGGCATTGGGCTGAACGTGGCCCGACCCGATACCGAGGCGGTGGCCAGCCTGGGTGATGCGCCCACGGCACTGCCTGCGATGGCACCAGCCGGCCTGGCCGAGATTCTGGTGGGCGTGACGGCTGGCGAGGTGCTGGCCCAGGTGGCGCCGGCCCTGGCTCAGGACCTGCTGGCTTTCGAGAGCCAGGGCTTTGCGGCCTTTGCCCAGCGCTTTGCGCAGCGCGATGCCCTCCAGGGCCGTAGCGTGCAGCTCTCCGATGGCACACGCGGCACGGCCTGTGGCGTAGGAGAAGACGGGGCACTGCAGGTGCTGACCGAGCAGGGCATGCGCCACGTGACCAGTGCGGAAGTGAGCGTGCGGCCATGCTGAAGTGGACGATCTGGATTCTGGTGCTGGCCAACGCGGGCTACTTCGCGTGGACGCAGGGTTACCTGGACGGGCTGGGCATGGCGCCACAGGATCAGCGCGAGCCCGCGCGCTTGAAGGAACAGGTCAGGCCCGAGCAGTTGCGCCTGCTCAACGGGCCGCGCGCCCCGGCCGAACCTGCTGTGGGATCCTCTCCCACCACCGCAGCTCCCGCGGAAACCGCGCCTGCCGTGGCCGCGGCTGCGGCACCCGCAGCCCCACCCGTACCGCCTTCACCTCCGCTGCCCGAGGGCAGTGGTCCCCGCACCTGCTGGCAGGCGGCGGGCTTCGCCGAATCCCAGACGGAGCTGCTGCGCGCCGAGCTCGCGCTGCTGGGCCTGCCGTCCAGCCGTTGGCAACTCAACGAGGTGCGCAGCGCGGGGCGCTGGATCATCTACATGGGCCGATACGACAACGAGGCACAACTCGAGCGCAAGAAAGTCGAGCTGCGCGGCATGGGCGTGAGCTTCCGCGAGGTCTCGAGCAATGGTCTTGCGCCGGGGCTCGCGCTGGGCACCTATTCCAGCGAAGCGGCGGCGCAACAAGCCCTGCAACAGGCCGAGCGTGGTGGTGTGCGCACCGCCAAGGTGGCACAGGAGCGCGCGGATGCGGTGAGTTTCACCCTGCGTTTGCCGGCCATCACGGCAAACCAGCGCGCAGCGGTTGACGGCCTGGGCGATGCGATGGCGGGCAAGACCCTGCGCCCGTGTAACTAGGGCCCCCACGCTCCGCCGCTGCGCGGGTCGCTGCCCCCCGAGGGGGCTGGCCCCGCCTTGGGGCGGCCCGGCGGCGGGTCCTTTGCAATCACGCTCAGGTGCGGCGGCCCCAATGGCCTGTGGCCCTGCGCTGCGCCACCAGCACGCCGACCACCCAGGCCCAGAGGCTCAGACCCCAGAACAGGCTGCTGGATCCGCCGCCGCCCGCAGGCGGTGGTGGCATGGCAGCAACCACCTGCACCGTGTCGGTTCCCGTGCGACCAAGGTCATCGACGACGGTGAGACGGAACACATAGGTGCCTTCCGTGATGAGCGTGGTACCGGACAGGGAAGTGGACGCGTTCGTCAACACGACCGCGGTGCCCTGGGTCTGTTGCCACTGGTGGCTCACGATGGTGGAGCCACCAATGGCCACGCTCTGGCGACCGTCGAGCGAGATGACGCTGCCAGGCTCGACCCGGCCCAGCTGCACGATCACGGCAGCCGGGCCGGCGGCGAGCTGCAGTGAGCGTTCGGCATCCAGCAAGCCGGCGCCACAGGTGCCGACGGTGCAGTTGCAGACGCCGGGATGCGTGGCACTGCACGTGTTGCGGCCCATATCGAGCGCGTGCCCGCGAGCACCGGTTTTCATGCGGTCGATGAGTTGCGCGGGCGTGAGCGCCGGGTTGATCCCGAGCATGAGGCTGGCCACGCCGGTGGCCTGGGGCGCGGAGAAGCTGGTGCCCTGTTTGTAGCCGTAGGAATTGCCGGCTGGGATCGTGGAGCCGCCGTTGTCGGTGGACACCAGGAGGTTGTTTGGATTCGACTCGGTGGAGCCCCCCGGTGCAGCCAGCGCCACCTTCGGGCCGAAGTTGGAATACGAAGCCTTGGCCCCATCCCTGCGCACGGCGGCCACGGCCATGACCCGCGAACAGTCCGCCGGACGCGTCAGTGTCGGATGACCGATCGGCAGGCCGTTGCCAGCAGCCACCACCACCAGCGCACCCGCGTCCGTGACCTCGTTGATGGTGTCCTGGTAGGCCTGCGAGCAGGGCGCGTCACCGCCGAAACTCAAATTGATCACTCTTGCTGGCGTGTTGTTGGCCGGCACGCCTGCCACCGGCAGGCCGGCGGCCCAGCGAAGGCCATCGAGCAGGTCCGAAACCAGCGCGCCACACTTGCCCGACACCCGCACAGGCAGCACGCTGGCTCCCCAGTTCAGGCCGACCACGCCCGCCGCATTGTTGGAGGCGGCAGCGATCTGCCCGGCAATGAAGGTGCCGTGCCAGAGACTTGGCGAGGGGTCACAGAACTGGAACAAGCCCTGCCCGGCTTCGCTGGGCGACACCCAGTCGCCTGGATCGCTGGCGTCGGCGTCCCGACCGTCGCCGTCGTTTGCAACAGCGATTTCGCTCACCAGGTCGTATCCCGGAAGCAGACGACCGGCCAGGTCGGGGTGATCGAAACGCACCCCGCTGTCGACCACCGCCACCACGACCGGGCTGCCATTGCGGATGGTCCAGGCCGCGGGCATGTTCAGGCTGGCGAAATTGGTGAGGTTGTCCAGCGGCTGCAGATGCCACTGAAGGCCGTAGAGCGTGTCGTTGGGCGCCCCGGGGGCGAGCTGCTGACGCGGCACCAGCACATCGGGCTCGACCCAGGCCACTTCGGGGTGCAGTCGCAGGCGGCGCATGGCACGGTCCAGCGCCTGGCCCTTGAGCGGTCGGTCGAAACGCAGGAGGTGGGCGTTGCCCGCCTCGCCGACACCCGCCAGGGCCACGCCGGACTCCTTCGCCAGGCGTGTCACCCGTTCGCGATCCCGGCGCGCCGAGCGGTCCCAGGACTTGCGGGCCCGTTCACGCTCGGACGCCCAGGGGCCGCGATCGGCGCGGCGCCAGGCGCGCTCCTCGTCAACCTCCTTGAAGCCGATGATCAGGCCGGAGGCCACCGTGGCTTCCTGAGCGGGGCGGGCGACGGCCGGCAAGGTGCTCACGCACAGCAGCGCAACGAAGCCCAACAGGCATGTTGAGAGAAATCGGCTCATTTACGTTTTGTAGCATGAGCCGATCGACGGGCATGCAGAAGGGTGGGGGGTATCGCGGGTTATTCTGACACGGTGCCTGTGGGGCGCATGCGCCTGTTACCTCCCTTTTGCGCACTTTCATCGCCGGTGCAACGGCCGGCGAATCAGCCGGCGTGTGGCAACGCACGCTGTCGCTGGGTTTCGAACCAGTCGAGTGCCTCGTTCCAAAGCGGCAATGCCCGGGGCCTGAAGTAACCCATGTGGCCGATCGGGCCGAGCCCGGCTCGTCGGGAATCGATGGTGATGGAGCGGACGGCCGCGTTGCGGTAGCCAGCCATGAACGCGTCGCGGGAAGCGGGCGGCGCCCAGGCGTCGTCCAGCGCATTCGCCGCGACGATGGGGAATCGCACCTCGTCAAACCGACCGGTGGTATCGGCCATGCGCGGATCGTCAAAGAAATACCGGGGAAAGCCGCACCAGTGGCGCCACTGGCGATACACGTCCAGCGGCAGGTCTTCACCCATGCCGAGCCGGCTCCAGGGCAGGTAGCCGGCCATGCGCGTCCACACCGGCCCGAGCACGCGCCACATGAAGAGCACACGCAGACGCTCCAGTGGCGGCATCCAGCCGTGCCAGCCGGCGCCGGTGGCGAAGGTCCAGGCGCCGTCCACCCATTCGTGCCGGGGCAGCAGGCCCAGGGCGTGGCCGCCGTAGGAGTGGCCCACCAGGTACAGGGGCATGCCCTCCTGATGCATGGCCTGCACGCCCGCGGCCAGATCGAGGCGGCCCCAGTCGAGGTAGTCCATGCGGAAGCCCTTGAGCGAAGGGGGTGCCGACCCGCCGATGCCCCGGTAGTCCAGCGTGAGCACGTCGAAGCCACGCCGCGCAGCATGTTCCGCGAAGCGCTTGTAAAAGCCCTGCGGCACACCCGTGGCACCACCGACCACCAGATGCGCCTTCGCAGGCTGTGGACCGCGGTAGCGCAACGCAGCGAGTGGATAGCCATCGGCGGCAGTCAGGGTGAGACGCTCGGTCTGCACGGGAAAGTCGGAATTCGATGTCATCGAGATGCTCCAGGGGATCGGCTCGTCAGCAGGCCCAGCAAGGCCTGTGTGGCGTGGGTGATGGGTTCGGTGCTTTGCGCCACGCGGGCCTGCAGAAGGCCACCTTCGTACGTGGCGACGATCAACGCCGCAAGTCCGCGCGCGTGGTCGGTAGGCTCCCCGGCCTCCTCCAGGGCCTGCGCGATGCGATTGCGCATGCGCGCAAAGGCCACGTCCAGCGCAGCGCGCAGCACGGGATCGTCGGGGGTGGACTCCAGCGCCACCGTGGCCAGCGGACAACCCGACTCGAAGCCGCTGCCCTCCAGTCGCGCGGTGGCGCTCGCCATCCAGCGGCGGGTGGCTTCGATCGGGTCGGGCGTGGTGGAGAGCAGGACGTCGAGGCCGCGCAGCATGCGGTCGACCACGTCATGGATCGCAGCCACCGCCAACTCGGTCTTGCCGCCAGGAAAGTGGTGGTAGAGCACGCCCTTGGGCGCGCCTGCCTGGGCAAGCAGCTCGGTCAGGCCGATGCCATGCAGGCCGCGACGGCGCAACGCGTCGGTCATGGCGGCCATCAGGCGTTCACGGGTACCGGGGATCGGGGTTTCGGTCATGGGACCACAATCTATAGACCGGTCGGTCTAGTGTCAATCCACAACTGTCGCGCAGGTGCGTCACACAAAAAAAGCGCCCAAAGGCGCTTCTGGTTAAGAAATGAAGCAGGCGCTTACTTGGCGACCACGCGAACCATTTCAAGGCACTTGTTGGAGTAGCCCCACTCGTTGTCGTACCAGCTCACCACCTTGATGAAGGTCTTGTCCAGCGCGATGCCCGCGTCCGCATCGAAGATCGAGGTGCGCGTGTCGCCACGGAAATCGGTCGCCACGACCTTATCGGTCGTGTAGCCCAGCACGCCCTTCAAGGCTCCTTCGCTCTGCGCTTTCATCTCCGCGCAGATCTCTTCGTAGGTCGCGTCCTTGTTCAGCTCTACCGTCAGGTCGACCACCGAGACGTCGCTCGTGGGCACCCGGAAGCTCATGCCGGTGAGCTTCTTGTTGAGCTCGGGAATCACCACGCCCACCGCCTTGGCCGCGCCCGTGCTGCTGGGGATGATGTTCTCCAGGATGCCGCGGCCACCGCGCCAGTCCTTATTGGAGGGGCCGTCCACCGTCTTCTGCGTGGCCGTGGCCGCGTGCACGGTGGTCATCAGGCCGCGCTTGATGCCCCACTTGTCGTTGAGCACCTTGGCAATGGGCGCCAGGCAATTGGTGGTGCAGCTGGCGTTGGAGATGATGGCCTCGCCCTTGTAGGTCTTGTCGTTCACGCCGAAGACGAACATGGGGGTGTCGTCCTTGGAGGGGGCGGAGAGGATGACCTTCTTCGCGCCGGCATCCAAGTGCTTCTGCGCGGTGGCCTTGTCCAGGAACAGGCCGGTGGATTCGATGACGACTTCGGCACCGACTTCGGCCCACTTGAGGTTGGCGGGGTCGCGTTCTTGCGTCAGGCGGACCTTCTTGCCGTTGACGATGAGGGTATTGCCTTCGACCGAGACGCTGCCTTTGAAGCGGCCGTGCACGCTGTCGTACTGCAGCATGTAGGCCAGGTACTCGGGTTCGAGCAGGTCGTTGATCGCCACGACTTCGATGTCGCTGAAGTTCTGCAGGGCGCTGCGCAGCACGTTGCGGCCGATTCGGCCGAAGCCGTTGATGCCGATCTTGATCGTCATGTCTTGTCTCTCCAGGAGGGTTTCAAAAGGTCAAAAACTCACTTCGCGAGCACGGCGCGCACCGTGTCCGCCACGTTCTCGGGGGTGAAGCCGAAATGCTTGAACAGCACCGGCGCGGGAGCCGATTCACCATAAGTGTCCAGGCCCACGACAGCGGCCACCCCGTACTTCCACCAGCCGTCGGTGGAACCCATTTCCACCGCGACGCGCGGCAGGCCGGCGGGCAGCACCGAGGCCTTGTAGGCCGCGTCCTGGCGGTCGAAGGTGGTGGTGCTGGGCACGGAAACCACGCGCACGGCGATTTTGTGTTCACGCGCGAGCAGTTCCTGCGCCTTGAGCGCGAGCTGCACTTCGGAACCCGTGGCAACGATCACGGCCTGCGCCTTTTTCTTCAGGCCGACCTCGGCGGGCTCGGCCAGCACGTAGGCGCCTTTGCTGATGTCGCCCAGGTCGCTCTTGGGCGCATAGGGCAGGTTCTGGCGGCTCAGCAGCAGCGCCGTGGGACGGGTGCTGTTCTCGAGCGCCACCGCCCAGGCCACCGCCGTTTCGGCGGTGTCGGCCGGGCGCCAGACGTCCAGGTTGGGGATCAGGCGCAGGCTGGCGGCGTGTTCGACCGACTGGTGCGTCGGGCCGTCTTCACCCAGGCCGATGGAGTCGTGCGTGAACACGTGGATCACGCGCTGCTTCATCAGCGCGGCCATGCGGATGGCGTTGCGGCTGTAGTCGCTGAAGGTGAGGAAGGTGCCACCGTAGGGGATGAATCCGCCATGCAGCGCCACGCCGTTCATGATCGCGGCCATGCCGAATTCGCGCACGCCGTAATTGATGTGGCGACCGCCCTGGCCCTGTTCGTTCTTCACGACCTCGCCGGCCAGGTTGAAACGCAAGGCCGGCGTGGCCTTGGTGTTGGTGAGGTTGGAGCCGGTGAGGTCGGCGGAGCCGCCAAGCAACTCGGGCAGTGCGGCGGTGAACGTTTCCAGCGCCAGCTGGCTGGCCTTGCGGCTGGCCACGGTTTCGGCCTTGGTGTGGGCGGCCACGGCGGCGTCCACCGCCACCTGGGCGAAGTTCTTCGGCAGTTCGCCCTTCATGCGGCGGGTGAATTCCTTCGCGAGCTCGGGGAAGGCGGCCTTGTACGCCGCGAACGTGGCATTCCAGGCGGTTTCCGAGGCCTTGCCCGACTCCTTGGCGTCCCACGCGGCGTACACCGCCTGCGGCACTTCGAAGGGCTTGTGCATCCAGCCCAGCGCTTCGCGGGTCAGCTGGATTTCGTCGGAGCCCAGCGGCTCGCCGTGCGCCTTGGCGGTGTTGGCACGGTTGGGGCTGCCCTTGCCGATCGCCGTCTTGCAGATGATCAGCGTGGGGGCATCGGCCTTGTTCTTCGCATCCGCGATCGCACGGTCCACCGCATCGGTTTCATGACCGTCGATCGGGCCGATCACGTTCCAGCCGTAGGCGGCGAAGCGCAAGGCGGTGTTGTCGATGAACCAGGGCGTGACCTGGCCGTCGATGGAGATGCCGTTGTCGTCGTACAGGGCGACCAGTTTGTTGAGCTTCCAGGCGCCGGCCAGCGCGCAGGCCTCGTGGCTGATGCCCTCCATCAGGCAGCCGTCGCCAAGGAACACGTAGGTGTGGTGGTCGACCACCGTGTGGCCTGGGCGGTTGAATTCGGCCGCCAGCAGCTTCTCAGCCAGCGCCATGCCCACGGCGTTGGTGACGCCCTGGCCCAGCGGACCGGTGGTGGTCTCCACGCCGGGCGTGATGCCCGCCTCGGGGTGGCCGGCGGTCTTGCTGTGCAACTGGCGGAAGTTCTTCAGTTCGTCGATGGGCAGCTTGTAGCCGGTGAGGTGCAACAGCGCATAGATCAGCATGGAGCCGTGGCCGTTGGAGAGCACGAAGCGGTCGCGGTTGGCCCATTGCGGGTTGGTCGGGTTGTGGCGCAGGTGGCGGCCCCACAAGGCCACCGCCATGTCGGCCATGCCCATGGGCGCGCCGGGATGGCCGGAGTTCGCCTGCTGCACCGCGTCCATGGCCAGGGCACGGATGGCGTTGGCCTGGATCTGGGGGGTCACGGCGGAAGCGGTGCGGGTGGGGGTGCTGGCAGCGTCGGACATGGGGTGTGGGGGGGAAGTGAAGAAGAGACGAAAGGCGCGGCAGCGCAAAACCTGTGATTTTATCGGGCCGCCCAGCCAATGCCCGTGCGCCTGCCTCCAGACACGGACGCGCTCATAATTCCACACGCGCACCCCATACCCCCATGCCTCGACTCGCCGCCGAACCGTCCGCTACCGCCCCGATCGCGGCCATGATCCTTGCAGCCGGACGCGGCATGCGCATGCGCCCCCTCACCGACGCACAGCCCAAGCCCTTGCTGGTGGTACAGGGAAAGCCATTGATGCAATGGCCGATGGAAGCCCTGCACGCAGGCGGCTTTGCGCGCATGGTGGTCAACACCGCCTGGCTGGGCGAGCAGATCGATGCCTTCTGCCTGGACTGGCAAGCCCGGCACCCCGGAACCGAGGTGACCATCTCGCGCGAGGGGCAGGACTTCGGCTATGCGCTGGAGACTGCAGGTGGCATCGCGCGTGCCTTGCCGCTTCTGGGCGACGTGTTCTGGGTGCTGGCCAGCGACGTCTACGTGCCCGGTTTTGCCTTCATGCCAGACAGCGTGGCGCGCTTCAGGAGCAGCACCATGCTCGCGCACCTGTGGCTGGTGCCCAACCCGGCGCACAACCCGCGCGGGGATTTCGGCCTGAGCAGCGAAGGCCTGGCGCTGAACGACGCCGAGACCCGGTGGACCTACAGCACGATCGGCCTGTACCGGCGCGAGCTGTTCGAGCCGCCGTGGTGCGAGATCCTGCCGGGCAATCCGCAGGGCACGGCGGCGCCGCTGGCACCGCTGCTCCGTCAGGCGATGGACGCAGGAAGGGTCAGCGCCGAGATCTACAACGGGCCCTGGGTCGACGTGGGCACGCCCGCCCGCCTGCAGGAACTGAACGCAGCGGGCTGATCCCCCGGCGACGCCAGAACGCGCCAAAACCCCGACAATGGGGCGCATGGACGCCACCACCCACACCCAGCTCTACGCCGAACGCCGCGCCCGCGTGGCCGCCCAATTGGGCGCCGGCGGCATCGCCATCGTGCCCACCGCCCTCGAGCGGCCGCGCAACCGCGACAGCGACTTTCTTTACCGGCACGACAGTTACTTCTATTACCTCACCGGTTTCACCGAGCCCAACGCCTGGCTGGTGATCACCGCCGAGGGTGCCACCACGCTGTTCTGCCAGCCCAAGGACCTGGAGCGAGAGATCTGGGACGGCATTCGGCTCGGCCCTGCCGCAGCGCCCGAGCACCTGGGCCTGAGTGAAGCGCATTCGGTGGTCGAACTCGACCAGCGCCTGCCCAAGATGCTGGAGAACCGCCACACCGTGTGGTACCCGTTCGCCACGCACGAAGGGCTGGAGAGCCGCATCAACGGCTGGTTGCAGCCTGTGCGTGCGCGGGTGCGCTACGGCGCGCTGTGCCCAGAGTCGCAACGCGACTTGTGCGGCGTGCTCGACGAAATGCGGCTGGTGAAGGATGCGCATGAGCAGGCCACCATGCGCCGCGCCGCGCAGATCAGCGCACAGGCGCACATTCGCGCCATGCAGCGCAGCGCGGCCATGCTGCGCGCCGGGCAGGACGTGCGCGAATACCACCTGGACGCCGAGCTGCTGCACAGCTTCCGCGAGCACGGCTCGCAGTACCCGGCCTACGGCAGCATCGTGGCCGCTGGCGCCAACGCCTGCGTGCTGCACTACCGCGCCGACACCGCGCCCATCCGCAGCGGGGAACTGGTGCTGATCGACGCCGGCTGCGAGCTCGACGGCTACGCCAGCGACATCACGCGCACCTTCCCGGCCAACGGCAAGTTCACCGGCCCCCAGCGCACGCTCTACGACCTGGTGCTCGCCAGCCAGGATGCCGCCGTGGCCGCCACCAGGGCCGGTGCGCGCTTCATCGATCCGCACGAGGCCACCGTGGCCGTGCTCGCCCAGGGCATGCTCGACGTGGGCCTGCTGGACGCGAACAAGGTCGGCAGTGCCCAGGATGTGATCGCCAACCGCGCCTACTTCCCGTTCTACATGCACCGCACCGGCCACTGGCTGGGCATGGACGTGCACGACTGCGGCAGCTATGTGGAGCCCGCCGAGCTCGGCACGGTGAGCGAGCGCAAGGACCCCTTGAGTGGCGAGACCATCAAGGATCGGCCCAGCCGCGTGCTGCGACCCGGCATGGTGCTGACCATCGAACCCGGCCTGTACGTGCGGCCGGGCGAGGGTGTGCCCGAGGCGTTCTGGAACATCGGCATCCGCATCGAGGACGACGCGATCGTCACCGCGACGGGCTGCGAGTTGATCTCGCGCGGCGTGCCTGTGAAGGCGGACGAGATCGAAGCGCTGATGCGCGGTTAAGTCTGCGCGACGGCCCCCGTCGCCGGTTGCGCCTCTGGCCCGTCGGGCCCATGTGCAACACCTTGTTGCATTGGTGTTGAGAATCGTTATGATTCCGTTCTTTTAAATCTTAACGATTCTTAAGAAAGAACGCCATGCAACCCAGCGCGCTCCATTTCCGCCGTCACGCCGTCGGCCTCGCCATCGCAGCGCTGGGCGCTAGCGCCTCGCAGGCCCAGACTCCACAGACCAGCCCCACACTGCAAGAGGTCGAGGTGATCGACTTCCGCGGTCAGCAAGTGGACAGCCTGAAATACACGCGCGACCTGCAGGACACGCCTCGCATCATCACCGTGCTGCCGAGCGATCTGCTCGAAGAACAGAACGTGACGTCGCTCACCGAAGCCTTGCGCAACATTCCCGGCATCAGCCTGCAGGCCGGCGAGGGCAACCCGCCCGGCGGCGATCAGCTCAAGATCCGAGGCTTCAACGCGCGAGATGACCTCAACGTCAACGGAACGCGTGATCTCGGCAACTATTTCCGCGATCCGTTCTATGTGGAACAGCTCGAAGTGGTCAAGGGTCCGAACTCCGCCTTCTCCGGGCGCGGTTCGGCCGGCGGCACGATCAATTTCGTGACCAAGAAACCAAGCCTGCAGTCGTTCAACCGTGCCGAAGTCAGCTTGGGCACCGACAGCTACTTCCGGGCCACCGCCGACCTGAACCGCGCCATCGACGACAACAGCGCGGTGCGACTGAACCTGATGACGCACGACGCAGACATGCCCGGGCGCGACGTGGCCGAAGAAAGCCGGTACGGCTTGTACGCTGCCTACACCTGGGGCTTCAAGGGCAGGACCCAGTTCACGGTCGATTTCCTGCACACGCGACAGGACGACCTGCCCGACGCCGGCTTGCCGCTGGACCGCACCAACGTGCTGGGCAATGGCGGTGTGGTGCCACCGGGACTGAACTTCAACAACTTCTACGGCCATACCGACGACTACAAGAAGATCGACGTCAATCAGCTCGGTTTGAGCGTGCGACACAGCACGGCGTCGGGCATCGTGGTGCGCAATCAGACGCGACTGAGTTCGGTCGGCAACAACTCGATCACTTCGTCGCCGCGCATCGTCAATGCCACCACCGCCCGCGGCGACACCAAACCTCGTGACCAGGACGACACCGGCTTCAACAACCAGACCGACCTGCTGTTCAGTTTCAACACGGGATCGGTGCAGCACGACATGGTCACCGGCATCGAGCTGGCCCAGTACAGCTACGAAAACCGCCGCCGACGCGACACCAACGGGTCCACCACCTCGCTCTACAACCCGGCACAACGGCCCCTGGGTGCGAGCACGCCGGTGTACGACGGCTCGGTGTACCGCTTCGAGACGAAGGAAATGGGCGTGTATGTGCTGGACACCATGAAGCTCGCCCCGCAGTGGGAGCTCAATCTGGGCGGCCGCTGGGACAAGGTTGACGCCAAGGCCACGCGACGCGGATTCACGGGCGGCAACGCGGCGGCCAACACCACGCATGAGCGCAGTGACAGCGAATTCAGCTACAGCGCAGGCCTGGTGTACAAACTCAAGCCCGACACCTCGCTGTACGCCGCCTATGGCAGCGCATTCAACATTTCGGGCTCCTTCGACCGCAACCAGGTTCAGCTCGCTGGCGGTGGGGCGACCGAGCCCATCGTGGGAGCAGGATTCAGCACGCCTCCCGAGAAGGTCCGTGCCATCGAGCTGGGTGCCAAATGGGAACTCGGGTCGGACCTTGACCTCAACGCAGCGGTGTTCCGCACCGAAACGTCCCAAGGCCGCTTCCCCGCGGCCGTGGCCGGCGCAGTGACGATTCCGAACGTGAAGTACCACATCAACGGCTTCGAGGTGCTGGCGGCGGGCAACGTCTCCAAGCGCTGGCGCCTGTACTCCGGCTACACCTACCTGCAGTCCAAGGTGACGTCCTCGCCCGACAACACCTACGCCATCGGCCAGGAACTGGGCGGCACCCCCAAGCATTCTTTCAACATCTTCAGTACCTACGACGTTTCACCCCAATGGACCCTGGGTGGTGGTCTGCAGTACGTGGCAGAACAGACCAGTGGTGTGCAGCCAGCCCCTACGGGCAACCTGAAGGTCACCATTCCCGGCTACACGGTGGCTGACATTTACGTGACCTACAAATTCAGCCCCAAGACACAATTGCGCCTGAATCTGTACAACGCGTTTGACAAGCGGTACATCGGGCAGATGGCCGAGGGCGGGGGCCAGGGCATTCCAGGCGCAGGCCGCCAGCTCATTGCCACGCTGCGTCACGATTTCTGAGGTGCCTTTCATTTGCTGGTCACTTTCGACAACCTGCTGACCCCCGCCGAGCTCGCCGCCGCAGGCGAGCAGCTCGCGCGCTCGACCTGGGCACCACATCAGAGTGCAGGGCCGCAGGCCCTGCTCGCCAAGCGGAACCTGCAGTTGCCGGAAGACTGCCCCGGGCTGCCCGAACTACGGCGCCTGGTGATGCGTGCGCTCAACCGCTCGCCCCTGCTGCTGTCGGCCGCGCTGCCCAACAAGGTCCTGCCGCCCAACTTCAATCGCTACACGGGCGAGACCAACCACTATGGCTGGCACAACGACAACACGTTGCGCTATCTGCCGGATGGCAGCGCCCTGCGCACCGACGTATCGGCCACGCTGTTCCTTTCCGACCCGGCCAGCTACGACGGCGGCGAACTGCACATCGAGGACACCTACGGCAGCCACCTGGTCAAACTCCCGGCCGGCAGCATGGTGATCTATCCCTCCGGCTCGCGACACGAGGTCAGGCCGGTCACGCGTGGCGAGCGCCTGGCCTGCTACCTCTTCATGCAAAGCGTGGTCAAGGACACCGAGTGCCGGCGCCACCTGTATGAAATGGACCTGGCGCTCATGCGGCTGCGCCAGCGCCACGGCGAGGCCGATCCCGACCTCGTGCGACTCACCGGCCTGTACAACGATCTGCTGCGTCGCTGGTCGGATTGCTGAGCCTGGCACCTTCCACCACGGCTCAGGGAAACGTTAATTTTCTGATAATCATTCGCATTTAAGATATTCTCCCGGGGTATCCGGACATCCGTTCGTGCCGCCCTGCAGGAGAACCCATGCACCTCAAGACCGCCCTGGCCGCCGCCATCCTTGGCCTGGCCCTGAACGCCACCGCACAGGCACAAACCGCCGCTGCCACCCCCGGGAGCGTGGCCGCCCACTACGCCACCCTGGTGCACGCCAACTACAGCGACACGCTGGCCGCCGCGCAGGAGATGCAGACCGCCATCAAGGTCTTCACCGCCGCGCCCTCGGCCGATGGCCTGGCCGCCGCCCGCAAGGCCTGGCTGGCCGCGCGAGAGTTCTATGGCCAGACCGAGGCCTTCCGCTTCTACGGCGGTCCGATCGACGACGACAAGGGCCCGGAGGGCCAGATCAACGCCTGGCCGCTGGACGAGGCATACGTTGACTACGTGCAGGGCAAGCCCAAGGCCGGCCTGGTCAACAACCCCAAGTTCAAGATCACCAAAACCAACCTGGCCAAATTCAACGAGCGCGGCGGTGAAGAGAACATCAGCTCCGGCTGGCACGCCGTCGAGTTCCTGCTGTGGGGCCAGGACCTGAGCGAGACCGGTCCGGGCAACCGTTCGTTCGAAGACTACGTGGATGGCAAGACGCCCAACGCCGACCGCCGTCGCCAGTTCCTGACGGTGGCCACGGAATTGCTGGTCGATGACCTGGCCTCCGTCACCAAGGCCTGGGCCCCGGGCCAGAAGAACTACCGCGCGCGCTTCGAGAAGGGCGGCAGGGAATCGGTGCGCAAGATCATCGTCGGCCTGGGCTCGCTCTCGCGCGGTGAACTGGCCGGCGAACGCATGGAGGTGGCCCTGAATTCGCAGGACCAGGAAGACGAACATTCCTGCTTCTCCGACAACACGCACCGCGACATCGTCACCAACGCACAGGGCATCCAGAACGTGTGGCTGGGCCAGTACAAGAAGCGCGACGGCAGCGTGCTGCAAGGCCCGGGCGTGCGCGACCTGGTCGCCGCGAAGAAGGCCGACCTGGCCGAGAAGACCACCGCGCAACTGGCCGCTTCGGTGGCAGCGGCGGAGTCGATCCCGGCACCGTTCGATCGCGCCATTGCCAAGGGCGCAGCAGGCCGCCCGGCGATCGAGAAGACCATCGCCAGCCTGGTCGAGCAGTCCAAGCTGCTGGTGGAATCGGCCAACGCGGTGGGCATCGCCAAGCTGACCCTCGTGGAGCCTTGAGCAGGACACCATGAAATCGCTGACCGCCACCCGGCGGCTGGTCGCTGCGGTGGTTCTGACCACCGGCTGCGGCGTCGCCGTGTGGCTGCATGCCGACGAAGCGCCCGACCCGCTGGGCGAAAAGACCGGCGGCGTCACCACGGTGTACGCCACCGGCAAGAACGCGTTCTCGTTCCCGCTGGCCAATCTGGACGATCCGGGGCGCACGCGCTTCGTGATCGGCAACTCGTTCTTCAAGCGCAATTGGGTCGAGGCGCCGGCTTCGACCACGGCGCGCGACGGCCTCGGCCCGCATTTCATCGCGCGGTCCTGCGCGGGTTGCCACGTGCTCGATGGCCGGGGCGCGCCACCTGATTGGAAAAACACGCTGGGCGCCGAGCCCGAGGGCACGGTGGCCCTGCTCATGCGCCTGTCGGTAGCGGGCGCACCCGACCCCAAGGCCGGCGTGCGGCCCGACCCGGTGTACGGCGACCAGTTCAACAACGCGGCGATCCAGGGCGTCAAGCCCGAAGGCCGCGTGGAGATGCGCCAGCGGGCCATCCACGGCCGGTTTGCCGATGGCACGCGCTACACGCTGCAACAGCCGATCTACACACTCACCGACCTCGCCTACGGACCGTTCGCGCACGGCCTCATGGTCAGCCCGCGCATCGCTCCGCAGATCGCCGGCATCGGGCTGCTGGAAGCGATTCCGGAAGCGGAGATCCTGCGCAACGCGCGCGAGCAGGCCGCCGCACCCGGCCCCATCAAGGGCCAGCCCAACCGCGTGTGGGATGTGTTCGCCAATGAGGAACGCATCGGCCGCTTCGGCTGGAAGGCCAACGTGGCCACCATCGCGCACCAGACCGCCGCCGCCTTCCATGGCGACATCGGCATCACCTCGAACGCGTTTCCGCAAGAGACCTGCACACCCACGCAGAAAGACTGCCTGGCCGCACCGCACGGCGGCGGCAAGACCAGCGGGCGCGACGGCATCGTGCCCGCGTCCTCGGCGAGCGCCAGGGCGCCGGAGATCGACGACGAGACGCTGGAGCACGTGGTCTTCTACCAGGCCACGCTGGCGCCGGCGGCGCGGCGCAACGTGAACAACGCCGAGGTGCTGCGCGGACAGGCGCTGTTCGCGCAGGCGCAATGCGCCGCCTGCCATCGACCGAGCTACGTCACCGCCGAAGGCCCGTTCCCCCGGCTCACCAGCCCCGCACTGAAGGGCCAGCGCATCTGGCCTTACACCGACCTGCTGCTGCACGACATGGGTCCCGACCTCGCCGATGGCCGCCCGGATTTCCAGGCCAGCGGCAGCCAGTGGAAGACGCCCCCGCTCTGGGGCATCGGCCTGATCAAGGATGTGAACGGCCACCAGCGGCTGTTGCACGATGGTCGCGCCAACGGCGTGCTGGAAGCCATCCTCTGGCACGGCGGGGAAGCGCAGACATCGAAAGAGCAGGTGCTCAAGATGAAACCGGGCGACCGTCAGGCGCTGGTGAAATTCGTGGAGTCGCTATGACCCAACTCATTCGCGCGCTGTGCGCCGCCGCGCTGACCTGCGGCCTGTCGGCGGCCACCGCGCAGGTCACCGCGCCGGTGGTGGCAGCGCCGTACTACTCGGCCGAACAGGCCATGCAAAGCCTCTACACGCACCACCTGCCGCCGCTGGCGAAAGACTTCCTGGCCCAGGCCGATCGCCTGGTGGAGACCACCACCGAGCATTGCAAAGGCCAGGCCACGTTGCCCGCACTGCGCGCGCAGTGGCAGAACACGCTGGTCAGCTGGGAAACCCTGTCCACGCCCGCCGTGGGCCCGCTGATCACGCGGCGCTCGCAGCGCCAGATCGACTTCTGGCCCACGCGCCCCGATCTGCTGCGCCGCTCGCTGGAGAAAGCACCGGCCACGCTGGCCGACATGGACCGCGTGGGCACGCCAGCCAAAGGTTTCCCCGCGTTCGAGGTGCTGATGAACCAGTGGGCGGCGAGCCGCCAGCCCGCACCGGCTGCGGCCTGCCGCTACGCCGAACTGGTGGCACAAGGCATCGCGGCCGAGGCACGCGAACTCCACAACGAACTGGGTACCTGGGCCGGCAAGGAATGGGACGACGAGCCCGAGGCCACCACTGGCTCGCTGGCCGAGTGGGTGAACCAGTGGCTGGCCGGCCTGGAACGGCTGCGCTGGGCGCACATCGAAAAGCCCATCACCACCCACCAGACCACAGGCAACGCCGCCAAAGGCACACCGGTGCCGTATGCGCGGCTCGACCGCGAAAGTGGTCTGCGCGACTGGCGCGCGCAATGGCAGAGCCTGCTCGCGCAAGGCCGCCTGCCACCTGGTTCATCGCCGCCTGCTGCAGGCAGCGCGCTCGTGCCGATGGAAGCGCTGCTGATGGGCCGCGGCCAACTCGCGCTGGCGCAGAAGTGGGGCCAGGCGCTGGACCAGGTGACGGCCGGCATGGACAAGCTCACGCCGCGTTCGAACGAGCGCGAGCTGCTCGCCGTCACGAAATCCATGAAGGCCGTGACGGTGCTGTTCCAGAACGAAGTGGCCGCCGCGCTCGACGTGCCTCTGGGCTTCTCCGATGCCGATGGAGACTGAAGGCGCCTTCGTGCTGCTGTCGCGCCGCCAATGGCTGTTGGCCACGGCGGCGATGGGCCTCGCGCCCACCTGGGCCACCACCACGCCCGCGCGCCCCACGCGCCTGCTTGCGGCCTGGCAGGCATCGAACGAGCAGCGCATCGGCGTGATCGCACTGGAAGGTTCGCGCTGGTCAGTGCAACGCGAACTCGCCGTGCCCACGCGCGCACACGGCCTGATGGTGGAAGCCGGTGGCAGCGTGCTCGCCACCGCGCGGCGCCCCGGCGACTGGCTGTTGCGCTGGCATCCCGCCAGCGGCCAGACCCAATGGCACTGGATCGAAGACGACCGCCGCTTCAACGGCCACGCCGCCGCCAGCCCCGACGGCCAGATGATCTGGACCACCGAGACCGACCTCGACACCGCGCAGGGCCGCCTGGCCGCGCGCGATGCGAAGACGCTGGAGAAGCGCGCCGAATGGGCCACCCATGGCATGGATCCGCACGAATTCCTGCTGCTGCCGCAGCGCGTGGGCGACATGCCCGCCGGCAGCCTGTTGGTGGCCAATGGCGGCATTCCCACGCTGCCCGAAACCGGCCGCAGCAAGCGGTCGCTCGATCGCATGGACGCTTCGCTGGTGGCACTCGATCCGCGCAACGGCGCGTTGCTGGGCCAGTGGCGCCTGGACGATCCCTTCCTCAGCATCCGCCACTTGGCCTGGGATGCGGCGTCGAACACCGTGGGCATCGCGCTGCAGGCCGAACACCCCGATGCGGACGCCAAACAGCGCGCACCCGTGCTCGCGGTGTGGAACGGCCAGCGGCTGCAGGTCGCGCAGGAGCAACCCGCCGTTCAAGGCTACGGCGGCGACATCTGCGCGCTGCCCGGCGGCGGTTTCGTGGTGAGCTGCCCGCGAGCGGACACGCTGGCGTTGTTCGACGCCAGCGCTCGCTGGTCCCGGAACCAGTCTCATCGCGAGGCGTATGCGCTGGCCGCCGACGAGGGTCACTGGTGGGCCAGCGGAGCGGAAGGCGTGTGGTGTGCTCCTGAGAGCACCGAAGCCCGATCGACCGTTCGGCTTCAGTTCGACAACCACTGGATGGCTATGTGACCTGGTTGCACGCCACGCCCGTGCGTCGGCACTGACCATCGGCCTCCAGCCACGGATGGGCATGGCCCACGCAGCCGGTCTGGCAGATCACGCTGCTGGCTTCGGCCATGGGCTCCTGGGCGGCAATCACCGGCGCATGTGGTCGGCGCGGCATCGGGCGGGCCACACCGGCCACGCCCAGGCCCCAGAGCATGCAGGTGCGCGTCACGATGAGCTGGCCGCGCAGGCACACCACTTCTTCCTCCAGTGCTGCCAGTTGCTGCGCCTGTGCGCGCACCTGCTCGCTCACGCGGCGCTGCAGGCTGGCCATCTGGCGGGTCAGGGCGCCGTGTTCCTGCGCCAGTTCGCGTGCGGCCACGCTGTCGTGCCGCGCAGCGAGGTGGACGGTGGAGATTGATGTCATGGCAGTTCCTTCCCGGTGTCTGGCGGCACACCGGCCGCAATGAGCAACTGGTTCACACCATCGGCCGCGCGCACGGTGTCGGCCTGCACCTGCCATACGCGTTGCACGAGATGCGGCGTGAGCACACGCGCTGGCACACCACTGGCCTGGAGAGCGCCGCCATCCAGCACCCAGGCTCGGTCGGCGTAGCGCAGCGCAAGGTTGAGGTCGTGCAGCACAGCGACAACGCCCACGCCCTGTTCACGCGCCCAACGGCGCACCGTGCGCAGGGTGTCGTGCTGGTGGCGAAGATCGAGCGCAGCGGTGGGTTCGTCCAGCAGCAGCCAGCGCGGTGCGCCATCGGCACTGGGCTCCCAGATCTGCGCCATCACGCGCGCCAGCTGCACCCGCGCTCGCTCACCGCCGCTGAGGCTGCCCACCGGACGATCGGCCATGGTGGCCACGCCGGTGGCCACCATGGCGGCCTGCACGATGTCTTTCTCCTGGCGCGAGGGGGCGTGGATGTGCGGATAGCGGCCAAGCTCCACCACCTCCTGCACGCGAAAGTCGAAGGCGACGGCGGTTTCCTGCGGCAGCACGGCGCGGCAGCGCGCGAGCGGGCCCACCCGTCCACGTGTCACGCGTTGGCCGTTGAGCGAGACGCCGCCCTGATCCGGCGCGCGCAGGCCAGCGAGCACGGCGAGCAGCGTCGATTTGCCCGCTCCGTTCGGCCCCAGGATGACGCCCACCTCGCCGCACGCCAGTTGCAGGTCCACGCCCTCCAGCAAGGTGCTGGTACCGGCACGCACCACCACACCACGCGCGTGCAATCCGACGCCCTCGGGCACCACCGGCTCCTCGGTGGACCCATCCTCATCGTCATCGAGCCACAAGGGACGTTCGCCCGCGGGCATGTCGCCGCAGGCGCTGCGCCAGTCGGCATCGAGCAGGCGGGCGTTCACAGCCGCCTCCCGGCCGCACCGCGCAGCAGTGCCAGGAAGAAGGGCACGCCCACCAGCGCGGTGAGCACGCCCAGCGGCAGTTCGGCGGGTTGCAGGATGGTGCGCGCCACGGCATCGGCCAGCAGCACGAGCACGGCACCCAGCAGCGCCGAGCCCGGCAGCACCCAGCGGTGGTCGGGACCGGCGAGCAGGCGCACCATGTGCGGCGCCACCAGCCCGATGAAACCGATGATGCCGGTGGTGGCGGTGACCGCGCCCACGGCCAGCGCGGTGACCACGATGGCCGTCTGCTTGACGCGCTCGATCGGCACGCCCAGCAGCACCGCCTGTGCCTCGCCCAGCGCCAGCGCATTGAGCGCGCGCGCCAGGCGCAGGCCCACGACACCCGCGAACGCGGTGATGACGCCCACCAGCGCGACCGCGCTCCAGCGCGCGCCGCCCAGGCTGCCGAGCAGCCAGAACTGCAGGTTGCGCAACTGTTCGTCGGTGGCCAGGAAGTTGAGCAGGCCCAGGCCCGCGCCGGCCAGCGCATTCACCGCGATACCCGCCAGCAGCATCATCCCCACCCGCGTGCCGCCTTCGCCGCGCGAGAGCAGGTAGATGAGCACCGTCACCGAGAGGCCGCCGCAAAAGGCCATGAGCACCAGCGTCCAGCTGCCCATGGCACGAGGCAGGTCGGGAAACCACACGCTGCCCAGGACGATGGTGACGCCGGCAGCCAGCGCTGCACCGCCACTCACGCCGATCAGGCCCGGGTCGGCCAGAGGATTGCGGAACAGACCCTGCATCAGGGCGCCGGCCAGACCCAGCCCTGCGCCTGCCACCAGACCCAGCACCAGACGTGGCAGGCGGATGTTGAAGAAAACCAGTTCGGCACCGCTCTGCATGGCACCGTTGCCCATGCCCATCAGCACACCGGGCAGGGCACCGAGCGGCAAGCTGTAAGCGCCCTGGCCGCTCGCCCACAGCAGCGTGGCGATGAGCACGGCGGCCAGCCAGAGCAACAACGCGGAACCGGACAGGCGGCGCGCGCGAAACGGACCCGGCGAGGAAGCCACGGCAGCGGCCTGAGTCATGGCACGGCGCGCTGCGCGCTCGACGGGGGTTGCCAGTTCGGATCGGGGAGCCAGGCGGCGCGATCGATCAGGTGCAGCACATTGCCATCGACATCCTGCACGCGCGCCTCCCAGGCTCCCCAGGGCTGCCATTCGGGTGCGGCGGCATCGAGCCGGTGCGCGTGCAGCGCCGAGCGACCAGCCAGCGAGGTGCGGCAGGGCGCGAGCAGTGCCTTGCGCAATCGCTCGTGCAAGGCATGGATGCCCACGATCTCCACGCGATGGTGGCCAGGCTCGAAGGCCTTGTGTTGCGGTGAGACGCGCTCCCAACGCCCCGGCACGGCGCCACAGGCCCAGAGCTGCACGCACAACGGGCCGTGCACGAGGCGCGCATAGACGCCTGGCACCTGCTGCAGACACTCGAAGCCCAGCACCTGGGTGTAGTCGGCCACGGCACGCGCAAGGCAGGGCGTGCGCACATTGACGAAAGGTGTGGACATGCTCATGCCGGGCGCAACCTCTCGTGCACGCGCTCCACCACGTCGGGCAGGCGCGGACCGAAGCCGATCAACTCCAGCGCATCCAGATGCACCAGCGCCCCCGGGGAAGCACGACGCTGGAAGACCGGCGTGAGCGCGAGCTCGGGCCGCTGCCAGAACTTCGCTTCGCCGCCCAGCGCTTCGATGCCCTGTGTGGTCGTGAGGATCACGTCCGGTGCGGCCGCTGCCATGGCCTCGGCCGTCATGGGCCGGTAGCCCTTGAAGCCGCTCATGACGTTGCGCCCACCCGCGAAACGGATCATGGCGTCGGCGGCGGTCTGCTCGCCCGCCACGGTGGGGCTGCCGCTGTGCGAAAGCACGAACAACACTCGCGGACCCGGCCCCTTCGCAGCGCGCACCCGCGACGTTACGGCCTGCCAGCGCGCATCCAGCCGGGCCTGCAGTTCGCGCGCCGCCGCCTCGCGGCCCGACGCGCGACCCACCGCCGCCACCTTGCGCTCCACCTCGGCCCAGCTGTGGTCGGACACCACCAGCTCCACGCGCACACCGGCGCTTCGCAACTGATCCAGCACCACAGGCGGCCCGGCGTCGCTGCCGGCGATGACGGCATCGGGCCGCAGGGAGAGCAGCCCTTCGGCCGAGAGCTGGCGCATGTAGCCCACCTTGGGCGTGGACAACGCGGCAGCCGGGTACAGGCTGGTGGTGTCGGTGCCCACCAGCTGGTCTTGCGCACCGAGCACGTAGACCACTTCGGTGATGCCACCGCCCACCGTGATCAGGCGCGGCAGCGCGCCGCGTTCAGCGGCGGAGCCGGCGCTGGGGTTCGGGCTGTTCGCAGCCGCAGGCGCAGCCCTCAGCAGCAAAGGCCATCCAGCGGTTGCCGCTGCCGAGCCAGCCAGTGCGCCGAACGAGAGCTTTCGCAGCGCGCTTCTGCGCGAGGTGTTGCCGGATGGGGGTGGCGGGAGCAGGTGTTTCATGGCGGGTGGAGGCGTTCATTGCGATGCGTCTGACAGGCGGCCCACGTGCTCGAAGCCGGGCGTGTTCTGTCCGATGTGCCAGCACACGCCCGAGGGATCGATCACCACGAACTCGGTGATGCCCCAAGGCTGTGCCGTCACCGGCGTGATGCGCACGCCATAGCGTCCGGCCAGGTCTTGCGCGTCCACATGCGCGCGCCAGGCCTGCACGTCCGGCACCAGCAGGTGCATGGCGAGGTTTTCGGCCAGTGCGCGGTCGTAGAAGTCCTGCAGCAGGAAAGGACAGCCGCCCACGACGAAGTACGCCACGCCACCGCCTTCCGATCGCTGGGTGAAACCCAGGTCTGCGTAGAAGCGCTTGGACAGCGCGAAGTCCTTCGCGGGCACGAAGGCCTTGATTTCAACGGCCTTGAGACTCGACGTGCTCACGCTGACACCGTGTCCTGCGCCTGGCCCGCGCCTTGCAGGTGCGCGACGATGTGGCGCCAGGCTGCGAGTTCGCTCTGGCCCGGCTTGCGCGCGCCGAAGAACATGGCCATGAGTTCCCCGCGCGCGTCGAAGGCTTCCACCGAGGTCACCACGCCATCGCTGGTCGGCTTCTCCACCACCCACACGTCCTGGATCAGGTCTTCCCGCAGGTGCAGATTGAAGCCGGCGTCGAGGATGTTGAGCCAGGTCTTGCCCTGGATCTCCATGGGCTCGATGCGCTTGACCGGACCGGTGTGGATCTGGATGCAGCCCGGGCTGCCGACGAAGACCATGATGGGCGTGCCGTCGAACGCGGCTTCCATCAGCAGCTCGCGCACAGCGGCCTTTTCCACGCGGTGGGTGAAGCGGCCCTCCACCAGCCGGAAGCCCTGCTGGCGCTCCAGGCCGAACTGCTTGAGCAAGGGAAAGAACTGGTGCGTGTCGGTCATGGCGCCCCAGGCGGCATGGAACGCTGCGCTGTCAACCAGCGGCTGCGGCGCCGCGGCCGTGGTCTCGGCACGCGCCTGGAATTCGATCTCGCGCTGGTCGTCGCTGTGCTGCGCGATCACGCGCTGCCACGCCGCCAGATCGGTCTGCTCGCGCACGAAGATCTTGTGCACAGCCATGCCATGCCGGTCGAAGAATTGCAGGCTCGGGGGCGCCATGCCGGGTTGCGACTTCATGGACTCGGCCACGGCAAAGCCGGCGTGCCACTGGCTGAAAAACAGGCGCAGGTCGATCTCTTCCCCCAACGCGAGACCGATGTGGCCGCTGGCAGACACCTTCTGGTACACCCCTGTCTTCTCATGCACCACGGTCTCGTTGCGCGTGAGTGCCATGAGCGGCCCGCAGGCTTCCAGCGATTGCAGCAGACCCAGCCAGTCGGGTTTCAGCGCGATGGCCTGCAGCGGTGCCTCGTGCGCACCGCGGTGTGCACCCATGGCCGCGCCTTCACCCAGGCCGATCGACTCGGCGGCTTCCTTGGCCCGCAGCCCGCTGGCGCGCGCGGCCTGGAATGCGGTGCGAATGTCGTGGGGATTCATGGTCTTCTCCTGGTTGGGAAACGGGGCGCCGCGTTACTGCACGCTGGCGGGTACGGAATGCCACAAGGGCGTGGGTCTCACGTCCGCAGCCGCCGCATCGACGGCGCTTTCCACCTCGAGCTGCCAGCGCGTGCGCAGGTTGGCCAGCATCACCTGCATGGGCGACGACAGCTGCGGATGGGCCGACAGGTAGAACAGGTTCGACACCAGCTTGCGCGCCATCAGCGGACGGTGCGGACAATCGCGCGCACTCTGCGCGTAACCGGTCATGAGCGCCAGGGTGCCGGCCAGCAGGGCCTCCACGCTGGGCAATGTGTATTCCTCGTCGGCGCTGTCGGTGTGCGGATCGGTCTGCATGGCGGCTCTCCTTGAGTTGGCTAGGAACAGGCCCTAGAAGTCGGTGACCAGCGCCACCGAGAACGCGCGGCCCGGTGCGGTGTAGGCATCGAGCACGGGCGAGTTCCCGGCCACGCTGCGCACGTTGGTCCACTCCCAGTACTTGCGGTCGGTCACGTTGTGAATGGCCGCACTGAGGCGGGTGGAACGGGTCACGCGCCAGCTCGCGCGCAGGTCCAGCGTGGTGTAGGCGGGCGTGGCGAACTGGTTGGCCGCGCCGGTGTAGTCGATGTCCTCGGTCGACTTCTTCAGGCTGTGGGCCAACGAAGCGCCGAGCGACCAGTCGCCCACTCGGTGGTCCACGCCCAGCACCAGTTTGGCGGGGTTGACCGAGTTCAGCGGCTGGTTGAGCGCGGTGTCGGTGCCCTTGGTCTGCCCGTAGGCCGCGCGCACGGTGGTGTTGGCCGTGAGCCGTGCTGAGCCCTTGAGCTCGAAGCCGCGCAAGGTGACCGACTGGCGGTTGACCGACTGGAACTGCGTCCTTGGCGCGGTCTGCACCGTGACCAGGTCTTCGATGAAGTCCTTGTAACGGCCGGTGAAGGCCACGGCTTCCCAGTCGAATCCCTCCGACTTGCCCCGTGCGCCCAGTTCGAACGTGCGGCTCTTCTCCGGACGCAGGTTCGGGTTGGGGATCGCCTCGTAGTTGCCCAGCGGATTCTGGAAATAGTTGTTGAGCTGCAGCGGATTGGGCGACTTGAACCCGGCCGCCAGACTGGCGAACACGCTCCACGCTTCGCCACCGCGCCAGATCGCGCCCAGCTTGGGCGTGAGTGCGCCGTTGGACAAGGACGCGGGCTGCATGGGATACAGCGGGTCGGCTTCTGCGTCGAGCGAGACGCGGTCGTAGCGCAACGCAGGGATCAGGCTCCAGCGGTCATTGGCGAATTCGCTCTGCACGAACAGCGCCGAAGTGGTCTCCACCGTCTTGGGGAAGCGCTTGAGCGGGTAGGCCTCGTAAGCAGGTCCGTTCACACCCGTGACCAGGTTGTCCATGTGCGCGCGCGACACATCCACGCCATACACCAGCTTCTGGCTCCAGGTGCCACCGAGTGAGCGCAGCTTCTCGGCCTGCAGCACGGCCTGGATCGTGCGTTCGGTGTAGGTCACATCGCGCACGCGGTTCTGTGTGGCTGCGGGCTGCAGTGGGCGCAGCTCACGGGCCACTTCCTGCGCATCCGACGATTGCAGGCCCACCATGGCGCGCACTTCATCGGCCCAGGCCGAAGCCACGGGAAAACGGCCGTCCCAGCTGAGGCGCGTGCGGGCCATCTCGGAAGTACCGTCCAGATCACCCACGTGGGTCGCTGTGGTGACCGCTGGTGCGCGGCCCGTGTAAGCCTCGATCTTGCCGCGTTTGTCCACGTGTTCCGCGGTGAACACATGACGCTGACCGGCGCCGGGCGTGAGCACCAGTTTGCCGAGCAGCGAGACGTTCTTGTCCTTCTGCGGATTGGGTGCCGTGCGGTTGCTGTTGAGCGAGTAGTTGGTGCCCTGGTTGTCCAGCGCCTCGCTGCGACCGACCTGCACACTGCCCAGCCACTGCAGGGTGTCGCTGGGCGCGCCGGCGAGCGTGGCGCCGAGCCGGCGGGTTTTATCCTGGCCGTCGTAGCTCAGGCCCACCCGTCCGCCCAGCGCCTGACCAGGCTTGAGCAGGCTTCTGGGTTCGGTGGTGAACATGGCCACCATGCCCGCCAGACCGTCGGAGCCGTACAGCGCGGAATTGGCGCCACGCAAGATCTCTACCCGCGAGATGAGCCCGATGTCGTAGTAGTCCCGTCCGAAGGCCGCGGGACCGAACACCCCGCTGACGAGTTCGCGCGGCACGCGGATGCCGTCGATCGTCAGCAGCACACGGTTGCCCTCCAGCCCGCGGATGTTGAAGCCCGCGTTGCCATCCCGACCCACGTTGCCACTCACGCCACCAAAGCGCACGGGCGCTCGCTTGACGCTCACGTTGGGCAACTCCTGCACCAGATCGCGGATGTTCTGCACACGGGCGGGGTCGAGGTCTTCCTCGGTCAACACATCAATGGCGGCGGGCACGTCTTCGAGCGCGCGTTCACTGCGAGCGCCGCTGACCACGACTTCGCGCAAAGTGCTGTTGGCAGCCGTCTGCGCAAATGCGGGTGCGGCCAGGGCGGCCGCACAGGCCAGGAGCAGCGGGCTGAGCCGCCAGCGGGAAACACCAGGAGAAAGAAGCGGAGGAGAGGATGAAAGAAGAAGGATCACGACAGCACCAGGGTCCGGGGTTGGAGGGCAAGGCTGGCGTCGCGACCTCGGGCATGACTCCCGGACGTTGGCTGGCGAAAAGTTATTATATGAGAACGATTCTCATTTGCAAGTCGAATCGATTCTCAAGACTGAAATGGCCGACCGCAACGCGCACAATGCGGCCCTCTTCCCAGAAAAAACGAAAGGACTCCTCCATGAAAGGCGATGCCAAGGCCATTGGCCACCTTCAGGCCCAGCTCAAGAACGAGTTGACCGCCATCAACCAGTACTTCGTCCACTACCGCATGCTCAAGCACTGGGGGCTGGACAAGCTCGCCGCCAAGGAATACGCCGAATCCATCGGCGAGATGAAGCACGCCGACAAGCTGATGGACCGCATCTTCACGCTCGACGGCCTGCCGAACCTGCAGGATCTGGGCAAGCTGAACATTGGCGAAGACGTGCCCGAGATCCTCAAGAGCGACCTGGCGCTGGAGCAGGGCGCGCAGAAAACCATCAAGGACGGCATCGCCCACTGCGAAACGGTGCGCGACTACGTCTCGCGCGACCTGTTGCAGGACATCCTGGACGACACGGAAGAGCACATCGACTTCCTGGAGACCCAGATCGAGCTGGTCGGCAAAGTGGGCCTGCAGAATTACCTGCAAAGCCAGATGGGCTCGGCCAGCTGACGGGCCGCCACCGCCTGTCCGCCTAAACCCCGCCATGGAGCGGGGTTTTTTTCGTCTATTGAATACGATCAATTATCATTTGCAGGCATCTTCTCCATTCCTGCCATCTGCCTGCTCCCACCATGATCGTTTGCGTTTGCCATCGCGTCAGTGACCAGACCATCGCACGTTGTGCGCGGTCGGGCATGGCGTTCGACGACATCCAGCTCGAACTCGGCGTGGCCACGCAGTGCGGGCAATGCGAATCCTGCGCACGCTCGCTGTGGTCGGAATGCACGCCGCACCAGGCCGTGGCCCACATCAAACTGCACCCTGCCGCGTTGCCGGCCCAGGCCGCCACGGCCTGAACAGCAGGCGCATACTGCGCCTTGCCAGATCGCGTGCCCGCCGGGCACATTCCCACCTGAACCGTCAAAGGCGTTGCAACGCTTTACGCGGTTTTACGCACTAGGGTTTTCCCGATCGTCGCTTTAGAATGCGCGATCCCGTTCCGCATCGCAAGATAACAACTCGCTGGAGACACGAGAATGAGCATGGACAACAGCCCTGAGAACAAGCGCGCCGAACTGCGCCGCGCCGCGCTCGAGTACCACGAATTCCCCATTCCCGGCAAGGTGGCGATTGCGGCCACCAAGCAACTCACCAACCAGCGCGACCTCGCGCTCGCCTACTCGCCCGGCGTGGCTGCGCCCTGCGAGGAAATCGTGGCCGATCCGGTCAACGCTTTCAAATACACCGCGCGAGGCAACCTGGTCGCCGTCATCACCAACGGCACCGCCGTGCTTGGCCTGGGCGACATCGGCCCACTCGCTGCCAAGCCGGTGATGGAAGGCAAGGGCGTGCTGTTCAAGAAGTTCGCCGGCGTCGACGTGTTCGACATCGAGATCAACGAGAAGGACCCGGCCAGGCTGGTCGAGGTGATCGCCGCCCTGGAGCCGACATTCGGCGCGATCAACCTCGAGGACATCAAGGCCCCGGACTGCTTCTATGTCGAGCGCGAATTGCGCAAGCGCATGAAGATTCCTGTGTTCCACGATGACCAGCACGGCACGGCCATCACGGTGGCAGCCGCCATGCTCAACGGCCTGAAGGTCGCGGGCAAGGACATTGCCCAGGTCAAGCTGGTGACCTCCGGCGCGGGCGCAGCGGCCCTGGCCTGCCTGAACCTGCTGCTCAAGGTCGGCCTGAAACGCGAGAACGTCTTCGTCACTGACCTTGCCGGCGTGGTCTACGAGGGCCGCGAGGAGCTCATGGACGACGACAAGCGCCAGTACATGCAGAAGACCGACAAGCGCAAGCTCGCCGAGGTGATCCAGGGCGCCGACGTGTTCCTCGGCCTTTCGGCCGGTGGCGTGCTCAAGCCCGACATGGTGGCGTCGATGGCCCCCAGGCCGGTGATCTTCGCACTGGCCAACCCGAATCCCGAGATCGCGCCGGAAGACGCGCATGCGGTGCGCAACGACGTCATCATGGCCACCGGCCGCACCGACTACCCGAACCAGGTCAACAACGTCCTGTGTTTCCCGTACATTTTCCGTGGTGCGCTCGATGCGGGCGCATCCACCATCAACGACGAGATGGAAATCGCGGCCGTGCACGCCATCGCCGAGCTGGCCCAGGCCGAACAGAGCGAGGTGGTGGCGGCCGCCTACGCGGGTGAGAAGCTGGCCTTTGGCCCCGAGTACCTGATCCCCAAGCCTTTCGATCCGCGCCTGATGATGAAGATCGCACCGGCCGTGGCGCAGGCCGCCGCCGACAGCGGCGTGGCGCTGCGCCCGGTGACCGACATGGTCGCCTACCGCGAACGCCTGCAGAGCTTCGTGTTCGCCTCCGGCACCATCATGAAACCGATCTTCGCTGCGGCGAAGCTGGCCGAGCGCAAGCGCGTGGCTTACGCCGAGGGCGAAGAAGAACGCGTGCTGCGCGCCTGCCAGATCGTCGTCGACGAAGGTCTTGCGCGCCCGACGCTCATCGGTCGACCGGAAATCATTGCCCAGCGCATCGAGAAATTCGGCCTGCGCCTGCGCGAGGAGCTCGACTACGACATCGTCAATGTGGAACAGGACGACCGCTACCGGGACTTCTGGCAGACCTACCATCGCATGACCGAGCGCAGGGGCGTGACCGCACAACTCGCCAAGATCGAGATGCGCCGTCGGCTCACGCTGATCGGCTCGATGCTGCTGCACAAGGGTGAGGTCGACGGCATGATCTGCGGCACCTGGGGCTCCACGCATACCCACCTGAAATACATCGACCAGGTGATCGGCAAGCGCGAGGGTGGCAGCCCGAGCACCGCGCAGGACGTGCGCATTTACGCCTGCATGAATGGCCTGATGCTGCCGGGCCGGCAGGTGTTCCTGGTCGACACCCACGTCAACTACGACCCCACGCCCGAAGAACTTTGCGAGATCACGGTCATGGCAGCCGAAGAGATGCTGCGCTTCGGCCTGCAACCCAAGGCGGCCTTGCTGTCGCACTCCAGCTTCGGCTCCAGCGACGAACCCAGCGCCGTCAAGATGCGCCGCACCCTGGCCCTGCTGCGCGAGCAGGCGCCCTGGCTGGAGGCGGACGGCGAAATGCACGGAGATGTGGCATTGGACCCCGCCGCTCGCCAGGCCCTGATGCCGAATTCGACCCTCAAGGGTGCGGCCAACCTGCTCGTCCTGCCCAACATCGACGCCGCGAACATTGCGTACAACCTCTTGAAGACGGCCGCCGGCGGCAACATCGCCATTGGCCCGGTTCTTCTGGGCGCTGACAAGCCGGTTCACATCCTGACCGCAAGCGCCACCGTGCGCCGCATCGTCAACATGACGGCCCTGACGGTGGCGGACGCAAACGTTTCCCGTTGACGCCTTTTGTAAAAGCAAGCACTAACTTTTACACACATTTCTGACGCCCCGAATTGCCCTCCTTTTCAGCAAGCCCTTGCAATTTCAGGCTGCCTCAGGCACACTAGCGAGCTTGGATTTCAGGGTTAACCCGCCCCAAATCGTCGATTAAAAGAACGCTTTATCGTTACTTTTTTGCGGTGCAGGAGGCGGGTTGATTGCATCAGAAAGCAGGGAAACTCATGGATCTGCAGCAGATCCGGACTCGTATCGGGAGCGTCAGGGACGTGGCCACCTGGGCCATTGCGGTCACCGCGTTGGCCACGATGGGCACCTTTGTGGTGCAAGCCCGATCACCCGATGCAGTGGCTCCGGCGCTGACCGCAGCGCCCGTGTCGATCTCCGGCTTGCCGGTGCAAGGCCAGGAAGTGATGGGCCTGATCCGTCAGGGTGGCCCCTTCCGTTACGAGAAAGACGGCTCGGTATTTGGCAATCGCGAACGGTTGCTGCCCGGCCAGAAGCGTGGGTACTACCGGGAATACACCGTACCCACCCCGGGCCTGAGTCACCGGGGAGCCCGGCGGATCGTGTGCGGCGGATTCAAACCCCGCTGGCCTGAAGCGTGTTATTACACCGAAGACCACTACAGCAGCTTCCGGCTGGTGATGCAGTAGGTCTTGGGTGAGTTGAGCGGATTTTTAACTTTGACCTTAGAAAGAGACGCGGAGATGGACACGCCACTTCGTAACGTACGACCCAATATCGTTCAGTCGATTCGCGCCCATGGCGTGAAAGACCTGCAGGCTGCGGCCGAGCACTTGGGACATCACTTCCTGTACGCCAACCTGGCCAAGGCCCAGAGCAAGCAGGACGTGCTGGAGTTGATCGCCGCTCAATACACCTTGCCCTCGCACTTCGGCAAGAATTTCGATGCGCTCTACGATTGCATGACCGACATGGTCCACAAGTCGGGCCCGCAGACCGGGTTCATCGTGGTGCTGGAGCACATTCCCGCGCACGCCAAGTTCGACAAGGAAGCGCGCGAGCAACTGCTCGACATCTTCCGCGACGCCGCCGACTACTGGTCCGACCGCAAGATTCCGTTCCGCTGCTTCTACTCGTTCTCGGTGGCACGCTCGCCCAAGGGCGAGGAGCCCATCGAAGTGCAGAGCGACGAGCCGATGCCCACGGACAAGATCCTGGACGTGAGTCCGATGGCGCTGCGCATGAGCAGCCCGTTCAACGCCGGTTACTGGCTGGCAGCGGCCTGACCCAATGGCATCTTTGAGAAGCCGCTGCACTTGCAGCGGCTTTTTTCATGCCTGCGTGTTTTGTGCGAGGCTGACGTATTCGCTGACGGGCACTTCCTCTGCGCGGCGTTGCAGGTCGAAGTCGCCGGCATAGCCCTTCTCTTCGAGCCAGCGGCCCAGTGTGTTGCGCAGGATCTTGCGGCGCTGGCTGAAGGCGGTCTGCACCAGGGCACCGTAATGCGCCACGTCGATGGCGGGCGGCTGCTCCAGCGGCACCATGCGCACGATGGCGCTGTCCACACGGGGTGGTGGGTCAAAGCTTTCCGGTGGCACGAACAGCACGTTCTCCATGGCGTAGCGCCATTGCAGCATGACCGAGAGCCGGCTGTAGTCCGAGGTGGCAGGCTTTGCGACCATGCGGTCAATCACTTCCTTCTGCAGCATGAAGTGCTGGTCCTTGATCACGCTCACGTGATCGAGCAGGTGAAAGAGGATGGGTGTTGAGATGTTGTACGGGAGGTTGCCGACAACGCGGATCTGTGGCGCAGCCAAGCGCCCGGCCAGTGTCGTGAAGTCCACCTTCAGCACGTCCGATTCGACCACGTCGAGCTGCCCGTGGCTGCGCAGCCGCACCGCAAGGTCGCGGTCCAGCTCGATCACGGTCAGGCGGCCCAACCGTTCGGCCAGGGGCTGGGTCAGCGCGGCCAGGCCTGGCCCGATTTCCACCATGGCGTCATCGCGTTGTGGCGCGATCAACTCAACGATGGCCTCGATGACAGCACCGTCGGTCAGGAAATGCTGGCCGAAGCGCTTGCGCGCAATGTGTTTCATCGACAGGTGGCCGCCCCGCCGCGCTTCAGCGCTGAGGCGCTTCGCGGTATTCGATGAAGGCGCGACCGCGCACGTCCTGCCCCCAGGCCCGCAAGGCTTCATCGGTTTTCTTCTCGCGCACCAGGCCCCGCACGATTTCGCGCTGCTCGCGCGCCGACAATCGGGTCTGGCGGCGTTCCTCGACCTTGATGAGGTGCGCACCAAACCGTGAGATCAGCGGGGCCGACACTTCGCCTGGCCTCAAGCTGTTCATGGCCTGTTCGAACTCGGGCACGAACTGGCCTGGGTTTGCCCAGCCCAGGTCGCCGCCCTGGCTGGCCGAGCCATCCTGGCTGTGCTCGCGCGCGAGCGCTTCGAAAGTGGTCTGACCGCTCGCGAGTTGCTGTCGCCAGCCATTGAGGCGAGCCACGGCGTCGGCCTGGCTGAGCTGACCGTCGGGGCGCAGCAGAATGTGCCGCGCACGGGTCTGGTTCACGTTGACGTCGGGCATGCCAGCCTGCCGCTTGTCGAGCACCTTGAGGATGTGAAAACCTGCGGGGCTGCGCAACGGACCGGCGACGGCACCCACATTGAGCGAGCGCGTTGCGTCCACAAACAACGACGGCAGGCGCTCGGCCGGCCGCATGCCGAACTGGCCGCCGTTCACGCGCTCCGGCGCTTCGGAGAACTCGCGCGCCAGTTGCGCGAAGTCACCTCCGGCGCGCGCGCGCTCGGCCACACCTTGTGCCTTGTCCTGCAACTCCTTGATGCGCTCGGGGCTGGCACCCTCCGGCACGATGAAAAGGATGTGTCCCAGGTTGAGCTCCAGATTGGCCAGCACATTGCTGCCTTGCTGTTCGCGAATGAAATCGTCGATGTCGGCTTCGGTCACGCGCACGCGCGAATCCACCTGCCGCTCGCGCACGCGCTGCAGCAGGATCTGGCTGCGCAGGTCGTTGCGCAGCCGGTTGATGTCCATGCCTTCGGCGGCGAGGCGCTGCCGGAACTGTTCGGGGCTGAGCTGGTTCTGCGCAGCAATGGATTCCTCGGCCTGGGTGACATCGGCTTCGTTCACGGTGATGCCGAGCTCGGTGGCCTGCTGGATCTGGATGCGCTCGTTGATGATCTGTTCGAGCACCTGGCGGGCCAGTTGATCGCGCGCGGGCATGGCTGCACCCTGTTGAGCCATTTGCTGTTCCACGCGCACCAGGCGCTGGCGCACCTCGTTGTTGGTCACAGGCTCGGAATTGACCAGCGCGACGATGTAGTCGGCCGTGCCCTGCACATTGGATGCACCCGCGGAAGCGGGCGCGCTGCGTGGCACGTCGAGCTGACCCGAGGACCGCAGGCCCTGCGCGTGGACAGAGAGGGACCACAACAGCGTGGCACATGCCAGCCAGATCGGCGGGCGGATGTGGAGAAAGAAGCGGTCAGTCATATTGTTGGAACCGGCTGGGCGGGTTGATCTCTTCGCGCAGGTACTGGTAGCGCGGCACATTTTCCTTGAGGGTTCTCAGCGGATTGGAGCCCAGGCGCGAGAACCCGGTGAACTCCAGCTGGAACAGGATACGCTGGTTGGCGGTGGCGCCGCTGCGCTGCAGTCGCTCGAGCACGACGCGCCCCACCCAGCAGCCGGCATCGTACTCAAAGCCGGCCACCAGATCGACCACCTTCTTGTCCGGTACGCTGTAGTTGATGCGACCCACGCTGTACCACTGGCCAGGCCCGAGGCCCCTGCCGGGCACCTTGTTGTACGAGGGTTCGCTCCAGAGGTCGTTGAGCGGCCACTGCCAGCCGATGTCGAACTGTTCGCTGGTGCCGCGCTGCAGGCGGTACGCGGCGCTGAACACACGGTAGTTGCCGGGTGTGTAGCGTCCGCCCAGCGTGGTGCGCACCGATTCGCGGTTGCTGGGGTTGAACTGCACGTTGGTGTCGACCGACCAGCGGGGACTCCACTGCACGCGCGTGGCAACCAGGATGTCGCTCAGGCGTTCGGTCACGGGGTCGCCACCGGGCAGGCCGCTGGCGTTGGGCAGGAAGACGTTCTGGTCGCGGAACAGGTAGCGCTGGGCCACACCCACACGCACCATCTCGGCACCCGTGTCAGGGTCCAGCAGGCGCGAGCTCACGCCCAGCGTGAGGGCGCGGGTATCGGAGATACGGTCGTTTCCGCCGAACACGTTCTCGGAGAAGATGGAGGCGAGGTTGAAGTCGTTCGTGGCGGAGTCGTAATTGGGCAGCAGACTCTGGTCGCGGAACGGCGTCCAGGTGAAGAAAGCCCGCGGTTCCAGCGTCTGAACGAAGGAGCGGCCCAGGTAGCTGGCGTCGCGCTCGAAGACCAGCCCGCTGTCCAGGCTGACCGTGGGCACCACGCGCGTGGCGCTGCGCGCGCCATTGGCCAGCGGGTTGTCGAAGTTGTAGTGGGTGGCGTGCAGCTGCGCACGCGGCTTGACGAACCAGCCCGGCGCGAGCCAGCGGCGGCTGATCTCGGCCACCGACAGGGTGCGCGAACCGTTGGTCTGGCCAGTCAGCAGCGGATTCGATTCGAAACGGGTGAAGTCGGTGAGCACCGACCAGTCCCAGCCACCCAGGCCAGCGATGCGGGTGTCGCCCCGGCTGTAGCGGGCGGCAATCGAGGGCAGGCGGTCGTACGGTGGCGTGATGGGCGCGTCGATGTCCTGAAGGGTCTGCCAGCTGTAGGTGCCCGCGCTCACCGCCCAGGGGCCACGCCCCCAGCTCACCACAGCGTCGCTGGCCAGCAAACGCGTGGTCAGCGATGAGGTGGCACGGGGGAAATCGCGCCAGTAGTCGTCGTCGCTCACGCGGTTGAGGTTCAGATAAAGGCCAGCGGCACCGTGGACGCCCAGGCGATTGGTCAGGTTCGTCAGGTTCTGCTGGTGCTGCAGCGTGTAGCCCCAGCGATCGGCGTCGCGCAGTTGGTCCGACGGCATGAACGCACCGCGCACCTGACCGGTATAGCTCGGTTGCAGATAACGGAATTCGGCGCCCAGGTCCACGCCGCGCTTGCTCATGAACGTGGGGTAAAGCGTGGCGTCGAAGTTGGGCGCGAGATTGAGGTAGTAGGGTTGCGTGAACTCGAGGCCGCTGATGTTGTCGATGTTCAGCGTCGGGGGCAGCAGGCCCGACTTGCGCGCATCCGTCAGCGGGAAAGTGAAGTACGGCGCGCCGAGGATGGGCACACCCTTGAACTCCAGCACGCCGTTGGTGGCCTTGCCGATTTCCTCGACGTTGTCGAACTCGATGCGGGAAGCGCGCACCATCCAGTCGGGCATCCAGTCCGCGCCAGGCGTGCGCGGGCAGGTGGAATAGCGCGCGTCGTAGGCGTTGGCGTGGTCCTTGTCGAGGAAATCGACCCGGCTTGCGTCGCCCTTGCCCTCGTTCTGGAGCAGCTCGAAGGTGGGCTGGGTGAAGGTGCCCTGAAAGGTGTCCACGTTGAGCTGCAGGTCGGGACCACGAAAGCGGTTGCCATCGCGGTTGATGAGCACGTTGCCCGTGGCGCGGGACTCGTTGTTGCTCTGGTCGATCTGCAGTCGATCGGCCCGGATCACGATGTCGTGGCGGCGCAGCTCGGCGGAGCCTTCCACCGCAGTCACCCCCTCGGTCTGGCCTTCAATTCGGTCGCCCGAGATAAAGGTAGGCGCCTGTTGACGTGCACCTTCGGGCAGGGTCTCCTGCAGCATGCCGCTGGGCTTGAGGCCCACGGCGGGTGCGGCGGGCGCCTCATCACCATCGCCAGACTGCGCCCGCACCCCGCCAGGAGAGGCCAGGGTGCCCAGTGCGAGCAAGGCGAGCAGGACGTGCACGCCCCGCGCAACGGGTGCGGCCACAAAGGAGAACGCGCGCCTGCTGTGGCAAGCAGGGTCTGAGCGCAGCGGGTCGGTGCGACGGTTCAAGGAGAAAGACATTGTTGGCGCGGTAGCCTGGACACGCGTGGGAGCCGGCAACCTGCCCAGCAGGGGGTTTGTAGAATCAGCAGGCATTATCCACTGCCCGTCACGCGCTCAGACCGAACACGGCCGGCCCGATACCCTCCAACACCATGACCCTGCCCACCCCCGCCGTTGCGTGGTCCGATGCCTCCCGGGAAGCCGCCTTCCACGCCTGGCTGGAACCCCTGGGGAAGAAATTCGGCGTGTTGGGAGATTCGCTCAGGCCGGCCTCGGCCGACGCGAGTTTCCGCCGCTACCTGCGCATCGACACGCAGGCGGGTCGCAGCCTGATCGTGATGGACGCGCCACCGGAGCATGAGAACTGCGAACCCTTCGTGCGGGTGGCTCACCTCATGCGCGACGCCGGCCTGCTGGTGCCGGAGGTGATGGATTGGGACCAGCCACAGGGGTTCATGCTGCTGAGCGACCTCGGCCATCACACCATGCTCGAAGGCATCGACACAAGCAACGCGCAGGCCAACCATGCGCGCTACATGCAGGCCCTCGATGCGCTGCTGGCATGGCAACTGTCGTCCCGGCCCGGCGTGCTGCCGCCCTACAACGAAGCGCTGCTGCGGCGCGAGCTGCAACTCTTTCCCGACTGGTACTTGCAGAAGCACAAGGCGCTCGCACTCAGCGACGCGCAGTCCCAGACGCTGCAAAAGGCGTTCGACGCGATCGTGGCGCACAACCTGGCTTCGCCCATGGTCCATGTGCATCGCGACTTCATGCCGCGAAACCTGATGCTGCCCGTGCAGCCCGGTGAAACCCCGGCACAGCAACTGGGCGTGCTCGACTTCCAGGATGCAGTGCACGGCCCCATCACCTACGACATCGCCAGCCTGATGCGTGATGCCTTCCTGAGTTGGGAAGAGGACTTCGTGATCGATGTGACCGTGCGTTACTGGGAAAAGGCGCGCGCCGCCGGCCTGATGGATTTCGAGGACTGGCACAGCGACTTCGGCGCTTTCTACCGTGGCGTGGAGTGGATGGGCCTGCAGCGCCACCTGAAGGTGGCAGGCATCTTCGCGCGCCTCACGCTGCGCGACGGCAAACCCAAATACCTGGCCGACACGCCCCGTTTCATCGCTTACATCCGCCACACCGCGCACCGCTACCGCGCCCTCGGTCCCTTGCTCAAGCTGATCGACGAGGTGGAAGGCCTCCAGGCGGCTTCGGGCTACGCTTTCGGACGGGTCTGACCATGCCCCGCTTTCACTGCCCGGCGCGACTGGTCGTGGGGCAGGTGCTGTCGCTGCCGGCCACCGCGGCGCGACACGTCCAGGTGCTGCGCCTGCAACCCGGGCAACACATCACCCTCTTCAGTGGCGACGGCGGCGAGTGGGGCGCCACCATCAGCCTCATGGGTCGCAACGACGTGCGCGTGATCGTGGGCCTGCACCACGCCATTGAACGCGAACCGGGTCGGGCCGTGCACCTGGCCCTGGGCATGCCCGCCAACGAGCGCATGGACTGGCTGGTGGAGAAGGCCTCTGAATTGGGCGTCGCCAGCCTTCAACCTTTGCAGACCGCGCGCAGTGTGCTGCGCCTGGCGGGTGAACGGGCCACGAAAAAACAGGCGCACTGGCAGTCGGTCGCCATCGCGGCTTGCGAGCAATGTGGGGGCAACCGCGTGCCGGAGGTGCATGCGGTGGGCGAACTGGCCGCGTGGCTCAAGGCACTTCCGCCAGGGGACCCAACCTTGCCCGAGTTGCGTTGCCTGCTCTCGCTGGCCGAAGGAACCCACTCTTTGCCCTCTCTCCTGGCGCGTGCTTCTGCGCTTTCACCCGTGCGCTTTCTCAGCGGACCCGAGGGGGGTTTGACGCCCCAGGAAGAATCCCTGGCCCTGGCCGCTGGCTTCTTGCCCGTGACACTGGGTCCGAGGGTGTTGCGCGCAGAAACCGCTGCGCTGGCCGCACTGGTGATCTCGCTTGCCCCATGAACAAGAACCTCTGGCTGCTGGCTGGCGCACAAGGTCTCTTCCTCACCAACAACGTGGTGTTCATTGCCATCAATGGCCTCGTGGGCCTGTCGCTGGCACCGCTGGGATGGATGGCGACGTTGCCGGTCATGGGCTACGTGGTGGGCGGTGCGCTGTCCACCCCGCTGGTGGCGCGCACGCAGAGCGCACTGGGTCGCAAGGCGTCGTTCCAGATCGGGTTGCTGGTGGCGCTGGTTTCGGCACTGCTGTGCGCCTGGGCGGTGATGGACCGCAACTTCTGGCTGCTGGTGACTGCCACCGTGATCGCCGGGTATTACAGCGCCAACGGCCAGCTCTACCGCTTCGCCGCCGCCGAGCTGAGCGCCCCGGCGTTCCGGGAAAAGGCGGTCTCGCTGGTGCTGGCCGGTGGCCTGGCTGGCGCGGTGCTCGGGCCCAATCTGGCCATCCGCACCAAGGACTGGTTGGGCGTGCCGTTTGCCGGCGCTTATCTGGCACTGGCGGTGGTGGCGCTGTTGTCCATGGCGGTCATCGCTTTCATGAGCTTCCCGCCGCTGCCACCCAAGGCGTCCAGGGTCGACCAGGGCCGCCCGCTGATCGTGATCGTGCGGCAACCGATCTTCATCGTGGCCACCGCTGGCGCGGCTCTGGGCTACGGTGTGATGAACCTTTTGATGGCCGCCACACCGCTGGCCATGCAGGTGTGCGGATTTCCCTTTGAAGACGCGGCTCTGGTGCTGGAATGGCACGTGATCGGCATGTTCGCGCCGGGTTTCATCACCGGTCACCTGATCAAGCGCTTTGGCGTGCTCACCATCATGGGCGTGGGGGTGGTGCTCAATGCAGCCTGCATCGCCATTGCCCTTTCCGGGGTGGATTTCCACCAGTTCCTCATCGCGCTGTTTCTGCTCGGCGTGGGCTGGAACTTCCTTTTCACCGGGAGTACCACGCTGTCCTTGCAGGCCTACCGGCCGGAGGAAAAAGACCGCGCGCAGGCCGCCATCAACTTCTGCGTGTTCGCGACCATGGCATTCACCTCATTCGCCTCGGGCGCTCTGGTCACCACACAGGGCTGGCACTGGCTCAATGTGGGCTCGCTGGTGCCGGTGGTATTGACCGGCATCGCACTGCTCTGGCTTGCATGGGTGCGTCGACAGGCACAGAATCTAACCTGAAACTGCAGGCAGGCAACCGGCAACCATCCACTCCACTGAAAGGGCAGGCCATGGGACTTCTGGACTCACTGATCGGCGCGGCCACCCAGGCCGGCATGGGCTCATCACCAGGGCAGGCATCCCCTTCGACCAGCGGCCTGCCCGGTGGCATGGATCCGCAGATGCTGATCACCCTGTTGGGCGGTCTGCTCGCCAGTTCGGGCGGACTGCAGGGCTTGCTGGCGAAGCTGCAATCGGGGGGTCTTGGCGATGCGGTGCAGTCGTGGATCGGCACCGGCGCCAACCAGCCGGTTTCAGGCGATCAACTCGGCGGCGCGCTCGGCCCGGACCTCATGGGCATGATCGCTTCGCAACTCGGTGGCAACCCGCAGCAAGCCTCCGGCACACTGGCCGAACTGCTGCCGGGCCTGATCGACCAACTCACGCCGAAGGGCCAGCTGCCCGCCGACAACGACCTGGGTGGGCTGCTGGGCGGCAATGGTGGCAACGCCGGCGACCTCATGGGCATGCTCGGCGGCTTGCTGCAACAGCGCCGCTGACCACGAGCGAGGCGCCTAGCCTGCGGGAGCCTGTACGTCCAGCCACGCCTTGAGCGTGCCGAATACGGCCGAGGGATCGGCCTCGTTGAAGATCTCGTGGTACAGGCCTTCGAAAGCCTGGGTATGCACCTTGCCACTGGGCGCGGCGGCCGCGGCGAAGGCACGGCTGCCCGCCGGGCGCACCAGGTGGTCGGCCCCGGCGTACATCAGCAGCGTGGGGACGGCCCAGCGTGGCGCAGCGGCGATGACCTGCGGCCCGTTGCTGTTGATGAAATGCGCGAGCCGGGCCGTGATGCGGTCATGCACCAGCGGGTCTTTCCTGTAAGCCTCCACGGTCGCCACGTTGTGCGAGATCTTGCTCGCGTCCAGCCCGTTGGACAGCGCAAAGTTGGGCGCGTGGCGGTAGAGCAGGTTGATCAGCTTCTGCTGCAGCCAGCCGATGCCCGCATCGAGTGCCGGTGAGGAGAGCACCAGTCCATCGACCCGCGCCATGCCGCGCTGCACGAAGGTGGCCGCGACCAGGCCACCCATGCTGTGCCCCATGAGGATCAGCGGGCACGACCAGGGCTCGGCGATGTGGCGCCGCGTGTCCTCGATCACTTCGGCCAGATCGTCCAGCAAGGCGTCTTCGTCGGGCAGCACGCCACGTGCACCACCCGATTCGCCGTGGCCTCGCTGGTCGTAGGAGCGCACGCAGAAGCCCCATTCGTTGAGGCGGTGCGCAACCGGGTCGTAGCGCCAGGCATGTTCACCCAGGCCATGCACGATGAGCACCACCGCGCGGGGACGCCAGCGCATGGGCAGCGGCCAGTCGTACAGCGCCAGATTCAACCCGTCGCGCAGGGTGAAGGGAGCCTGGGTGGTTTCGGACATGGTGTTGCCCGCGAATTCAGGGCATGCGGGCCATGACCTGCGCCACCGTGGCCGTGAGACGCCGTGCGTACTCGAGATGGAGAAATTCGTTGGGGCCGTGCGCGTTGCTCTTGGGCCCGAGCACGCCGCAGACCATCATCTGCGCCTTGGGAAATCCCTTGCTGAGCATGTTCATGAGCGGGATGGTGCCGCCCTGGCCGATGGTGCCGCAGCCCGCACCGAAATGGGCCTGCGAAGCGGACTGCAAGGCTTGCTCGAACCACGGCGCGGTGCTCGGCGCGTTCCAGCCGCTGGCTGCGCCTTCGCCCTCGAAGGTTACCCGGGCCTGGTAAGGGGCGTTGTCCTCCAGAAGCACCTTGAGCTCCTGCACCGCAGCGGGCGCGTCCACCAGCGGCGGCAGGCGCAGGCTCAGCTTGAACGCGGTGTAAGGCCGGAGCACGTTGCCCGCGTTGCGCAGCTCCGGGAAACCTTCGGCGCCCGTGACGGACAGCGTGGGCCGCCAGGTGCGGTTGAGCAGGGCCTCCACCGGGTCGGTGGTGGTGGGCAGCGCGAATACCGTGGCGCCGCCGCAGTCGTAGTGCGCCCAGGGAAAGCGCTTGTAGAGCTCGTCGCCCAGGATGGCGGCCGTGGCCTTCGCCTGCGCCACGCGCTCGGCGGGAACCTCGCAATGGAAGCTGGCCGGCAGCAGGCGGCCCGTGGCGCTGTCTTCGAGCCGGTCGAGCACCTGGCGCATGATGCGAAAGCTCGAAGGCACCAGGCCCGAGGCGTCACCCGAATGGATGCCCTCGGTGAGGATTTCCACCTTGAGCACACCGCTGGCCATGCCGCGCAGGCTGGTGGTGAGCCACAACTGGTCGTAGTTGCCCGCGCCGCTGTCCAGGCAGATCACCAGGCCGACGTCGCCCAGGCGCGTGCGCAGTGCGTCCACATAGGGCAACAGGTCGCCCGAGCCGCTTTCCTCGCAGGTCTCGATCAGGCCGACGATGCGCGGGTGCGCCACGCCCTGGGCCTTGAGCGCCTGCAACGCGGCAATGCTGGCGTACACGGCGTACCCGTCGTCGGCGCCACCCCGTCCATACAGCTTTCCGTCGTCGATCTTGGGCGTCCAGGGACCGAGGTCGTTGCGCCAGCCCGTGAACTCGGGTTGTTTGTCGAGGTGACCGTACATCAGCACGGTCTGACCGGAAGCGGGCGCCGGTGTACCGTCCCGCCCGGCGCTGGCGGGCACCTCGAAGAACAGCACAGGCGTGCGCGGCTTGCCCTGCATGTCGTTCAACTGGACGATTTCCAGCGTCAGGCCCTCGACCTGCTGCGCACGCACCCAGTCCGCAGCGCTGTGCAGCACCCGATCCAGCAAGCCGTGGGTGGCCCAGTCGGTGTCGAAGGCGGGCGACTTGGCGGGCACCTCGATGTAGCGCACCAGCTCGGGCACGATGGAGCTCGACCAGCTCGCCTCCACATGGGCCTGTAAGGCGGCCGGATCGAGCGCGGTGGGGGGCAGGCGGGCATTCATGGCGGTGGTCTCCGAAGGCGTGGGGGCAGCCACGCGCCGGGGACATTTCACCCGCCGCGATGGCCAGGGAACAAGTATAGGCAGCCGCGCCCACTTTGGGGGCGCCGTACGGTGTCGGCGTCAAGCCAGGCGAAAGACCCGTACCACCTCGGCCAGCCGGCTCGCCTGATCCCGCAGGCTGTCGGCCGCTGCCGCGCTTTCCTCCACCAGCGCCGCGTTCTGCTGCGTCATCTGGTCGAGCTGGTTCACCGCTGTGTTGACCTGGCCGATGCCTTGCGACTGCTCGGTGGCGGCCGTGGTGATGTCGCCAATGAAAGCCGACACTTTTTCCGCGTTGGCCACGATCTCGCCAATGGTGCTGCCGGCCTGCGCCACAAGCCGCGTGCCGTTTTCCACTTTTTCCACACTGACCTCGATCAGGCCCTTGATTTCCTTGGCCGCCTGAGCGCTGCGCTGCGCCAGACTGCGCACCTCGGCCGCCACCACGGCAAACCCGCGCCCCTGCTCACCGGCGCGCGCCGCCTCCACCGCGGCATTCAGCGCGAGGATGTTGGTCTGGAACGCAATGCCGTCGATGACGCTGATGATGTCGCCGATCTTCTGGCTGCTCTGGTTGATCTCTTCCATGGTGGTGACCACCTGGCCCACCACCTGCCCGCCGCGCGCGGCCACTTCGGCGTTCACCGCTGCCATCTGTGTGGCCTGGCGCGCCGCATCGGCACTCTGGCGCACCGTGCTGGTGAGCTGCTCCATGCTCGCTGCCGTCTGCTGCAGGCTGCTCGCGGCCTGCTCGGTGCGGCTGGACAGGTCCTGGTTGCCGCTGGCGATCTGCGCACTGGCGGTACCGATGCTGTCGGTGGAGTTGCGCACCTGACCCACAATGCCGGCCAGCGAGGTCTGCATCTCGCCCAGCGCCTTCATGAGCGTGGCCAGTTCATCGCGGCCATTCGCCTGCACGGACTGCGTGAGGTCGCCACGGGCAATGGCGTGCGCCAGGCGCTGCGCCTCTTCCACAGGCCGGCAGATGCTCTGCATGTTGAGCAGCGTGCTGGGTACCACGACCAGTGCGGCCAGGGCCACGGCCAGACCGAACAGAGCGAGCGTCTGCCCACGGGTGGTCTCACCCTGCTGCTCCAGACCGGTGGCCTTGGCGATCAGAATCCCCTCCAGCTTGCGGAGGTTCTGGATCAGGCCGTCGTACTGTTCATGCGCGCGCGCCAGCACGCGATTGGCCACCGTGGCGGTGTCGTAGCCGCCGCTTTCAAGCTGCATGCTCACGGGCTCCACAAAGGCCACGTACTTCGTGAGCTGCTCCTTCATCTCGCGCACCAGCCCATTGTCCTGGTCTTCTTCACCGCCCAGCATCTGGTCGATCTGCTCCAGCGCAGTGTCGCGCGCCGCCAGCCACTGGCCCTTGGCCTTGGCCACGGCCTCGGGTTTTTCATAGCCAACAATCATGTCTTTCTCATAGCGTCCCATGTCGCCCAGCGCCACCTGCAGGCGCGAGAGCGTCACGGTTTCCTGGAAGGCGTGATTCATGAATTCACTGCTCAAGGCATGCAGACGCGACATGCCCCAGAGGCCCGCACCACCCACCAGCACAAGCAGCATCAGGACGACGGCGATGGCGCCCATCATGCGGGTGCGAATGGAAAACTGACGCATCAGGTCTTGCATGGTCGAAAGCTCGTTTTTGTGTTCGGGAAAATTTAGGTGGCTTACAGGCGGAAGATCTGAACCACTTGCCCCAGGCGTGCGGCCTGGTCCTTGAGGCTCTCTGCCGCGGCCGCGCTCTCCTCCACCAACGCCGCGTTCTGCTGCGTCATCTGGTCGAGCTGCGTCACCGCCACGTTGACCTGGCCAATGCCATCGCTCTGCTCACCCGCTGCCGCCGTGATCTCGCCAATGATGTCGCTCACCCGCTGCACCGAGCCCACGATCTCGCTCATCGTCTGGCCCGCATCGGCCACCAGCCGCGAGCCGGTTTCCACCTTGTCCACGCTCGCTCCGATCAGGCCCTTGATCTCCTTGGCCGCCTGCGCACTGCGCTGCGCCAGGTTG
>NZ_JBIMLB010000002.1:0-423092 GCF_051860785.1 Hydrogenophaga sp.
GGCCGGGGTGGCGGGTGCTGTGCTCCTCCCACAGCAGCATCAGCGTCATGCCCTTGCGGCGCAACTCCTGGTGGATACGGCCGTAGTCGGGCTGCACAAAGCCACTGGCTCGCTGAGGTGTCCCCAGCAAACGGTTGTGCAGGGCGGTGTCATCGAGGGCCTGGATTTGCGGCCAATCCAAACCAGCGCCTGTGGCCAGGGTGAGGTACTTGGTGATGACGCCTTTGGAGATATCCAGAGCAGCAGCGGTTTGCTCGTGGGTGAGCTGGGCTTCAAGTTTGAGACGCAGCACGTCCCGTATCTTGCGCATATTGATCCTTCGGGTGTCGGGCATGCCCACTCCAGCAAAGCTGTCGAGGCTACCCGCGTGGGTTGGGGAAATATGCGCAACGTCACACGCTGCAAGACCTGATTCCGGCATCGTGAACAAGCATTCCGGCGTCGTGAACGGGGATTCCGGTCACTGCCCAAAAACGTTCACGATCGCCCGGAATCCCTGTTCACGATAAATCGGAATCGGTGTTCACGATCTGCCGGAATCACCGTTCACGGTCGTCCGGAATACCCAGTCACGATCTACGGTATCGCTGACGTTTGGGTCGGCAGCCAGAAGGACACCGGCGGCGTCGTGGTGCCCCAGGTTTCGTCCACGAACGTTCTCGAGTCGGGTGGCTTGTCTGCCAGCCGTCTGGGCTTCAAGGGTACGGAAGACCTCGGCGGTGGCCTGTCTGCCGTATTCGGCCTCGAAGCCGGCCTGACCATCGACAACGGCACCGCAGGTGGCCTGAGCTTCAACCGCCAGTCCTACGTCGGCTTCGCTGGCGGTTTTGGTGAGGTGACCTTCGGCAAGATGTGGACCTCGTACGACGATATCGAAGCCGGCGCACACAGCCTGTTCGGTGGTCTGGACTTCGCTCCGGAATACGCCGTGATGCTCAGCGGCCGCGACTACATCGGCAACCCCAACAACGGCTTCAAGTACACCTCGCCCGATTTCGGTGGCATCAGCGGCTCCGTGTCTTATGCGCTGGACGAAACCGTTGGTGGTAACGCTGAAGTGACGGCCTTCCACATCAAGTACACCGGCGGCCCGATCTACGCTGGCATCGCCTACCAGGACGAAGGCACCACCGGTGGCCTGCCCAACCCTGAGTACATCCGTGCCAACGCGTCCTACGACTTCGGTGTTGCCCAACTGCTGGCCACCTACGGCAACAAGAAGGTCGGCGCTGCCAAGACCAACGAGTACGCCCTGGGCGTGAACGTGCCCGTGGGCCCCGCTGTCGTGGTGTCCGCTGGCTATGCCACCTCCAAGGACAACGCCGCTGCAGGCAGCAACAAGCGCACCGGCTTCGGCCTGGGCGCCACCTACGCCCTGTCCAAGCGCACCGCGCTGTATGGTGCATTCACCTCGGCCGACTGGAAAGACGGCGCTGGCGTGAAGACCAACGACATCAGCATCTGGGGCGTGGGCGTTCGCCACACCTTCTGATCGACGTTCTCCGGAACAGCGAGCATCAAAAAAGCCACCCGGCGTGCCGGGTGGCTTTTTCTTTGGCGCAGACGTGGTTACTTCGACGCTTTGGCCGGCTTCTTTTCTGCAGTGCTGGCGGTGCTGCCAGGCTTGTAGGCTTCACCATTGACGGTAAGCCCCTCGGCGGAGAGTTTGCTGGCACGCTTGTCGCCGATGCCGGGGACTCGCTGGACCAGATCTGCCCAGTTCTTGAATGGCGATGCCTTTCGTTCTTCCAGCATCTTGCCCGAGGTCCCGGGTCCGATGCCTTTGATGCTGTCCAGATCGGCGGCAGTGGCTGTGTTGACATCCACGGCTGCCCAGCAGGTGAGGGCAAAGAAGGCCAGCAAGGCGGCCACAGTTTTTTTGATCATGTGTTTCCTCCACTAGGGAATCGGGTTTTGAATCACCTGCTCAGCAGGCGGGTGCCGCATGTGTGGCATCCGAGTGAAATGTAATTCTTTTGTATTCAATTGACATCCTGATAATCCCGGAGAAAAACGCCAATGAAACTTAGACTTGGCGCGAGCAGTGATTGGCCCGTTGGCCAGAGGACCTATGCAATCGAACAAGCCAAATAGAGGCGCCGCGCTGCTTACCATCGTGCTGGTGGCTGGGTGCGCTGGAACGTTGATGCGCGATGACGCAACAGAGGCCGGCAAAACCGTCGAAGTGGACGATGCCAGCTTGAAGGCCGTGGCCAACCGGATATTGCTGACGCCGGCTGGCGTGCCCGACTGGCAGTCTTTTGTCTTTCCCGGCAAGCGCTTTGCGCCTTTCGAGCCGGTGGTGGTGCAGGACCGACAGGGGTTGCGAGTCAGGGCAAAAAGCTCGGTGAGCATCTTGCGCCAGCGCTTCGATCCCATGCTGAACCGGTTGGGTCAACTGAGCTTCTCGTGGCGGGTCGACGGACTGCCCGGCCAGGCAGACCTCACGCAGGCCGCTCTGGCCGACTCACCGGTGCGGGTCGTGCTGGCGTTTGAGGGCGATCGCCAGCGCTGGTCGCCGAGGACGCACCGACTCTCCGAGATGAGCCGCCTGTTCACCGGAGAGGAGTTGCCCTATGCCACGCTGGTCTATGTGTGGAGCGTGAAAGATGCGCTGGGCAGTGTGGTGATGAACCCGCGCACGGACCGCATCCGCAAGCTGGTGCTGGACAGTGGCCCGGAGCGTTTGGGCCAATGGCGTGACCACGTGCGAGACGTGAGGGCGGACTTCATCCAAGCATTCGGGGAAGAGCCTGGACCGCTTCGCGCGGTGGCGCTCATGACCGACACCGACAACACCCAGAGCCGGCTCACCGCCTGGTACGGTGCGTTGAGCCTGGTGGGCGCAGTCGACTGACCGCCCGCGGCTTCAGTGCCCGCGCCCCGCGGCGATGCATGCGCTGCCTGAAAAGGACACCCAGGTGACCAATCCAGTGCGTTTTCGAGCCGCGGTTGGGGTTAGTCCCGTGCATGAGCGGGAACGTTTGTTGCATAGTTGCGAGATGTTCATTTTATTTAGGTGTCAACAAATGAAATTTCGACTCGCACTCCTTTGCGCCGCGATGGCGGTGGGCGTTGGTGGTGTCCAGGCCAAGACCTTCAAATGGACCAGTGCCAGCGACATTCCCACCTGGGACATCCATTCCCAGAACAACGCCCTTGCCAACGGTGTTCACGCATCGGTCTACGAGTCGCTCGTCTACTACAACAGCCGCACCTTCAAGCCCGAGCCCATGCTGGCCAGTGGCTGGACGCAGGTCTCCCCTACGCAGTTGCGCATCACGCTGCGCAATGGTGTGAAGTTCCATGACGGTTCGGCTTTCACGGCTGACGATGCGGTGTTCTCCATCGAACGCGCCATGAGCAAGACGTCGAACTTCACTGTTTACACACAGGGCATTACCAAGGTCACGAAGGTCAACAACAACACCATCGACATCATCAGTGGCGGGCCCAACCCGGTGCTGGTGAACCAGTTGACGGAACTGCGCATGATGAGCAAGGCCTGGGCCGAGAAGAACAACTCGACCGCGCCCAAGGACATCAAGACGCAGGACGAGAACTTTGCCCACCGCAACGCGAACGGCACGGGGCCTTTCATGCTCAAGGAGTGGCAACCCGACCAGAAGATCGTGCTGGCCAAGAACCCCAACTGGTGGGGCACGGCCGAAGGCAACGTGACCGAGATCGTCTACACCCCAGTGAAGGCTGTGGCCACCCGCATGGCCGCGCTGCTGTCGGGCGAGGTGGACTTCGTTCTCGACCCCAGCCCGCAGGATCTGCCCCGCATCCGCCAGGACGGCAACCTGAAGGTGATGGACGGTGTCGAGAACCGCACCATCTTCTTCGGCATGGACCAGTTCCGCGACGAGCTGCCAGGCAGCAACATCAAGGGCAAGAATCCGCTGAAGGACCAGCGGGTGCGCAAGGCGCTCTATCAGGCCATCGACATCAACGCCATCACCCGCGTAAGTCTGCGTGGTCTTGGCCAGGCCACGGGTGCGCTGGTGGCGCCGCAGGTGGCAGGATGGACGGAAGCGGTGCACGCGCGCCATCCGTTCGACGTGGCCGCTGCGCAGAAGCTGCTGGCCGATGCCGGCTACAAAGATGGTTTCGAGGTCGACTTCGCCTGCCCGAACAACCGCTACATCAACGACGAACAGATCTGCCAGGCCGTGACCGCCATGTGGGCGCGCATCGGCGTCAAGGCCAAACTGCGCACGCTGCCGCTGGCCACCTACTTCCCCATGATCCAGCGTTTCGAAGCAAGCATCTACATGCTGGGCTGGGGCGTGCCGACCTTCGATGCGCTCTACAGCCTGCAGTCACTGGTGCGCACGCTGGGCACGGGCGGTGACGGCAACTACAACGTAGGCCGTTACAGCAACCCCAAGATGGACGCCATCATCGACCGCGCCAAGACCGAGACCGACCCCTTCGTGCGTCCGCGCCTGTTGACGGAGGCCCTGGCGCTGTCGAATGAGGATGTGTCCCACATCCCGCTTCACAACCAGATCATTCCCTGGGCCATGAAGAAAAACATCGACGTGGTGCACCGCGCTGACAACCGCCTGGATTGGCGCTTGATCAAGGTAAACTGATTCCAGCCAGTCAGACGAGGGTCGCGCACCGACAGGGGCGACCCTCTCTTTATTTCCAACAAGATGTTCGCATTCATTCTCCGGCGGCTCGCGCAAGCGGTCGTCGTCATGGTCAGCGTGGCGCTGATCGCGTTCATGTTGTTCCAGTACGTGGGCGATCCCGTGGTGTTCCTGCTCGGACAGGACGCCACCGCGGAGCAGATTCGTGAACTGCGCGCCGACCTCGGTCTGGACCAACCGTTTTTCGTCCAGTTCTGGCATTTCCTGGCCAACGCCGTGCAAGGCGAGTTCGGGCTCTCGCTGCGCCAGGGTGCGAAGGTCTCGCGCCTGATTGCCGAGCGCTTCCCCGCGACGCTGGAACTCTCCATGGTGGCGGCGGTGCTCGCGCTGGCGATCGGCATCCCGATGGGGGTGTACGCGGCCTTGCGGCGCGGCACTTTCATGAGCCAGGTGTTCATGACTGTGTCGCTGCTCGGCGTCTCGCTGCCCACCTTCCTGATCGGCATCCTGCTCATTCTGGGTTTTGCGGTGAACCTGGGCTGGTTTCCGAGCTTCGGGCGCGGTGAGGTGACGCAGGTGGGCTGGTGGACCACCGGGCTGCTCAGTGCCAAGGGCTGGCACCACATCACCCTGCCTGCCATCACCCTGGCGATCTTCCAGCTCACGCTCATCATGAGGCTGGTGCGCGCGGAGATGCTGGAGGTGCTGCGCACCGACTACATCAAGTTCGCCCGCGCACGTGGCCTCACCAACCGCGCCGTGCACTTTGGCCATGCGCTGAAGAACACGCTGGTGCCGGTGATGACGATCACGGGCCTTCAACTGGGTGGGCTCATTGCGTTTGCCATCATCACGGAGACCGTGTTCCAGTGGCCGGGCATGGGATTGCTGTTCATTCAGGCCGTGACCTTTGCCGACATTCCCGTGATGGCGGCTTACCTCTGTCTCATCGCCCTGATCTTTGTGGTGATCAACCTCGTGGTGGACCTGCTGTACTTTGCGGTGGATCCCCGTCTTCGTGTCGAAAAGGCAGGTGGCCATTGAACGCCCGTCAAGACAGTCTCGCGCCGCGCATCAAGGCCCATGGCCGCGCATTCGCGCACATCGCGGCCTTCCATCCTGAGCTCACGGCGCTGCGGCGCGATCTGCACGCCCATCCCGAACTGGGCTTCGAAGAGCACTACACCGCCAACCGGGTGGTGGAGTCGCTCAAGGTTTGCGGCGTGGACGAGATTCACACCGGCATCGGCAAGACCGGCGTGGTGGCCGTGATTCGTGGACGCAAGACGGACAGTGGCCGGATGATGGGTCTTCGTGCCGACATGGACGCCTTGCCCATGACCGAGCACAACGACTTCGCCTGGCGCTCCACCCGCCCCGGAATGATGCACGGCTGCGGACACGATGGCCACACCACCATGCTCGTGGGCGCGGCGCGGTACCTTGCCGAGACACGGAATTTCGACGGAACTGCCGTGCTGATCTTCCAGCCAGGGGAAGAAGGCTTTGCTGGCGCCAAGGCCATGATCGAAGACGGTCTGTTCGATCGGTTTCCCGTGCAGTCGGTCTATGGCATGCACAACTGGCCTCAGATGAAACCCGGCATGGTCGGCGTGAATCCGGGGCCGATGATGGCCTCGGCCGACCGCATCACCATCGAGATCACGGGCAAGGGTGGTCATGGTGCACATCCTTATCAGACCGTGGATCCGGTGCTGGTCGCTGCCCACATCATCACGGCCGTGCAGAGCATCGTCTCGCGCAACGTGCGCGCCATCGACAGTGCGGTGATCAGCCTGTGCGCCATGCAGGCCGGCGACATGGGTGCCTTCAGCGTGACGCCGGGCAAGGCCACGCTGGTGGGCACGGTGCGCACCTTCAACCCCGAGGTGCAGAACCTCGTGGAGAAGCGCCTGCACGAGGTGTGTTCCGGTGTGGCGCTCGGGCTGGGTGCCGCGGCGCACGTGAACTACGAGCGCATCTACCCGGCCACCATCAACAGCCGCGATGAAGCCCGATTTGCCGGCGACGTGGCGCAGCGTCTCGTCGGTCACGATCACGTGGATCGCAACATGGACCCGAGCATGGGTGCGGAGGATTTCTCCTTCATGCTTCAGGTCAAGCCCGGTGCCTACATGCGCCTGGGCCAGGGCACTGACAGTGGCATGGGCGGGTGCTTCCTGCACAACAGCCGCTACGACTTCAACGACGAGGTGCTTCCTCTGGGGGCCGCATTGCATGCTGGCCTCGTCGAGCATGGCATGCCCCTGGCCGATGAATCACGTGCCACCGGCAACCAACCCCTTTCCGCAACCCCAACCCCGACAAGGAGCGACGCATGAAACTCAAGAAAACCCTGGCAGCCACCCTGGTGACCGCTGCCATGATCACCATGGGCGCCGCGTCCGCACAGACGATCCGCATCGGCAACCAGGGGGATGCCCTGTCGATGGATCCGCACTCGCTCAACGAATCGCTGCAGCTCAGCGTGACCGGCAACATCTACGAGCCGCTGGTGGGTCGTGATGCCAATCTCAAGCTCACGCCCGCACTGGCCACAAGCTGGAAGCAGACGTCACCCTCCGTCTGGCGCTTCGAGTTGCGCAAGGGCGTGAAATTCCACGACGGCGCCCCCTTCATCGCAGACGATGTGCTGTTCAGCTTCGAGCGTGCCGGGGCCGATGGCTCGGACATGAAGAGCTACGTCAACGACATCAAGGAAGTGCGCAAGGTGGGTGACTCCGTCATCGAGATCGAGACCAAGGCGCCGTTCCCCATCCTCCCCGACGTGATCTCGCTGCTGTTCATCATGAACAAGAAGTGGGCAGAGGACAACCAGGCCACGCGTCCGGTGGACCGCCGCAAGGGCATCGAGAACGCCGCGTCTTTCCGCGCCAACGGCACCGGTCCCTACCGCCTGCGCGAGCGCCAGCCCAACATCAAGACCGCCTTCGTGCGCAACGGCAACTACTGGGGCAAGATCGAAGGCAACGTCATCAACGTCGAGTACACGCCCATCGGCAACGACTCCACCCGCGTGGCAGCCTTGTTGTCGGGCCAGGTGGACGTGATCGAACCCGTGCCGCTGCAGGACGTGGCCCGCATCAATGCCAGCGGCAAGACCAAGGTCATGCAGGGCCCTGAGCTGCGCACCATCTTCCTGGGCATGGACCAGAAGCGCGACGAGTTGCTGTATTCGAACGTCAAGGGCAAGAACCCGTTCAAGGACAAACGCGTGCGCCAGGCTTTCTACCAGGCGATCGACATCAACGGCATTCAGCGCACCGTGATGCGTGGCGCCTCCAAGCCCACGGCTCTCATGGTCGGCCCCGGCATCAATGGTTTCGACGATGCCATGAACACGCGCCTGCCCTACGACCCGGAAGCGGCCAAGAAGCTGCTCGCCGATGCCGGCTACCCCAACGGCTTTGAAGTGGCGCTCAACTGCCCCAATGACCGTTACGTGAACGACGGTGCCATCTGCCAGGCCGTGGCAGCCAACCTGGCGCGTGTGGGCGTGAAGATCAACCTGCAGGCCGAAACCAAGGGTACGTACTTCCCCAAGATTCTGCGGCGCGACACCAGCTTCTACATGCTGGGATGGACGCCCGGTACCTACGACTCGCACAACGCCCTCAACGCCTTGATGCGCTGCGTGGACGACAAGGGCAGCGGCCAGTTCAACCTGGGTTCTTACTGCAATCCCAAAGTGGATGAATTGACGCTGAAGATCCAGTCGGAGACCGACAAGCCCAAGCGCGACGCGCTCATCAAGGAAGCCTTCAAGCTGCACACGGACGACATCGGCCACCTGCCGCTGCACCAGCAGGCCCTGGCCTGGGGTGTCGCCAGCAATGTGACGCTGGTCCAGCTGGCCGACAACTTCATGCCCTTCCGCTACATGTCGGTGAAGTAAGCCGGCGGCCGGCTCAATCGCCGCGGGGTGTGAAGCTCTTCAGGCCTCACACCCTGCCGGTGGCGATGATTCCAACCAGGTTCCCCACGTGATCAGTCTTCTCAAACGAGGCCTAGACAGCGATGTCGGCCACAGCTTCCGCACTTCGCCGACAGCCATCGTGGCGGCCGTGATTGCGTTCATCTGCATTTTTTGCGCGGTGTTTGCTCCCTGGGTCGCACCGCACAACCCCTTCGACCTGGCCACGCTGGAGCTCTCCAACGCGCGCTTGCCGCCGGCCTGGAGCCCGGATGGTTCGTCCAAGTTCCTGCTGGGCACCGACGATCAGGGACGCGACATCCTTTCCGCGCTCATGTACGGCGCGCGCATCTCGCTGGCCGTGGGCCTGGCGTCGGTGCTGCTGTCGGTGATCATCGGCGTGTCGTTTGGCCTGTTGGCCGGGTTCCTCGGCGGCTGGGTCGACGGCTTGCTCATGCGGCTGTGCGACGTGATGTTGTCGTTCCCGCCCATCCTGATCGCGCTGCTGATCGCCGGTGTGGGCCGTGCGCTGTTCCCGAATGCCCATGAGACGCTGGCCTTCGGTGTGCTCATCATCTCGATCACACTCACCGGTTGGGTGCAGTACGCGCGCACTGTGCGTGGTTCCACCCTGGTGGAGCGCAACAAGGAATACGTTCAGGCGGCGCGGGTGACTGGCGTGGCGCCGCTGCGCATCATGCGCAGCCACGTGCTGCCCAACGTCATGGGTCCGGTGCTGGTGCTGGCCACCATCCAGGTCGCCACGGCCATCATCACGGAAGCCACGCTCTCTTTCCTGGGCGTGGGCGCACCACCCACGTCACCCTCGTTGGGCACGCTCATCCGCGTGGGCAACGACTATCTGTTCTCCGGGGAGTGGTGGATCACCATCTTCCCGGGCGCCATGCTGGTGCTGATCGCACTCAGCGTGAACCTGCTCGGCGACTGGCTGCGCGATGCCCTGAACCCGCGACTGCGATAACAACATGAGCCTGCTTCAAGTCAAGAACCTCGTTGTCGAGTTCCCCAACCGGCGCGGCACGCTGCGTGCGCTCGACGACATTTCCTTCGACATCGCCCCCGGCGAGATCCTCGGTGTGGTGGGAGAGTCCGGCGCCGGCAAGTCGCTCACCGGTGCCTCCATCATCGGTCTGCTCGAGCCACCGGGGCGCATTGCATCGGGTCAGATCCTGCTGCAGGGCGAACGCATCGACAACCTGCCCTACGAGGCCATGCGCAAGGTGCGCGGCCGAAAGATCGGCGCCATCTTCCAGGATCCGTTGACCTCGCTCAACCCGCTGTACTCCGTGGGCCGTCAATTGATCGAGACCATCACAACGCACTTGCCGGTGTCGCAGGCCGAAGCGCGCAAGCGTGCCATCGATCTGCTCAAGGACACCGGCATTCCCGCAGCCGAGCAGCGCATCGATCACTTTCCGCACCAGTTCTCTGGTGGTATGCGCCAGCGCGTGGTGATCGCACTGGCGCTGGCCGCCGAGCCTCAGCTCATCGTGGCCGACGAGCCCACGACCGCGCTGGACGTGTCCATTCAGGCGCAGATCATCACGTTGCTCAAGACCATCTGCAAACAGCGCGGTGCTGCTGTGATGCTGATCACGCACGACATGGGTGTGATCGCTGAAACCTGTGACCGCGTGGCCGTGATGTACGCTGGGCGCGTGGCCGAGATCGGCCCGGTGCACGAAGTCATCAACCACCCGGCGCATCCCTACACCTCGGGCTTGATGGCCTGCATCCCTGACATGACCGAGGATCGCGAGCGCCTGCACCAGATCGACGGCGCCATGCCGCGCCTCAACGCCATTCCCGCAGGCTGTGCCTACAACCCCCGTTGCGAGAAGGTGTTCGATCGCTGCCACACGCAGCGCCCCGATCTTTTGTCTGCCGGCGCCACGCAGGCGGCCTGCTGGCTGCACGCCGCTGAAAAGGCGGTGGCCGTATGAGCACCATCGAGAACACCGTGCAGGCCGAGGCGGCCAGAACCCGGATGACCGAGGCGCATGCCTCCATTTCCGCCGCCACCCGGGAAGCCTCGTCCGCCGCGCCGCTGGTGCGCGCGACCGATCTGGCCAAAACCTTTGACGTCTCCGCTCCGTGGCTCAACCGCGTGATCGAGCGCCAACCGCGCTTGCTGTTGCGCGCGGTCGACGGTGTGTCGTTCGACATCCCGCGCGGTCAGACGCTGGCACTGGTGGGCGAATCAGGTTGTGGCAAGAGCACCGTGGCCCGTCTGCTGGTGGGTCTCTACGAACCCACGCGCGGCGGCTTCGAGTTCGATGGGCAGGATGCTCACGCTGCGTTCAAGACACCCGAAGGCCGCAAACTGCGTCGCCGCATCCAGATGATCTTCCAGGACCCCTACGCCAGCCTCAACCCGCGCTGGCGCGTGGAGGACATCATTGCCGAGCCGCTGCGCGAGCACGAGATCGAGACCGATCCCGCTGCGTTGAAAGAGCGCGTGGCCGATTTGCTGAGATCGGTTGGCCTCTCCCCGCTGGATGGTCCGAAGTATCCGCACCAGTTCTCCGGCGGCCAACGCCAGCGCATCTCGATCGCGCGCGCCCTTGCGACACAGCCGGAATTCCTGGTGTGCGACGAGCCCACCTCGGCGCTGGATGTGAGCGTGCAGGCGCAGGTGCTCAACATCATGAAGGACCTGCAGCGCGAGCGCGGGCTCACTTACCTCTTCATCAGCCACAACCTGGCAGTGGTTCGCCACGTGAGCGACCAGGTGGGCGTGATGTACCTTGGCCGTCTGGTGGAACTCGCACCCAAGCACACGCTGTTCGACAGCCCGCGCCATCCCTACACGCGCATGCTGCTGGATGCCATTCCGAAGATGCACGACACGGGCCGTGCCCGCACACCCGTATCTGGCGAGGTGCCCAACCCGTTGAATCCACCGAGCGGTTGTGCTTTCAACCCACGGTGCCCGCACGCCAACGATCGCTGCCGCAGCGAACGGCCAAATCTTTTGACTTTGGGCGGCATCCGCATCGCGTGCCACGCAGTGGAAGAGGGCAGGATCTAGCGGCGGTCACGCGTACCGCTTGCTTTTCAGGTTGTTCTTCATTTCCTTGAGCAGTGGCTGGAGCTTCGTCCCGCCAATGCGCAACGCCAGACAGGTTGCGACCACGTCGATCACCATCAGGTGCATCAGGCGCGAGGTCATGGGGCTGTAGCGGTCGTACCCTTCTGGGTGGTCCGCCGACAGATGGATGTGGCCGCTCTGTGCAAGCGGTGAGCCGCTGGTGGTGATGACAATCACCGTCGCACCGTGCTTGCGCGCAATGTCGGCCGCGTCCATCAGGTCGCGCGTGCGGCCTGAGTTGGAAATGATCACCACGCAGTCGCCCGGGCCGAGCAGTGAGGCGCTCATCACCTGCATGTGTCCGTCGCTGTAGGCGATGGCGTTGATGCCCAGGCGGAAGAACTTGTGTTGCGCATCCTGCGCCACGATGCCCGAATTGCCCGCGCCGTAGAACTCGATGCGCCCCCGGTTCTTGTAGGTCGCCACCAGCGCGTCCACCGCCTTCTCGATCGCGTGGCTCGAGGCGTCGTTGCGGTACTTCAGGAACGCCGCCACCGTGTTGTCGATCACCTTGACCAGCACGTCGCTGGTCTTGTCGTCTGCGTCCACGCTTCGGTGGATGAACGGCACGCCTTCGCTGACCGTACCTGCCAGCTTGAGCTTGAAGTCCGACAGGCCGTCGTAACCCATGCTGCGGCAGAAGCGCACCACGGTGGGTTTGCTCACGTGGGCGCGCTCGGCAAGTTCGGTTACCGGCAGGCTGGCAAAGGTGCGTGGATCGATCAGCACCAGTTTGGCCACGCGTTGCTCGGCAGGTGCCAGGGAGGGCAGGGAGGCTTTGATCCGGTCGAGCATGTGAGGACCTGAGTTACAAGAGGAGGTGAAATTTTATTACGGAGATTGGCCGATAATCCGCACATGAACCAGCTCGACGCCCTCAAACAATTCACCACCGTCGTGGCCGATACCGGCGATTTCAAGCAGATTGCCGCCTATACGCCCCAGGACGCCACCACCAACCCTTCGCTGATCCTCAAGGCGGTTCAGAAACCGGAGTACGCGCATCTGCTGCAGGACGCGGTGTCCAGGTACGGTGGGCAAGGGTTTGATGAGGTGATGAACCGCCTGCTGGTGCGCTTCGGCTGCGAAATCCTCGGCCTGATTCCAGGCCGCGTGTCCACCGAAGTCGATGCCCGCTTGAGTTTTGACACCGAAGCCACCGTGACGCGAGCGAGGCGCATCATCGACCTGTATCAGGGCGAAGGCGTGCACGTGGACCGGGTGCTGATCAAGATCGCCTCCACCTGGGAAGGCATCCAGGCTGCGGCCCGGCTGGAGCGCGAGGGCATTCACACCAACCTCACACTGCTGTTCTCCTTTGCGCAGGCGGTGGCCTGTGGGCAGGCCAAGGTGCAGTTGATCTCTCCATTCGTGGGGCGCATCTACGACTGGTACAAGAAGAACGCTGGAGCCAGTTGGGACGAAGCCGCCATGGCCGGCGCCAACGATCCCGGCGTGCGCTCGGTGCGCAGCATCTACGAGTTCTACAAGAAGCACGGCATTGCCACCGAAGTGATGGGTGCGAGCTTTCGCAACGTCGGACAGATCACCGCACTCGCCGGTTGCGATCTGCTCACCATCAGCCCCGACCTGCTGGCCCAGCTGGCAGCCAGCGAAGCGCCCTTGAGCCGCGCGCTCGACGGCAACGCTGCCAAGACCATGGACATTCCGTTCGTGACGCACGACGAAGCCAGTTTCCGTTTCGCGCTCAACGAAGACGCGATGGCAACCGAGAAATTGTCCGAAGGCATCCGCGCCTTCGTGGCGGACACGATCAAGCTCGAAGCGATGATGAGGTAGTCGTCGAGACAGAGCGAAAAAAAAGCCCCGCAATCGCTTGCGGGGCTTTTTGCCTTCAGGAGGCAGGGAGCACTTACATGCCCATGCCGCCCATGTCGCCCATACCGCCCATGCCACCGCCAGGCATGCCGCCGGCGCCGGCTTCGTCCTTCGGGGACTCGGCGACCATGGCTTCGGTCGTCAGCATCAGGCTGGACACCGAAGCGGCGTTCTGCAGCGCGGTGCGGGTCACCTTCGTCGGGTCCAGAATGCCCATTTCGATCATGTCGCCGTAGGTGTCGTTGGCGGCGTTGAAGCCGTAGTTGCCCTTGCCAGCCAGGATCGCGTTGACCACCACCGACGGTTCGCCACCGGCGTTGGCCACGATCTCGCGCAGGGGCGCTTCGATCGCTTTCAGCACCAGCTTGATGCCGGCGTCTTGATCAGCGTTGTCGCCCTTGATGGTGCCAGCGGCCTGACGGGCGCGCAGCAGAGCCACGCCACCACCGGCCACGATGCCTTCTTCCACCGCAGCGCGCGTGGCGTGCAGCGCATCTTCGACGCGGGCCTTCTTTTCCTTCATTTCGACTTCGGTGGCAGCGCCGACCTTGATCACGGCAACACCGCCGGCCAGCTTGGCCACGCGCTCTTGCAGCTTCTCGCGGTCGTAGTCGCTGGTGGCTTCTTCGATCTGCACGCGCACTTGCTTCACGCGGGCTTCGATGTCACCGGCAGCGCCAGCGCCGTCGATGATGGTGGTGTTTTCCTTGCCCACTTCGATGCGCTTGGCCTGGCCCAGGTCGGCCAGGGTCACTTTTTCCAGCGTCATGCCGACTTCTTCGGCAATCACCTTGCCGCCGGTCAGGATGGCGATGTCTTCCAGCATGGCCTTGCGGCGGTCGCCGAAGCCAGGGGCCTTCACAGCCACGACCTTCAGGATGCCGCGGATGGTGTTGACCACCAGCGTCGCCAGGGCTTCGCCCTCGACGTCTTCGGCAATGATCAGCAGCGGACGGCCAGCCTTGGCGACTTGCTCCAGCGTGGGCAGCAGGTCACGGATGTTGGAGACCTTCTTGTCGTACAGCAGCACGAAGGGGTTGTCCAGCAGCGCCGATTGCTTCTCGGGGTTGTTGATGAAGTAGGGCGACAGGTAGCCGCGGTCGAACTGCATGCCTTCGACGACGTCGAGTTCGTTCTGCAGCGACTTGCCGTCTTCCACGGTGATCACGCCTTCCTTGCCGACCTTGTCCATGGCGCTGGCGATGATGTCGCCGATGCTGGTGTCGCTGTTGGCAGAAATGGAGCCGACCTGCGCGATTTCCTTGCTGGTCGTGGTGGCCTTGGAGGCCTTCTTCAGCTCGGCGATCAGGGCTTCCACGGCCTTGTCGATGCCGCGCTTGAGGTCCATCGGGTTCATGCCAGCGGCCACGTACTTCATGCCTTCGCGCACGATGGCCTGGGCCAGCACGGTCGCGGTGGTGGTGCCGTCACCAGCGTTGTCGGAGGTCTTGGAAGCGACTTCCTTGACCATCTGGGCGCCCATGTTCTGGAGCTTGTCCTTGAGTTCGATTTCCTTGGCCACGGACACGCCGTCCTTGGTCACGGTGGGTGCGCCGAACGAGCGCTCGAGCACCACGTTGCGGCCCTTGGGGCCCAGGGTGACCTTGACCGCGTTGGCCAGGATGTTCACGCCCTCGACCATGCGTGCGCGGGCTTCGCCGCCGAAAATGACGTCTTTTGCTGCCATGTTGATTTCTCCGGATTCAGTAAATGGGATGAGTGAGCGAAGGCTTACTTCTGGACGACCGCGAACAGGTCGTCTTCCTTCATGACCAGCAGTTCGTCGCCGTTGACCTTGACGGTCTGGCCGCTGTACTTGCCGAACAGAACGCGGTCACCGACCTTGACGTTCATGGCGGACAGTTCGCCCTTGTCGTTTTTCTTGCCGGGACCCACCGCCAGGATTTCGCCCTGGTCTGGTTTCTCGGCGGCGGCGTCGGGAATGACGATGCCGGAGGCGGTCTTGGTTTCGCTGTCAATGCGCTTGACGATCACGCGATCGGCGAGAGGACGAAGGTTCATTGCATCTCCTGGATATGAAACGGATGGGGTTGTTCAGAACGGCGTTGCCCCCTGAACAGGGTTGGCGCTTACCGCCGCTCGACTTGGGGTTGGGTGTTAGCACTCAACCTCAGCGAGTGCTAATGATAAGGGCGTCGGAGTCCGTTTTCAAGGCAGGGTGGTTTTTTTCTTCAGCGACGAAGCACCCGAAAGCGGGTAGCCTGCTCGCTCACCCACCATCCAGAGAGGATCTCCGCCATGTCGGAATTCAAGATTGCTGTGATCGTCGGCAGCCTTCGCCGCGATTCCTTCAACCGCAAACTCGCCACTGCGCTCGCATCACTCGCACCGAAGGAATTTGCCTTCAAGCAACTCGAAATCGGCGATCTACCCTTGTACAACCAGGACGACGACGCCCAGCAGGCCGCGTCCGTGCTTCGTCTCAAGTCCGAGATATCGGCCTCGCAAGGCGTGGTGTTCGTGACGGCGGAATACAACCGCTCGATCCCGGGGGTGCTCAAGAACGCCATCGACCATGCCTCCCGCCCTTATGGCAAGAGCGCGTGGGCGGGCAAACCGGCTGGGGTGATCGGTGTATCGGTCGGCGCGATCGGCACGTCCCTGGCCCAGCAGCACCTGCGCAACATCCTGGCTTACCTCGACATGCCCACCCTGGGCCAGCCTGAGGCGTTCATCCAGGCCAAGGAAGGCCTGTTCGATGCCAACGGCGGGCTTGGCGCGGACAGCGTGGGTTTTGTCCAGAAGTGGGTCGATGCCTATACCGCGTGGGTCAGGCAGCACGCCTGAGCGGGTGGCGGTGGCGTCAGAAATGCGCCAGATAACCGCCGTCCACCACCAGCACCTGCCCGGTGACGTAGTTTGAGGCGGCCGACGCCAGGAAGACCGCTGCGCCGCCCAATTCGTCGGGCTGTCCCCACCGGCCCAGAGAGCAGCGTTGCTGCAGCCATTGCGTAGTGCCTGCGTCGTTCACCATCGCCGCGTTGGTGTCGGTGGCGAAATATCCGGGTGCAATCGCGTTCACATTGACGCCGTGCGGGCCGAGCTCGGCGGCCAGGGCGCGCGTGAGGGCTTCTAGCGCCCCTTTGCCCGTGGTGTAGGCCGCGTCCCCCGCGCGCGCGATCGGCCCTGCGATGGACGTCACATTGATGATGCGGCCAGCACCCTGGGTGCGCATGGGCCGAGCCACTTCCCGGCACAGATGCCATGCCGAGACCAGGTTGGCCTCCAGCAATGCGCGAAGGGCGGCAGCGGGCAGGTCTTCGAGCGGCTGCCGCCGTCGCTGCCCCACGTTGTTGATGAGAATGTCGATGCGTCTGCTCTCGCTGAGCACTCGCGCCACGGCAGCGCTGGCAGCGGCTTCATCGCTGACATCGAAGGGCAGCGCGTGCGCCGTTCCTCCAGCCGCTTTTCCGGCGGCCCGGACTTGATCGACAGCCTTCTGCAATGGGATGGGGTCGCGGCCATTGAGCCAGACCGTGGCGCCATGCGCCGCCAGTGCGCAGGCCATCGACAGCCCCAGACCACGCCCTGCGCCGGTCACCAGGGCGACCTGACCTTGAAGCGAGAACAACGAAGTGGGAATGGGGTTTGGATTTGGATGGGGCGGGTGCACCGATTGATTATCGGGTCAGGGTGTGGGCCCGGTGCGGCGGTGAGTTCTCGGCAGGGCAGCTCTCGGTTCCTGCAAGGAAAAGGTGTTGCCATTCGCAAAAAAAACGCGGCTGGGTGCTTCCGGACGGCGGATTGGGGTCGTCGAACGAGACCTGCTTGGCGATGTATCCAACCGCTCGAGAAAAGCGACCGTTTCCAGAACGGAAGGTGCCTGCGGAGGTGACAGCATCGCGACTGGTGAAGGGGGGTGCAACTCAGATTCAAGGGCGTACTTCGCCGCCTGCAGCGCGGCTGCGCGTGCCAGGGCTTCTCTTTCGAAAGCTGCTCGCGCCTTGTCTTCAAATGCGTAGTTCCGCTTGGGTGTCTCGCGTTCAATATCAGATTCGGGGTTCCACTCGGGTGTCTCGCGTTCCGTGCTCAGTGGTGCCGAAAGCGGATGGTGGTGTATTCGTCGAGCGCGCTGGACGGGCGATGTTCCGAGCTGTGTTTGTTGTGCCCGCCCCATTGACGAATTCCATGGCGGCCGAATTGCCAGCGGGATGGGCGAAGCGACAAGACGGGCAGTGCGGTTGACGGACATACACGGGAGCCTTTCTGCTCGAAGGCATGGGGAATCGTGATGTCACTCTGGCAGCAAATACCGCTGACCAACGAGCAGGACACAAACCGACCTGTCACGGCAACAAGCTGCTCACGAGCCGACCTCGCAAGCGCCTGCAGACGGTCTCAGACCGAGAGTTCGGCCATGGACGACTCTGGGAAAGCCATCTCTGGCTCCATGCCGTCGAATGGCAGGGTGAAGTAGAAGGTGCAGCCTTCGCCGGGCGAAGTTTCGGCCCAGATGCGACCGCCGTGGCGCTCGATGATGCGCTGCGACAGCGCCAGGCCGGTGCCCGTGCCTTCGAAATCCATCGAATGGTGCTGGCGCTGGAACATCACGAACAGGTTGTGTGCCTTTTCCAGGTCGAAGCCCGCGCCGTTGTCCGACACGTAGAACGTGCGGCCGCCCACGGGGTTGACCTTCCAGCCCACTTCGATGCGGGCCAGGTCGCGCTGGCGGGTGTACTTCACCGAATTGCCCAGCAGGTTGCCCCAGGCCTGGGCCAGCAGCATGGCGTCGCCGCGCACGATGGGCAGATCGGTGTCGATCACCCATTCGATGCGGCGTTGCGGATTCTCCTGCTTCAGATGGGCGATCACGCCTTCGAGCAGCGGTTTCAGTGGCACAGGTTGCGACTCGATGGTCACGCGACCCAGGCGTGCGTATTCCAGCAGGCCCTCGATCATCAGGCTCATGCGCCGCGACGCCTTGGCGATGGAGTTCTGGTACTGGAGCGCGAGGGTATCGGCCGAGTCGCCCATCTGCTCCTGCAGCAGGCTGACAAAGCTCGCGATGTGGCGCAGGGGCGCGCGCAAGTCGTGCGACACCATGTGGGAGAACACATCCAGGTCCTTGTTGGCGGCCACCAACTGCTGCGTGCGTTCGGCGACGCGCTTTTCCAGTTCGCGGTTGAGGTCGTTCATCACGTCCTCCAGGCTCTTGGCCGCGGTCATGTCCCTGGTGATGCTCGAGAGGCCCTGCAGTTCGCCGGCTTCATTGCGCAAGGCGGTCAGCACGGTGTGCGCCCAGAAGCGCGAGCCGTCTTCGCGCAGGCGCCAGCCCCGCGTTTCCCATTGCCCGTGCGCCTTGGCCAGGCGAAGCACCTGGCCGGCTTCCACCTCGTCCTCGCCCGCGTTGTCGGCACTGAGCAGTTCCTCGTACGAACGTCCCACCATCTGCGAGTGGCTGTGCCCATGCAGGCGTTGGGCGCTCTCGCTCCATTCGGTGACGATGCCGTTCTCGTCGACGAAGTAGACGCAGTAGTCCTGGATGGCATCGACCATCAGGCGGTAACGTTGTTCGCTGGCAAACAGCTCGGCCGAGCGTTCGCGCACGCGGTCCTCCAGATCCTGGTTGGCATGCAGCACGAATTCCTCGGTGCGGCGCCGTTCGGAGATGTCGTGTAGTTCGATGAAGATGCCCTCGACCTGGCCGTTCTGGAAATCGGGGATGTAGTGCACTTCAAAATAGTTGCGCGAGCCGTCGGCCGACGGGCGCTCGGCCTCGAAGGTCTGCGTCTGGCCGCTCAGGGCCTGCGCCACGCGCGGCAGGATGTCGGGGAGGATGTCCGGGCGCACCACCTGGCTGAGGTGCGAACCCACCATCTCGGCCGGCTTCTTGCCGTAGCGTTGCGCATGGGCGTTGTTGGCAAACCGGCAGATCAGGTCTTTGTCGTAGTAGGCCAGTCGGGCGGGGATGCGATCGGTGATGCTGCGCAGCAGGCTCTCGTTGGCCGTGGGTTTGCCAGACGATGCCTCTCCAGTGATCTCGGTGACCGTGCTGTTGCCCAGCAGGAAGTTGCCATCCGCGTCGAAGACCGGCGTGGAGGACAGCCGGGCCTTGAACAGACTGCCATCCTTGCGCACCAGCTCGATTTCCACAGGGTCGGCGTGGCCGCTCAGGCGCAGCGTTTCCACATGGGCTGACGCCTGTTCGCGCCAGCGCGGAGCCACCAGTTCACGCAGGCTCTTGGGCACGCTGGTGTCCTGCCGGTCGTGGCCCAGCCAGCCCAGCAGGGTCTGGTTCAGGTGGGTGCAGTGTTGCTCTACATCGAAGGACAGCAGACCACAGGGCGCCTGGTCGCAAAGGGACCGGGCGCAGAGCAGGGCGGTTTCGAGTTCTTTCGTCCGTTCCCTCAGCAACCGCTCGCAATCCGGCGCAGAAGCGTCCATCCCGTCGGGGCAGATAGAGGTGTCCATGGTCAAAGGCTCCCAGATCGTTGCAGTGCAGGCCGAAAAAATGGCTTGTACTCCCATATCGGAGCGAGGGACGAAAAATTCAGATTGTTACGACTGACGGTGCAGGGCCGGATTCCCGGCGCAGCAAAAGAAAAGCCCCGAGGCTTGCGCCACGGGGCTTTGCACTTAATGGCTGTAATTATTTACAGGCCAGCAGCTTTGCGCAGGGCTGCTGCCCGATCGGTGCGCTCCCAGGTGAATTCCGGCTCTTCCCGGCCGAAGTGGCCATAGGCGGCGGTCTTGGTGTAGATCGGACGCAACAGATCCAGCATCTGGATGATGCCCTTGGGACGCAGGTCGAAATGCTCGTTGACCAGGGCAGCAATCTGATCGTCAGGGATCACGCCGGTGCCTTCGGTGTAGACCGTCACGTTCATGGGGCGCGCGACCCCGATGGCGTAGGCCACCTGAATCTGGCACTGGCGTGCCAGGCCGGCGGAGACGATGTTCTTGGCCACGTAGCGCGCGGCGTAGGCGGCGGAGCGGTCAACCTTGCTGGGGTCCTTGCCGCTGAAGGCGCCACCGCCATGCGGGCAGGCGCCGCCATAGGTGTCCACGATGATCTTGCGGCCGGTCAGACCGCAATCGCCCTGCGGGCCGCCGATCACGAAGCGCCCGGTCGGGTTGATCAGGTATTTGGTGTCCTTGAGCCATTCCTTGGGCAGCACTGGCTTGATGATCTCTTCGATGATGGCTTCGTTGAACGAAGCCTTCATCTTGGTGGCCGACTCGCTCTGGTCTGGCGAGTGCTGCGTGGAGAGCACCACGGTGTCGATGCTGTGGGGCTTGCCGTCCACGTAGCGCATGGTCACCTGGCTCTTGGCGTCCGGGCGCAGGAACGGCAGTCGGCCATCCTTGCGCAACTGGGCCTGGCGCTCCACCAGACGGTGCGCGTAATAGATCGGGGCCGGCATGAGCTCGGGCGTTTCGTCACAGGCATAGCCGAACATCAGGCCCTGGTCACCGGCGCCGGTGTTCAGGTGGTCATCTGAAGCGTGGTCCACGCCCTGGGCAATGTCGTTGGATTGCTTGTCGTAGCAGACCATCACCGCGCAACCTTTGTAGTCGATGCCGTACTCGGTGTTGTCGTAGCCGATGCGCTTCAAGGTGTCGCGCGCCACCTGGATGTAATCGACGTGCGCGTTGGTGGTGATTTCACCGGCCAGCACCACCAAGCCCGTGTTGCACAGGGTTTCGGCCGCCACGCGGCTGCGTGGGTCCTGGGTGAAGATGGCATCCAGAATGGCGTCGGAAATCTGGTCGGCGACCTTGTCGGGGTGGCCTTCAGAGACGGATTCGGATGTGAAGAGGAAGTTGTTCGCCATGTATAAACTCCGGAGTGGTTGATCGGCGTTGCCGGTCTGTCAGAGTTCGGCGAACGCTTTAGCGGAATTTATGAATCGCCCCGCAATTAGTTCAATAACTCGGCGATGCGCGCATTCTAGATCATGGCCGTGCTGATCCGCTTCCTCTTCCGATTCGCCAGTCTGCTGCCGTTGCCGGTGTTGCACGCCTTCGGCTGGCTGCTGGGCTGGTTGAGCTTCGGGCTGTCCAGCCGCTACCGCCGCAGGCTGTTTGCCCACGCCCGACAGGCGGGCTTTTCCAGGGGTGTGGCGCTGGCTTCAGTGGGCGAGTCTGGCAAGCTGGTGGCCGAGCTGCCACGCTTGTGGTCGGGGCGTTCCGTGGTCGTGTCCTGGGAAGGTGCCGAGCACATCGAGGCGGCACTCGAAGGCCGAAGTGGGGTGCTTTTTCTCACGCCCCACCTGGGTTGCTTCGAGGTCGCTGCACAGGCGTATGCACAACGGTTCGGTGATCGCCAGCCCACCACGGTGCTGTTTCGTCCCGCCCGCAAGGCCTGGCTGCGCGACATCATGACCGGCGCGCGGGAACGACCGGGCTTGTTCACAGCGCCCACCACGCTGGCAGGCGTCAAGCAACTCATCAAGGCGCTCAAGGCTGGTCAGGCAGTGGGCCTGCTGCCCGATCAGGTGCCGCCAGCGGGGCAGGGGGTGTGGGCGCCGTTTTTCGGGCGCGAGGCCTACACCATGACCTTGTCGGCGCGGTTGGTGCACGCGGCGCGCGCCCAGATTCTGCTGGTCTGGAGCGAGCGCCTGGGCTGGGGCAGGGGCTACCTCATCCATGTGCGCCCGTTCGAGCACGCGGGCGTAGGGCCGCTGTCCGGGGATGCCACCGATGCCGCGGCGCAGATCAATCGGGCGATGGAAATGCTGGTGCGAGAATGCCCGCAGCAATATCTCTGGTCGTACGACCGTTACAAGGAGCCCGCTGCGGCGCTCCGGTGAACCGTTCCTCATCCCATTTCGTGATGCCACCTTCCGAATCGAAAGAAGCCCCTGTCGTGCCCGCTGCTTCATTCAGCGAGCGCTGGGGCAACCGCCTGGGGGTGGGCTTCATGCGCCTGTTGGCCCGATTGCCTCTGAGCTGGGTGCGAGGGCTGGGCTGGGTCATGGGCCAGGTGCTGCACGCAGCCGCTTCGCGGCGCAGGCGCATTGCACGCACCAACTGGGCGCTGTGTTTTCCGCAGGACAGCACCATTGAGCGTCACCGCGCCGTGCGGCGCCATTTCGTGGCTTTTGCGCAGGCCTGGCTGGATCGCAGCTGGCTCTGGGAAGGCAGCGAGGCCACGGTGCGCGCGCGGCTCAAGGTGGTGGGCGCCACGCACGAGCTGCATGGCGACAAACCGGTGCTGATGCTCGCACCCCATTTCGTGGGCATGGATGCTGGCGGCACAGCGCTGGCCCTGCTGGAGCCACGCCCGTATTCCTGTATTTACCTCTCACAGATCAACGAGGATGTGGACCAATGGATCCGCACGGGTCGCCTGCGCTTTGGCACCGTGCGCCTGATCGAGAAGCAGCAAGGCTTGCGAACCGTGGTGCAGTCGATTCGTTCCGGGGAGGCGCTCTATCTGCTGCCCGACATGGACCTGGGCCCCGAAGAGTCGATCTTCGTGCCGTTCTTCGGCGTGCCCACGGCCACGGTGCCGACCCTGCCGCGTCTGGCCCGGCTGGGTGGGGCCAAGGTGGTGCCGGTGGTCACGCGGCTCACATCGCGCGGCTATGAGGTGGAGGTGTTGCCCGCGTGGCCAGGCTACCCCGGACCGGACGCTGTGGAAGACACCGCGCAAATGAACCGCCGGATCGAGGGCATGATCAAGCGCATCCCCGAGCAGTACTACTGGGTGCACAAACGGTTCAAGACACGCCCGCCTGGCGAGCCTTCGCTCTACGGCAGCGACTGAGCAAGGAAAGCGCTCAGCAGGGCCGCCACCTTGTGCGGTTGCTCGTGCACCAGCCAGTGCGTGGCGTCCGTCAGCTTTTCAATGTGCAGGTACTGCACGAAGTCTTCCAGGCCATCGAGCAGCGCCACAGGCAGGGCGGTGTCGCCCAGACCCCAGATCACCAGTGTCGGTACTTTCACCGTGACCTTGTCGCACGGAATCTGCACCGCCGCCGCGCCGGGGTCTTGCGGTGTGGGCGGGCGCAGGGGCGAGGCGGCGTAGTAGGCACAGCCGCCGCGCAGGCCCTGCCGCCAGACGGCCCGATAGCGCTCGCGGATGGCTTCGTCCAGCCACGCGGTGGGCCCGCTGTCGGCGGCCATGTTGGTAAAGAACGACCACAGTCGGGCGAAATCGTTTTCTGCCAGCAAATCGGCGGCGTCGGGGCGCGCCAGGAAGTTCATGTAGGCGCTGCTGGCCTGCTGGTCTGGTGAATGGGCCAGTTCGCGCGCGAACGTGGCGGGGTGTGGCGCGTTGAGGATGGCCAACCGGTGCATGAGCGCGGGATGTTGTGCCGCCACGCTCCAGGCGAGTGCGCCTCCCCAGTCGTGTGCCACCAGGCAGGCCAGTTGGCCAGGGGTGGGGCTGTGCTGGGTGATGGCCTCGATCACGGCGCAAAGGTCCTGAATCAGTGGTTTGGCGCGGTAAGCGGCAACCTCCGTGGGCGCACTCGAGCGCTCGAAACCGCGCAGGTTGGGCGCCACGCAGCGGTATCCGCCATGTTCAGGTTGGGCGAAATGCGCCAGCAGGCCGTCCCAAACGAATGCGGCTTCGGGAAAGCCGTGCAGGAAAAGCAGCACCGGTCGGCCGGGTTGGCCTGCCGCTCGGCAGCTCAGGGTGATGCCGTGGGGCAGAGGCAGGTCGAAGGTCTGGATCATGCGGGCACTCTCAAAGGCCCGCAGGGGTCAGTCCAGCGCGGGCGGCTCGTCTTCGGGAACGGGGGCAGTCACCGGCGCGCTGGCGTCGTGGGTCCAGCGCCAGAGCATCTGCGCCACCTCGTCCAGCCCCTTTTTCTTCAGGGCCGAGAAGAGTCTGGCCTCGCCGCCGCCAGACTGCAGTCGCGCAATCGACAGCGCTTTCTGAGCCTCGGCGTGGTTGAGTTTGTCGGCTTTGGTCAGCAACACCAGAAACTTCAGGCCTTCCTCTACGCGGGGCCTGATCACCTCGAGCAGGATTTCGTCGAGTTCGGTGAGGCCCAGTCGCGGGTCGATCAGCAGCACCACGCCGCGCAGGTTCTCGCGAGTGAGCAGGTAGTTGCCCATCACGCGCTGCCAGCGCAGCTTGGCTTCGCGCGGTACTGCGGCGTAGCCGTAGCCGGGCAGGTCGGCCAGCACCGCATCGGTCACACCCTGTTTGCCGAGGGAAAACAGATTGATGCTCTGGGTGCGCCCGGGCGTTTTGGACGCAAAGGCCAGGCGCTTCTGCTGCGTCAGGGTGTTGATGCAGGTGGATTTCCCGGCGTTGGAGCGGCCCACGAACGCCACCTCGGGCACCGTCAGCGGCGGCAGGTGCTCGAGTTGCGGGGCGGTGGTCAGAAAGCGGGCCGTGTGCAGCCAGCCGTGGGCAATCTTGGGATCGGGGGTCTGGGTTCCAGCTTGGGGAGAGTGGGCCTTGGGGCCCTTGGCGTGCTCGGTGGGTGGAGCGGTCGGTTGGGCTGGAGTGGGGTGTTGGGTCATTTGGGGGTTTTCCCGGTGGGACATTGTAAAATCGATTGGCTTTGACCAGACAACCCGCGAATTTCCTCAACCAGAACACGTCGCCGCCGACGCCCGCCCCGTCATGAAATTGCCTGTCTCCCTACTTTGCGCCGCTGCCGCTGCAGCTCTGTCGTTCAGCGCCCAGGCGCAATCCGTCAAGCCCGATCTGGCCAAGGGAGCCGCCATGTTCGGTCAGGTGTGCGTGGCTTGCCATGCGGCGGACGGCAATTCCACCACGCCGGCCAATCCCAAGCTGGCGCAGCAGCACCCCGAATACCTCGTCAAGCAGTTGCAGGAGTACAAATCGGGCAAGCGCGACAACGCCATCATGAAGGGCTTCGCTGCCGCGCTGTCCGACGCCGACATGCGCAACATCGCCTACTGGCTGGCCGATCAGAAGGCCAAAGGTGGTGCAGCCACCGACAAGGACCTCGTGAAGCTCGGCGAGCGCATCTACCGCGGTGGCATTGCCGACCGCCAGATCGCTGCGTGCGCTGGCTGCCACAGCCCCAACGGCGCGGGCATTCCCTCACAGTACCCGCGCCTTTCGGGCCAGCATGCCGAATACACCAAGGCCCAGTTGGAGCAGTTCCGCAGCGGGGCTCGCAAGAACAACGCCCAGATGACCGGCGTGGCCGCCAAGATGAACGACCGCGAAATTCAAGCGGTGTCTGACTACATCGCCGGCCTGCGCTGAAACCCGGTGTGCAGCTTGCCCCTCCGGGGTGCAAGAGATATAAGTCGATATTGATATTTCGCGGCACAATGCCGCCGATGCCTCCGGCGTTGAACCGCCAGCCAAAAACAACATCTGATCAAGGCGGTTCCGGATTCACCGGAACCGCCTTTTTTCTGTCCTCCTCCGATTCATGACCGTTTCCACCCAAGGCCTGCAGATCCGATCTGGTCCCCGCTTCGTGAGCGAGGCGGTGGAATTGCTGTCGTCGATGCGGTTCGCGATTTCCTTGCTCACGGTGATCTGCATCGCTTCGGTGATCGGTACTGTCGTCAAGCAGCACGAACCGTTCATCAACTACGTGAACCAGTTCGGCCCCTTTTGGGCGGATGTGTTTGCCAGCGCACAACTCTTTTCGGTGTACAGCGCCTGGTGGTTCCTGCTGATCCTGGCGTTTCTGGTGACCAGCACCAGCCTGTGCATCGCCCGCAACACGCCCAAGATCTTTGCCGACTACAAGGCCTACAAGGAAAATATCCGCGAGCAGAGTCTCAAGGCTTTCCCCCACCGGGCCGAGGGTGCGCTGGCGGAGACGCCCGAGGTGGCCGCCCACCGCATCGGCCAGACGCTGCTGGGCTCAGGGTGGAAAGTCAAGCTGCAGTCGCGCCCGATGGCTGGTGGTACCGGCTGGATGGTGGCGGCCAAGGCGGGCACCGCCAACAAGATCGGCTACCTCGCCGCGCACAGCGCCATCGTTCTGGTGTGCATTGGTGGCCTGCTCGATGGCGACCTGATGGTGCGCGCGCAGATGTGGTTCAACGGCAAGACGCCATTCACGGGTGGTGGTCTGATTGCCGATGTGCCGGCTCAGCACCGCCTGGCCAGCACGAATCCCACCTTCCGGGGCAACCTGCTGGTGACCGAGGGCACCACCGCCGGCACGGCCATCCTGGCGCAGCCTACGGGCGTTCTGTTGCAGGACTTGCCCTTCACCGTGGAACTGAAGAAGTTCATCGTCGAGTACTACGAAACCGGCATGCCCAAGCTGTTTGCCAGCGAGGTCGTGATCCAGGACAACGAGACCGGTGAGAAGAAGGAGGCGCGTGTCGAGGTGAACCACCCGGCCAGCCACCGCGGCATCAACATCTACCAGTCCAGCTTCGACGACGGTGGCTCGCGCGTGAAGCTGCAAGCCGTTCCGCTGAACCGGCCCACGCGGGCGTTCGAGATCGAGGGCACCATCGGCGGTTCGACGGCGCTCAGCAATGGCGCGGACCAGCTCACGCTGGAGTACACCGGGCTGCGCGTGATCAACGTGGAGAACTTCGCTGGTTCCAGTGCCGGCGAGGCCACGGACGTGCGCAAGGTGGATCTGCGCAGCTCGATCGAAAGCCGCCTGGGCTCCGGCCACAAGACCGTGACCGAGAAGACACTGCGCAACGTGGGACCGAGCATCACCTACAAACTGCGCGACGCGGCAGGCCAGGCGGTGGAATACCACAACTACATGCTGCCGATGGAAATAGACGGTTCGCGCATGTACCTGCTGGGTCTGCGCGAGACGCCTTCCGAACCGTTCCGCTACCTGCGCATCCCGGTCGACGAGAACGACGGTCTCGACGGGTTCGTGCGCTTGCGGGTCGCTCTGGACGATCCCCAGATGCGCGCGGAGGCGGTTCGTCGATACGCCACGTCGGCGGTGGAAGACGGCAAGCCCGAACTCGCCGAGGCGCTCGCGGCCTCTGCCCGGCGCGCCATGGATCTGTTTGCGGGTGTGGAAAGTGTGACGCCGAACGCCGCGCAGCGGGTGGACAACGGCTCTACGCCCAAAGACGTCCGCGGTGGTCTACAGGCGGTCTCGGCGTTCCTCGAAGCCAATGTGCCAGCGGATGAACGCGAGCGAGCGAGCGAGGTGCTGGTGCGCATCCTCAACGGCACGTTGTTCGAGCTGATGCAATTGAGCCGGGAACGCGCGGGCCTTGCGCCGCTGGAGCGTGGCGAAGGTACGCAGCAGTTCATGGCGCAGTCGGTCATCAGCCTGAGCGACACCTTCTTCTATCCCGCGCCCATGACCTTCCAGCTCAAGGACTTCACCCACGTGCAGGCCAGCGTCTTCCAGGTGGCGCGAGCGCCTGGGCAGAACATCGTTTACCTGGGCTGCCTGTTGCTCATCCTCGGCGTTTTTGCCATGCTCTATGTGCGCGAGCGCCGCCTGTGGGTCTGGCTCGCGCCTTCGGGCGAGCAGGGCGCCCAGGCTTCCATGGCCCTGTCGTTGAACCGCAAGACGATGGAGGCCGACCGCGAATTCGACCTGCTGAAGACGCAATTGCTCAAGGTGCCAACATGAATACCGCCACCGCATCACAGACCATCGAACTCAAGAAGGGGCAGGGTGCTGACGGCCTGCAGCCGGGCTATTTCGCTCGTCGCAACGTCTGGGACTGGCTGTTCGCCGCGCTCGTGGTGCTGGGCGCTTCCTGGGCTTTCGTGAGCTACAACACCGCCATGGATGGCTACGAAAAGGCCATTCTGGTGGGGACGGTGCCGGCCATGATCTGGCTGGGCTGGTTCTGGCGGCCACTGCGCAGCCTGGCGGTGGTGGTGGCCGCGCTTTCGCTGCTGGCGATCTGGCTCTACATGACGCCGGCAGGCACGGCGGATCTGGCTCGCGCCGATCAGGTGTTCCTGCTCAAGTACTTCATTTCGAGTCAGTCCGCGATTCTGTGGATGAGCGTGCTGTTTTTCATGAGCACTGCGTTCTACTGGGTCGGCATGGTCACGCGGGGAGGCGACGCTTTTGACCTGCTCGGCTCGCGCCTGGCCTGGGTGGCCGTGACGCTGGCGCTGGTGGGCACCATGGTTCGCTGGTTCGAGAGCCACCAGATTGGCCCCGACATCGGCCACATTCCGGTCAGCAACCTTTATGAGGTGTTCGTGCTCTTCTGCTGGATGACCACCGCGTTCTATCTTTACTACGAAGACCAGTACAAGACTCGCAGCATGGGTGCCTTTGCAATGCTGGTGGTCAGCGCGGCGGTGGGTTTCCTGCTCTGGTACACCGTGGTGCGCGAGGCGCACGAGATCCAGCCGCTGGTGCCGGCCCTGCAGAGCTGGTGGATGAAGCTGCACGTGCCGGCCAACTTCATCGGCTACGGCACCTTCGCCATCGCCGCCATGCTGGCGTTTGCCTACTTGATCAAGCAGAGCGCGAGCGAGAGTCGCTGGTACAAGCTCGCACCGTTGTGGCTGCTGGGCGTGGTGCTGTGCTTCGAGCCCATCGTGTTTCGCCAGTCGGCAGCGCAGAGCGGAGGCAGCTACTGGTTTGTTTATTTCGGCGTCTCGGCGCTGATCGTGGGCACCATCATTTTCGGCCGCCGCCGCATCGCCGAGCGGCTGCCCAGTTTCGAAGTGCTTGATGACGTGATGTACAAGGCCATTGCGGTCGGTTTCGCGTTCTTCACCATTGCCACCGTGCTCGGTGCCCTGTGGGCTGCCGAGGCCTGGGGCGGCTACTGGAGCTGGGATCCGAAGGAGACCTGGGCCCTGATCGTCTGGTTGAACTACGCGGCCTGGCTGCACATGCGGCTCATGAAAGGGCTGCGCGGCACCGTGGCTGCCTGGTGGGCGCTGGTGGGCCTGGCCATCACCACGTTCGCCTTCATTGGCGTGAACATGTTCCTCTCCGGTTTGCACAGCTACGGCGAGCTCTGACCCGCTCTGTCTGGAACTTTGTAAGAATCGCGGTTGTCCGACGACGGACGAAGACACGGCGCGGCATTTTCCGCGCGCGGGTACACCTTGCAAAGGACCGTCCCATGATCATCCGCACCGGCCACCACGGTTTCCAGCATCCGCTGCCCAGCGAGATCACACCTCAGGCGACCTACCTTAACCGAAGGCAGTGGCTGGAGCGCACTGCGCTCAGCGCCACCGCCCTCGGCGTGGCGGGTACCTGGGCAAGCCGCGATGCCTGGGCGCAGGCGGAAACGCCCAAGCCCGGCAAGCTCTCTGCCCTGCCCGGCCGCGCCTCCAGCGTGAGCGGTGCGCGCGCCATGGAGAAACTCACCTCCTACCAGGACGCGAGCAACTACAACAACTATTACGAGTTCGGTACTGACAAGGCGGACCCCGCAAGCGCAGCCAAGGCGCTCAAGCCACGCCCCTGGACGGTGGCGGTGGAAGGCCTTGTGAACAAGCCGGGTAATTTTGATCTGGACGCGCTGCAAAAGCTCAGTCCCATGGAGGAGCGGATCTACCGCTTGCGCTGCGTCGAGGGCTGGTCGATGGTGATCCCCTGGGTCGGCTATTCGCTCTCGGAACTCATCAAACAGGTGCAGCCGCAGGGCAGTGCGAAATATGTGGAATTTCACACCCTGGCCGATCCCAAGCAGATGCCGGGCTTGCGCTCGAACGTGCTGACATGGCCCTATGTGGAGGGTTTGCGCCTGGATGAAGCCATGCACCCGCTGACGCTGCTCGCGTTTGGCATGTACGGCGAAGTGCTCCCCAATCAGAACGGTGCGCCGCTGCGCCTCGTGGTGCCCTGGAAGTACGGCTTCAAGAGCGGCAAGTCGCTGGTGAAGATCCGCTTCACCGACAAGGAGCCGCGCACGGCCTGGAACGTGGCGGCTCCCCAGGAGTACGGCTTCTATTCCAACGTCAACCCGCAGGTGGATCACCCGCGCTGGAGCCAGGCAACCGAGCGGCGCATTGGCGAGGAGGGCGGCCTCTTCGCCAAACGCCGTCAGACCCTGATGTTCAATGGCTACGAACCTCAGGTGGGTCAGCTCTACGCAGGCATGGACCTGCGCAAACTGTATTGACGGGATGCGGCCCGCTGGCTCACGCACCAACCGATGGATCGGGCACACGGCTGCCAAGCCAACCGTTTTCCTTCTTGCAAGTCTGCCCTTCGCCTGGCTCATCTGGGCGGCGTTCTCCAACCAGCTTGGCGCCAATCCCGCTGAGGCGCTGATCCGCTCGCTGGGCGACTGGACCCTGCGCTTCCTGGTGCTCGTGCTGGCGATCACGCCTTTGCGGGTAATGGGTGGCTGGCCGGCGCTGGCGCGCTGGCGGCGCATGTTGGGCCTTTTCGTGTTCTTCTATGCCTGCATGCATCTGCTGGCCTACGCCTGGTTCGACATGGAGTTCGACCTGACCGGCATCCTGGCCGACATCGTCAAACGACCGTTCATCCTCGTGGGCTTCCTGGCCTGGTTGTTGTTGCTGGCGCTGGCGGCCACGTCGTTCAATCGCGCCATCCGGATGCTGGGCGCGCAGGTGTGGCAACGTCTGCACCGCGCGGTGTATGCGATAGCGGGCCTTGCCGTGCTGCACTTCTTCTGGATGCGCAGTGGCAAGAACGACTTCGCGGAGGTGGCGGTATATGCCGCGATCCTTGCGGCTTTGCTGGGTTGGCGCCTTTGGCGCCGGCTCAGGCGGGTGGCAGCAGGCGCTCCAGGCGGAGCTGGTCAACCGCCGTCTCGCGCGAACGGATGAGCGTGGCCTGGTCACCGTTTACCAGCACTTCGGCCGCGCGGCCACGCGTGTTGTAGTTGCTCGCCATGCTCATGCAGTAGGCACCGGCCGAGAGCACGGCCAGGAAATCGCCTGCCTGCACCGCCAGTGCTCGGTCACGTCCGATCCAGTCGCCGCTTTCGCACACCGGACCGACCACGTCCCAGGTGGTGTGCGGTACACCTTCGCGCGGGGCGAGTGGCACGATGCGGTGAAATGCCTCATACAACGCCGGCCGTGGAAGGTCGTTCATGGCGGCATCGACGATCAGGAAGTTCTTGTGCTCCCCCGGTTTGAGGTAAAGCACTTCGGTGAGGCAGGCGCCTGCGTTGCCCACGAGTGAACGGCCGGGTTCGATGTAGATCGTGCGGTCGCCAAAGCCTCGCGCGTCCAGGCGCTGCAGCAATTGCCCCCAGAGTGCGTCGGCCTCGGGCGGCGCATCGCCCTGGTAGTCGATGCCCAGGCCACCCCCGAAGTCGATGTGCTCGATGGCAATGCCCGCGGCCTCGATGCCCTGCACGAGGTCGAGGATTCGGTCCATGGCGTCCAGATAGGGGCCTGACTGCGTGATCTGCGAGCCGATGTGGCAATCAATGCCCACCACACGCAGGCCGGCACAGCCCGCTGCATGGCGGTAGGTGGCGATCACATCTTCGTGCGCGATGCCGAACTTGTTGCCTTTGAGTCCGGTAGAAATGTAGGGATGCGTTTTCGCGTCCACGTTGGGGTTGACGCGCACGCTCACGGGCGCACGCAGATCCATCTCGCGCGCCACTTCATCGAGCACGTCGAGTTCGGCGCGGCTTTCCACGTTGAAACAGCCTATGCCCAGTCGCAGCGCTTGCTGCATTTCCGCGCGCGTCTTGCCCACGCCGGAAAAAATCACCCGGGCGGGGTCGGCGCCGACGGCCACGGCGCGTTCGAGCTCACCGCCCGAGACGATGTCCAGCCCGCATCCTGCGCGCACCAGGGTCTGCAGGATCGCCAGCGAGGAATTGGCTTTCATGGCGTAGCAGATCAGGTGCTTGCGCCCGGCAAGGCCTCGCTGGTACGCCGCCAACGCCGACAGCATGGCCGCCTGGCTGTACACGAACAATGGCGTGCCGTGTTCCCGTGCCAGCTGTTCCAGGGGAACACCTTCGACCGTCAACTGATGGTCTTGATACGCGAAACATGGGGGCAATGCCGCGGAGGGCAGGCCTGAAGTGGTGGTCATGCGATGAGGGACGGTAGCATCAGCGCGGGGCTACCGGGACTGCCGGGGCAGGCGTGCTGACGGGTTTTTCTTTGCCTGAGGTGCCCGGCGCCGGAAGATACAGCGGGCCCTTTTGCCCACAGGCAGACACACCCAACGCACCGACGAGGCAAAGCACGGCGATGGCCATGCGGCGCGAGCGGGAAGGACCACGCCCTAGAATGCTTTTCAACCCAGACATCCAGGGATTGTAATGACCGATACCGAGTACCAGGACCTGGCTGAAGCGTTGCTTCGGTCCATCGAACTGGCGTGTGACCGCATCAACGACGCGACCGATGCCGACCTCGACAACCAGCGCGTGGGTGGCATGATCACCGTGACCTTTGCCAATGGCAGCCAGATCATCATCAATCTGCAGAAGCCGCTGCATGAAGTCTGGATGGCTGCTCGCGCCGGTGGATTCCACTTCAAGCACGACGGTGAACGCTGGATGGACACCAAACAGCAGGGCGAATTCTTCTCGCTGCTCAGCCGTTTCGCCTCGGAGCAAGCCGGCTTGCCGCTGCGCTTCAGTTCCTGAACAGATCCAGAATGCTGCGCCGGTCCACGTTCTCCGCGGGGGGCTTGACCGGCAGATTGGTGTTGGGGTCGTACTCCACAGGAGCTGCCGGGGCGCCTGGCCATGGATCTTGCAGTCCCAGACCGTGCACGCCGCGCCCTGGGCCGAACTCCTCGTAGTACCACTCGCCGCCCACATTGATGACGCCGGAAGGCGGCGTGTAGGTTGCCACGTCCACCCCTTTGAGTGCCTCGGACATGTATGAAATCCAGATCGGCAGGCTCAACCCGCCTCCGGTTTCACGGCTGCCCAGGTTGCGCGGGGTGTCGTAGCCGACCCAGGCCGCGGCCACCAGAGAAGGCTGGTAGCCGACGAACCAGGCATCCACCGCATCGTTGGTGGTGCCGGTCTTGCCATAGAGATCGGTGCGCTTGAGCGAGGCCTGCGCACGGGCCGCCGTGCCCGAGCGCGTGATTTCCTGCAGCAGGCTGTTCATGACAAAAGCATTGCGAGCGTCGATCACGCGCTGCTCGTCAGCCAGTGGCGTGGGCTGAGCGGCGTACAGGACCTTCCCCTTGTGGTCGCTTACCCGGGTGATCAGATTCGGCGCGATGCGGTAGCCGCCATTGGCAAACACCGAATACCCCAGGGCCATCTGCATGGGTGTGACCGAGCCAGCGCCCAGTGCCATCGTCAAATAGGGTGGGTGCTTGTCTGCGTCGAAGCCGAAGCGCGTCACCCATTCCTGTGCGCTCTGGGTGCCCACCAGTTGCAGTACGCGGATGGACACCATGTTCTTGGACTTGGCAAGTGCTCGCCGCACCGACATCGGACCTTCGAACTGGCCGTCGTAGTTCTTGGGTTCCCAGGGCTTGCCGCCGGTTTCTCCGGCCGAATAGAAAAGTGGCGCGTCGTTGACCACTGTCATGGGGGTCAGGCCCTTTTCCAGCGCGGCGGAGTAAATGAAGGGCTTGAAGCTGGAGCCCGGTTGGCGCCAGGCCTGCGTGACGTGGTTGAACTTGCTCTTCTGGAAGTCGAACCCGCCGATCAGCGCAATGATGTTGCCGCTGCGTGGGTCGAGCGCCACGAAGGCCGATTCCACCTCAGGCAGTTGCGTGATGCGCCAGGCCTTGGAGCCGGTTTGCACGACGCGAATCACCGCGCCCGGACGAATCTTGATATTGGGACCGGCTTTCTCCGAAAGCCCGGATTGGGCCGGCTTCAAACCCTCGCCCGTGATCTCGAAAGGTTCACCGTCCTGTCGCACGGCCAGCACCCGGCGCGGGTTGGCCTCCAGCACCACCGCGGACAGCAGGTCGTCGTTGTCGGGTCGGTCGGTCAGTGCCTCGTCGATCGCGTCATCCCGCGCGGCCTTGTCCTCGGGCAGGTTGATGAACAGCTCCGGCCCGCGGTAGAACTGGCGCCGCTCGTAGTCCAGCACGCCCTGGCGCACCGCTTTGTAGGCCGCCAGCTGGTGCTTGGTGTTGAGGGTTGTCATGACCACCAGACCGCGCGTGTAGGCTTCGTCACCGTATTGGGCCACCATGGACTGGCGCACCATTTCCGCAACAAATTCGGTGTGAGGGCGGTCCGGATTGACCGTCGGCCGCAGCTTGAGCTCTTCGGCCTTGGCGTTCTCCGCTTCGGCGGTGGTGATGAAGCCGTTCTCGACCATGCGGTCGATGATGTGCAGTTGCCGGGCGCGGGCGCGTTTGGGGTTGCGCACCGGGTTGTAGGCGGAGGGTGCCTGGGGCAGACCGGCGAGCATGGCGGCCTCGGCGATGGTGACGTCCTTCAGCGATTTGCCGAAATAGATCTGCGCGGCGGAGGAGAAACCGTACGCCCGTTGACCCAGGAAGATCTGGTTCATGTAGATCTCGAGGATCTGCTCCTTGGTGAGCATGTGCTCCAGCTTGAAAGTCAGCAGCACTTCGTAGATCTTGCGGGTGTAGCTCTTCTCGGCCGAGAGGTATACGTTGCGCGCGACCTGCATGGTGATGGTGGAGGCACCCTGGCTCTTGGCTTGGCGAAGGTTGGCCAATGCGGCACGAACCATGCCCCGGTAGTCGACCCCGCTGTGCTCGAAGAAGCGGGCGTCCTCGATGGCGAGCACGGCATTCTTCATCACCGCCGGAATCTGGTCGAAGGTCAGCAGGTTGCGCCGCTCTTCGCCAAATTCGCCAATCAGTTCACCATCGGCAGAGAGTACCCGCAAAGGCAACTTGGGACGGTAGTCGGCCAGGCTGGCCACTTCGGGCAGGTTGGGGTAGGCGACCGCGAGCGCAATACCCACCGCCATCAGCAATCCTGCAACACCCGCCACCGCCAGTCCGGCCAGACCCACCACCAAGCGACCAGCCCAGACGAGTGCGGTGCGTCCGGTCGATACTGACCCATCGGAAGAGCGAGGCGAAGAAGTGTCGTTTTTGGGCATGCGGACGATCAGAGCGGTACTGCCGATTATAAAAATCGGGACGCCCTCCAATCGAGCGCCTGTCCGGCTTATTGTGAGTTGTTGTGAATTGGCCCGATAACCGGCCGATGACGCAATTCACGAAGGGTACCGAATGCGTATGCTTTTGACAACGTTTCACTTTGTCGCAAAGGCAAAAAATCTTTGCTGGACAAAGGCCTTACTGCTAGCATTCAAGTGAATTCTTAAGTCTGGCGCCGCCCGTCGTCACCATTAATGGGGGTCACCTTGATCTCATTGGGATCGTTATTCAGCCGTGAACCGGCGCCTTTGCTGGGCATTGATGTCAGTTCATCCAGCGTGAAGCTGGTGGAACTCGGACGCAACCGGGCGGGAGACCTCGTGCTGGAGCGTTGCGCCATGGAGCCGCTGGAGCGTGGCTGGATTTCCGACGGCAATATCGAGAAATTCGACGAAGTGGCCGACGCTGTGCGCCGTGTGGTGCGCAAGAGTGGCAGTAGGACCAAGAACGTGGCGCTGGCGTTGCCGGCGTCGGCGGTGATAACGAAAAAAATCATTCTGCCGGGGGGACTTTCCGACAAGGAACTTGAAGCCCAGGTGGAGTCGGAAGCCAACCAGTACATCCCGTTTTCGCTGGACGAAGTCAGTCTGGACTTCTGCGTGATTGGCCCCAGTGCCAACTCGGTGGGTGATGTGGAGGTGTTGATCGCCGCTTCGCGCAAGGAAAAGGTGTCGGACCGACAAGGCCTTGCCGAAGCCGCTGGGCTAAAACCCGTCGTCATGGATGTGGAGTCCTACGCCTCGCGCATGGCTGCTGGCCGTGTGATCGAGACCTTGCCCAATCAGGGTGTGGATTCCCTGGTGGCCCTGTTCGAGGTGGGCGCGTTGACCACCAGCATGCAGGTCATGCGCAACGACGATGTGCTCTATGAGCGCGACCAGGCTTTTGGTGGCGCCCAGCTGACCCAGCTCATCGTGCGCCAGTATGGCTTTTCGTCCGACGAAGCAGAAGCCAAGAAGCGCTCGGGCGATCTGCCTGACGACTACCGCTCGGCGGTGCTCGATCCCTTCATCGAAAGCATGGCACAGGAAATCGGCCGTGCGCTGCAGTTCTTCTTCACCAGCACACCCTACAACAAGGTCGACCATATCCTGCTTGCTGGCGGCAGCGCTGCCCTCCCAGGTCTCACCGAAGCCGTGACCCACCAGACCTCGTTCGCCTGCATGGTGATCAACCCGTTTGATGCCATGGAAATGGCAGCCTCCGTGCAAGCCCGAAAGATTTCCCGGGAAGCGCCGTCCTACCTGACCTCGACCGGCCTGGCCCTGCGGAGGTTTTACCAATGATCCTCATCAACCTGCTGCCTCACCGCGAGGCTGCCCGCAAGCGCCAGAAAGACCAGTTCTATACCCAGTTGGGGCTCTCGGCCTTGCTTGGGGGCGTGATTTGCGGTGCCATCTTCACCTGGTATCAGGGCCAGATTGCTTCGCAACAGGGCCGGAATGAGTTCCTTCAGGCCGAGATCAAGAAACTCGAGGCCGAGATCAAGGACATTGCCAGTCTGCAACGTGAGATTGCCTCCCTGCGCGCGCGCCAGACCGCAGTGGAAAACCTCCAGGGTGATCGCAATCTCCCCGTGCATCTGCTCGATGAACTGGTGACCCAGTTGCCCGACGGCATCTACCTCAACAGCATGCGTCAAGAGAACCAGAACGTGTTGCTGGTGGGTGTGGCGCAATCGCAGGAGCGTGTCTCCGAGTTGTTGCGCAACCTTTCGAGCAGCAGCACCTGGTTGGTGCGTCCCGATCTGGTCGAAATCGTGGCGGCCAATGTGGCCGGACCCAATCGCGAGGTGCGCCGGGTGTCAAACTTCTCCATCCGCGTTTCGCTCAAACGCCCCTCTGCCGCGGCGCCTGCAGCACCAGGCACAGCCCCCGCTGCGCCTGCTGTCCCTGGAAAAGTTTGATCAGGGGACCCAGCAATCATGGCCAAATCGCCCAGCATCAACGTGGATTTCAAGGGAATCCAGGACAAGCTCAAGGCCCAGTTCAGTGGTCTTGATCCGAACGATCCATCGCAATGGCCGGCCCTGCCGCGCAACCTGTTGTTTGTGGCGGTCTGCGCAGCAGTGATTGCCGGCCTCTGGTTTGCCTGGCTGAAGGCGTCCGATGAGGAGCTGATTGCGGAAAAAGCCCGCGAAGTCACGCTTCGAGAGGACTATCGCAAGAAGCTGGTGCAGGCCGTCAATCTGGACGCACTCAAGAAGCAGCTGGAGCAAGTGCAGCAGTACGTGACGCAGCTGGAGAAACAACTGCCTAGCAAAGCCGAAATGGACGCGCTGCTGTCCGATATCAACCAGGCCGGCCTGGGCCGCAGCCTGCAGTTTGAATTGTTCCGACCGGGTCAGGTGAGCGTGAAGGAGTACTACGCCGAGTTGCCGATCTCTGTGCGCGTCACGGGCACTTACCACGACATCGGTCTGTTCGCCGCCGATATCGCCAATCTCTCGCGCATCGTGACCCTGAACAACCTGACCCTTACGCCGGTCAAGGACCGCGATGGCGTGTTGACCATGGATACCACGGCCAAGACGTTCCGTTACCTGGATCAGGAAGAAGTCGCGCTGCAGCAAAAAGCAGCCCAGGGAGCCAAGAAGTGATGCAGACCCGATGGTTGATGCCGGGCACGTTCCTGGCGCTGGCAGTGAGCCTGACGGCATGCACGTCATCCAGCCAGGACGAGCTTCAAACCTGGATGCAGACTGAGCGCAATTCGATCAGGCCTTCCGTGAAGCCGATTCCCGAACCCACCAAGTTCGTGCCGCAAGCCTATGAGGGCGAGCGCTTGCTCCCGCCGTTCAGCAACGAGAAGCTGGCCAGCGTGTTGCGCGGCAGTCAGTCGGTTCCTGTAGCGAACGCGAAGCTGATCGAACCCGAACTCGCTCGCCGCAAGCAACCGCTCGAGGCCTATCCGCTGGACATCATGAAGATGGTCGGTAGCCTCAACCGGGATGGCCAACTGGTTGCTCTCGTGAAGGTGGACAGTCTGTTGTATCAGGTTCGGCCCGGCAACTACCTGGGGCAGAACTACGGGCGCGTGACCAGGATCAGCGAAACCGAAGTGGTGATGCGCGAGATCGTGCAGGACTCATCGGGTGAATGGACCGAGCGCCCTGCGGCGCTGCAGCTACAAGAGGATGTCACTAAATGAACAAGCCAAACAAGGCGACCGGTTTCTCAGCCGTGGAGCGGGGGGTGCTCAAGGGCGCGATTTTCGCGTGCATGTCGTTGTCGGCGTTCTGGGTGCACGCCCAGAATGCCATTCAGTCGATCACCGGGGGTGTGCAAGGCGGTGTGGAGGTGGTTCGCATTACCACCACCGAGCCACTGGCGGCGGTGCCGACGGGTTTCACCATTCAGGCCCCGGCGCGCATCGCGCTGGATTTCCCGGGCGTCGCGAACTCGATTGGGCGCAACGCCATTGAAGTCAACGAAGGCAACATCCGTTCGGTCAATGTGGTTCAGGCCGGTGACCGCACGCGTGTGGTCGTCAACCTCAAGCAGGCGGCTTCGTACCAGACGCAAGTGGACGGCAAGACGCTGCTCGTGGTGCTTGACCGCGCGCAACCAGTGACAGCTGCCTCTGCACCAGCAGCCGCCTTTGCAGAGAACCGCAACCGCGACGTTGCCGCCTTGCGGGATATCGATTTCCGCCGTGGCGTGGGCAACGCTGGTCGGGTGGTGGTTGACCTGGCGAACAACCAAGTGGGTGTCGACATTCGCCAGCAAGGCCAGAACCTGGTGGTGGAGTTCCTCAAGACCTCGTTGCCTGAAGGTCTGCGCCGCCGCCTGGACGTGAGCGACTTCGGGACGCCTGTTCAAAGTGTGACCACCACGCAGACGGGCGACCGCGTGCGCATGGTCGTAACCCCCACCGGCAACTGGGAGCACTCGGCTTATCAGAGCGACAACCAATTCGTGCTGGAAGTGCGCGAACAGAAAATCGACTCTTCCAAGCTCACGCAAGGTCCCGGCTACAACGGCGAGAAGCTCTCGCTGAATTTCCAGAACATCGAAGTTCGCACGCTGTTGCAGGTGATCGCCGACTTCACCAATTTCAACGTGGTCACTTCCGACTCGGTCACGGGTGCCGTCACCCTTCGCCTGAAGGACGTGCCCTGGGACCAGGCGCTGGACATCATCCTGCAGGCCAAGGGCCTGGGCATGCGCAAGTCGGGCAACGTGTTGTGGATCGCGCCCAAGGACGAGATTGCCGCGCGTGAAAAACAGGAGCTGGAATCCAAGGCCTCCATCGAGAGCCTGGAGACGTTGCGCACGCAGGGTTTCCAGATGAACTACGCCAAGGCTGCCGACATTGCCACGCAACTGGTCTCGACCGGGGCAGGACGCGGTGGTAGTGCGACCAACGCGCGTATTCTGTCCGAGCGGGGCAGTGTGATTTCCGAGCCGCGCACCAACCAGCTTTTCGTGACCGACATTCCCTCGCGCCTGCAACAGGTGCAGGAGCTGATCGCCAAGCTGGACATCCCGATCCGTCAGGTGATGATCGAAGCGCGCATCGTCGAAGCAGACGACAGTTTCGGAAAATCGCTCGGCGTGCGACTGGGTGGTGGCGTGCGAGGCTTCAATGTGGGCTCGGTCAATGGCAACCAGATTCAGGGCAACTTCGGTTCCACCTACGGCGCCGTTTCGACGGGCCCGACCTTGACGTCGCAGCCTTTCGTGAGCCTGCCGGCCAACCCGGGCAATGCGCTGGCGGCATCTTATGCGCTGTCGCTGTTCAGTCCGAATGCCTCGCGTTTCCTGAGCTTGGAAATCTCGGCACTCGAGTCCGATGGCAAGGGACGAATCGTTTCCAGCCCGCGGGTGGTGACTGCCGATCAGGTGAAAGCTCTGATCGAGCAGGGTACCGAATTCCCTTATCAGACGGCCACCTCCAGCGGTGCCACGGCCATTGCCTTTCGCAAGGCCAACCTGAAGCTGGAAGTCACGCCCCAGATCACGCCTGAAGGCAACATCATCCTGGACCTGGACATCAACAAGGACAGCCGTGGTGAGTCGACGCCCGACGGCATTGCCATCAACACCAAGCATGTGCAGACGCAGGTGCTGGTGGAGAACGGCGGTACGGTTGTGATCGGTGGCATCTTCGAGCAGACTGAACGTGACCAAGTGAACAAGGTGCCGCTGCTGGGCGACCTTCCAGCCTTGGGCAATCTGTTCAAGTCGCGCGAACGCATCGCCAACAAGTCCGAGCTGCTGATCTTCATCACGCCACGCGTACTGGGTCGCTCGGCCATCAATTGAGCGTCGCTTCATCGTGTTTCCTGGTGGGCCTCCCGGGTTCGGGAAAGTCCACCATTGGGCGGCAGCTCGCCCGACGTCTCTCGCTCCCTTTCTTCGACTCCGATCACGTGATCGAAGAGCGCCTGGGTTGTTCGATCCGGGAGTACTTCGAGCGCGAGGGAGAGGCGCGTTTTCGTGACCTCGAAGAATCCGTGCTCGATGAGTTGACTCGCGGACCTGTCTCGGTGGTGTCCACCGGCGGCGGCTCGGTATTGCGGCCAGCCAATCGCACGCACCTGCATGAACGCGGTACCGTCGTATACCTGCGTTCCGTTCCCGAGGAGGTGTTTCGCCGATTGAGGCACGACCGCAATCGCCCCCTGCTTCAGGTGGAAGATCCTCTGCAGCGTCTGCGCGACCTGTTCGAAGCACGCGACCCACTGTATCGGCAAACCGCTCACTTCGTGATCGAGACAGGCCGCCCTTCGGTGGCGACGCTGGTCAACATGATCGTGATGCAGATCGAACTGGCCGGTGTGGCGCCCACTCAGCAAACCACGAGCCCCGGCCCCCAGGGGCACTGACCCCTGCACCGGGTCGTGCGGTATGCACGGCATAAACTCGGGGTCATGACTTCTCTGATTCCGGATTCCGGCCTCGATCCAGTGCGCATCGACCTGGGTGATCGCAGCTATGACATTGCCATCGGCCCAGGCTTGCTGGATGCGCCCGATACCTACGCGCACCTGCCCACGGCCACCAGCGCGCTGATTGTCACCAACCAGACGGTCGCGCCGCTCTACGCCGAGCGCCTGGCGCGTGCGCTCGCACCCCGTTACCCAAAGATCCATACGGTGAGCCTGCCCGATGGCGAGTCCCACAAGAACTGGGAAACACTCAACCTCATCTTCGATGCCTTGCTGACGCATGGCTGCGACCGCAAGACTGTGATGTTCGCCTTGGGCGGCGGTGTGGTGGGCGACATGACCGGCTTCGCTGCTGCCAGCTACATGCGCGGCGTGCCTTTCGTGCAGGTGCCGACCACCTTGCTGGCACAGGTGGACTCCTCGGTGGGCGGCAAGACGGCCATCAACCACCCGCTCGGCAAGAACATGATCGGGGCCTTCTATCAGCCTCAGCGCGTGGTGTGCGATCTGGACACCCTCAAGACACTGCCCGCACGTGAGCTCAGCGCGGGGCTCGCCGAGGTCATCAAGTACGGCCCCATCGCCGACATGGTGTTCTACGACTGGATCGAGTCCCACATGGATGCACTGATGCTGCGCGATCCCGAAGCGCTCGGCCACGCCGTGCGGCGCAGTTGCGAAATCAAGGCCGAGGTGGTGGGGCAGGATGAGCGCGAAGGCGGGTTGCGCGCCATCCTCAACTTCGGTCACACCTTCGGGCATGCCATCGAGGCGGGCATGGGCTATGGGCAATGGCTGCATGGCGAAGCTGTGGGGTGCGGCATGGTGATGGCGGCCCGTCTCTCCTGTGCCATGGGACTGGTGGATCAAGCCTTCGTCGATCGGCTGGCCGCACTGGTGCATCGAGCGGGCCTGCCTACGGTGGCGCCGGTGCTGGACCCGCGGGACAATGTGGGCCGCTATCTGGCGCTGATGCGGGTGGACAAGAAGGCGGAGGCGGGCGAGATCAAGTTCGTTCTGATCGACCACCCGGGCCACGCCAGGGTGCAGTCGGTGCCCGATGAGGTGGTGGCTCGCGTGATCGATGCCAGCGTTCACCACCCATGACCGGAACCGGTATCGTTTCTGCTGAGGGCCTGGCGCCTTACGCGAGCAACCCGGCCTTCAGCCGGGGTCGAAGGTACCCAGAGCCCGAAGCGCCCACCCGCACCGCCTACCAGCGCGACCGCGATCGGGTGATCCATTGCACCGCCTTTCGACGCTTGGTCTACAAGACCCAGGTGTTCCTCAACCACGAGGGTGACCTGTTTCGCACGCGGCTTACGCATTCACTCGAAGTGGCCCAACTCGGGCGCAGCATCGCCCGCTCGCTGCGCCTCAATGAAGATCTGGTGGAAGCCATTGCACTGGCCCACGATCTGGGCCACACACCGTTCGGCCACGCCGGACAGGATGCGCTCAACGAATGCCTGCGCAACCGCGGCCCCCAGGATGCACCCGACGCGGGGGACGGATGGGGCTTCGAGCACAACCTGCAGAGCCTGCGCGTGGTTGACGAACTGGAGGAACGCTATCCGGCCTTTGATGGGCTCAACCTCTGCTTTGAAACGCGTGAAGGTGTGCTGAAACATTGTTCACGAGCCAATGCCCTGCGCCTGGAGCAGCAGGAGCCCGGCGGCGTGGCATGGCGCTTCCTGCACGGAGGCTCGCCCTCGCTCGAAGCCCAGTTGTGCAACCTGGCGGACGAGATCGCCTACAACGCGCACGACATCGACGACGGCGTTCGATCGGGCTTGCTGTCCATGGAACAACTCGCCGAAGTGGAGCTGTTCGAACACTACCGCCGGCTGGCGTTGACCCACCATCCCAGTCTCGCGGGCCGCCGTCTCCTGTTCGAGGCGATCCGCTTGATGCTCAGCGATCAGGTGTATGACGTCATCGACACGACGCGCGAACGCATTGCGGCTTCTGGAGTCGAGAGCGTCGATGCGGTTCGCGCTGGTCCGAGGCTCGTGGCTTTTTCCGAGGGCATGCGCGAGCGCACCCGGGTGCTCAAGATCTTTCTGCTGCGAAACCTCTACCGACACCCGCAGGTCATGGAAACCACCCAACGAGCGCGGCGGGTGGTCTCGGATCTGTTCGATCTGTACATGGAAAAGCCTTCCGAGATGCCGGAAGCACACGGCCAGCGACAGCACCAGGCGCGGGCCGTGGCCGACTACATCGCCGGCATGACCGACCGCTTTGCCATCCGGGAACACGAGCGGCTTCTGGGCGCAGTGTTGTTTCCGTGAGCGCGCCGTCGACCACCGACCCGCGGCGGCTGGCTGCACTGGTGGTGCTGGTGGGTGTGAGCTGCGCCTTGCATGTGGGCAAGCTGCCGGTGGCCATTCCCGTGCTTCGCGAGTCCCTGGGCATGAGCCTGGTGCAAGCGGGTTTCCTGCTTTCCCTTGTGCAACTGGCCGGGATGACGTTGGGATTGCTGGTGGGACTCATGGCCGATCGACTGGGGCCACGACGCGTCATGCTCGGTGGGCTGGGTCTGCTCGCTCTGAGCAGCGCACTTGGTGCGCTCTCGCCCAATGTCGAGACCCTGCTGGCCATGCGCGTGATCGAAGGCATGGGTTTCCTGCTTGCCGTGCTGCCAGCGCCCAGTTTGCTTCGCCAACTTGTGGAGGATGGGCAGACACTTGCTCGGTCACTCGGTTGGTGGGGCTCGTACATGCCGCTGGGTACGGCTCTGGCCCTGCTGCTGGGCGTGCCGTTGCTCGGGGTCGTCGGCTGGCGTGGTGCATGGTGTTTCCTGGCCCTGCTGTCTACCGTAGCGGCCCTCGCACTGGCACGCTGGGTACCGCATGATGCGCGGATGACGCCGGCGGCGAACGCCAATGCGCTGGGTCCCAGACTGGCGCGCACTTTGCGGGCACCGGGCCCCTGGCTTCTGGCACTCGCTTCCTTGCTCTACTCTGGCCAGTGGCTCGCGGTCGTTGGCTTCCTGCCCACGATCTACCATCAGGCAGGTTACGCCGACGGCGTGGTGGGCGTGCTCACGGCACTGGCTGCAGGCATCAATATGGCGGGCAACATTGGCGCCGGCAGGTGGCTGGCCCGGGGCGCACGCCCGGGCAACGTTCTCATGCTGGCCTATGCGGCCATGGGCCTGGGTGCTCTGGTGACGTTCAGCGCCCAGGGCCATCCGGTCTGGCAATACCTCGCGGTGCTGGTGTTCTCGGGCGTAGGTGGGCTCATTCCCGGTACCTTGTTTGGCCTGTCAGTGCGCCTGGCGCCGGACCATGGCACCGTTTCCACCACCTTGGGCTGGATGCAGCAGTTCTCAGCGTTCGGACAATTCCTCGGCCCTCCCATGGTGGCGTGGGTTGCCACTCAGGTGGGTGGCTGGCAATGGACCTGGGTGGTCACCGGGGCATGTTGCGTACTCGGCATCCTGCTCGCCCGCCGCCTTCAAGTTGTGTGGAACCGTCGTCATGAGGATGTTTAATTGGGGTCAGATTCCAATTTTTAGATTCTGGAGCTGCTGCACATGGCCCGTTTGCCCCGCCTCACCGTACCCGGCTACCCGCACCACGTGATCCAGCGCGGCAACAACCGCCAGCCCATGGTGATGGACGATACCGACCGCGATGTCTTGCTGGATGTGCTGAGCGACAACGCGCGCAAGCAGCATGTCGCCATCAACGCCTACGTGCTGATGGACAACCATTTCCATCTGTTGCTCACACCCGACACGACCGAAGGTGTGCCTCTGATGATGCAGGCCGTCGGGCGAAGTTATGTGCGCTATTTCAATGACCGGCATCGTCGCACAGGTACCTTGTGGGAAGGTCGCTACAAATCCACTTTGATCCAGACCGAGCGTTATTTGCTGGCCTGCATGGTTTACCTCGACCTCAACCCGGTTCGTGCGGGCTTGGTGAGCGAACCGAGGCAGCATGCCTGGTCCAGTCATCGCCACTTCACCGGACAAACGCAAGACAAGCGGGTCACGCCGCATCCCATGTACTGGGCTTTGGGCAACACCCCCTTTGCGCGCGAGGCCGCCTACACCGAAATGGTGCGCATGGGGTTGGACACACCGTCACAGCGCGCCATCACCGATGCCACCTTGCGAGGATGGGCATTGGGGGACGTGGGATTCATGGCCGAGTTGCAGAAAAAGACGACACGACGTATTTCACCGTCGCCTAGAGGTCGGCCGGTTTCCAAGCCCGTGGCAGAGCGCTGAACGACCCGAGCACCAGTGATAAACGCGGTCAATCTGATATGTCCCCATTAAAAAATTTGCTTCAAATCAGAAGGGAAAATTAGAATCTGACCCCATTTAATGTGCTTGGCATTGTTGTTGCAATGCAATATCCTTTCCAGTCCGTTTTTGCCCCACGAACCAAGAAGGAAGCGCCATGAACAAGGCAGCCGAGCAACAGCACCTCCAGCAATATGGCCTGTACGACCCCGCGAACGAGCACGATGCTTGCGGCGTGGGTTTTGTGGCTCATATCAAGGGCGAGAAGAGCCATGCCATCGTGAAGCAAGGCCTGAAGATCCTTGAAAACCTGGACCATCGGGGTGCGGTGGGGGCGGACGAGCTGATGGGTGATGGTGCCGGGTTGCTGATCCAGTTGCCCGACGCGTTGTACCGCGCGGAGATGGCCGCGCAGGGCGTGAACCTGCCTCCGGCCGGTGAGTACGGCGTGGGCATGATCTTCATGCCCAAGGAGCACGCGAGCCGCCTGGCGTGCGAGCAGGAAATGGAGCGCGCGGTGGCGGCCGAAGGCCAGGTGCTGCTGGGCTGGCGCGATGTGCCGGTGAACAAGGACATGCCCATGTCGCCCACTGTGCGCGAGAAGGAGCCCGTGATTCGTCAGGTTTTCATCGGCCGCGGCAGCGATGTGATCGTGCAGGACGCGCTGGAGCGCAAGTTGTATGTGATCCGCAAGACCGCCAGTGCTGCCATCCAGCGCCTGCAACTGACCCACAGCAAGGAGTACTACGTGGTCAGCATGAGCAGCCGCACGGTGGTTTACAAAGGCCTGCTGCTGGCCGATCAAGTTGGCACCTACTTCCGGGACCTTGAGGATGAGCGCTGCGTGTCTGCCTTGGGGCTGGTGCATCAGCGCTTCTCCACCAACACCTTTCCGGAATGGCCGCTGGCGCATCCGTACCGGTATGTGGCGCACAACGGCGAGATCAACACCGTCAAAGGCAATTACAACTGGATGAAGGCGCGCGAGGGCGTGATGTCGTCGCCCGTGCTCGGCGAGGACCTGAAGAAGCTCTACCCGATCAGTTTTGCCAGCCAGTCCGACACCGCCACTTTCGACAATTGCCTGGAACTGCTCACCATGGCGGGTTACCCGCTGGCGCAGGCTGTGATGATGATGATCCCCGAGCCGTGGGAGCAGCACACCACGATGGACGAGCGCCGCAAGGCCTTCTACGAATACCACGCGGCCATGATGGAGCCATGGGACGGCCCCGCTTCCATCGTGTTCACCGACGGCCGCCAGATCGGCGCCACGCTGGACCGCAACGGCCTGCGCCCCTCGCGCTACTGCATCACCGATGACGACTTCGTGATCATGGGTTCCGAGTCGGGCGTGCTGCCTGTGCCCGAGAACAAGATCGTGCGCAAGTGGCGCCTGCAGCCCGGAAAGATGTTCCTGATCGACCTGGAGCAGGGCCGCATGATCGATGACGAGGAGCTCAAGGCCAACCTCGCCAACACCAAGCCCTACAAGCAGTGGATCGAGAACCTGCGCATCCGCCTCGACGACGTGGAGACTCCCGTGGCGGGCGAGTCGGCGCAAGAGCAGCGCATCAGCGCCACCGAACCTCAGGCGTCCGGGGTCGAGAACTTCGCCCCCGAATTGCTGGACCGCCAGCAGGCCTTCGGCTACACGCAGGAAGACATCAAGTTCCTGATGAGCCCGATGGCGGCCAATGGCGAAGAGGGTATTGGCTCCATGGGCAACGACAGTCCGCTGGCGGTGCTGTCGGACAAGAACAAGCCGCTCTACAACTACTTCAAGCAGTTGTTCGCGCAGGTGACCAACCCGCCGATCGACCCGATTCGCGAAGCGATCGTGATGTCGCTGGTGTCGTTCATCGGTCCCAAGCCCAACCTGCTCGACATCAACCACGTCAATCCGCCGATGCGGCTGGAGGTGAGCCAGCCCGTGCTGGATTTCGCCGACATGGCCAAACTGCGCGACATCGATGTCGTGACGCAAGGCAAGTTCCGCAGCCACACGCTGGACATCACCTACCCGGCCAGTTGGGGTCGGCAGGGTGTGGAGGCCAAGCTGGCCTCGCTGTGCGCGGCCGCCGTGGACGCGATCAAGGGGCACAAGAATATCCTGATCATCAGCGACCGCAACGTGAGCGCCACGCGCATCGCGATTCCTGCGCTGTTGGCACTGTCGGCCATTCACCAGCACCTGGTGCGCGAAGGCTTGCGCACCACCGCCGGTCTGGTGGTCGAGACCGGCACCGCGCGTGAAGTGCACCACTTTGCCGTGCTGGCAGGCTACGGCGCGGAAGCCGTACATCCCTACCTGGCCATGGAGACGCTGGCTGCCATCCACAAGGATCTTCCCGGCGACCTCAATGCCGACAAGGCGATCTACCAGTACGTGAAGGCGATCGGCAAGGGCCTGTCCAAGATCATGTCCAAGATGGGCGTGTCGACCTACATGTCGTACTGCGGCGCGCAGTTGTTCGAGGCCATCGGCCTGAACAGCGAGGTGGTGAACAAGTACTTCAGCGGCACTGCCAGCCGCGTGGGCGGCATCGGTGTGTTCGAGATCGCGGAAGAAGCCATCCGCATGCACAAGGCGGCCTTCGGCGACGATCCGGTGCTGGCCAGCATGCTGGATGCAGGCGGCGAATACGCCTGGCGCACGCGTGGTGAAGAACACATGTGGACGCCCGACGCCATCGCCAAGCTGCAGCACAGCACGCGCGCCAACAACTGGAACACCTACAAGGAATACGCGCAGCTCATTAACGACCAGAGTCGCCGTCACATGACGCTGCGTGGCCTGTTCGAGTTCAAGATCGACCCCGCCACGGCGATTGCCATCGACGAGGTGGAGCCTGCCAGCGAGATCGTCAAGCGCTTCGCGTCGGGCGCCATGTCGCTGGGCTCGATCTCCACCGAGGCGCACGCCACGCTGGCCGTGGCCATGAACCGCATCGGCGGCAAGAGCAACACCGGCGAGGGTGGCGAAGATGCACTGCGCTACCGCAACGAGCTCAAGGGCATCCCGATCAAGCAGGGCCAGACCATGTCCGACCTGCTCGGCAAGGACACCTTCGAGGTCGACTACGAGCTGCAGGCCGGTGACTCCATGCGCTCGAAGATCAAGCAGGTGGCCTCCGGCCGTTTTGGCGTCACCGCCGAGTACCTCAACAGTGCCGACCAGATCCAGATCAAGATGGCGCAAGGTGCCAAGCCCGGCGAGGGTGGTCAGTTGCCCGGTGGCAAGGTGAGCGACTACATCGGCAAGCTGCGCCACAGCGTGCCCGGCGTGGGTCTGATTTCTCCGCCGCCGCACCACGACATCTATTCCATCGAAGACCTGGCGCAGCTCATCCACGATCTGAAGAACGTGGCGCCGCACTCGAGCATCAGCGTCAAGCTGGTGTCCGAGATCGGCGTGGGCACCATCGCCGCCGGCGTGGCCAAGTGCAAGGCCGACCACGTGGTGATCGCGGGCCATGACGGCGGTACGGGCGCCTCGCCCTGGTCGTCCATCAAGCATGCGGGCAGCCCCTGGGAAATCGGCCTGGCCGAGACGCAACAGACGCTGGTGCTCAACCGCCTGCGCAGCCGCATTCGCGTGCAGGCCGACGGCCAGATGAAGACCGGCCGCGATGTCGCCATCGGCGCGCTGCTGGGTGCCGACGAATTCGGTTTCGCCACCGCACCGCTGGTGGTTGAAGGCTGCATCATGATGCGCAAGTGCCACCTCAACACCTGCCCGGTGGGCGTGGCCACGCAGGACCCGGTGCTGCGGAAGAAATTCAGCGGCAAGCCCGAGCACGTGGTGAACTACTTCTTCTTCGTCGCGGAGGAAGTGCGCCAGATCATGGCGCAGCTGGGCATCCGCAAGTTTGACGACCTGATCGGCCGCGCCGACCTGCTCGACATGAAGCAGGGCATCGAGCACTGGAAGGCCAGGGGCCTGGACTTCAGCCGCCTTCTGGCCCTGCCCCAGGTGCCTGCTGACGTGCCTCGCCTGCACACGCAGAACCAGGAGCACGGCCTACATAAGGCGCTGGACGTGGTGCTGATCGAGAAGTCGCGCGCGGCCATCGACAAAGGAGAGCGCGTGCAGTTCATCGAAGTGGCGCGCAACGTGAACCGCTCGGTGGGCGCGATGCTCTCCGGCGCCGTGACCAAAGTGCACCCTGAAGGCCTGCCGGATGACTCCATCCGCATCCAGCTCGAAGGCACGGGCGGGCAGTCGTTCGGTGCCTTCCTTACGCGTGGCATCACCCTGTATCTCATCGGCGATGCCAACGACTACACCGGCAAGGGCCTCTCGGGCGGCCGTGTGGTGGTTCGCCCCAGCATCGACTTCCGCGGCGAGGCGGCGCGCAACATCATCGTCGGCAACACGGTGATGTACGGCGCCACCACGGGCGAAGCCTTCTTCAGCGGTGTCGCCGGCGAACGTTTTGCCGTGCGACTGTCGGGTGCCACCGCGGTGGTGGAGGGCACGGGCGACCACGGTTGCGAGTACATGACCGGCGGCACGGTGGTGGTGCTGGGCAAGACCGGGCGCAACTTTGCCGCCGGCATGAGCGGCGGCGTGGCCTATGTGTTCGACGAGGACGGCGAGTTCGCCCGGCGCTGCAACACGGCGATGGTCAGCCTGGAGAAGGTCCTGCCTTCGGCCGAACAGGAAGCCGGCATGGACCGCGCCATCTGGCACCGCGACCAGACCGATGAAGTCCAGTTGAAAAAGCTGCTGGAAGAACACAACCGCTGGACGGGCAGCAAGCGCGCACGCGAACTGCTGGACACCTGGGCGCAGTCGCGCGGCCGTTTCGTGAAGGTGTTCCCGAACGAGTACAAGCGCGCGCTGGGCGAGATCAACGCCCGCAAGACGGCCGCGGCCGCCACCACCAAGGCCCAGGGCTCGGCGAAGAAGTCCCTGGCTCCGGCCAAGTAAGCCCGCCGCATCGAACACGATTGAAGGACACGCATCATGGGAAAAGTCACTGGCTTCATGGAATTCGAGCGCCTGGAAGAGGGCTACAAGCCCGTACCCGAGCGCTTGAAGCACTACAAGGAATTCGTGGTGGGACTGGACGAGTCGCAGTCCAAGGTGCAGGCGGCCCGCTGCATGGACTGCGGCACGCCGTTCTGCAACAGCGGCTGTCCGGTCAACAACATCATTCCGGACTTCAACGACCTGGTGTTCCAGGGCGACTGGAAGAACGCCATCACGGTGCTTCACAGCACCAACAACTTTCCCGAGTTCACCGGCCGCATCTGCCCGGCGCCTTGTGAAGCGGCCTGCACGCTCAACGTGAACGACGACGCCGTGGGCATCAAGTCGATCGAGCACGCCATCATTGACCGTGCGTGGGCCGAGGGCTGGGTGCAGCCGCAGCCGCCGCGCCACAAGACCGGCAAGAAGGTCGCCGTGGTGGGTTCTGGCCCCGCCGGCATGGCAGCGGCCCAGCAACTCGCGCGCGTGGGTCACGACGTGACCCTGTTCGAGAAGAACGACCGTGTCGGCGGCTTGCTGCGCTACGGCATTCCCGACTTCAAGATGGAGAAGAGCCACATCGACCTGCGTGTGAAGCAGATGGAGGCCGAAGGCGTGGTGTTCCGCACGGGCGTGATGGTGGGTGAGCTGCCCAAAGGCAGCAAGGTGACCAGTTGGGCCAAAGAGACGGTTTCTCCCGAGCAACTGCAGAAGGACTTTGATGCCGTGCTGCTCACGGGCGGCGCCGAGCAGAGCCGCGATCTGCCGGTGCCCGGCCGGGACCTGGATGGCATCCATTTTGCCATGGAGTTCCTGCCGCAGCAGAACAAGGTGAACGCAGGCGACAAGCTCAAGGGCCAGCTGCGCGCCGACGGCAAGCACGTGATCGTGATCGGCGGCGGCGACACCGGCAGCGACTGCGTGGGCACCAGCAACCGCCACGGCGCGGCCAGCGTGACGCAGTTCGAAGTGATGCCCCAGCCGCCCGAAGAGGAAAACAAGCCGCTGGTGTGGCCTTACTGGCCGCTCAAGCTGCGGACCAGCTCCAGCCACGAAGAAGGCTGCGTGCGCGAATTCGCCATTTCCACCAAGGCATTTCTGGGCGAGAAGGGCAAGGTCACCGGTCTGCAGACCGTGCACGTGGAGATGAAGGACGGCAAGCTGGTCGAGATTCCCGGTACCGAAAAGACCTACCAGGCAGACATGGTGCTGCTGGCCATGGGCTTCGTGAACCCGGTGGCCAGCATCCTGGACGGCTTTGGTGTCGACAAGGATGCCCGCGGCAACGCTCGGGCGAGCACGGACTTCACCGGCGGCTATGCCACCAACGTGCCCAAGGTGTTCGCCGCTGGCGACATGCGCCGCGGTCAGAGCCTCGTCGTGTGGGCGATTCGAGAAGGCCGCCAGGCTGCCCGTTCGGTCGACGAGTACCTCATGGGGTTTTCCGATCTCCCGCGCTGACACGCCGGTGACCTGAATCCCGTATCATTCAAAAACCGGGCCCTGAACTGCCCGGTTTTTTGTTTGATGCCCACCGACTCCAACACCCCTCTGGTCGAACTGCGTCACCTGACCTTTGGTTACGGCGAGCGCGCCATCCTCGACAACATTTCGCTGACCGTGCCGCGTGGCAAGGTCACGGCGCTCATGGGCGCGTCAGGCGGCGGCAAGACCACGGTGCTCAAACTCATCGGTGGACAGATTCGCGCGCAGAAGGGCCAGACGCTGTTCGACGGTCAGGACGTGACGGTGATGAACCCCAAGGCCCTGTACGCCGCGCGGCGCCGCATGGGCATGTTGTTCCAGTTCGGTGCCCTGTTCACCGACATGAGCGTGTTCGACAACGTGGCTTTCCCCTTGCGTGAGCACACCGCTTTGCCTGACGCTCTCGTGCGCGACATCGTGCTGATGAAGCTCAACGCGGTGGGCCTGCGCGGCGCCCGCGACCTCATGCCGAGCGAGCTGTCGGGCGGCATGGCGCGGCGCGTCGCCCTGGCCCGCGCCATCGTGCTCGACCCCGAACTGGTAATGTACGACGAGCCCTTTGCGGGCCTGGACCCGATTTCTCTGGGCACTGCAGCGCGGCTGATCCGCCAGCTCAACGACGCGATGGGCCTGACCAGCATCGTGGTCTCGCACGATCTCGACGAAACCTTCCACATTGCCGACCAGGTCATCGTGCTGGCCAACGGCAAGATCGCGGCCCAGGGCACGCCCGAAGAGGTGCGCCACAGCGAAGATCCTTTGGTCAAGCAGTTCGTCAATGCCCTGCCTGATGGCCCGGTGCGTTTTCACCATCCAGGGCCCGACCTGGCCGAAGACTTCGGCTTGTCCAGCAAAGGGAGGCGTCCATGAAGGCCCTGCATCCCGCGCGCGTGGGATTTGCCGTGCGCCGCCAGTTGGCGGACATCGGCCACGGCACCCGGCTTTTCTTCCGCCTGATCTGGTTGCTGGGCGCTGCATTGCGCCGCCCCGGGCTGGTGAGAGACCAGATCCATTTCCTGGGCAACCACTCTCTGGCGATCATTGCGGTCTCCGGTCTGTTCGTGGGCTTCGTGCTCAGCCTGCAGGGCTACTACATCCTGCAACGCTACGGTTCGGCCGAGGCGCTGGGCATGATGGTGGCCTTGAGCCTGTTGCGCGAACTGGGGCCCGTGGTCACCGCGTTGTTGTTCGCCGGACGCGCCGGCACCTCGCTCACGGCAGAGATCGGTCTCATGAAGGCTGGCGAGCAGCTCAGCGCCATGGAAATGATGGCGGTGGACCCGGTGCGCCGCGTTCTGGCGCCGCGTTTCTGGGCTGGCGTGTTCACCATGCCGCTGCTGGCAGCGGTGTTCAGTGCGGTCGGTATCCTGGGCGGCTGGATCGTTGGTGTGCTGCTCATCGGCCTGGACAACGGGGCTTTCTGGAGCCAGATGCAGGGCGGTGTCGACGTGTGGGCCGATGTGGGCAACGGTGTGCTCAAGAGCATCGTCTTCGGTTTTGCCGTCACCTTCGTCGCGCTGCTCCAGGGCTTCGAAGCCCATCCCACGCCCGAGGGCGTATCGCGTGCCACCACCCGCACCGTGGTGGTGGCCTCGCTGAGCGTGCTGGCGCTGGATTTCGTCCTCACCGCCATGATGTTCAGCATCTGACACGCCTCATTTCAGCGGAGAAACAACCATGCAAACTTCCAAGAACGACGTCTGGGTGGGCCTGTTCGTGCTCATCGGTGCAGCGGCCATCCTGTTTCTGGCGCTTCAGTCGGCCAACCTGCTGAGCCTCAACTTCGAAAAGACCTACAAAGTGGTCGGCCGATTCGACAATGCGGGCGGCGTCAAGGCCAAGGCGGCGGTTCGCAGTGCGGGCGTGCTGGTCGGGCGCGTGGAATCCATTACGTTTGATGACAAAACCTTTCAGGCCAACATCACGCTGGCGCTGGAATCCCGCTACGCTTTTCCCAAGGACAGTTCGCTCAAGATCCTGACCAGTGGTTTGCTGGGCGAGCAGTACATCGGGATCGAGCCGGGCGGCGACGAGCGCAACATCGCCGATGGTGACGTGATCACCCAGACGCAGTCGGCTGTGATTCTGGAGAACCTTATCAGTCAGTTCCTGTTCAGTCGGGCAGCCGATGGCGACAAGGATTCCGCTAAAGAGCCCGCGAAAGAATAGTTCCGAGCAGGGGAAGAACCATGTCAAACCACCATTCGGGCCGCCACCGGGCCTTCCACAGCGGTGCGCTGGTGTTGTCGTTGTCGATGCTGGGCGCATGCGCCACGGGCCCGGACGCCAACCCACGCGACCCACTCGAACCCTTCAACCGGGGTGTCACCAAATTCAATGATGCCGTGGATGAAGCAGTCCTCAAGCCTGTGGCCACGGTTTACCAGGACGTCACGCCCACATTGGTACAAACCGGCGTGGGCAACTTCTTCAGCAACCTGGGTGATCTCTGGTCGTCGGTCAACGCCGCCCTGCAACTTCGTCCCCGGGAAGCCACCGAGAACCTCGCGCGCTTCAACCTGAACACCTTTTTCGGCCTGGGCGGTCTGCTCGACATTGCCAGCGAGGCCGGCATTCCGCGCACTCGCATCGATTTCGGCCAGACCATGGGCCGCTGGGGCATGCCTTCGGGGCCTTACGTCGTTCTTCCAGTGCTCGGCCCATCCTCGGTACGCGACACAGCGGGGTTGTTGGTCGACAGCCAGGCCGACCTCATGACCGAGATCACGCCCGTATCGGCCCGCAATTCGCTGTATGCGCTGCGCATCGTTCACACCCGTGCCAGCCTGCTGCGCGCGGGCGCGGTGCTGGAAGGCGCGGCGCTGGACAAATACAGCTTCACGCGCGATCTCTACCTCAACCGCCGCCAGAGCCAGATCGACGACATGATCGACAAAGGAATTGGCACGGGCGATGGGGGATCGCAGGAAGATACGAAAAGCAACGATTGAGGGGGAACCCCTTCACAATCCGGCCGGTCTGATGAAGTACGCTGCCCTGTCTGCAGCAAGGCCATTGGCCTCGAAAGGAAACACATGATGAAACGCCGATCCTGGCTCGCCGCCGTGATGATGTCCGCCGCCGCGGTGTCCATGCCCGCCCTGGCTGCCGACGAGGCGCCTGACGCCCTGGTCAAGCGCGTCTCCGCGGAGGTGCTGGCCGCCATCAAGGCAGATCCGGCCATTCAGGCGGGCGATGTGAACCGCATCATGGCCTTGGTCGACACCAAGATCATGCCGAACGTGAACTTTGCGCGCATGACGTCGTCGGCCGTGGGTCGCTATTGGCGCCAGGCCACGCCCGAGCAGCAAAAGCAGCTGCAGGACGAGTTCAAGACCTTGCTGGTGCGCACGTATTCGGGCGCGCTGGGCGAGGTGAAAGATCAGACGCTGACGTTCCGCCCGATGCGCTCCAAGCCGGAGGACACCGAAGTCGTGGTGCGCTCTGAGGTGCGTGGCAAGGGTGATCCGGTCCAGCTCGACTATCGGATGGAAAAGACGCCCTCCGGCTGGAAGATCTATGACCTGAACGTGCTGGGCGTGTGGCTGGTGGAAACCTACCGCACCCAGTTTGCACAGGAGATCGGCGCCAAGGGCATTGACGGTCTCATCGCCTCGCTGGTCCAGCGCAACAAGAGCAACACGGCCAAGGCCAGTTGAGCGGTCATGCCTGAGCACGCCATGGCTTTGCCGGACCGCCTCACCCTGGAAGAGGCGGTCCTGACACTGCAGCGCCTGGACGATCAGCTTGCGCAACAGCCCGACTCCACGGTGGTGCTGGACGCCGCATCGCTGCGAGAGTTTGATTCCTCGGCCCTGGCGGTGCTTCTCGAGTTGAGTCGGCGTTTGCAGGCCCGGGGCAAGAGCCTGAGGGTGGAAGGCTGGCCACGCCGGCTCCAGGATCTGGCCGGGCTCTACGGCGTGCGGGAACTGCTGACCAGCGCCTAGAGGGCAGCGCCCCGCCGCCAGCGAGGACGGCGGGTGGCGCATAAAATACCCGGTTCACCTCGGCGGCCAGATGTCCTGCCCGCCAGAGGTGGCCCTTGGGTCTCGCCCGCGCATGCCAGCCGTCTCCTTCCAGAACGTTTCCAAGACCTACCCGACTTCGCGCGGCGATCTGCATGCGCTGCAGTCGGTGTCCTTCGACATTGAGCCTGGCGAGTTCTTTGGCCTGCTCGGGCCCAACGGAGCGGGCAAGACCACGCTGATCAGCGTGCTTGCGGGCTTGGCGCGGGCCACTTCTGGGCGGGTGCTCGTGCACGGCAGCGATGTGCAGGCCGACTACGCCGCGGCGCGCAAGCAGCTCGGCGTGGTGCCCCAGGAACTCGTGTTCGACCCTTTTTTCAATGTGCGCGAGGCCTTGCGCATCCAGTCGGGCTACTTCGGCATCCGGCGCAACGATGCCTGGATCGACGAGCTGCTGGAAGGCCTGGGCCTGGCGGACAAGGCCACCGCCAACATGCGCCAGCTATCGGGTGGCATGAAGCGCCGCGTGCTGATTGCGCAGGCGCTGGTTCACAAGCCGCCCGTCATCGTGCTGGACGAGCCCACGGCAGGTGTGGATGTGGAACTGCGCCAGACGCTGTGGCAGTTCGTCTCCGACCTCAACAAGCGCGTGGGCAGCACCGTGCTGCTGACCACGCACTACCTGGAAGAAGCCGAAGCCCTGTGCGGGCGCATCGCCATGCTCAAGCAGGGCAGGGTGGTGGCGCTGGAGTCGACCTCCGCGCTGCTGGCGCGTGCGGCGTCCAACGTGCTGCGTTTCAAGACCGATGCGGCCCTGCCGACCGATCTGGCGGTGCAGGCACGCATCACCGGCCGCGTGGTGCAACTGCCGGCTAACGACGCGCTGGCGGTCGAGCGCATCCTGGCGCGTTTGCGGGAAGTGGGCGTGTCGCCCGAGGACATCGAGATCCGCAAAGCCGATCTGGAGGATGTGTTCCTCGACCTGACGGGTGCCCATCCACGCCCGGTGGCAGCTGCAGAGGTGGCCGCATGACCGGCTGGCAGACGCTTTTCTACAAGGAGGTGCTGCGTTTCTGGAAGGTGGGTTTCCAGACGGTGGCCGCGCCGGTGATCACCGCCATCCTTTACCTGATGATCTTCGGCCACGTGCTCGAAGGGCGGGTGCAGGTTTACGACTCGGTGAACTACACCCCTTTCCTGCTGCCTGGCCTGGTGATGATGAGCGTGCTGCAGAACGCCTTTGCCAACAGCTCGTCCTCGTTGATCCAGAGCAAGATCATGGGCAACCTCGTGTTCCTGCTGCTCACGCCGCTGTCGCACCGCGCCTGGTTCGTCGCGTATGTGGGCTCTTCGGTGGTGCGCGGTCTGGCAGTGGGGCTGGGTGTGATGGTGGTCACCTGGTGGTTCGCCCAGCCTTCGCTGGTGGCGCCGCTGTGGATTCTTGTCTTCGGCTTCATGGGCGCTGCGCTGCTGGGCGCGCTGGGGTTGATTGCCGGGCTCTGGGCCGAGAAGTTCGACCAGATGGCCGCGTTCCAGAACTTCATCATCGTGCCCATGACCTTCCTCTCGGGCGTGTTCTACTCGATCCATTCCCTGCCCGATTTCTGGCAGCGCGTGAGCCACCTCAACCCCTTCTTCTACATGATCGACGGCTTCCGCTATGGCTTTTTCGGCGTGAGCGACGTGTCGCCCTGGATCAGCCTGGCGCTGGTGGGAAGTGCCTTGCTGGTGGTGAGTGCCATCGCGCTGCATCTCCTGAAAACCGGCTACAAGATTCGACACTGACATGACCGCTGAAGAACTCCAAACCCTCATCGCCGCTGGCCTGCCGTGCGACCACATCGAAGTCACGGGTGACGGCCGCCACTGGGCCGCCGTGATCGTCTCGCCTGCCTTCGAAGGCCGGCGCCTGATCCAGCGCCACCAGGCCGTCTACGGCACGCTGGGTGCGCGCATCCAGAACGATGAAGTGCACGCGCTTTCGATGAAGACCTACACGCCCGCCGAGTGGGCGGCCCAACCCTGAACGTCAGTCACACATGGACAAATTGCGAATCACCGGCGGCCGGACCCTGAAGGGCGAGGTGAACATTTCCGGTGCCAAGAACGCCGCGCTGCCCGAGCTGTGCGCCGCGCTGTTAACGGATGAAGCGGTGACCCTGAACAACGTGCCGCGCCTGCGGGACGTGGCCACCATGCGCCAGTTGCTCGACAACATGGGTGTGCAGACCGAGACCCACGGCGATCGCGGCGGTATCACGCTGCGGGCGGCCGATCCGATCAAGGCCGAGGCGCCTTACGAGCTGGTCAAGACCATGCGGGCTTCGGTGCTGGTGCTCGGGCCGCTGCTCGCGCGCTTCGGCCATGCCCGTGTGTCGCTGCCTGGGGGCTGTGCCATTGGTTCGCGTCCGGTGGACCAGCACATCAAGGGCATGCAGGCCATGGGCGCGGAGATCGTGGTCGAGCACGGCTACATGGTGGCCCGGCTGCCCGCTGGCCGGCAGCGCCTGCACGGCGCGCGCATCGCCACCGACATGGTGACCGTGACCGGCACCGAGAACTTCCTCATGGCGGCCGCGCTGGCCGAGGGCGAGACCCTGCTGGAGAACGCCGCGCAGGAACCCGAGATCGGCGATCTGGCCGAGATGCTGATCGCCATGGGCGCAAAGATCGAAGGCCACGGCACCAGCCGCATCCATGTTCAGGGTGTGGATCGTTTGCACGGCTGCACCCACCAGGTGGTGGCCGATCGCATAGAGACCGGCACCTTTCTTTGCGCGGTGGCCGCCGCGGGTGGCGACGTGGTGCTGCGCCATGGCCGCGCCGACCACCTGGACGCGGTGATCGACAAGCTGCACGAGGCCGGCGCCGAGATCGAGGCTGGCAGGGACGCTGGCGGCGACTTCATCCGGGTGCGCGCGTCCGGGCGCCTGAAGGCGCAGAGCTTCCGCACCACCGAGTACCCGGGTTTTCCGACCGACATGCAGGCCCAGTTCATGGCACTCAACTGCATTGCCGAGGGTCCGAGCAAGGTCACCGAGACGATCTTCGAGAACCGCTTCATGCACGTCAACGAGCTGGTGCGCCTGGGTGCTCACATCCAGACCGATGGCAAGGTCGCCGTCATCGAAGGCACCCCGCGCCTGTCTGGCGCCACGGTGATGGCCACCGACCTGCGGGCCTCGGCCAGCCTGGTCATCGCCGGCCTGGTGGCCGAAGGCGAGACCATCGTCGATCGCATCTACCACCTGGATCGGGGCTACGACCAGATGGAGGAAAAACTGCGCAGGATCGGCGCCGACATCGAGCGAATCAAATGATCACCCTGGCTCTTTCCAAAGGCCGCATCTTCGACGAGACCCTGCCGCTGCTCAGGGCTGCGGGCATCGAGGTGCTCGAAGACCCCGAGAAGTCGCGCAAGCTGATCCTGACCACCAGCCATCCCGGCGTGCGCGTGGTGCTGGTGCGCGCCAGCGACGTGCCCACCTACGTGGAATATGGGGGCGCCGACCTGGGCGTGACAGGCAAGGACACGCTGATCGAACACGGTGGCCAGGGCCTCTACCAGCCGCTGGACCTGAACATCTCGCGCTGCCGCGTGAGCGTGGCCGTGCGTGCCGATTTCGATTACGCCTCGGCCGTGCGCCAGGGCTCGCGCCTGAAGGTGGCCACCAAGTACACCTCGATCGCCCGGGAATTCTTTGCTGGCAAGGGCGTGCACGTGGACCTGATCAAGCTCTACGGCAGCATGGAGCTCGCGCCCCTCACGGGCCTGGCCGACGCCATCGTGGACCTGGTCTCCACCGGCAACACGCTCAAGGCCAATCAGCTCGTGGAAGTCGAACGCATCATGGACATCAGCGCGCGCCTGGTGGTCAACCAGGCCTCGCTCAAACTCAAGCAGGCCACCATTCGCCCCATCATCGAGGCCTTCGCCGGTGCCATCGTGCCGGGAGTCCAGGCATGACGATGAAGGCCGAGCCGCTGCGGCTGTCGACCGTTGAGCCTGACTTCGAGGCCCGTTTCCAGGCCCGACTGCACTGGTCGTCCGAGACCGATGGCGCCATCGAGCAGCGCGTAGCCGACATTCTGGCCGACGTTCAGCAGCGGGGCGATGCCGCCGTGCTCGAGTACACCGCGCGCTTTGATGGCCTGGTCGCTGACAACATGGCCGAACTCGAACTCACGCAGGCCGATTTCAAGCGCGCGTTCGACGGCCTGCCCGAGGCCCAGCGCAAAGCCCTGCAAGCGGCCACGCGCCGCGTGCGCAGCTACCACGAAGCGCAGAAGAAAGCTGGTGGCGAAAGCTGGAGCTACCGCGACGAGGATGGCACGCTGCTGGGCCAGAAGGTCACGCCGCTGGACCGCGTGGGTATCTACGTGCCGGGTGGCAAGGCGGCCTATCCTTCGAGCCTGATCATGAACGCCGTGCCCGCGCACGTGGCCGGCGTGCAGGACATCATCATGGTGGTGCCCACGCCGGTGCGCGGCAGTGTGGCCACCGGTGGCAGCGGTGCCGCCACCGCTACGCGCGGCGAACGCAACGAACTCGTGCTCGCGGCGGCGTATGTGGCCGGTGTGACGCGGGCCTTCACCATCGGCGGCGCCCAGGCGGTGGCTGCCCTGGCCTATGGCACCGCCACGGTGCCCAAGGTCGACAAGATCACTGGCCCGGGCAATGCTTACGTGGCCAGTGCCAAGAAGCGGGTGTTCGGCACCGTCGGCATCGACATGATTGCGGGTCCGAGCGAGATCCTGGTGCTGGCCGACGGGAGCACGCCCGCCGATTGGGTGGCCATGGACCTCTTTAGCCAGGCCGAACACGACGAGCTCGCGCAGAGCATCCTGCTGTGTCCGGACGCGGCCTACATCGCCGCCGTGCAGCGTGAAATCGAGCGCTTGCTGCCCGCCATGCCGCGCGCGGCCATCATCGCCAAAAGCCTGAACGATCGCGGCGCCCTGATCCACACCCGCAGCATGGAAGAGGCCTGCGCCATCAGCAACCGCATCGCACCCGAGCACCTGGAAGTCTCCAGCAGCGAACCACACCGCTGGGAGCCGCTGCTCAAGCACGCCGGTGCGATCTTCCTGGGCGCGTACACCAGCGAAAGCCTGGGCGACTACTGCGCGGGCCCCAACCACGTGCTGCCCACCAGCGGCACCGCACGTTTCTCCTCGCCGCTGGGCGTGTACGACTTCCAGAAGCGCAGCAGCCTCATCGAAGTGAGCCAGGCGGGCGCCCAGGGCCTCGGGAAGATCGCCGCCGAAATGGCCTACGGTGAAGGCTTGCAGGCGCACGCCCGGGCGGCCGAACTGCGACTGGACGATGTCCCACCCATGAGAGGTCAACCGTGAGCCGTTCCCCACTGGAAATGATCCGCCAGGACGTGCAGTCCATGCACGCCTACGCCATCCAGGACTCGGCCGGCATGGTCAAGCTCGATGCGATGGAGAACCCGTACGCCTTGCCAGCGGACCTGCAGGCCGAACTGGGTGCGCGGCTGGGTGCCGTGGCCATCCACCGTTACCCGGGCGCGCGCATCGAAGACCTGAAGCAGGCGCTGGCCCGCTACGTGGACCTGCCGGCGGGGCAGGCGCTCATGCTGGGCAACGGTTCGGACGAACTGATTTCCCTGCTGGCCATGGGCTGCGACCTGCCGGGCGCCACCATTCTCGCCCCGCTGCCTGGCTTCGTGATGTATGCCATGAGCGCGCAACTGCAGGGCCTGAAGTTCGTCGGTGTGCCGCTCACGCCCGATTTCGAGCTCGATGAGTCCGCCATGCTGGCGGCGATGCGCGAGCACAAGCCCGCCATCACCTACATGGCCTATCCCAACAACCCCACGGCCAACCTCTGGAGCGCAGACACCATCCGGCGCCTGATCGCCGAGACGGCTGGCTTCGGTGGTCTGGTGGTGATGGACGAGGCCTATCAGCCCTTTTCCAGCCGGAGCTGGCTGGACGAGATTCGCGCGAACCCGGCCGCCAACGCGAACGTGCTGCTCATGCGCACGCTCTCCAAATTCGGCCTGGCGGGCGCGCGCATCGGCTACATGCTGGGCCCGCAAGCGCTGCTGCATGAGGTCGACAAGCTGCGTCCGCCCTACAACGTGAGCGTGCTCAACGCCGAATGCGCGCTGTTCGCGCTGGACCATGCCGAGGTGTTCTCGCGCCAGGCGGCCGACATCCGGGAACAGCGCCATTTGCTCATGGACGCGCTGGCCGGTATGCCGGGCGTGACGCCCTTTCCGAGCGAGGCCAACATGGTGCTGGTGCGTGTGCCCGATGCGCAACGCTGCTTCGAGGGTCTCAAGGCCCAGGGCATTCTGGTGAAGAATGTTTCTAGAATGCACCCACTGCTGGCCGAATGCCTGCGCCTGACGGTGGGCACGCCGTCGGAAAATGACCAGTTGATCCGCGCCCTCCAGACCACCCTATGACCCAGACGCCTTCCGCCTCCACCGTGTCCGACCGCATTGGCCACGTGCAGCGCAACACTTCGGAAACGCAGATCGGCGTGCGCGTCAACCTCGACGGCACGGGCCAGGCCAGCCTGTCCACCGGCATCGGCTTCTTCGACCACATGCTCGACCAGATCGCCCGCCATGGGCTGATCGACCTGGACATCCAGGCCAAGGGTGATCTGCACATCGATGGCCATCACACCGTGGAAGACGTGGGCATCACGCTCGGCCAGGCCTTTGCGCAAGCCGTGGGCGACAAGAAGGGCATTCGCCGGTACGGCCACGCCTATGTGCCGCTGGATGAAGCCCTGTCGCGCGTGGTGATCGATTTCTCTGGCCGCCCGGGCCTGCACATGCGCGTGCCGTTCAAGAGCGGCATGGTGGGTGGTTTTGACACCCAGCTCGCCTTCGAATTCTTCCAGGGCTTCGTCAACCACGCTGGCGTGACCCTGCACATCGACAACCTGCACGGCGAGAACGCCCACCACCAGGCCGAAACGGTTTTCAAGGCTTTCGCCCGCGCGCTGCGCATGGCCCTGGAGCGCGACCCGCGCATGGGCGACGTGATCCCCTCGACCAAAGGCTCGCTGTAACCCCTTCCCGGCCATGAAACGCAAGACAGTCGCCGTGGTGGACTACGGCAGCGGGAACCTGCGCTCGGTGTCGCAGGCGGTGCAGCACGTGGCACGTGTGGAAGATGTGGACGTGCGCGTCACCTCAAACGCGCAAGAGGTGCTCGACGCCGATCGTGTGGTGCTGCCCGGTCAGGGCCATATGGGCGATTGCATGCGGGAACTTGCCGCATCCGGCTTGCTGGCTTCCGTGCTGCACGCCGCCGCGAACAAGCCGCTTTTCGGCGTCTGCGTGGGCATGCAGATGCTGCTTGATCGCAGCGAAGAAGGGCCCACCGACGGCCTGGGCCTGATTCCGGGCGAGGTCGCCCGCTTCCGCCTGGAAGGGCGCCTGCAGGCCGACGGCAGCCGCTTCAAGGTACCGCAGATGGGCTGGAACCCGGTGTTCCACGAACTCGACCGGCCGGCGCACGCCCTCTGGGCCGGTATTGGGGAAGGCGCCTATTTTTATTTTGTGCACAGCTTCTATGCTCGGCCGGTCGATCCTGTGCACACCGTGGGCGAAGCCGACTACGGTGGCCGCTTTGCAGCAGCCGTTGCGCGCGATAACATTTTTGCCACCCAGTTTCACCCCGAGAAGAGCGCCGACCAGGGCCTGGCGCTCTACCGCAACTTCCTGTCCTGGAATCCCTGAGTCCTTCTGCCTTCACTGACATCACATCATCATGCTGCTGATTCCTGCCATTGATCTGAAAGACGGCCAGTGCGTTCGCCTCAAACAGGGCGACATGGACCAATCCACGGTGTTCGGAGAAGACCCGGCGGCCATGGCCCGCAACTGGGTCAACAAAGGCGCACGCCGGGTGCACCTGGTGGACCTCAATGGCGCCTTCGCCGGCAAGCCGAAGAACGAACAGGCGATTCGCGCCATCCTGAAAGAAGTGGGCGCCGAGGTCGACGTACAGCTCGGCGGTGGCATCCGCGACCTCGACACCATCGAGCGATACCTTGATGCCGGCCTGCGCTACGTGATCATCGGCACCGCAGCGGTGAAGAACCCGGGCTTCCTGCAGGACGCCTGCACCGCGTTTGGTGGCCACATCATCGTGGGCCTGGACGCCAAGGACGGCAAGGTCGCCACCGACGGCTGGAGCAAGCTCACAGGCCATGAGGTCGTCGACCTGGGCAAGAAGTTCGAGGACTACGGCGTCGAAGGCATCATCTACACCGACATCGGCCGTGACGGCATGCTCTCGGGTATCAACATCGACGCCACCGTCAAGCTGGCGCAGGCGCTGTCCATCCCGGTGATCGCATCGGGGGGGCTGTCCAACCTCGAGGACATCCGTGCGCTGTGTGCCGTCGAGGACGAGGGCGTCGAGGGTGTGATCTGTGGCCGGTCCATCTACAGCGGCGACCTTGATTTCGAAGCCGCTCAGCAGCTCGCCGACGATCTGAACGGATAAGCCGACTCATGCTCGCCAAGCGCATCATTCCCTGTCTGGACGTCACGGGCGGGCGCGTCGTCAAGGGCGTGAACTTCGTCGAACTGCGCGACGCTGGCGACCCGGTGGAAATCGCGGCGCGCTACAACGAACAGGGTGCCGACGAACTGACCTTCCTGGACATCACCGCCACCTCCGACGGCCGAGACCTGATCCTGCACATCATCGAGGCTGTGGCTTCACAGGTCTTCATTCCCCTCACGGTGGGCGGTGGCGTGCGCACCGTGGAAGACGTGCGCCGACTGCTCAATGCCGGAGCCGACAAGACCAGCTTCAACTCCGCCGCCATCGCCAACCCCGAGGTGATCCGGGACGCTTCCGCGAAGTACGGTGCGCAATGCATCGTGGTGGCCATCGATGCCAAACGCCGTCAGGGCGACGATCTGGCTCAACGGGGTGAGGGTTGGGATGTGTATAGCCATGGCGGGCGCAAGAACACCGGGATGGACGCGGTGGTGTGGGCTTCCCGGATGGCCGAACACGGTGCTGGCGAAATCCTGCTGACCAGCATGGACCGCGACGGAACCAAGTCCGGTTTTGATCTCGCCTTGACGCGTGCCGTGGCCGACGCAGTGGACGTGCCGGTCATCGCCTCCGGGGGTGTGGGCAACCTCGACCATCTCGCGGACGGTGTGCAACAGGGGGGTGCCGATGCGGTGCTGGCCGCCAGCATCTTCCACTACGGTGAGTTCACCGTGGCACAGGCCAAGGCCCGCATGGCCGAGCGCGGCATTCCTGTGCGGCTCTGACCTGCCCGGTTCAGAGCGGCGCGCTGCGTGGCAGGCTCTGGCGTTCGAGCCGGTCTTCCAGTTCACCGATGCTGGCGCTCAGGCCATTGCCGTTCTGCTCGATCACTTGTGTCAGCGCGGCCTGCACCTGATCCATCTTCAGGTTCGTTTTGTCGGCAAGCTCCCGTTCGCGTGCTGCCGTGGCCTGCAGTTCCGTTTGCAGGTACTGCCGCAGTTCGGTGAAGCGGGAGGCTTCAGCCTTGTCGGCCAGGGTGCGCTGGTCGGCGGCGTCGCGCGTGATGCGCCGCACCTCCATCATGTGCAGGGTCTGGGAGTAGACCAGCGCAGCCAGAAAAACCACCAGCACCAGCGCCAGCATGCCCAGCAACACGAGTCCCAGTGGCGCCTGCACCTGCGTGACGCCGAAGTTGAGGGGGGTTGGCAGCAGAATTTGCTCGAAGTTCAGGGCCACGAAGCCCGCAATCAGCAGGATAAAGACGACCAGGAGCAGGGTGCGGAGTTTCATGGGATTCCTTGGGCGGTCTGGGAGAGGGCGGCCGAACTCATCCTAACGGCATTCCCCTCGGCATGTGTGTCCAGACGCAAGCACATGGTAGATTCCCCTGATGAACTGGCTGGACGAAGTAAAGTGGGACGCGCAGGGCCTGGTGCCGGTGATCGCTCAGGAAGCCGCCTCGGGCGACGTGCTGATGTTCGCCTGGATGAACCGCGAAGCCTTGCAGAAGACGGCAGAGCTTGGTCGGGCCGTGTACTACAGCCGCTCGCGCGATCGACTCTGGTTCAAGGGCGAAGAATCCGGCCATGTGCAGACTGTTCACGACATCCGCATGGATTGTGACAATGATGTGGTGTTGCTCAAGGTGACGCAACTTGGGCACGAGCCCGGCATTGCCTGCCACACGGGTCGCCACAGCTGCTTCTTCCAGAAGCTTGAAAACCATCGCTGGAGTGCGGTCGAGCCGGTGCTCAAAGACCCCGAATCCATTTACAAGTAGAGCCACCATGTCCACCACTGACGACCTGGCACGACTGGCTGCCGTGATCGAGGGGCGCAAACCCGCCAACGGCGGCGATCCCGAAAAAAGCTACGTGGCGCGCCTGCTGCACAAAGGCCCGGACACGTTCCTGAAAAAGATCGGCGAAGAGGCAACGGAAGCGGTGATGGCTGCCAAGGATCTCGACCATGGAGGTGATCCTCAGAAGCTGGTGAACGAAACCGCCGATCTGTGGTTTCACTGCATGATTGCGCTCGCGCACTACAACCTGGGACCTGCGGACGTCGTGGCTGAGCTGGTACGCCGTGAAGGTCTGAGCGGTCTGGAAGAGAAAGCCATGCGAAAAGTCCTGGAGCGTGAAGCCACTCCAGGACCCGAAGCTCGTTGAAAGGAGTGCCCTTGTGAGCGACATCATCGACATCGACACTGTAGACAATGAAAAAGCCCAGTCCCTCAAGACAGTGGGCTGGATCAGCTACTTCCTGCACCTGATCGTGGCAGTGGCCGCCGTGCTGCCCGGCGCCCAGGCCAGTGCGGCGGTGCTGATCATCGCCCTGGTCATCGACTTGGTGAAAAAGGGGGATGCCGAAGGCACCTGGCAGGCCAGCCATTTTTCCTGGCGCATCCGCACCGTGATCTGGGCCGGTGTGCTCTATCTCGTCACCGCGCCACTGTGGCTTCTGTTCTTCGTCCCAGGCTGGATCGCCTGGTGTCTCATCTCCATCTGGTTCCTCTACCGCATCGTAAAAGGCATGGTGCGCATGAACGCGAGCCGGGCCATGCCCTCCTGAACCATGAGCGACCACGACCCGAACTGCATCTTCTGCAAAATCGTTGCCGGCCAGATTCCATCCCGCAAGGTCTACGAGGACGAAAAGGTCTTCGTTTTCCATGACATCCATCCCTGGGCCCCGGTTCACTTCCTCATGGTTCCCAGAAAGCACATTGCTTCCATGGCGCAGATCGGCGCGGAGCATGAAGCCCTGATGGGTCGTATCATGGTGCTCGCTCCTCGTCTGGCGCTGCAGGAAGGCTGCAATCCATACCCCGAAGGCGGATTTCGCATGGTGTGCAACACTGGCGTCGAAGGTGGTCAGGAAGTGCATCACCTTCATTGGCATGTGATGGGCGGCCCCCGTCCCTGGCTTCGCGGCTGAATACCCCCCTCATCCATCTGTCGGGGCTCAGGATCACAGGGCCTGAACTCCTGCCCGGGCTTAGAATCCCACCCACAGCGCGTGTCGCTACTTTTATTCAAGTCTGGAGATATCCATGGGTACGTTTTCCATCTGGCACTGGCTGATCGTGCTGCTGATCGTCGTGATGGTGTTCGGCACCAAGAAGCTCAAGAACATCGGGTCCGACCTGGGTGGGGCTGTGAAGGGCTTCAAGGACGGCATCAAGGAGGGTGGACAGAACCCCGCCGACACCACCGCCGCGCCGGCTTCGCAGGTCACTCAGGAATCCCGGGCCGACAAGAACGCCATCGACGTCGAAGCCAAGCAGAAGAGCTGATGCCCTGCATCACGGTGTGGGGGATTCCTTTCGGTGAACCCGCTCGTGAAATGGTGTTCCCATGATTGACCTGGGCATTTCCAAACTCGCGCTGATCGGCGCGGTGGCGCTGGTCGTCATCGGGCCGGAAAAGCTGCCGCGCGTGGCCCGCACGGTCGGGGCCCTGCTTGGCAAGGCGCAGCGCTACGTGTCCGACGTGAAGGCCGAGGTCAGCCGCTCCATGGAGCTGGAAGAGCTCAAGAAGATGAAGGACTCGATGACCGAGGCCGCCCGCGATGTGGAGTCCTCGGTGCAGAGTGGGGCCAGCGACTTCGAGAAATCGTGGTCCGACGCCACGGCCGGACTGGATGGCACGTCGTCCACCTCTTCGTATGACGCCAACGCCCCGCTGGGCTCGCTCGAACACCCCGTCTACAAGCATCCCAAGAAGAACTGGCGCCTCAAACAGGGGGCGATGCCCCAGTGGTACAAAGCCCGTGCGGGCGTGCGCACCCGCACCCAGTCCGGTGCGGCCCGCGTGGCCCGTTTCCGGCCACGCTCCAATTCCGGCTCCCGTTGATGCCCGACACCAAAGATCCCGCCGACGAACTCGCCGGTTCCGAGCAGCCTTTTGTCCAGCACCTCAAGGAGCTGCGCGACCGGCTTCTCTACGGCATCGTGGGGCTGGCCATCTGCATGGCACTGCTGGCCGTGTGGCCTGGCCCGAGTGGTTTGATCGACCTGATCGCCGTGCCCATTCGCGCCCACATGCCACCGGACGCCAAGCTGATCGCCGTGGGGGTCTTCTCGCCATTCTTCGTACCCATCAAGGTCCTGGCCATGGCGGCGCTGCTGCTGTCGCTGCCCTGGTGGATGTACCAGGTGTGGGCGTTTGTCGCGCCGGGTCTCTACAGCCATGAAAAGCGCTTCGCAATTCCGCTGATCGTGCTCGGCAGCCTGCTGGCCTACACGGGCATTGCGTTCGTGCAGTTCTTCGTGCTGGACAAGATGTTCGGTTTCATCCAGAAGTTCACGCCCGCCAGCGTGGCAGCCACGCCCGACATTGCCTCCTATGTCGAAGCGATCCTTTCGCTGTACCTGGCTTTCGGGCTGGCTTTCCAGGTGCCCATCGTGGTGGTGCTGCTGGTCAAGATGAATATGGTGACGGTCCAGAAGCTCAAGGATTTCCGTGGCTATTTCATCGTGGTGGCGTTCATCATCGCGGCGGTGGTCACGCCGCCGGACGTGATCTCACAGCTGGCGTTGGCTGTGCCCATGTGCCTGCTCTACGAGCTGGGCATCTGGGGTGCCCAGTGGTTCGTCAAATCCTCGGCCAAGCCCGAGGAGGATGCCGAAAAAGAAACCGCAGCCTGACGCAGGGGATCAGCGGGCCGCGGCTTGTCTGGGCAGGTTGCGTCGGCCCGGTGTGACCTGTATCTGAGCCTTGCCTTCCTTGCGGACCACTTCCAGCGTGGCGGGTGTCCCGGGCGACAGATTGGCCACGGCCGACAGCAGTTGTGCCACGTTGGTCACGTCGCGCCCGGCCACGGACGTGATCACATCACCCGGCCGGATGCCAGCCTGGGCAGCAGGGCCGTTCTGGAGCACACCGGTAATGATGACACCGGTGCCTGGCTTCATGCCGAAGCTTTCTGCCAGTTCGGGGCCCAGGTCCTGAGGTTCCACCCCGATCCAGCCACGCGTGACCTGACCGTCTTTCACGATGGCCTCCATCACACTGCGTGCGGTCGAAGTGGGAATGGCAAATCCGATGCCCATCGAGCCGCCCGAGCGCGAGTAGATGGCCGTGTTGATGCCCATCAGGTGGCCGTTGACGTCAACGAGTGCACCGCCCGAATTGCCAGGGTTGATGGCGGCATCGGTCTGGATGAAGTTTTCGAACGTGTTGATCCCCAGCTGCGTGCGCCCGAGCGCGCTCACGATGCCACTGGTGACGGTCTGTCCCACGCCGAAGGGATTGCCGATGGCCAGCACCTGGTCGCCAATCTCCAGTGCATCCGAATTGCCGAGGGTGATCACCGGCAGATCGGTCAGGTTGATCTTCAGGATCGCGAGATCGGTCTCGGGGTCGGTGCCGATCACTTGCGCTACCGCCTTGCGCCCATCGTTCAGGATCACCTCGATCTCGTCAGCTTCCTCGATCACATGGTTGTTGGTGAGGACATAGCCTGCCGGACTCACGATCACGCCCGAGCCCAGACCACTTTGCTGCTGAGATGGCGCCTGGTCCCCGAAAAAGAAACGGAACCAGGGATCAGCGCTTTGCGGGTTGTTGACTGGTGCCTTGCTGGTGTTGATGCTCACCACGGCGCCCGAAGCCGACTTGGCGGCGGCGCGAAAACTGCCGGAAGCCGCACCTTCCACGGGCGTCAAGGCCGGAGCCTGCAGCACCGGCACCACCGAGCCCACGCTGGTTGGGCGGCCCAGCCACTGGGGCTGCAGGGTGGCGACGACGAACAGCGCGGCCACGGCCACGGTGACTGTTTGGGCAAAAAGAAGCCAGAGACGTTTCATGTGGAGGCGCGGGCAGGTTGACTGTCGCGAAGCGGTCCGGTTTCAGGCCGGCTTGGAGCCGTTTCGCACAGCGTATTGTCCCGCAAATGGGTCCTCTGACCACCGCCTCAAGACTGCCGGAGCACAAGTTGCGGGTGTCAGAATGGAGGCCACCCCCGTGCCACGCACCTTCCGTTCGCCTTTGCCCATGTCCATCGTCTCCCGCGCCACCCTGACCGCCAGTCTGGATGAACTGCTTCAGCCCGCGTTGTTCAAGGACTATGGCCCGAACGGTCTGCAGGTGGAGGGGTGTGAGACGGTAGGCAAGCTGGTCAGCGGCGTGACGGCCAGCCGGGCATTGATCGACGCAGCGATCGAGCAGGGAGCGGATGCCATCCTGGTGCACCACGGCCTGTTCTGGCGTGGCCAGGATGGCCGCGTGACCGGCTGGATGAAGCAGCGCCTCTCGCGCTTGCTGGCGCACGACATCAACCTGTTTGCCTACCACCTCCCGCTGGATGCGCATCCCCAACTGGGCAACAACGCCCAGCTTGCGCTGCGCCTGGGCGTGGACGTCTATCCCGATGCGCGCGGACGCTTTGGCGAGCAGGCGCTGGGATTCCTGGGTGAGCGGGTGGTTTCTTCAGCCGGACAACTGGCCGATCACGTCTCTAAGCAACTGGGCAGGCCTGTGACGCTGGTGGCCGAGCCGGATCGCACGGTTCGTCGGGTGGCACTATGCACGGGTGGGGCACAGAGTTATTTCGAATCGGCGATTGCCGCCGGTGCCGACGTGTTCATCACGGGCGAAATTTCAGAGCCGCAGGCGCACTATGCGCGCGAGTGTGGCGTGGCGTACATCGCCTGCGGCCACCATGCGTCCGAGCGCTACGGGGCTCCGGCGGTGGGCGCTCACGTGGCCGCCCAGCTCGGACTGGCGCATGTGTTCATCGACATCGACAACCCAGCCTGAGGCGCAGCATGTCCACACCCGCGACCCCGCCCGTGATCTTGAGCATGGGCGATCCGGCAGGCATCGGCCCCGAGATCGTCGTCAAGGCCTTTCGCGAGCGGCCAGACCTGCTTCGCGATGTGGTGGTGGCAGGCGACGTGCCGACGCTGCAACGAGCCTTGCGCATCACCGCCCCGGATACGAATGCTGGTGGCCTCATGCTGGCGCAAATCGAGGCACCCGCCGATCTGACGATGGCGCCGCCGGGCTGCATGGCGGTGGTGCAGGCTTGTGCCTTGGACGAGCCCGTCAGGTGGGGGCACATCGGTGCGCAGGCCGGGCGAGCCGCTGCAGACTGCATCCGGTTTGCCGCGAACGCCGCCTTGCACCATCAGGCCCGCGCTGTGGTGACCGCGCCCATCCACAAGGAATCCCTGGCCGCCGCCGGCGTCCCGCACCCCGGCCACACCGAGATGCTGCAAGCGCTGGCGGCCGGGCATGCTGGCCTGTCGGCCAGCGCCATGCCGGTTCGCATGATGCTGAGCGGCCCCGGGCTGCACACCGTGCTGGTGAGCATCCACATGTCGTTGCGGCAGGCGCTGGACGCGGTGACGACTGCCCAAGTGTTGCAGACCATCGAGATCACCCACGCCCATTTCCAGCGCCAGGGTGTTTCGAGTGCGCGCATCGCGGTGGCCGGCCTCAACCCGCACGCGGGGGAGGGCGGACTTTTCGGACGGGAAGAGATTGAGGTCATCGCGCCCGCCGTGGCGCAGGCACGTGAGGTGGGCATCGACGCCACCGGACCGCACGCACCTGACACGGTGTTCATGCGCGCACGTCGCGGGGATTTCGACGTGGTGGTGGCCATGTACCATGACCAGGGCCTGATTCCGGTGAAGCTGCTGGGGCTGGAGCACGGCGTGAACACGACGCTCGGGCTACCTTTCGTGCGCACCAGCCCCGATCACGGCACCGCGTTCGACCTGGCTGGCACCGGCCGGGCGAGCGCAGCAAGCTTGCTGGCCGCGCTGGACGCAGCGCTGGAGACGACGGGGCGAACTATCTCTTGAGGCTGTCGCGGATCTCGCGCAGCAGCAGCACGTCTTCCGGGGGCGCCACTGGTGCGGGCGGCGCGGCCGGCGTTTCGCGCTTGAGCCGGTTGATCTGTTTCACCATCATGAAGATGATGAAGGCCATGATGGTGAAGTTCAGGGCCACTGTGATGAAGCTGCCATAGGCCAGGGTGGGCACGCCGGCGGCCTTGAGGGCGGCCAGCGTGGGCGCAGTGCCCTCAGGCACCCTGCCCAGTGCGATGTAGAGGTTGGTGAAATCGAGGTTGCCGAAGATCGCACCCACGATGGGCATGATGATGTCTTCCACCATTGAGGTGACGATCTTGCCGAACGCGCCACCGATGATGACGCCAACGGCCAGATCGATGACATTGCCCTTGACGGCAAATTCCTTGAACTCCTGCATCATGCCCATGGTGTCCTCCAGGCTCGGGGTGAAATGAACGAACTGTGGACTGATTCTCACACACCCCGCGTCAGGCGCACAGGGCTGCAGCTCACCGCCGAATGCGCTCCGCAATACTCCAGTCCGCTACCCCGGCAAGCCCTGGATCGCCTCTGGCGCTCCAGTACAATGCCGGGTTGTCCCTAGTGTCCCGACCGTACCTCATTGAAAGATCCCCATGAGTGAAGCAACCGCTGGCGCGACCGTCGATCGCAGCCGCCGTACCTGGCTGATCACCTCCTGCGCCATGGGTGGCGTTGGCGCAGCCGCCGTCGCCGTGCCCTTCGTGAGCACATTCCAGCCTTCCGAGCGTGCCAGGGCTGCCGGTGCCGCCGTCGAGGTGGACATCTCCGGCATTGCACCGGGCGAGAAGATCGTCGTCGAATGGCGTGGCAAGCCGGTCTGGATCCTGCGCCGCACGCCCGAGCAACTCGCCGCCCTCGAAACCATTGAGGGCGAACTGGCAGATCCGAATTCCGATCGCACGGCCTATCCCACGCCGGCGTACGCCAAGAACCGCCACCGCTCGATCAAGCCCGAGTACCTCGTGACCGTGGGCATCTGCACCCACCTGGGTTGCTCCCCTGGCGACAAGCTAACTCCCGGTCCCCAGCCCTCGCTGCCCAACGATTGGAAGGGCGGTTTTCTGTGCGCCTGCCACGGCTCCACCTTCGATGTGGCGGGCCGCGTGTTCAAGAACAAGCCCGCTCCTGACAACCTGGAAGTGCCGCCGCACTACTACCTGTCCGACACCACCTTGCTGGTGGGCGAAGAGAAGCAGGCCTGAGCCCCGCGGCGCTCACAGACAACGGACCAAGAAGGCATCCCATGGCTGAATTCAAAGAAATCTCCCCCGACGCACCGATCGGTCAGAAAGCCCTGAACTGGATCGACAACCGGTTTCCGCTCTCCAAGCTCTACAACGAGCATCTGGCCGAGTACTACGCACCCAAGAACTTCAACTTCTGGTACTTCTTCGGCTCGCTGGCCCTTCTGGTGCTGGTGATCCAGATCGTCACCGGCATCTTCCTGGTGATGCATTACAAACCGGACGCGGCGCTGGCCTTCGCTTCGGTCGAGTACATCATGCGGGACGTGCCCTGGGGTTGGTTGATCCGCTACATGCATTCCACGGGAGCCTCCGCCTTCTTCGTCGTGGTCTATCTGCACATGTTCCGTGGCCTCATCTACGGCAGCTACCGCAAGCCACGCGAGCTGGTCTGGGTGTTCGGGTGCGCGATCTTCCTTTGCCTGATGGCCGAGGCCTTCATGGGCTACCTGCTGCCCTGGGGCCAGATGTCTTACTGGGGCGCGCAGGTGATCGTGAACCTGTTTGCCGCGATTCCCTTCATCGGCCCCGACCTCGCCCTGCTGATCCGTGGCGACTACGTGGTGGGCGATGCCACGCTCAACCGCTTCTTCAGCTTCCACGTGATCGCGGTGCCGCTGGTGCTGCTGGGCCTGGTGGTGGCGCACATCATCGCGCTGCACGAAGTGGGTTCCAACAACCCCGATGGGGTGGAGATCAAGGCCAAGAAGGACGCTGCCGGCAAACCCTTGGACGGCATCCCCTTCCACCCCTATTACACCGTGCACGACCTGCTGGGCGTCACCGTGTTCCTGATGGCCTTCTCCGCGATCATCTTCTTCGCGCCGGAGTTTGGCGGCTACTTCCTCGAGTACAACAACTTCATCCCGGCCGATCCGCTGGTCACGCCGCTGCACATTGCACCGGTCTGGTACTTCACGCCGTTCTATTCGATGCTTCGGGCCATCACCACCGAGATGATGTACGCCCTGGTGGCGATCGTCGTCGTCGCGGCGGTGCTGGGTGCCATCAAGGCCAAGGTTTCCGGCGCGCTCAAGGTCGGCATTGTGATCGCCGCGCTGGTGCTGGTGGCACTGATGCTGTCCATCGACGCCAAGTTCTGGGGCGTGGTGGCCATGGGCGGCGCCGTCATCATCCTGTTCTTCCTCCCCTGGCTCGACCACAGCCCTGTGAAGTCGATCCGTTACCGCCCTAGCTGGAACATCTGGCTGTACACGGTGTTCGTGATCAACTTCCTGATCCTGGGTTACCTTGGGGTGCTGCCGCCCTCGCCGGTGGGCGAGCGCGTATCGCAAGTGGGCACGCTGTTCTACTTCGGCTTCTTTCTCCTGATGCCGTGGTGGAGCCGCATCGGCGAGTTCAAGCCCGTGCCTGACCGCGTCACCTTCCAGCCCCACTGAACCCCACAGAGCCAATCCGGAGAGTCAAGCAAATGAAAAAAATCATCTTGGGCTTCATGCTGGCCCTGGGCCTGTCGGGTGCAGCACTAGCCGCCGGCGGTGGCATTCCGCTGGACAAGGCGCCGCAGCGCACCAACGACATGGCTGCGCTGCAGAACGGCGCCAAGCTGTTTGTCAACTACTGCCTGAGCTGCCATTCGGCCGCATTCATGCGCTACAACCGCCTGCGCGACATCGGTTTGAACGAGAAGCAGATCGGCGATAACCTCGTTTTTGCCACAGACAAGATCGGCGACACCATGAAGGCGTCCATCGATCCGAAGCAGGCCAAACAGTTCTTCGGCGTGAACCCGCCCGACCTCACCCTTATCGCGCGCTCACGCTCCAGTGGTGCCGGCACCGGTGCGGACTACGTCTACACCCTGCTTCGCACCTACTATCGCGACGACACCAAGCCCACAGGCTGGAACAACCTGGTCTTCCCCAACATCGGCATGCCGCATCCTCTGTGGGAATTGCAAGGTGAACGCCGCCCAGTGCACGAGAAGGTGATGAGCCATGGCCACGAGGTCGACAAGGTCAAAGGCTGGGATGTGGTCAAGCCCGGCACGATGAGCCAGGCAGCGTACGACAACAACGTAGGGGACCTTGTGGCCTACCTGCAGTGGATGGCCGAGCCGAACCAGAACACCCGTGTTCGCATCGGTGTCTGGGTGCTGCTGTTCCTGGCCGTCTTCACCGTTGTGGCCTGGCGCCTGAACGCATCGTTCTGGAAAGACGTCAAGTAAGTTGTTGATCTGGCTGGTTCGGTCTCAGGGTCGAACCGCCCGCCCCACAGTGGTTTGCAGTGCCCTCAGGGCATGGAAGCAAGCCACTGTTTTTTGCTTTAAGGAGACTCCCCATGATGGTCTTGTATTCGGGTACCACCTGCCCCTATTCCCACCGCTGCCGCTTCGTGCTGTTCGAAAAAGGCATGGATTTCGAGATTCGGGATGTGGACCTCTACAACAAGCCCGAGGACATCAGCGTGATGAACCCGTATGGCCAGGTGCCCATTCTGGTCGAGCGTGATCTGATCCTCTATGAGTCGAACATCATCAACGAGTACATCGACGAGCGTTTCCCTCACCCCCAGCTCATGCCGGGTGACCCGGTGGACCGCGCGCGCGTGCGCCTGTTCCTGCTGAACTTCGAGAAGGAGCTGTTCACGCATGTCTCCATGCTGGAGTCGCGCAGCAGCAAGGGCAATGAAAAGGCACTCGAAAAGGCCCGCTCGCACATCCGGGACCGCCTCACCCAGCTCGCGCCAGTGTTTCTGAAGAACAAGTTCATGCTGGGTGACAACTTCTCCATGCTCGACGTGGCGATTGCTCCTTTGCTGTGGCGTCTGGACTTCTACGGTATCGAGCTCAGCAAGAACGCAGCGCCCCTGCTCAAGTACGCTGAGCGCATCTTCTCGCGCCCGGCCTACATCGAAGCGCTCACCCCGTCCGAGAAGGTGATGCGCAAGTAAGCGGTTGCGGCCTGCGCCTTTCCATGAACGCCTTCGAACCTGAAGTCCCGTCCACCAGGCCGTACCTGATTCGTGCCTTGCACGAATGGTGTGCCGACAATGGGTTCTCACCCTACATCGCGGTGCAGGTCGATGCTTCCGTGCAGGTGCCGATGGAGTTCGTCAAGAACGGTGAAATCGTGCTCAACGTCAGCATGGATGCGACCAGTGCGCTCAAGCTGGGCAATGAGTTCATTGAGTTCAAGGCCCGCTTCGGAGGCGTGGCGCGCGAGATCATCGTTCCGGTCAGCCATGTGATTGCGATCTACGCGCGTGAAAACGGGCAAGGCATGGCGTTCCCAGCCCCCGCGGCGTCCCCGCAAGTTGTCACTTCGCCAGGCCAGCCCGCGCGCGCTGTCGAACCTGCTTCCGACAAGTCGCAGGACACGATCGCCGATGCGTCACGGGGTATTCCGTTGAGATCCGTCCCCAGCGAATCCTCTCCGTCCGGTGAGGGAGAGCCGCCGCCCCAGCCCCCGAAGGGGCCGGACAGACCGGGCGGCAGGCCCCAACTCAAGCGGGTCAAGTAAAATTTCCGACCTTGCGCCGCTTTAGCTCAGTTGGTAGAGCAATCGCCTTGTAAGCGATAGGTCGTCTGTTCGAGTCAGACAAGCGGCACCATGGCCTACCTCTGCGCCGCTCGGGCTCCCTGGTGAAGCGCTCATCGCCCAGGTGTTTGGACTTTGATGCGGATTGCGTTAACCTGCGCACCCCTTTGGGTCAAAGTCAGTTGCAACGCTGGCAGCAATTGCCTCAGTTTGGTGGAAGCGGAGGCACTGGCCACCAGCAGACACCACTCCTGATCCTGCAACGGCCCAGGCAATACATGGGGACGTAGGTTCGAGGGGATCAGGTGTTGCACCTGGTCCAGGCACCATCGGGATTCGCGGATGCGCTCCCGCAGTGCGGAAAGCGTGGGTGCCGCGCCCACGGCCTGCTCAAGGCTGAGCATGGTGGAGCTTCGTTGGGCGGTGGACATGTGGTGGCGGATGCCCGGCTGGGTCGGGTTCCAGGAAGGGTGAAGACTTGCACATCATTATTACGGATGCCTGGCTGGCCAAGAGCCGAGCGCTTCACCTGAGTGGCCTCAAACTCGTCGGCGCCGGCGTGGTCGCCTCGGCGTTGCTGATGTTGAGCGCCATTGCCACCTACCACTGGGTGTTTCTCGAAGGTGTTCGCCAGGGCTGGCCGGGTTTTGCCCCGGTGGCCCGGCTCGTCCATCAGGATCAGTTCAATTCCCAGGATGCCTACATGCGCGCCAATCTGGATGCCATGGCGCGCAAGCTGGGTGAGATGCAGGCCCGAATGGTGCAGATCGACTCCCTGGGGGAGCGCGTGGCAGGCTTGGCGGGTCTGAGCCCCAGCGAGCTCAAGCCCAGGCCGGGTGCCGGCGGTGCGCTGGTGGGCAGCCGGGAACTGAGCATGGATGAGCTGATGGGTGCGCTGGACCGCATCGACCAGACCAGCGGCTCGCGGGTGGATTGGCTCACGGTGGTGGAGTCCCGCCTTTTCGACCAGAAGATCCAACGCACGATGGTGCCCACCGAGCAACCGGTGACCGGCGTATCGGTGGGTTCGCGTTTCGGCTTCCGCATCGACCCGATTACCGGGCGCTCCGCCCTGCACACCGGCCTGGATTTCCCGGCTGACCCTGGCACCCCCATTCTGGCTGCTGCTGGTGGCGTGGTTGTGGTGCAGGAATACCACCTGGCCTACGGAAACATGGTGGAGGTCGATCATGGCAACGACCTGATCACCCGATACGCGCATGCTTCCAAAGTGTTCGTGAAGAAGGGCGACATCGTCAAAAGAGGACAGAAGATCGCCGAAATCGGTTCCACGGGCCGCTCGACCGGTCCTCACCTGCACTTCGAAGTCTGGGTGGCCGGGGTGCCCCAGGATCCCCAACGGTTCCTGGAGGCCGGAGAAAACATGGCGGCTGCGCAGTTGCCCGGCCCCGGGCCACGCAAGCCCTGAAGCGGCTTGGGTGCGCCGGGTAAAATGCGAGCTTTGCTCTTGATAGTGCCGCGTTCGACGGCATATCACGGGTAGTTTCTCCGTCTTTCAGGTTCCCTCGGGCTCGCAAGAGCCCTCCTCAATTCATCTGTCTGCCCGGAATCCGCGAGGGTATCCGGCGCAGGCCCGCACGTATGGCCACAACCTTTCTCACCAAGATCTTCGGTAGCCGCAATGACCGCCTGCTCAAGACCTACCGCAAGACGGTCGAACGCATCAACGGGCTGGAGCCGAAATTCGAGAAGCTGAGCGACGACGAGCTGAGTGCTCAGACCGATGTTTTCAAGCAGCGCGTGAGCCAGGGCGAAGCGCTCGAGGCCATCCTGCCCGAAGCCTTTGCGGTCGTGCGCGAGGCGAGCAAGCGGGTCATGAAGATGCGTCATTTCGATGTGCAGCTCGTGGGTGGCCTGGCTTTGCATCATGGCAAGGTGGCCGAAATGCGCACTGGCGAAGGCAAGACGCTGACCGCCACATTGCCGGTGTACCTGAATGCGCTGACGGGCAAGGGTGTTCACGTGGTCACGGTGAACGACTACCTGGCCAGCCGAGACGCGCAATGGATGGGGCGCCTCTACAGTTTCCTTGGCCTGACCGTGGGCATCAACCTGCCCCAGGCACCCCGGGAGGAAAAGCAGGCGGCCTACCGTGCCGACATCACCTACGGCACCAACAACGAGTACGGGTTCGATTACCTGCGAGACAACATGGTTTACGAGTCGGCAGACCGCGTGCAGCGCGGGCTGAACTACGCCATCGTCGACGAGGTGGACTCGATCCTGATCGACGAAGCGCGTACCCCGCTGATCATCAGCGGTCAGGCCGAAGACCAGACGCAGGTTTATCTCGCGATCAAGCAACTGGTGCCCCACCTGGTGCGCCAGGAAGGCGAGGCCGACCCGCGCACGGGTGAGGGCGTCATCAAGGCAGGCGATTTCACGGTGGATGAGAAGGCGCATTCCATCCACATGACCGAGCAGGGGCACGAGAATGCCGAACGCCTGCTCAGCCAGGCCGGGCTGTTGCCCGAAGGCGCGTCGCTCTACGACCCCGCCAACATTGCCCTGCTGCACCATCTGGTGACCTCGCTCAAGGCGCATCACCTCTACCACCGCGACCAGCACTATGTGAACCAGGGTGGCGAGATCGTGATCGTGGACGAGTTCACCGGTCGCCTCATGTCGGGTCGCCGCTGGAGCGATGGTCTTCACCAGGCCGTGGAAGCCAAGGAAGGCGTGGCGATCCAGCCCGAGAACCAGACGCTGGCATCCATTACCTTCCAGAACTACTTCCGCCTCTACGGCAAGCTCGCGGGCATGACCGGCACCGCCGACACCGAGGCCTACGAATTCCAGGAAATTTATGGCCTGGAGACGGTGGTGATTCCACCGAACCGCCCGAGCAAGCGGACCGACCAGCTCGATCGCGTCTACAAGACGACGAAGGAGAAGTACGTCGCTGCCATCGAGGACATCCGCGAATGCCACGAACGGGGCCAGCCGGTGCTGGTGGGCACGTCTTCGATCGAGAACTCCGAGATCATCGCCAACCTGCTGCAGGCCGAGAAACTCCCGCATGAAGTGCTCAACGCCAAGCAGCACGCGCGCGAGGCGGACATCATCATCCAGGCCGGTCGGCCCGGCGCCATCACCATTGCGACCAACATGGCCGGTCGCGGTACCGACATCGTGCTCGGCGGCAATCTGGAGAAGATGGTAGATGCCGTTCAGAACGACCCTCCGCTCGACGACTCGACCAAGGCGAGTCGCATCGAGGTCTTGCGCCAGCAATGGCAACAGGATCATGAAAAGGTGAAGGCGCTGGGCGGTCTGCGCATCATTGCCACCGAACGCCATGAGTCACGCCGCATCGACAACCAGTTGCGCGGCCGTTCGGGCCGTCAGGGCGACCCGGGGTCCTCGCGCTTCTACCTGAGCCTGGACGATTCGCTGATGCGCATCTTCGCGGGCGACCGCGTGCGCGCCATCATGGACCGTTTGAAGATGCCCGAGGGCGAAGCCATCGAGGCGGGCATCGTGACCCGAAGCATCGAAAGCGCCCAGCGCAAGGTGGAGGCGCGCAACTTCGACATCCGCAAGCAATTGCTGGAATACGACGACGTTTCCAACGACCAGCGCAAGGTGATCTATCAGCAGCGCAACGACATTCTGGATGCTGGTTCGCTGCGCGCGCAGATCGACTCGCTGCGCGATGGCTGCTTCACTGATCTGGTGCACCATCACGTGCCCGAAGGCAGCGTGGAAGAACAGTGGGACCTGCCGGCGCTGGAGCGTGCGCTGAAAGAGGAATGGGCGGTGGATGCGCCTGTGACCTCCTGGGTCTCCGACGCCGAAGCGATCGACGCAGAAGAGATCGTCGAGCGAGTGCTGGCTGCTGCCAAGACGGCATTCGATGCCAAGGTGCAGATGGTGGGTGAAGAGAATTTCACCCAGTTCGAGCGCGTGGTGCTGCTGCAGAACATCGACAGCCAGTGGCGCGAACACCTTGCGGCGCTGGACTATCTGCGTCAGGGCATCCACCTGCGGGGTTACGCGCAGAAGCAGCCCAAGCAGGAGTACAAGCGGGAGGCTTTCGTGTTGTTCGGCCAGTTGCTTGACAGCGTGAAGAACGACGTGACGCGCATCCTCATGAACGTGCGCGTTCAGTCACCCGAGCAGATGGCCGAGGCGGCTGAGAAGCTCGAGGAACGCGCAGAACAGATCGGCAACGTGACCTACACTGCGCCCACCGAAACAGGTGAGGTGGAAAGCATTCCGCAGGCGCCGCCGTCCGCCGCGCGCGCGCAGGGTGCGATGCCCCGAGTCGGGCGCAACGATCCTTGTCCCTGCGGCAGTGGGAAAAAATTCAAGCAGTGCCACGGCAAGTTGGACTGACGCGAGTTTCGGCAGCGTTCGTGCCGGGGGCGCTCGGCTGAGCGCGAGTCCCCAGTTTCATTGACGGAGTTTTCATGCCGGTTCTTCTCGAAACGCCCCAGGCTTCCGACCTGCTTCCGATCGCAGGTGTTCGCATCGGTGTCACCCAGGCGGGCATCCGCAAGGCAGACCGCAAGGATCTCACGGTGTTTCTTCTTGAAGAGGGTTGTGCCGTCGGTGCGGTGTTCACTCGAAACCGATATGCCGCTGCGCCAGTACAGGTTTGCCAGGACCACCTTGCCTCGGGGCATGCCATCCGCGCGATGGTGATCAACACCGGCAATGCCAACGCCGGCACCGGTGAACCAGGTCTTGCCGCCGCGCGCCAGACCTGCACGGCGCTGGCCCGCTCCCTGGGTTTGCACCACGAGCAGGTGTTGCCTTTTTCGACCGGCGTGATCATGGAGCCCTTGCCGCTGGACCGCCTGCTCGCGGGCCTGCCACAGGCCCTGGCCGATGCCGCCTTGCCGCAGAACGAGACGGGTGAGCACTGGCTCTCTGCAGCGCAGGGCATCATGACCACCGATACCCTGCCCAAGGCTTTCAGCCAACGCTTCGAGGTGGATGGCCATGCGGTCAGTGCCACGGGCATTGCCAAGGGTGCCGGCATGATCCGGCCCAATATGGCGACCATGCTGGGCTTTCTGGCCACGGACGCGAGTGTGTCACCGGCCTTGATGGACAACCTGGCGCGGCGCCTGGCCGATGCGTCGTTCAACCGTGTCACGGTGGACGGGGATACCAGCACCAATGACTCTTTCGTGGTGGTGGCCTCCGGGCGTGCCGGGCACCCACCCATCACCGATCTCGACAGTCCCTCTGGGCACGCGCTACTGACAGCGCTCACCAAGGTGGCGCGCCACCTGGCGCACGCCATCGTGCGTGACGGCGAGGGAGCCACCAAGTTCATCACCATTCGCGTCGAAGGTGGGCGCGATTCGACCGAATGCCTCAAGGCCGCTTATGCGGTGGCGCACTCACCGCTGGTGAAGACCGCCTTCTTCGCCAGCGACCCCAACCTCGGACGCATCCTGGCGGCCGTGGGCTACGCCGGCATCGACGACCTGGAGGTCGACACCATCGATCTGCACCTGGGCGACGTGCATGTGGTCAGCGCGGGCGGACGCCATCCCGAGTACCGCGAAGAGGATGGCCAGCGCGTCATGAAGCAGGCCGAGATCTTGGTGCGCATCGGCCTGGGCAGAGGAAAGTCCACCGAGACTGTTTGGACTTGCGATTTCAGCCACGACTACGTCACCATCAACGCCGACTACCGTTCCTGACCATCCCACCATGAACGAGCATTTCGAGCACCTGCTGCAACGCGCCGAGCAACTCATTTCCCGGATCGAGTCGGTGTTGCCGCAACCCCTGTCTGCACCCGACTGGTCGCAGGCGGTGGCCTGGCGATACCGCAAGCGCAGCAGTGGACATGGCGTTCTCGAGCCGGTGCGCCACGTGGGCGCCATGGCGCTTGCCGATCTGAAAGAGGTGGATGGCCAGAAGGAAAAGATCCGGCGCAACACCGAGCAGTTCGTGCAGCAATTGCCGGCCAACAATGTGCTGCTGACTGGTGCGCGCGGAACAGGAAAGTCCTCGCTGGTACGCGCCTGCCTCAACGAGTACGCGCCTCAAGGGTTGCGCCTGATCGAGGTCGACAAATCCGATCTGGTGGATCTTCCGGATATCGTGGACGTGGTGGCGGAAAGGCCGGAGCGCTTCATTGTCTTCTGTGACGACCTGAGCTTCGAGGACGGCGAGCCAGGCTATAAAGCATTGAAATCCATCCTCGATGGCTCAGTCTCAGCCGCCAGCCCCAATGTGCTGATCTACGCCACCAGCAACCGCCGCCACCTGCTGCCCGAGTACATGAAGGAAAACCTCACGTACACCCACACGCCTGAAGGTGAGGTGCACCCGGGTGAAGTGGTGGAAGAGAAGATATCCCTGTCTGAGCGCTTCGGCTTGTGGGTCAGCTTCTACCCCTTCACCCAGGACGAGTACCTCACCATTGTCGCGCAGTGGCTCTCGTCGCTGGGCGTTGGGGCCGCAGACGTCGAAGCGGCGCGCCCGCTTGCGCTGGTGTGGGCGCTGGAGCGCGGTTCGCGCAGTGGCCGGGTGGCCTACCAGTTCGCGCGCGATTACGCAGGCACACACCGTCAGGGCGCATGAGCACCTCAACGCTGGTGGTCGATGCCGACCACGATCAGCCGCGGTCGGCCGATCGCAAGGTGGTCGATGTGGCCGTTGGGGTTCTCATCGATCGCATGGGTGCCTATCTGCTTACCAGTCGCCCTCCGGGCAAGGTGTACGCCGGCTACTGGGAGTTTCCAGGCGGCAAACTGGAGGACGGCGAAACCGTTGAGCTGGCGCTGCGTCGGGAACTGCAGGAAGAGATCGGTGTGACGATCGGGGCTGTACAACTCTGGAGGCAGTCGCTGGTGGATTATCCGCATGCGCTCGTGCGCCTGCATTTCTGCAAGGTGCGCGAATGGACAGGGGAACTGCAGATGCGCGAAGGTCAGCAATTCGTCTGGGAGCGCCTGCCCGTGCGCTGCGCACCCGTTCTGGCGGGCACCGTGCCGGTGCTGGAATGGCTGGCCGCCGAACAGGACGCGTGATGCCGGGTGTCAGCTCTGCTCGAATCGAGGATCGCTCTGCCCTTCCTTCTCGGGCAGTTTGAAGCTTTCGCTGGCCCAGGCACCCAGATCCATCTGCTTGCAGCGCTCGCTGCAGAATGGTCGATAGGGATTTTGAGGTGCGTACACGCTGGGGCCGCCGCAGCCGGGGCAGCGCACGGTCTTCACTGGTGTGCCCGAAGAATTCGAGTCCATCGCCAGGCCTCAGGCGCAGAGAGTCAGCTCGAATGCGGCGTCTTCCTGCGCCGGATGAAGTCGGTCGTCTTCGCCATGGCGCATCAGGCGCACCGAGAGCATGAGCCGGTTGCCACTGATTTCCGGAATCATGCCCAGCGCTGGATCGATGCGCAGTCGCAGCAACTGGAAAGTACGGCCCTGGGGCAGGGTCAACTGAAACAGGCCGCCAGGTGCCATCACCTTCTGCGCCGAACCCGAGTCGCGCAGCATCTTGAGCAGCAACACGATTGCCTCAGCCAGTGGGGAAAGCGGCACGGTCCAGCGGTGCAGGTCCGCCTGACGAGCCTCGACGCTCTGGTGCTGCCAGTGGTAGTAGGCCGGCAGGTCGAATTCGCAAGTGCCGCCCGGGATGCCGATCCGGCTGCGAATGCTCATCAACCAATCGTTCTCGGTGAGCGATTGACCGGTTTTCCCGGCGAGCTGGCTGAGCTGGGTGAAGCAGTCGTCCAGTTGCTGGATCACGCCATCGAGCACCTCCTCGGCGATCATCGGGTTGCCTCGGTAACCCGCGAGTTGCTGCTTGTGTCGGTCAATGTCCTTGAGCACGTCCGACTTCATGTCGGCACGAGCAGCCACATCCATGATTTCGAAGATGGTCTGCAGCGCGTAGTGGTGGTCCAGCGGGTGGGTGCGAGGCACCAGCTCCACCAGTCGCCTGAACAGCTGCTCAAGCCGCAGATACGTGCGGATGCGTTCGTTGAAGGGGTAGTCGTACAGGATCACAGCGGCGAATGTGCGCGGGGTGGAGCGGCGGGCGAAGCTTCATCATAGCCCGAACCGCTGGGCGAGCGCCTTTGCTGAGGCTTGCAGGGGCGCCATGTCGTCTGCGTCGTTGTGCACCACTGCGTCGGCAGCCTTCAACCTCTGCAGTCTGGGGCTCTGGGTTCGCATCACAGCCTCGATGGTCTCCACAGGCCAGCCACTGCGCTGTTGCACCCGCCGAATCTGGGTGGCGGGCGAGCAGTCCACCACCAGCACGCGGTCCAGTTGGGAACGCCAATGCGGCGATTCCACCAGCAGCGGCACATCGAACACGATGCAGGGTGACGAGCATGCTGCCGCCTGGCGCTGGATTTCGGCGCTCACCAGTGGGTGAACAATACGTTCGAGTGCCTCGCGCGCTTCTGGATGTGCGAACACGTGTTCACGCATCCGCTGACGGTCCAGGGCGCCATCGCGGGTGATGAAGTCGGGACCGAACGCCTGCGTGATCGCGGCGATGGCTGATCCTGCAGCGGCGGTGCTGGCGCGCGAGATCGCGTCGGCATCGATCAGGTCGGCACCGTGCGATTGCAGCAGCTTGGCCAGGGTGCTCTTGCCGCTACCGATGCCACCGGTGAGGCCCAGTCGCCAGGCGGGGCGGGCGGGCACCACCGGATTCACAGGCCAATGGCGGCCAGCATGGCCGGTGGTCCGAACCCCATGGCCGTGAGGCCAGCCAGCGCGAGGAATGGACCGAAAGGAACGTATCCGCCTTCGCGCAGACGACCCAGGAACTTGATCGCAATGCCGACCACCGCGCCCAGTACCGAGGCCATCAGAATGACCGGGATCAGAGCCTGCCAACCAAACCAGGCACCGAAGGCAGCGAAGAGCTTGAAGTCGCCGTAGCCCATGCCTTCCTTGCCCGTCGCCAGCCTGAAAGCCCAGTACACCAGCCACAGCGAAAGGTAGCCTGCCACCGCTCCCCAGACGGCGTCCACGAGTCGCGTGTCGATCAAGCCCAGGGCGGCGGCACACAGGCCGGCCCAGAGCAAGGGCAGGGTGATGTCGTCGGGCAGCAGCGTGGTGTCCCAGTCGATGAAGGCCAGTGCCAGCACCGCCGCGGAAAAGCCGCACCAGGCCAGTGCAGTCCAGCTCGCTCCCCATTGCCAGCCGCACCAGGCAAACAACGCTGCGCTGACCAGTTCGATGGCGGGATAGCGAAAACTGATGAAGGTCTTGCACTGGCTGCATCGGGCTCCCAGGGCAAGGTAGCTGAGCACCGGAATGTTCTCGAACCAGCGGATGTGGTGGCCGCAATGCGGGCAGCGCGAACGCGGCACCATGAGGTTGTAGGGCTCGCTTGGCGTTGCAGGCGCCAGCGCAGGTTCCTTGGCCGGATCCAGTTCAGCGCAGTCGGCTGTCCAGCGTGCTTCCATCATCCGGGGCAGCCGATGAATCACCACATTGAGAAAACTGCCCACCAGCAATCCCAGCAGCCCCAGCAGCGCCGCTGCCGGCGCGCTTCCCACGAGCATCAAACCACCTGACCCAGCTTGAAGATGGGAAGGTACATCGAGACAACGATGCCACCGATGATGGTACCCAGCACGACGATGATGATGGGCTCCATCAGGCTGGAGATGCCGGCGACCATGTCGTCCACCTCGGCTTCGTAGAAATCGGCCGCCTTGCCCAGCATGTGGTCGATCGAACCTGACTCTTCGCCAATGGCGCACATCTGCAGCACCATGGACGGAAAGATGTTGGCGTTGGTCATCGCGTTGGTCAGACTCGTGCCCGTGGAGACTTCCTGCTGGATCTTTTCGGTGGCAATGGCATACAGCGAATTGCCGGAAGCACCGCCCACGGAGTCGAGCGCCTCCACCAAGGGCACACCCGCAGCGAACATCGTCGACAGCGTGCGCGTCCAGCGCGCAACCACCGACTTCTCGATCAACGGCCCGAAGATCGGCAGCTTGAGCAACACACGGTCCATGAAACGTTGCACTTTCTCGTTCCGCTTCCAGGCCTGCATGAAAAAGTAGCCGCCACCGCCCAGCCCGCCGAAGATCAGCCACCAGTACTCGGTGAAGAACTCGCTCATGGCAATCACGAACAAGGTCGGACCCGGAAGGTCGGCGCCGAAAGAGGTGAACACTTCCTTGAACGAAGGGATCACGAAGATCATGATCACGGCGACCACCACGAAAGCCACGATGATCACGGCGATCGGGTACATCAGGGCGGACTTGATCTTGGATTTGAGCGCCTCGGTCTTCTCCATGTAGGTTGCCAGGCGGTCCAGCAACTCTTCCAGGATACCGGCCGCCTCACCAGCCTCGACCAGGTTGCAATAGAGGCTGTCGAAGTAAAGCGGGTTCTTGCGGAACGCTGCGCTCAGCGAGGTGCCCGTTTCGACGTCGGAACGGATGTCGTTGAGCAGCTTGGTCACGCTGGGGTTGGGATTGCCCCGGCCAACAATGTCGAAGGCCTGCAGCAGCGGCACGCCGGCCTTCATCATCGTGGCGAGTTGGCGCGTGAAGATCGCAATGTCCTTGGGCTTGATGCGCTTGCCCGAGCTCGTGCGCCGCTTCTTGACCTTGCCCGGCACGATGCCCTGGCGCCGCAACGCTGCAAGCACCTGATTCTCGCCGGCGGCGCGGGTCTCTCCGCGAACCGTCTTGCCATTGCGGTCTTTGCCTTCCCACTCGAAGACAACGTCCTTGATGCTTTTGGATACTGCGGTTGCCATGGGATCCTCTAAGGCTTGTATCTGGCCAGCGTCACTCGTTGGTCACGCTGAGCACTTCTTCCAGCGAAGTCATGCCAAGCTTGACCTTGAGAAGGCCCGACTCGCGAAGCGTGCGGACCCCTTCCTTGCCGGCTTGCTGGGCAATGTCCAGTGCGCTGCCTCCGCGCAGGATGATCCGCTGGATTTCTTCGCTGATGGGCATGACCTGATAAATGCCGACGCGGCCCTTGTAGCCGTTGTTGCAGGCTGAGCAACCCACTGGCCGGTAGGGCGTCCACGTGCCATCGAGGTCTTCGGGTTTGAATCCGGCATCCACCAGCGCCTTGCGCGGCACGTCCAGCGGGGCCTTGCAGGTCGCACACAGGCGGCGTGCGAGGCGCTGCGCGGTGATCAGGATGACACTGGAGGCGATGTTGAACGTGGGGATGCCCATGTTCATCATCCGCGTCAGCGTTGTCGGCGCGTCGTTGGTGTGCAGCGTCGACAACACCATGTGGCCCGTCTGCGCGGCCTTGATCGAGATGTCGGCGGTTTCCAGGTCGCGAATCTCACCGACCATGATGACATCCGGATCCTGGCGAAGGAAAGCCTTGAGCGCCGCCGCGAAGGTAAGACCCGCTTTCTCGTTGACGTTGACCTGATTGACCCCAGGCAGGTTGATTTCCGAGGGGTCTTCAGCCGTGGAAATGTTGATGCCCGGCTTGTTGAGGATGTTCAGGCAGGTGTAGAGCGAGACCGTCTTGCCCGAACCTGTGGGCCCGGTGACGAGCACCATGCCGTAAGGACGGCCGATGGCGCTCATCAGGCGTTCCTTTTCCTCCGGCTCATAGCCCAGCGCATCGATGCCCACCTTGGCACTGCTCGGGTCGAGGATACGGATCACGATTTTTTCGCCGAACAGCGTGGGCAGCGTGCTGACCCGGAAATCGATCACCCGCTCGGGACCGATCTTGAGTTTCATTCGACCATCTTGCGGCACACGCTTCTCGGAGATGTCCATGCGGGAGATCACCTTGATGCGAGAGGCCAGCTTGTCCTTGATGGCGATCGGCGGTGAAGCGATCTCGCGCAATTCGCCGTCGACGCGGAAGCGTACTCGGTAGTTGTGCTCGTAGGGCTCGAAATGGAGGTCGGAGGCGCGCATGTTGAACGCGTCGATCAGCATCTTGTGCAGGAACTTGACCACCGGCGCGTCGTCGACTTCGGACGCCTTGTCGGTCACATCGTTCACCGCATCGGTGGCCACCTCGTCGAACTCGAACTCGCCTCCGATGATGTTGTCCATCGTCTCGTTGACGCTGGTGGTCTGTGCTTCCACCAGTTTGCTGAGCTTGTCGTACTCGGCAATCACCCAGTCCACGCCCATCTGCGTGGCGAACTTGATCTTTTCCGCCGCTTGCTGGTCGGCCGGGTCGGCCGTGGCGACCATCAGCCGGTTGTTGCGCTTGCTCAGGACCACGATGCGGTAGTCGGCGCAGATCTTGGGATCCAGAAGGCCTGCGGGAAGCCTTTGCACATCAATGGCATCAAGATCCAGCAAGGGCGCTGCAAAAGCCACCGACATGGTGTGCGCAAGATCCGACGCGGACACCGCACCAGATCCGGTGAGTTCGGCAATGAAACTGGTGCGCCCGCTCTGGGCTTTCCGGTAGAGGTCTTCAGCGGCTTTCTGCCCCAGCTTGCCCGCGGACACGAGCGCGCGCCCCAAGCCTGGCAAGGCCATGGAAGGTGTATCTTGGACGACGGATTCGACAGACGCCATAAGCCCGTAATCTAGCGTAAATCAAGGACTTGCCCGTCGATATTGAGGCAACTTGTGCTGAAAATGCGGTTTATGCCGCATTTGGCGTTGTATCGAGGTTGCGGGCTTGCCGATCATCGGCCAAACCTCGCCTTTGAGCCGTTGACCCAGCACATGCGGGGCGAGCGGGAGTGGTCGGGGTGAGAGGATTCGAACCTCCGGCCTCTACGTCCCGAACGTAGCGCTCTACCTGGCTAAGCTACACCCCGATGGGTCTTTTAGTGGACCGCTCGACGACGCTATGGCCATCGTCCGGACTCAGGAACGACGCTCCAGAAGACCAGCCGCCAATTGTAGCAAAGCCTCACTGTGCGCATTGAGCGGCAGTTGTTGTGCCGCTTCGATGGCGCGATTGGCCTCAGCGTGCGCGCTGGCGCGCGCGGCCTCGAGGGCGCCAGTCTGCAGAATGATGTCGCGAATGGCGTCGAGGTGTGCCACATCGCCTTGCTCAATGGCCTGGCGGATCAGGCTTTTCTGGCTTTTCGATCCAGAGCGAAGGGCGCAGATGATGGGCAAGGTGACCTTGCCTTCCCGAAGGTCGTCACCGAGGTTTTTGCCCAGTTCGTCCGAGCTGCCCTCGTAGTCCAGCACGTCGTCGATCACCTGGAAGGCGGTTCCCAGCGCTTGCCCGTACTGGGCGCACAGCACCTCGGTGCGCTCATCGGAGCCAGCGAGAATGGGTGCAAGTTTTGCACTTGCTTCAAAAAGTTTGGCTGTCTTGGACCGGATGACGCGCAGATAGGCGCTTTCATCGATGGAGGCGTCGTGCATGTTGACAAGCTGGAGCACTTCACCTTCGGCGATCACATTGGTAGCGTCAGACAGTACCTGCATCACACGCATGTCGCCCACGTCGACCATCATCTGGAAAGCGCGCGAATACAGGAAGTCGCCGACCAGAACGCTGGCGGCATTGCCAAAGCGTTCGTTGGCGGTTTCTCGACCGCGGCGCAGGGTCGATTCGTCCACGACGTCATCGTGCAGAAGTGTGGCCGTGTGGATGAACTCCACCACGGCTGCCAGCGTGTGGCGCAGCGGGTGCTGGCTGCCGATGGCGCCACTCATCAGCAGCAGCAATGCCGGGCGAAGACGCTTGCCGCCAGCAGAAATGATGTATTGCGCAACTTCCCGGACCAGCGGAACCTCAGTGGTCAACCGCTCGCTGATCACCTGATCCACCTGCCGCATGTCAGGCTGTATCAGTTCCAGAAGCGTTCTAGTAGGGGTGGAAGTGGTCAAGATGGGGTCGCTCGTGGATGGGCCACGTCCGGTTGGCTCGGATTATAGGAAGCGGTACGAGGCATCGGCCTCGTACCGCTTCCGGTCGTTTCTCCCGGAGTTCGAGCCCGGACATACGGGCTTGGCAGCCCAAAAAGGACATGCTAAAATCCGTAGTTCAGTGGAATTTGGTCCACTGAACTTCCATTCGTGGAATTTTTACAAGAGGTTCATATGTACGCGGTCATAAAAACCGGTGGCAAACAGTATCGTGTTGCTGCTGGCGAAAAAATCAAAGTAGAACAGATTGCTGCGGATGTGGGCCAAGAGATCGTGTTTGACCAGGTTCTTGCTGTCGGAAACGGCACCGAGATCAAAGTGGGCACTCCCTTGGTTTCCGGCGCAACGGTCACGGTCACGGTGTTGGCCCATGGCAGGCATGACAAGGTGCACATCTTCAAGATGCGCCGTCGCAAGCACTACCAGAAGCGCCAGGGTCACCGTCAGAATTTCACCGAACTGCAGGTCTCGTCGATCGCAGCCTGAGGAGTAAGTCAACATGGCACAGAAAAAAGGCGGCGGCTCAACGCGAAACGGGCGTGATTCCAAGCCCAAGATGCTCGGTGTGAAGGCATTCGGTGGCGAACTGGTTACTGCCGGTTCCATCATCGTGCGCCAGCGCGGTACCAAATTCCACCCTGGCCTCAATGTTGGCCTGGGCAAGGACCACACCATCTTTGCGACGGTTGACGGTCACGTGACGTTTGCCGTCAAGGGCGAATTGAACCGCCACGTCGTCAGCATCACCCCGGTCTGACCGGTTGCTGCAGGCGGTGCCCGATTGCAGAATTCGGGCAGTGCACTGGGCTCGGGTGATATGTCGAATGCAGAAGGCCCGCCCGTGCGGGCTTTTTGTTTTGCGTCACTGGATCGATCCCCTTCAATGGAAAGTGTGTCATGAAATTTGTGGATGAAGCCACGATCGATGTCGCCGCGGGCGACGGCGGCAATGGTTGCGCCTCGTTCCGACACGAGAAGTACAAAGAGTTTGGCGGACCGGACGGTGGCGATGGTGGCCGTGGTGGTCACGTGTATGCGCTGGCAGATGCGAGCCTGAACACGCTGGTCGATTTCCGCTTCACACGCCGTTTCGAGGCCCACCGCGGTGAGCACGGCAAGGGCTCGGACATGTTCGGCGTGAAGGGCGATGACATCGTGCTGAAGATGCCCGTGGGTACCATCATTGCCGATGCCGAGACCGGAGAGGTGCTGCACGAGTTGCTGCAGCCAGGTGAGCAGGTGACGATCGCCAAGGGCGGTGACGGCGGTTTCGGCAACATGCACTACAAGAGTTCGACCAATCGGGCACCGAGACAGAAGACGCCAGGCTGGCCTGGCGAGAAACGCGCTCTGAAGCTGGAGCTCAAGGTGCTGGCCGACGTAGGCCTGCTGGGTATGCCCAATGCCGGAAAGTCCACGCTCATTTCCGCCATCTCGAACGCCCGTCCCAAGATTGCCGACTATCCGTTCACCACCTTGCACCCCAACCTGGGCGTGGTGCGCGTGGCTGCCGAAAAGAGCTTCGTGGTGGCCGACGTGCCTGGTCTGATCGAGGGAGCATCGGAAGGTGCTGGCCTCGGGCACCAGTTTCTGCGTCATCTGCAGCGCACGCGCCTGCTGCTGCACCTTGTGGACGTTGCGCCTTTCGACGAAGGGGTGGACCCCGTTGCGCAGGCCAAGGCGATCGTGGCTGAACTCAAGAAGTTTGACCAAGCCTTGTACGACAAGCCTCGCTGGCTGGTGCTCAACAAGGTCGACATGCTGCCCGGAGATGAGCGTGAAAAGCGCATCCAGGACATCGTCAAACGCCTGAAGTACAAAGGACCTGTTTTCGAAATCTCGGCCCTGACGCGCGAAGGATGCGAGCTGCTGGTGCAGAAGGTCTATCAGCACATCGCCAAGGTGCACACGGACTCTCTACCGCCAGTCGAGGTCGATCCCCGTTTTGTGGATACCCCAGAAGCCCCCTGACCAAGACTTTCTCCATCTCATGGACCTTGCTCTCAACATGCAGCAGCCCGATGTCTCGATGAACGTTCACGGCATGACGCCTGCGGCTGTTTTCCAGTCGGCACGCCGTATCGTGGTCAAGGTGGGTTCCAGCCTGGTGACCAACGAGGGCCGTGGCCTGGACGAAGAAGCCATCGGCCAATGGAGTGAGCAACTCGCCGCGCTTGTTCAGCAGGGGCGCGAAGTCATCATGGTCAGCAGCGGGGCGATTGCGGAAGGCATGAAGCGACTGGGCTGGAGCGTGCGTCCCCGGGAGGTGAACGAGCTGCAGGCCGCTGCTGCGGTGGGCCAGATGGGGCTGGTGCAGATGTACGAAAGCAAGTTGCGCGCTTGTGGCGTAGGAAGTGCACAAGTGCTGCTGACCCATGCGGATCTGGCTGATCGGGAGCGTTACCTCAATGCGCGCTCCACGCTGCTCACGCTGCTTCAGCTGAGAGTGGTGCCGGTGATCAATGAGAACGACACCGTGGTCAATGACGAAATCAAGTTCGGCGACAACGACACACTGGGCGCGCTCGTGGCCAACCTGGTGGAAGCCGATGTGCTCGTGATCCTGACCGACCAGAAAGGCCTGTACACAGCCGATCCCAGGCGCGATCCGCAAGCTGAGTTCGTGCACGCCGCGCGGGCGGGCGATCCCCGACTGGAAGCCATGGCTGGAGGCGCAGGCAGCGGCATCGGCAAGGGCGGCATGATCACCAAGATTCTGGCGGCGAAGCGGGCGGCGGGCTCGGGTGCATCCACGGTGATCGCCTGGGGGCGCGAGCCCCGGGTGCTTCTCCGCCTGGTTGACGGTGAGCCCATCGGTACCTGCCTGGTGGCTCAGACGGCGAAGAACCAGGCGCGCAAGCGCTGGATTTCAGATCATCTGCAACTTCGTGGTGCCGTGGTGGTGGACGAAGGCGCGGTCGTCAAGATTGTGGGTGAGGGCAAGAGCCTGTTGCCCATCGGCATGACGGCGGTTTCGGGCGACTTCTCGCGCGGTGATGTGATCGCCGTTCACGATGTCCGCGGGCAGGAGGTGGCACGCGGCCTGGCCAACTACGCCAGTTCCGAAGCGCGCCTGATCTGCCGCAAGTCGTCGGGCGATTTCGAGCGCCTGCTCGGCTATGCCGCCGAACCTGAAATGATCCACCGCGACAACCTGGTGCTGGCTGCACGGGTTTGATGTCCCGGCAGCCTGGGGCACAGTTTCAGCGCTGCAGGTACATGCCGGTTTTCAGCGTAGCGAGCATCTTGCGTGGATTGCCGTTGACCGATTTGCCATTGCACAAGCCCTCCATGGCCAGGATCATCGCGGGCCGCGTCGCGCCGCCGAACGCCAGGGCTTTCCATTCTGAATTGGAGGGGGTGTGCCATGCAGAGCGGTTGTTGTCCCAGCGCGCGTAGGTCTTGACCTCTGCCGACTGACAACGGATGCCTTCGTAGAGCACATTGAGAGCGCCGCTGGTGCTGCGGGCCACCATCACGTACCGCACTACCCAGTCCTCACCCACAGTCAATGTCTCCGGGTCGATGCCATAAGTCAACGAAGAGCCTTGCGACACCGTGAATGTCTGGAGTTTATCGACGCTGAAAGTTTTGGGTGCTTCAGTGGCCTTCTCTTGCCAGGGCGTTTCGTCGTCGTCAGCAGCGGTTGCCAGGGTGGCAGTGGTCAGAAAGGTCAGCGCAAGCAGGGAGGCGCGGCCCAGGGCTGCCACACGGTTGGGCAGCATGGCATGGCGAATGGTCATTTGGGTTCGATGTGCGCAGAGCGACTGTCGCTCTGCGGGTCGGGGTCGAAGCTGGCGCCGGGTGGCAACTCCAGTCCGTGGGGTGAGAGTGATGTGCTGATCGGCGCCTGACCTTCGTCATTGCCACGGTGACGCACGCCGCCACGAAGATAGCGGTTGCGATTCTCCGTTTTGGGCAGATAGCGCGAGAGCTCGGTGAGGGCCAGCTCGTAGACGCCCCGTTTGAACTCCACCACCACGTCCAGCGGCACCCAGTAGTCGTGCCAACGCCATGCGTCGAACTCGGGATGGCTGGTCGCGCGCAGGTTCAGGTTCCAGTCTTGCGCCACCAGACGCAGCAGATACCAGATCTGCTTCTGACCTTTGTAGTGGCCGCGAGCGTCGCGGCGGATGAAGCGGTCCGGCACTTCGTAACGCAACCAGTCCCGCGTGCGGGCGACGATGCTCACGTGTTCGGGCATGAGCCCCACTTCTTCATGCAGTTCGCGGTACATCGCCTGTTCGGGAGTTTCCCCCCGGTCGATGCCACCCTGCGGAAACTGCCAGGAGTGGGAACGTATCCGTTTGCCCCAGAACACCTGGTTTCGCTGGTTGAGCAGAATGATGCCGACATTGGGCCTGAAGCCTTCTCTGTCAAGCATAATCAACCCCAAATTTTTAAACTGTGTTCATTATGCATCGCTGAGTGCGACTTGCGAAGTGACCACACACCTGTTGCGTCTCTGGAGCGTGCGGGCGGTTCCCAGCGGGAGCTGTGCGGCGCGTCCGACCCCCCTTATTCATCTCCATATCCTGCCTCGGGCAGAACCCTGGTGCCTCCATGAAAGCCTCACAGTTCTTCATTTCGACCCTCAAGGAAGCTCCGGCGGACGCGGAGGTGGTGAGCCACCAGCTCATGACGCGTGCCGGCATGATCAAGAAGCTGGGTGCCGGCATCTACAGCTACATGCCCATGGGCCTGCGCGTGATCCAGAAGGTGGAGGCGATTGTTCGTGAGGAGATGAATCGTGCCGGTGCGGTCGAACTCACCATGCCGGTGATCCAGCCTGCGGAACTCTGGCAGGAAACCGGTCGTTTCGACAAGATGGGGCCGGAGTTGCTGCGCATACAGGATCGGCACGACCGCGATTTCGTGGTGCAACCCACCAGCGAGGAAGTGGTCACCGACATTGCGCGTCAGGAGTTGCGCAGCTACAAGCAATTGCCGAAGAATTTCTACCAGGTCCAGACCAAGTTCCGCGACGAGCGCCGCCCGCGCTTTGGTCTGATGCGCGGGCGCGAGTTCATCATGAAGGATGCCTACAGCTTCGACCGTGATGGCGATGCGGCGCAAGCAAGTTATCAGGTGATGGCTGCCGCGTACCGGCGTATCTTCGACCGCTTCGGTTTGCGCTACCGCGCCGTGGCGGCCGACAGCGGCGCGATCGGGGGAGATCTTTCCGAGGAGTTCCAGGTCATCGCCGCCACGGGTGAGGACGCCATCGTCTATTGCCCGGGCAGCGATTACGCCGCCAACATGGAGAAGGCCGAGGCCCTGGCACCAGCCGGGCCGCGCCCGGGTGCCGCCAATCCGATGGTCAAGATGCCGACGCCCGGCAAGAGCACCTGCGCCGATGTTGCCGCGCTGCTCGGGGTCCCGCTGGCGACCACGGTCAAATCGCTGGTGCTCGCCACCGATGAGCTCAATGAAGCCGGTGAAATCGAAAAAAGTCAGGTGTGGCTGTTGCTGCTGCGCGGCGACCACGACATGAACGAGGTCAAGGTGGCGAAGGTGCCGGGTCTGGACGTCGGGTTTCGATTTGCCACCGTGCCCGAGATCGAGGCGCACTTTGGTTGCAGGCCGGGCTACCTGGGTCCCATCGGCACGAAGAAGCCGGTGAAGCTGGTGGTGGACCGCGAAGTGGCCGTGCTGGCCGACTGGATCTGCGGTGCCAACGAATTGGACTTCCACATGACCGGCGTGAACTGGGGCCGTGACCTGCCCGAACCGAACTTCGTGGCCGACCTGCGAAATGTGGTCGAGGGCGATGCTTCACCCGATGGCAAGGGCACGCTGGCGATCGAGCGCGGCATCGAGGTGGGCCACGTGTTCTACCTGGGCACCAAGTACAGCAAGGCCATGAACGCCACCTTCCTGGGCGAAGACGGCAAACCTGCGTTCTTCGAGATGGGCTGTTACGGCATAGGCATCACTCGGTTGCCGGCCGCGGCCATCGAGCAGAACCACGATGAGCGCGGCATCATCTGGCCGGATGCGCTGGCGCCCTTCACACTGGTGATCTGTCCCATCGGCATGGACCGCAGCGCAGACGTGAAGCAGGCCGCCGAACGCCTGCACGACGAGCTCGCGGCTGCGGGCGTGGACGTGATCCTGGACGATCGTGGCGAGCGCCCAGGTGCCATGTTCGCGGATTGGGAGCTGATTGGCGTGCCGCACCGTGTGACCATCGGCGAACGTGGCCTCAAGGCGGGACAGGTGGAGTACCAGCACCGCCGTGACAGCGCAGCCACGCAGGTCAACACGCCAGAGTTGCTCGCGTTTTTGCAGAGCAAGCTGAAGGCATGAACCTGACAGTGGGCTGGTCGCGGCGGGACTGCCTGCTCGGGGTGGCTTCGCTGGGGGTGGCGGGCTGGCCGGTCCTGGCGGATGCTGGTGGTCAGCTCGAAGAACCGTTGGCCGACTCCGTGCGCGGTGCCCTGAGCGCGGCGATTGCCAACAACGCGCCGCCCGTGCCCGAATTCACCGATCCGGCCAAGCGGTTGGCCTACCTGCGCTGGCTGGGTGCCATGAGCGACCGCCTGCACCGGCGCAAGACCGATTTCCAGACACGCATCGAATTTCTGCAAACAGTCTGGTACGAGTCCAGGCGCGCCGGGCTGGACACCACGATGGTGCTGGGTTTGATCCAGGTGGAGAGCGCGTTCCGCAAGTTCGCCATTTCGCGCGTGGGCGCGCGAGGCTACATGCAGATCATGCCGTTCTGGTCGCGCCTGATCGGCGACGGTGAAGTGGGGCGCCTGTTCAACATGCAGACGAACCTGCGTTTTGGCTGCGTGATCCTGCGCCACTACCTGGACCGCGAGCGGGGTGACACCTTTCTCGCGCTGGGTCGATACAACGGCAGCCGGGGACGGGCCGAGTACCCCAACGCGGTGTACGCAGCCGCGAAGAACTGGTCACACCCCGACGCCTAGCTATTGCATGAAGCCGATGCGCCCTTTGCCTGTGCCGGCCTTGGGCAGGTCGTCGGCCTCCACGCTGTAACGGTTGTCCAGGCGCGCGTTGCCAAATGCCGTGACCAGCGCGCGCCGCATCTCGCGCGGTGCCAGCGCAGCCAGAGCGTCAAGCACGTCATCCACCGGTTCCGGATCGAAGCGCTGGCCCCAGTCGTGCTCGCCGCGAATGCTGCGGTAGAGGTGGGCGGCGATCTTTCGCGCGGCTTCGGGCGTGGGCGGGGCAATCTCGAACACATTCATGCGGTTGAGGATGGGCTCGGGGATGCTGCGTTCGTGGTTGGCGGTGGTCACCCAGATCACCTGGCTGGCGTCGATCGGCACTTCGGCAAATTCGTCCACGAAGTTCTGCGCCGTGTCGTGCTCCAGCAGACTGTAGAGCGCGCCCAGGGGGTCGTACTGCGCGTCCGCACTGGCCTTGTCGATCTCATCCACCACGATCACGGGGTTGGCGTACTGGCCGTCCACGAGCGCCTCGAACACCTTGCCGGGCTTGGCGCCCTTCCATTGCGAAGACGACCCAGACAACAGCCAACCCGCGGTCATGGAACTCATGGGCACCAGGCTCATGCTGGTGCCAAGCAAATCCGCGAGCTGGCGGGCGAAGTGGGTCTTGCCCACGCCGGGTGGGCCAAGCAGCAGGATGGGTGTCACTTCCAGGCTGTCACGGCTGTCCTGGCTCAGTGCCACATGGCGCTTCACGTCGTCGAGCACCTCACCAAAATTGGGCAGCAGGTCGTAGAGCGGTGCCATGTCGGGCACGCCTGAAGGCTTGACCGCAAAGCGCTGGGGACCGCGTTCGAGCATGCGCTGCCAGGTGTTGCGCAGGCTCTCGTAGTCGCGTTCGTTGCCGCTGGCCTGCAGGTGAGCCAGCTTGCGCTCGACGTCGTCGGCACTGAACACGCTGCGCATCTGGGCGATGGGCAGACCGAGGGAGGGTGAAGCGACCAGGCTGCGAGAGCTCATGCGATTCTCCTGTAGGGTTCGGCGACGAATTCATTCAAGCACAAGACGTGCCTGGCCTCAATGCAGAAATGCCACAGTTGTTGCCCTCAATCCCAAGGACCGTCGCGAGATGTGTGAAATGACGCAATCCAGAAAACAAAAAAGCCACCCGAGGGTGGCTTGATGATGCGGATCGAGAGATCAGGCCTGGCCGCTGATGACCTGCTGCAATTCGCCAGACTGGTACATCTCCATCATGATGTCCGAGCCACCGACGAACTCACCCTTCACATACAGCTGGGGAATGGTCGGCCAGTTGCTGTATTCCTTGATGCCCTGGCGGATGCCATCGTCTTCAAGCACATTGACGGTCTTGAGGGTCTTGGTTTCCACGCCGCAGGCCTTCAGGATCTGGATGGCGCGGCCCGAGAAACCGCACATGGGAAAGCTCGCGCTGCCTTTCATGAACAGCACGATGTCGTTGGATTTGACCAGTTGGTCGATGCGGGTTTGTGCGTCGCTCATGGCTGAAGGGTCCTTTTGCAGATGGGTCTGGTGAGACCCGGAAACGTCTCACATTATCGCCGCATGGGCCATTGGCCGCCGCTGCAGCGTTCGATGCCCGTCAGGTCGGTGCGGCTGATGACCTGAGCGAATCCTGCGTGTTCGAGCAGGCCGCGCACGGCACCCGCCTGGTCATGCCCGTGCTCCAGCAGAAGCCAGCCGCCGGGCCTGAGCCCGCTCGGAGCGGCCGACGCCAGCGTGCGGAGGTCGTCGAGGCCGTCCTTGCCGGAACTCAGTGCCGACCCTGGCTCATGGGTCAGTGCCTGCAGGTGATGGTCGCCAATGGCGATGTAAGGCGGATTGCTGACGATGACATCGAAATGTCGACCTGGAACGGCCGCCATCCAGTCGCCATGGTGGAACTCCACCGCCAGTCCCAGGCGCTGGGCGTTGGCGACGGCCACTTCCAGCGCGGGTCCGCTGGCATCGGTGGCCGCCACCGTGAGCTCCGGGCGCGATGCCTTGAGCGCCAGTGCGATCGCGCCGCTGCCGGTGCCCAGATCGAGGACGCTCGGGGTGTCCGAAATGCCTTGCATCACCTCCAGCGCCCACTGCACCAGAGTTTCGGTGTCGGCGCGTGGCACCAGCACCCGAGAGTCGACCCGGAGCGTGAGGCCGAAAAACTCCTGTTCGCCACGCAGGTAGGCCATGGGCTCGCCCAACTGGCGGCGCTGCGCGAGTGCACTGAACGCGCTCTGGATTTCGGGCGAAACCGCATCGGCCTCATGCGCCATCAGCCAGGCGCGGTCATGCGGGTCGCGTTGCAGGGCCATAAGGAGCAACATCTGCGCGTCCAGCCGATCCAGGCCTTTGCGCCGCCATTGCGTCAGGGTGTCGCCCAGTGTCATGAGCCGTTGCGCTGTTCGAGTTCGGCCAGCAGCTCGGTGCCGCGCGCCACCTGCAGCGCATGGATCACGTCGTCCAGGTCGCCCTCCATGACCTGCAGCACCTTGTAGAGCGTCAGGTTGATGCGGTGGTCGGTCAGCCGGCCTTGCGGAAAGTTGTAGGTGCGGATGCGGTCGCTGCGATCGCCGCTGCCGATCAACCCCTTGCGGGTGGCGGCTTCCGCGGCGGCGCGCTCGCTGCGCTCCTTCTCCTGCAGCCGCGCGGTGAGCACCTGCAGCGCCTTGGCCTTGTTGCTGTGCTGCGAACGGCCATCCTGGCATTCGGCGGTGATGCCGGTCGGCAGGTGCGTCACGCGCACCGCCGAATCCGTCTTGTTGATGTGCTGGCCACCGGCGCCGCTGGCGCGGTAGGTGTCGATCCGCAACTCGCTCGGATTGAGTTGCACCGCCTGGGTTTCGTCTGGTTCAGGCATCACGGCCACCGTGGCCGCACTGGTGTGAATGCGGCCCTGCGTTTCCGTGGCGGGCACGCGTTGCACGCGGTGGCCGCCGGATTCGAAACGCAAGCGCCCATACGCGCCATGGCCGGCGATGCGCAACACCACTTCCTTGTAGCCACCCAGTTCGCTGGGTGACTCGCTCACGATCTCGACCTGCCAGCGCTGGCGTTCTGCGTAGCGGGTGTAGAGCCTGGCCAGGTCGCCGGCGAACAGCGCGGATTCGTCACCTCCGGTGCCTGCGCGGATCTCCACAAAGGCGTTGCGCTCGTCGTCCGGATCTTTGGGCAGCAGCAGTTGCTGCAGTTCACCGTCCAGGCGTTCCAGGTCGGCTTCGGCGCTTTTGATTTCTTCCTGCGCCATCTCGGCCATGTCGGCGTCGTTCAGCATGTCCTTTGCCGAGGCCGCATCGGATTCGCGCTGCAGGTAGCGGTTGAACACCTCGACCACGGTGGATGCTTCGGCGTGCTCACGGCTCAAAGCGCGAAAGCGCTCCATGTCGTCCACCACGTCCGGCGCGGACAGCAGGGCGTCGAGTTCATGCAGCCTTGAGCGCTGGCGCAGCAGGGTGTCGCGGACAAAGTTTTTCATGTGGAAGGAGGGTGACCCAGGCAAGCCGATGCAGGCGCCCGCCCAAAGGGGGCCGGGCAACGGATCGCCAAGCTAGGGCTGCGCGTCGCGCGGGGATCTGGATGGCTCGTCGCGCAGGAACAGCCGGGAAACGGTCTGCGCCGTGGCGGCGCGTGCGGCGCTGTCGCCCGTGTGCAGCTCGGCCAGGGTACCGTGCAGCATCTTCTGCGTGAGGCCACGCGAGAGGGCTTCCAGCACGGCTTCCACCGGTTCGCCTCTGGCCAGCAAGCGGCGCGCACGGGCCAGTTCAACGGACCGCCATTCGTCCGCCTGTGCGTTGATCTGCTGGATCAGCGGAACCACGCCATGAGCGGGGTCGCGTTGCTCCATCCAGTGCATGAAGCTGAGCACGCCCGCGTCGATGATGGCCTCGGCCTGAGCCACGGCGGCTTGCCGGCTGTCCTTGCCAGTCTGGACCACGGCAGCCAGATCGTCCACGGTGTAGAGGTACACGTCGGACAACGCCTTGACCTCAGGCTCGATGTCGCGGGGTACAGCCAGATCGACCATGAACATGGGGCGGTGGCGACGCTTCCTGACCGCGCGCTCCACGGCACCCAGGCCGATGATGGGCAAGGTGCTGGCGGTGCAACTGATGATGGCATCGAATTCGTGCAGGCGGTCAGGCACGTCGGCGAGGCGCATGACTTCTGCACCAAAGCGACTGGCCAGTTTCTCACCCCGCTCGAGCGTGCGGTTGGCGATGGCCATGCTCTTGGGCGTCCTGGCTGCGAAGTGCGTCGCAGCCAGTTCGATCATCTCGCCCGCGCCCACAAACAGCACCTTGATGTCGCGCAGGTCCTCGAACAACTGGGAAGCCAGGCGCACGGCGGCGGCGGTCATGCTGATGGAATGGGCACCGATTTCGGTGGAGCCGCGCACTTCCTTGGCCACTGCGAATGAGCGCTGAAACAACTGGTGCAGCGTTGTGCCCAGCGCACCGGCATCGTTGGCGGCGCGCACCGCATCTTTCATCTGGCCCAGAATCTGCGCCTCTCCCAGCACCATGCTGTCCAGGCCACTGGCCACACGGAAGGCGTGGCGCGCGGCCTGGTCGTCGCGAAGCACATAGGCGTGGTCGCGCAGCACGTGGCTGCTCACGCCGCCGGTCTGAGCCAGCCAATCCAGAGTGGGGTCCACCGCCGCCTGGTCGCCCGCGCCGTAGAGCTCGGTGCGGTTGCAGGTGGAGAGCAGCGCGGCTTCCGGCTGGCGCGCCAGGCTCTGCCGATACCCGTTCAGGGTAGGTTGAATCTGGTCGAGGGCAAAGGCGAAACGGCCCCGCAGATCCAGCGGAGCCGTGTTGTGGTTGATGCCGAGGGCCCAGACAGACATGCGCTGATTATAAAATTGAACGCTTATGCATGCCATTGCAGCCTTGAAATGACGCCGCTCGAGTTCCTGGGGCACCTCGCGGGGTTCATTGCGCCCGCCCTGGTGGTGGCGTTCATCCTGTGGGGGGTGCCCCGCCTGCGCCGCGCCGGACGCGACGCGCCGGGTGCCCGGCTGGAAGCCTTCATGCTGTTGGTGGCCGGGGTCGCGGTGCTGCTGGCTGGGCTGGTTTTCTTCGGGCGCGACGGCAAGATGGCCACTTATGCGGCCCTGGTGCTTGTGCAAGGCACCCTGGCCTGGTGGCTACACCGCCGCCGCTGATCGCGGGCGGGCTCAGTCCTCCGGCGCGAACAGATCGACCCGGTCGGTGATGATGCCGTCCAGCCCGAGACCCAGCAGCCGCTGCGCGGCCCAATCGTCATTGACCGTGTAGGCCAGGGTTTTCAGGCCAGCGCTTCGCGCCTGGGCCACGGTGGTGGAGTCCCAAAGGGCGTGGTTGCACACCAGCGCGACACAGCCCAATTGACCTGCGGCCTCCAGCCAACCGCTCCAGAGCGTGTCCAGCAGCAGACCGCGTGGCAGATCGGGCGCGGCCTCCCGTGCACCTTGTAGCGCATCGGGCTGGAACGAGGTGAGAAACGGCGTGTGCTCCGGGTCGCTCGCCCACAGGCGGGCGGCTTCAAGGGCGACCGCGCGCCCGGTCTGGGTTTCCATGCCGGGCGTCGGTTTGATCTCGATGTTGAGCCAGTGACCCTGCGCCTGGCAATGCCGGGCCACGCTCTCCAGCGTGGCCAGCGGCTCGCCGGCGAACGCGCGCGAGTGCCAGCTGCCGGCGTCGAGCTGGCTCAATGCGCTCCAGGCCAGGTTGCCCGCCATTCCGTGGCCATTGGTCGTGCGTTCCAGCGTGGCGTCGTGCAGCAGGAAGACCACCCCGTCGGCGCTGAGCTTGGCGTCGCATTCGTACATGCGGTAACCATGGGTGGCGCCGAGTCGGAACGCGGCGAGCGTGTTTTCAGGCGCCAGCTTGCCCGCGCCGCGGTGGGCGATCCACCGGGGGTACTTCACAGGCGTTTGCCGGTTTCGGCGTTGAACCAGTGAACGCGGTCTTCCCGGGGTTTGGCGTGGATGGTGCTGCCGATCGCGGGGGCACCCTGGTCTTCGTGCGTGCGGATGATGAGCTGCTCTTCGCCCAGGCGGACATGCACCAGGCGTTCGGCGCCCAGCAACTCCACGGTTTCCACTTGCAAGGCCCAACCCTCTGAGCCGATGTCCACGTGCTCGGGCCGGATGCCCAGGACGCTGCCCGGACGCCCGCCCGGTGCGTTCTTCAAAAGGTTCATGGGCGGCGAGCCGATGAAGCTCGCGACGAAGGTGGTTGCCGGGCGGGAATACACCTCTTCCGGCGTGCCGAACTGCTCCATGTTGCCCGCGTTCATGACGATCATGCGCTCGGCCAGCGTCATGGCCTCCACCTGATCGTGCGTGACGAACAGCGAGGTGATGCCCAGTTCGCGGTGCAGTTTCTGGATTTCCAGGCGGGTCTGGGCGCGCAGCTTAGCATCCAGGTTGGAGAGCGGCTCGTCGAACAGGAACACCTGTGGCTGGCGCACGATGGCGCGGCCCATGGCCACGCGCTGGCGCTGCCCGCCCGAGAGTTCGCGCGGCTTGCGCTCGAGCAGGTGGCCGAGCTCGAGGATCTTCGCCGCCTTGTCCACGCGGGCACGGATTTCCTCCTTGGGCACTTTGGCGATCTTCAGGCCGTAAGCCATGTTGTCGAAGTTCGTCATGTGCGGGTAGAGCGCGTAGTTCTGGAACACCATGGCGATGTCGCGCTGGGCGGGCTCGAGGTCGTTGACCACTCGGTCGCCGATGCGCAACTCACCCCCGGAAATTTCCTCGAGGCCTGCGACCATGCGCAGCAGTGTGGACTTGCCGCAGCCAGAAGGACCGACGATGACGACGAACTCGCGATCCTGGATTTCGGCGCTCACCCCATGGATGACCTGGTTGGCCTTCGGGCCGATGCCGTAGCGTTTGACGATGTTGCGGAATGAGAGAGAGGCCATGGCGTTGTTGCGTTCGGGTTGTTGTATGTGTTGCCGGACTACTTTTCGGTGTCCACCAGTCCCTTGACGAACCAGCGTTGCATGAAGACCACCACGAGCGCGGGTGGCAGCATGGCCAGCAGCGCGGTGGCCATCACGATGTTCCATTCGTTGCCGGAATCGCCGCCGGCGATCATGCGCTTGATGCCGATCACCACCGGGTACATCTCTTCCGATGTGGTGACCAGCAGCGGCCACAGGTACTGGTTCCAGCCGTAGATGAACTGGATCACGAACAGTGCGGCGATGGAGGTGCGCGAGAGCGGCACCAGGATGTCCTTGAAGAAGCGCATGGGGCCTGCGCCGTCCACGCGCGCGGCCTCCACCAGTTCGTCGGGCACGGTGAGGAAAAACTGCCGGAACAGGAAGGTGGCGGTGGCTGACGCAATGAGCGGGATCGTGAGACCCGCATAGGTGTTGAGCATGCCCAGGTCAGACACCACCTGGTAGGTGGGACCGATGCGCACTTCCACCGGCAGCATCAGCGTGATGAAGATCAGCCAGAAGCAGATGCCCTTGAATGGGAAGCGGAAGTAGACGATGGCAAAGGCCGACAGCAGCGAGATGGCGATCTTGCCGAAGGTGATGACGAGGGCCGTGACCAGGCTGACCCACATCATGCGCGCCACCGGCGCGCTGGAGCCCGGACCGCTACCGCCACCGAACAGGGTGTCGCGGTAGGTCTGCCAGAAGTTGCTGCCAGGCAGCAGGGGCATGGGTGCCTGCACGATGTCCTGCGCGGTGTGGGTCGACGCCACGAATGCCAGGTAAAGCGGGAAACCGACGATGAGCACGCCCAGCACCATGATCAGGTGCGACAGCAGCGTCAGATAAGGACTGCGTTCAACCATGTCAGTACTGCACTTTCTTTTCGACGTAGCGGAACTGGATCACGGTCAGCGCGATGACGATCACCATCAGCACCACCGACTGCGCGGCCGAGCCGCCCATGTCCATGGCCTTGAACCCGTCGTGGTACACCTTGTAGACCAGGATTGACGTGTCGCGCCCCGGGCCGCCCTGCGTGGTGGCATCCACGATCGCGAAGGTGTCAAAGAACGCGTACACCACGTTGATCACCAAGAGGAAGAACGTGGTCGGAGAGAGCAGTGGGAACTGGATGCTCCAGAAACGTCGCCATGGACTGGCGCCATCGATGGCGGCGGCCTCGATCAACGACTTGGGGATCGACTGCAAGCCCGCCAGGAAGAACAGAAAGTTGTAGGAGATCTGCTTCCACACCGCGGCAATCACGATCAGCGTCATCGCGTGATTGGAGTTGAGCATGTGGTTCCAGTCGAAGCCCGACTGGCGCAGCAGGTAGGCCACAACGCCCAGCGAGGGCGAAAACATGAACATCCAGAGCACACCCGCCACCGCAGGAGCCACTGCGTACGGCAATAGCAGTGCGGTCTTGTACGCCAGCGCGCCCTTGATGATGCGGTCCGCGAAGATGGCCAGCACCAGCGAGATGCTGATGCCGCTCACGGCCACCAACACCGAGAAGAAAGCCGTGGTTTTGAACGAGGCCAGGTAGCTGGGGTCTTCGAACAAGGTCTTGAAATTCTCGAAACCCACCCATTCCCTCGAGAAACCAAAGGAATCCTGCACCTGGAACGACTGCACCAACGCCTGGCCCGCCGGCCAGAAAAAGAAGATGCTGATCACCGCCAATTGGGGTGCCAGCAGTGCCCAGGGCAGCCACGCGGAACGAAACAGAACGCGCTTTTCCATCTTCGGTCTTTCAAAGAGACAACCCGCCCCTTTGCAAACCGGTCGGGTCTACAGCGTGGCGGGCTGTCGATGCCTCACCAGGGTTCTGGTGGGCATCATCGGGCATCTGGCAGGAATTTACTTGTTCGCGCGGGCGAAACGGACCAGTTGTTCGTTGCCTCGGGTCACGGCAGTGTCGAGCGCTTCTTTTGGCGACTTCTTCCCGGCCCAGATCTGTTCCGTTTCCTCGTCGATGATGGCGCGGATCTGCAGGAAGTTGCCCAGACGGATGCCGCGCGACTTTTCGGTGGCCTTGCGGATCATCTGCGTCACGGCAACGTCGGTACCGGGGTTCTTTCCATAGAAACCCGACGCATCGGTCAGCTTGTAAGCGGCGGTGGTCACTGGCAGGTAACCGGTGCGCTGGTGGCTGGCGGACTGCACCCGGGTGTCGTTGAGGAAGTTCAGGAAATCGGCCACGCCCTTGTATTCCGCAGGTTTCTTGCCGGCCATCACCCACAGGCTGGCACCACCGATGGCGGTGTTCTGCGGCGCGCCCTTGACATCGGCGTAGTAGGGCAGGGTGGAGATGCCGTAGGCGAACTTGGCGTCTTTGGAGACGCGGGCGTACAGGCCCGACGAACCGGTGATCATGGCGCACTCGCCCGAGGGGAAGGAGGCGTCGGGGGCGTTGCCGCGGCCCTTGTAGACGAAGCTGCCTTCCTTGGAGGCCTTGGCCAGGTTCTCGAAATGGCGAACGTGCAGCGGCGTGTTGAACTGCAGTTGCGCGTCGTTGCCGTCAAAGCCGTTATTCTTGGACGCGAACAGGGTGTTGTGCCAGAGCGAGAAGCTCTCCAGCTGCGTCCAGCTGATCCAGCTGGTGGTGAACGGGCAGGCATGGCCGCTGGCCTTGAGCTTGGAAGCGGCCTCGAACACCTCCGGCCAGGTCTTGGGGGCCTTCTCAGGGTCCAGGCCGGCCTTCTTGAAAGCGTCCTTGTTGTAATAGAAGATGGTGGTCGAACTGTTGAGCGGGTAGCTCAGCATCTGGCCGTTGGGGGCGGTGTAGTAGCCGGCCACGGCAGACACGTACTGCGTCGGGTCGAACTTGAAGCCGCCGTCGTTGAGCACCTTCGTCACCGGCACGATGGCACCCTTGCTGGCCATCATGGTGGCGGTGCCGACTTCGAACACCTGCAGGATGTGAGGGGCATTGCCGGCGCGGAAGGCGGCGATGGCACCTGCCATGGACTCGTCGTAGGTGCCTTTGTAGGTGGGCACCACCTTGTAGGTCGACTGGCTGGCGTTGTACTGCTTCGCAAGATCGTTGATCCATTCACCCAGAGCCGCGCTCATGGAATGCCACCATTGAATCTCGGTGGGGGCCTGGGCCTGGGCGTGTGCCGGGCCGCTCAACAGGGCGGCGAGCGTCAGGGCACTGGCCAGTGGAAGAAAACGCTTGTGCATGGATGCTCCTAAGAGGGGTGTCGGGAACGGGGTAGCGTATGAGTCTGGTGTGACAAATCCATTGCAACGGCGTTTCTCGCCCATGACAACAGGGGTTTCCATAGGGGGGGTGGGTGTATGTTGCGCTGCGGTACCATCCTGGGTTCATTACTGTCATGCTGGCGACTGCCACACCAATGAACGCTCCCACGCCGCTCTCGTTGCTCGCCTCACACACTGACGAAGCGCCGCGCCTGCGCGAGATTCCTTACAACTACACCTCTTTCTCGGATCGTGAAATCGTCCTGCGTTTGCTGGGCGAACGCGCCTGGTCGCTGCTCGATGGGCTGAGAGGCGAGCGCCGCACGGGCCGTTCTGCCCGCATGTTGTATGAGGTGCTGGGCGACATCTGGGTCGTGCAGCGCAATCCCTATCTGCAAGACGATCTGCTGGACAGCTCGAAGCGCCGCCAGCAACTGGTGGACGCGCTGCACCACCGACTGGCCGAGGTGCAGAAGCGCCGCACACCGCAAGACGATGGCGCGCGCGATGCGCTCGTGGCCGAACTGCTGACCGCAGCCCGAGGGGCGGTGGACAGTTTTGCCCGGTCCTTTGAAGACATGGCCGCGCTTCGCCAGCGGGCCAACAAGGTGTTGCGCAGGCTGACTGCGCGCGACAACATCAAGTTCGACGGCCTCTCGCGCGTGTCGCATGTGACCGATGCGACCGACTGGCGTGTCGAGTACCCCTTTGTCGTGCTCACGCCCGATACCGAGGCCGAGATGGCCTTGCTCGTCAAGGGTTGCTTCGAATTGGGCCTGACCATCATCCCGCGCGGCGGCGGTACCGGCTACACCGGCGGCGCGATTCCTCTCACTTGGAAGAGCGCGGTGATCAATACCGAGAAGCTCGAGGCCATGACCGATGTGGAATGGGCGAGCGTGCCGGGCCACGAGCAGCCCTTGCCCACCATCTGGACCGAAGCCGGCGTGGTGACCCAACGCGTGGCCGACGCGGCCGAGCGTGCGGGCCACGTGTTCGCCGTCGATCCGACCAGTGCCGAAGCCTCGTGCATTGGCGGCAACATCGCCATGAATGCTGGTGGCAAGAAGGCCGTGCTGTGGGGCACGGCGCTGGACAACCTGGTCAGCTGGCGCATGGTGACGCCGCAGGCGCAGTGGCTGGAAGTCACGCGCACCGACCACAACCTCGGCAAGATCCACGATGCCGAGGTGGCGAGCTTCGAGCTGAAGTATTTCGAGGCCGATGGCAAGACGCCGGTGCGCACCGAGCAGCTTGTGATCCCCGGCAGGACCTTTCGCAAGGAAGGGCTCGGCAAGGATGTGACCGACAAATTTCTCAGCGGCCTGCCCGGCATCCAGAAGGAAGGCTGTGACGGCCTGATCACCAGCGCGCGCTGGGTGGTGCACCGCATGCCGCAGCATGTGCGAACCGTCTGCCTGGAATTCTTCGGCAACCCCAAGGACTGCGTGCCTTCGATCGTCGATATCAAGGACTTCATGTTCGGCGAGATGAAGCGTCCGGGAGGGGCCATTCTTGCTGGCCTGGAACACCTGGACGACCGTTACCTCAAAGCCGTGGGCTATGCGACCAAAAGCAAGCGCGGCACGCTGCCCAAGATGGTGCTGGTGGGCGACATCGTGGGCGACGACGCCGACGCCGTGGCCCGCGCCACCAGCGAGGTGATCCGCCTGGCCAATTCGCGCAGCGGCGAAGGCTTCATCGCCATCAGTCCCGAAGCGCGCAAGAAATTCTGGCTCGACCGCAAGCGCACCGCAGCCATCAGCAAGCACACCAATGCCTTCAAGATCAATGAAGACGTGGTGATCCCGCTGCCGCGCATGGGCGAGTACACCGAAGGCATCGAGCGCATCAACATCGAACTCTCGCTGCGCAACAAGCTCAAGCTGTGCGAGGCGCTGGAAGCCTTCTTCACCAAGGGCAACCTGCCCCTGGGCAAGACCGACGACGCCAGCGACATTCCCAGCGCCGAGCTGCTGGAAGACCGGGTGCAGCAGGCCCTGGCGCTGGTGCGCGAGGTGCGCGCGCAATGGGCTGGATGGTTGCGGGACGTGGACACCTTGTTTCCTCAGTTGCAGGACCACCGCCTGCGCGCGAGCTGGAAAACGCAGATCCGTGCACCGCTGCAGCAGATTTTTGCCGGCGCAGCCTTCGGCCCCTTGTTGGCGGAGGTCAGCGCCATCCATCAGCGCGTGCTCAAGGGACGCGTGTGGGTGGCGCTGCACATGCATGCGGGTGACGGGAATGTGCATACCAACATCCCCGTCAACAGCGACGATTACGAAATGCTGCAGACCGCGCACGAGGCGGTGGCCCGCATCATGACCCTGGCGCGCCGGCTGGATGGTGTGATCTCGGGCGAGCATGGCATCGGCATCACCAAGCTGGAGTTCCTTACCGACGAGGAGCTGCAGCCCTTTGCCGATTACAAGGGACGTGTCGACCCCGAAGGCCGCTTCAACAAGGGCAAGCTGCTGCGCCACGGTCCGGTGGGCGACGCCAACCTGCGCAGTTCCGACCTCTCGAACGCCTACACGCCCAGTTTCGGCCTGATGGGTCACGAGTCGCTGATCATGCAGCGCAGCGACATCGGTGCCATTGCCGACAGCGTGAAAGACTGCCTGCGTTGCGGCAAGTGCAAGCCTGTGTGCGCGACCCACGTGCCGCGCGCCAACCTGCTTTATTCGCCGCGCAACAAGATCCTGGCCACGTCGCTGCTGATCGAGGCGTTTCTCTACGAAGAGCAGACGCGTCGGGGCATCAGCATCAAGCACTGGGAAGAATTCGAGGACGTGGCCGACCACTGCACTGTGTGCCACAAGTGCCTGTCGCCTTGCCCGGTGAAGATCGACTTCGGCGATGTGACGATGAACATGCGCAACCTGCTGCGCAAGATGGGGCAGAAGAGCTTCCGCCCCGGCAACGCGGCGGCCATGTTCTTCCTGAACGCGACCAACCCTGAAACCATCAAGTTCATGCGGGGCGCGATGGTGGGTGTGGGCTTCAAGGCCCAGCGCCTGGCCAACGACCTGTTCAAGCGCCTGGCGCGCAAGCAGACCAGCGCTCCGCCGGCCACGCTGGGTGCTGCTCCCATCAAGGAACAGGTGATCCACTTCATCAACAAGAAGATGCCGGGCGGCCTGCCGAAGAGGACCGCGCGCGCCTTGCTCGACATAGAGGACAAGGACTACGTGCCCATCATCCGCAACCCGGTAGCCACCACGGCGGAAACCGAGGCGGTGTTCTATTTCCCGGGCTGTGGTTCCGAGCGCCTGTTCAGCCAGGTGGGTCTCGCCACGCAGGCCATGCTGTGGCACGCGGGTGTACAAACCGTGCTGCCGCCGGGCTACCTCTGCTGCGGCTATCCCCAGCGCGGCAGTGGCCAGTTCGACAAGGCGGAAAAGATCATCACCGACAACCGGGTGCTGTTCCACCGTGTGGCCAACACCCTCAACTACCTGGACATCAAGACGGTGGTGGTGAGCTGCGGCACCTGCTACGACCAGCTCCAAGGGTATGAGTTCGACAAGATCTTTCCAGGCTGCCGGATCATCGACATCCACGAGTACCTGCTGGAAAAAGGCATCACGCTGGGCGCGGGGCAGGGTGGCTACCTCTACCACGACCCCTGCCACACGCCCATGAAGCTGCAGGACCCGATGAAGACCGTCAAGGGACTCATGGGCGACAACGTGCTGGAGAGCAAGCGCTGCTGCGGCGAATCGGGCACGCTGGGCGTGACCCGACCCGATGTCTCCACCCAGATCCGCTTCCGCAAGGAAGAGGAGATCCAGAAGGGCGAAGCGGCGTTGCGCGAGGCTGGCACCGTGGGTGAAAAGGACAACGTGAAGATCCTGACCTCGTGCCCCAGCTGCCTGCAGGGGCTGTCGCGCTACACGGACGACCTTCAGAACGGGCTGCTGGAAGCCGATTACATCGTTGTGGAAATGGCGCGCCAGATTCTGGGTGAACAGTGGTTGCCCGAGTACGTGGCCAAGGCCAATGAAGGCGGCATCGAGCGCGTGCTCGTCTGACCGCAGACCCCACGGAGACCACCATGGCCGGACTTGACAAGAACACCCCCACGCCGGAATCGATCACCCTGCACCAGCAGTCGCGCGTGCTGGAGATCGGCTTTTCCGACGGCAGCGAGTACCGCATTCCTTTCGAGCTGATGCGCGTGTGTTCGCCGTCGGCGGAAGTGCAGGGCCATGGCAAGGGCCAGGAAGTGCTGCAGACCGGCAAGCGCGACGTGGACATCGTTGCGCTGGAGCCGGTGGGCAACTACGCAGTGCAGCCCACCTTCAGCGACGGTCACAGCTCCGGCATCTTTTCCTGGGACTACCTGTACTTTCTGGGCTCTAAACAGACCGAACTGTGGGCTGATTACAACGCACGGCTGGTGGCAGCGGGTGTGGAGCGCGACGCGCCGATGCCGGAAAAAGGCGGCCACGCCTGCGGTAGTCATTGAGCAGAACGGAGCACCCCATGGCATCGACGCATTTCGGATTCAAGACGGTCGACGAAGGCGAGAAGGCGCAGCGCGTGCGAGGCGTGTTCGATTCGGTGGCGCCCAAATACGACGTGATGAACGATCTCATGTCGGCCGGGCTGCATCGGCTGTGGAAGCGTTACACGATCAGCGTGGCCAATCCACAGCCCGGCGATCAGGTGCTCGACATTGCCGGTGGCACCGGTGATCTGGCCCTGGCCTTCGCACGCAAGGTGGGCGAGAGCGGGCGTGTGGTGCACACCGACATCAACGAAGCCATGCTGCGCGAAGGCCGCACCCGCCTGCTTGATAACGGCGTGGTGCTCCCCACCTTGGTCTGTGATGCCGAGCACCTGCCTTTTGCCAGCGATTCCTTCGATCTGATCACCGTGGCCTTCGGCCTGCGCAACATGACGCACAAGGAACTTGCGCTGAGTGAGATGTATCGCACGCTCAAGCCGGGGGGCAAGCTGCTGGTGCTGGAGTTTTCCCGGGTGGCGAAGCCCCTGGAAAAAGCTTATGACTGGTACTCGTTCAACGTGCTGCCCAAATTGGGCAAGCTGGTGGCCAACGACGAGGCCAGTTACCGCTACCTCGCCGAGTCCATCCGCATGCATCCAGGGCAGGAAGCCTTGAGGCAATTGATGCGCGAGGCAGGCTTCGGTCATGTCGATGTGCACAATCTGTCGGCCGGGGTGGTCGCGCTGCACGTGGGCATCAAGTGTTGATCCGGTCTGGATTTTTTGTTTGTAATTTGTAGGGGGCAAAGGCATGAACAAGTTGTGGTCGTTGGTTCTGGTGTGCGTCATGGCGCTGGGATCGCAGGATGTGTGGGCCAAGCGCATGGGCGGTGGCATGTCGTTCGGCAAGCAGTCGGGCAACGTGACGCAGCAGCGCAACGCCGCCCCGCCTGCGCAGCAGCAGGCTGCGCCCGCGCAGAACGCAGCGCGCCCTGCCAACGCCGCCAACCCTGCCGGTGCGGCCGCAGCAGCGCCCAAGCGCCCCTGGGGTGCCATGCTGGGCGGCCTGGCGGCTGGCCTGGGCCTGGCCTGGCTGGCCTCGGCGCTGGGCTTTGGCGAAGCGTTTGCCCAGATTCTGCTGTTCGCCTTGCTGGCGGTCGTGGTCATGGCCGTGATCGGTATGGTCATGCGTCGACGTGCCTCGTCTTCCCAGGGCCTGGCCTACCAGGCCGCTGGCCAGACCGGCAACTCCCAGTACGACCCGGCCACACCGCGCAGCTACCTGCCGCAGAACGTGGGCAACGACGCTTCGGCGCGTCCCTGGGAACGCAGCGGCCCGGTGGCGCTGGACAACCGCAACGTCCACAGTGGTGGTGGCTCCCTGATCGGCTCTGCGCTCGGGGGTAGCCAGTCCTGGGGCGTGCCGGCAGGTTTCGACGTGGACGGTTTCCTGAGTGCGTCCAAGAAGAATTTTGTGAACCTGCAGGACGCCTGGGATCGCTCCGACATCCCCAGCCTGCGCGCCATGATGACCGACGGCATGCTGGAGCAGATCCGCAGCCAGCTTGCCGAACGTGAGCAGGCCAGCGCCGGCATCCAGAACAAGACCGAGGTCGTCATGCTGGACGCGCAACTGCTGGGCATCGAGGAAATGGACGACGAGTACATGGCCAGCGTGGAGTTCTCGGGCCTGATTCGCGAAGACGCTTCCGCTGGGCCGAACCCGTTCCGCGAAGTCTGGAACATCACCCGTCCCAAGAGTGGCTCGGGTGGCTGGCTGGTCGCCGGCGTTCAGGCGCTCCAGTAAGGCAGGAAAGAGGTGTCAGAATCGGGCGGTCATGAACCATGAACCACCCGCTCCACCACCTGCTGCTGGCCCCGGGCCGCTGAATTTCCTGCAATCCCTGCTGGGTGCCATTCGTCCGCCTGAATGGGTTGTGGACGAATTGCAGAACCGGTTGGTGCTCTTTCTCAACCACGTCTTGATGCAGGAGAAGGTTGCGCAGGATCGCCTGCGTCGCCAGAAGGGCAAGGCGGTGCGCATCCAGTGGGGCGACTTCCACCTCACGCTGGCATCCACCGCCGCAGGCCTGCTGGAGCGTTGTACCCCGGACACGAAGGCCGAACTCAGCATGACGCTGACGCAGACTTCGCCTTTCGATCTCGCACAGAGCCTGCTGGCCGGGGACAAACCGGGCGTGGACATTCAGGGCGATGTGCAACTGGCTGCCGAAGTGGCCTGGCTGGTGGACAACGTGCGTTGGGACGTGGAGGAAGACCTGTCCCGCGTGCTGGGCGATGCCACGGCCCACACGCTGTCGCGGTTCGCGCGCTCGGCGGCCCAGGCCGTCAAGGCCTTTGTCGACCGTCTCCCGGCAGGCTTTCCGCCCAGGCCACCCAACGCCGCTGCACCCGCCAGCGAACGCCCCGACGGTCCTTCGGCATGACGCGTCTGTTCCGCGGCGCCTTCATCGTCTGGGTGGTGTTGCGCTACGGGCTCGACGAGCTCGTGCTTTCCAGCTTCCGTCGGCCCGCCATCCGGCTGCTCACGCGCATCGTCTCGATCGGCCGGAACCTCGATGCACCACGCGGCCAGCGCCTGCGCCAGGCCCTGGAACGCCTGGGGCCGATCTTTGTCAAGTTTGGCCAGGTGCTGTCGACCCGGCGCGACCTGCTGCCCAGCGACATTGCCGACGAGCTGGCCCATCTGCAGGACCGGGTGCCGCCCTTTCCCAGCGCCGTGGCCGTGGCCACCATCGAGCGCGCCTTCGGCAAACCCCTCTCCGAGGTGTTTACCCATTTCGAGCAGGTGCCGGAGGCGAGTGCCTCCATCGCCCAGGTGCACTTCGCCACACTGCGCGACGGACGCCACGGGGGGCGAGACGTGGCGGTCAAGGTCCTGCGGCCCAACATGCTGCCGGTGATCGACAAGGACCTGAGCCTCATGCGCATGATGGCCGGCTGGGTGGAGCGCCTTTCCGCCGACGGCAAGCGACTCAAGCCGCGAGAGGTGGTGGCGGAGTTTGACAAATACCTGCACGACGAACTCGACCTGCTGCGCGAAGCCGCCAACGCTGCCCAGCTGCGCCGCAACATGCAGGGCCTGGACCTGGTGCTCATTCCCGAGATGCTCTGGGACTATTGCCACACCGACGTGATGGTGATGGAGCGCATGCATGGCGTCCCCATCAACCGTGTCGATGAGTTGCGCAGCCAGGGGGTGGACATTCCGAAGCTGGCACGCGATGGCGTCACCATCTTCTTCACGCAGGTGTTTCGCGACGGCTTCTTCCATGCCGACATGCACCCAGGCAACATCCAGGTCAGCACGGCGCCCGGTACTTTCGGGCGCTACATCTCGCTCGATTTCGGCATCGTGGGCACGCTCACCGAGTTCGACAAGGAGTACCTGGCGCAGAACTTCACCGCGTTCTTCCGGCGCGACTACAAGCGCGTGGCGGAACTCCACATCGAATCGGGCTGGGTGCCGGCCGACACACGGGTGGACGAACTGGAGTCGGCGATTCGCGCCGTCTGCGAACCCTATTTCGATCGGCCGCTGAAGGAAATCTCGCTTGGCCTGGTGCTCATGCGCCTGTTCCAGACCTCGCGTCGCTTTCACGTGGAAATCCAGCCGCAACTGGTGCTGCTGCAGAAGACGCTGCTCAACATTGAAGGGCTGGGGCGCGAACTCGACCCCGAACTCGACCTCTGGAACACCGCCAAGCCCTTCCTGGAGAGCTGGATGATCGAGCAGGTGGGTCCCCAGAAACTGTTGCAGCAACTCAAAACCGAGGCTCCGCAGTACGCCAAGCTGTTGCCGGCGCTGCCGCGTCTGCTGCACGACTATCTGCAGCACAAACCGCACGAACTGCGCCGGGCGATCGATCAGCTCGTGGCCGAGCAGCGCCGCACCAACCGCCTGCTGCAAGGCCTCATTTACGCCGGCCTGGGCTTTCTGCTGGGGCTGCTGGCCATGCAACTGCTGGTGCGCGTGCAGCTCTGGTAGCGTCCGATACCCGGGCGGGCGGAGGCGAAACCCTCAATTTATAATGACGGGTTTTGTTCCACGCCCCAGGCGAGGAGCGTCTGGCGTCGCTTCGCGACCCTCTTCTTGCGGCGCTCCCGCACCTCAACCGGTTCACGTCATGCCCATCTATGCCTACAAGTGCGAGTCCTGCGGCCATGCCAAGGACGTGTTGCAGAAAATGTCGGACGACCCGCTCAGCGTCTGCCCTGCGTGTGGCCAGGCCACTTTCCGCAAACAACTGACCGCCGCCGGCTTCCAGCTCAAGGGATCGGGCTGGTACGTCACCGATTTCCGTGAGGGTCAGAAGCCTGCCGCTGCCGCTGCCACCCCGGCTGCAGAGTCCGCCAAGCCGGCCGGGGAGTCTGTCCCCGCCCCATCTCCCGGCACAGCGGCTGCCCCTGCCCCTGCGGCTGCAACCCCGGCGGCAGCGCCTGCTGCCACGCCCGCAGCGCCTCCCACGACCACCTGAGCATCCCATGCCCTCCCTTCGCAAGTGGCTGTTCTCGGGCCTGCTGGTACTGGTTCCTCTGATCGTCACCCTCTGGGTGCTCGAGTGGGTGGTCAGCACGCTCGACCAGACGCTGCGCATCCTGCCCACAAGCTGGCAACCCGACCAGCTGCTGGGCGTGCACATCCCGGGGCTGGGCGTGCTGTTTGCGCTGGTGGTGGTGCTGTCCATCGGCGCGCTGGCGTCCAACATCATCGGCAACAAGCTCGTGCACTGGTGGCACGCGCTGTTGCACCGCATCCCCGTGGTGCGGTCGGTGTATTCGGGTGTCAAGCAGGTGTCCGACACGCTGTTTTCGGAGAAGGGCAACGCCTTTCGCAAGGCCTTGCTCGTGGAGTGGCCGCACGAGGGCATGTGGACCATCGCCTTCCTCACGGGCACGCCAGCGGGCGATGTGTTGCGCCACCTGCAGAACAAGCCCGGCAGCATGGGCGAGTTCGACGAATTCCACAGCGTCTACGTGCCTACCACCCCCAACCCCACCGGTGGCTACTTCGTGATGGTGCGAAAGAGCGCCTGCGTGGAGCTGGAAATGAGCGTGGACGAGGCGCTGACCTACATCGTGTCCATGGGCGTGATCGTGCCCGGTGGTCCCAAGAATGCCCAACTCAGGGTGGTTGCCGACGCAACTGCCCGCTCGAATCCCTGATGTTGACCGGCAGGACCGTCCTGCCACTCTGTTGAAAGAAGAAACCCGATGGCCATGCGTTCCCACTATTGCGGTCTTGTGACCGAAGCCCAACTGGGCGAAACCGTCAAGCTCTGTGGCTGGGTGAACCGTCGGCGCGACCATGGTGGCGTGATCTTCATCGACCTGCGCGACCGCGAAGGCTATGTGCAGGTGGTCTGCGACCCCGACCGCGCAGAGATGTTCAAGACGGCCGAGGGCGTGCGCAACGAGTTCTGCGTGCAGGTCACCGGTCTGGTGCGCGCGCGCCCGGCGGGCACCACCAACGACAAGCTCAAGAGCGGCCAGATCGAGGTGCTGTGCCACGAGCTCAAGGTGCTCAACCCCTCGGTCACACCGCCGTTCCAGCTCGACGACGAGAACCTGTCGGAGACCACGCGCCTCACGCACCGCGTGCTCGACCTGCGCCGTCCCTACATGCAGAACAACCTGATGCTGCGTTACCGCGTGGCCATGGAAGTGCGCAAGTTCCTCGACGCCAACGGCTTCATCGACATCGAAACGCCCATGCTTACCAAGAGCACGCCAGAGGGCGCGCGAGACTACCTGGTGCCCAGCCGCGTGCACGCCGGCCATTTCTTTGCCTTGCCGCAGTCGCCGCAGCTTTTCAAGCAGTTGCTCATGGTGGCCGGCTTCGACCGCTACTACCAGATCACCAAGTGCTTCCGCGACGAAGACCTGCGCGCCGACCGCCAGCCCGAGTTCACGCAGATCGACATCGAGACCTCGTTTCTCACGGAAGAAGACATCCGCGACATGTTCCAGGGGATGATCAAGACGGTGTTCCAGAACACGCTGGGTGTGGACCTGGGCGAGTTCCCCATCATGGCGTACAGCGAGGCCATGCACCGCTTCGGCTCCGACAAGCCCGACCTGCGCGTGCGGCTCGAATTCACCGAGCTCACCGACGTGATGGGCGACGTGGATTTCAAGGTTTTCTCGGCGCCCGCCACCATGAAGGGTGGCCGCGTGGTGGCGTTGTGCGTGCGCGGCGGTGGCGACATGAGCCGCAGCGAGATCGACGCCTACACCGAGTTCGTGAAAATCTACGGCGCCAAAGGCTTGGCCTGGATCAAGGTCAACGACCCTGCCAAAGGCCGGGACGGCCTGCAAAGCCCGATCGTGAAGAACCTGCACGACAAGGCGGTGGCCGACGTGCTGTCGCGCACGGGCGCCAAGGCCGGTGACATCATATTTTTCGGTGCGGACAAGGCCAAGATCGTCAACGACGCCATCGGCGCGCTGCGCCTGAAAATCGGCCACAGCGAGCTCGGCCGCAAGAACGGTTTGTTCGAAGACCGCTGGGCCCCCATGTGGGTGGTGGACTTTCCGATGTTCGAGCACGACGAGGAAGCCGATCGATGGACGGCGGTGCACCACCCCTTCACCGCGCCGAAAGACGGGCACGAGGACTGGATGGTCACGGCCCCGGAGAAGTGCATCGCCAAGGGCTACGACATGGTGCTCAACGGCTGGGAAATCGGCGGCGGTTCGGTGCGCATCCACACGGCGGCCGTGCAGCAGAAGGTGTTCGACGCGCTCAAGATTTCGCCCGAGGAAGCGCAACTGAAGTTCGGTTTTCTGCTGGACGCGCTTCAGTACGGCGCACCGCCCCATGGCGGTCTGGCCTTCGGTCTGGACCGTATCGTCACGCTCATGACGGGTGCGGAGTCCATCCGTGACGTGATTGCCTTCCCCAAGACCCAGCGCGCGCAGTGCCTGTTGACCCAGGCGCCCAGCCCGGTTGACGAAAAACAGTTGCGCGAGTTGCACATCCGTCTGCGCAACGCCGAGGCGGCCAAAGCCTGAGGCTCCTGCGAGACGACTTCCGGAAGGGCGCCAAAGGGCGCCCTTTTTGTTGTATCGCACCACTTTGCGCGGATATCTGCAGGGAAGTTTTTCGTTCTGATCGGGTTTGTTAGGATGGCCTTTTGAAAGGAGTCCGACATGAGCACCCGCAAGACCGAATCCATCGACCCCAAAGAGAAGCTCGTTGCCGATCTCCAGCGCGTCATTGCCGATGCTGAAGAACTGATGCAGGCCACCGCCCACCAGACCGAGGGCAAGGTGGCCGAGTTGCGCGAGCGCATCAACGAGAACCTGCGCGCTGCGCGCCACAAGCTGGCCGATGCGGAAGACACCATCAAGGAAAAGACGCGTGAGGTGGCCCGGGCCACCGATGACTACGTGCACGAGCACCCTTGGCGCGCCATCGGCACCGCCGCTGGGGTGGGCCTGGTCATCGGTCTGCTGATCGGGCGTCGCTGAACCCGGCACCGGAACACCTCATGGCTTCGCCGCAACGCCTGTCTTCGTCGCTGCGCGGTCTCGCCAGCACGGTGCTGGAACTGCTCCAGGTTCGCCTGGAGTTGTTCAGCGTGGAAGCGCAGGAAGAGGTGCTGCGCGTCGGTGCGCTGATGGTGTATGGCGCCATCGCGGTCACCTTCCTCAGCCTGGGCCTGACCTTCCTCGCCTTGTTCATCACGGTGGCCCTGTGGGACAGCCACCGCCTGCTGGCCCTGGGCATTTTCACGGCGCTCTTCCTGTTGACGGGTGGGGTGGCCGCCTGGCTGGCACGCGGGCGGGTGCAGAGCGGCACCCGCCTGTTCTCAGCCAGCATCGAAGAGCTGCGGCAGGATCGTGCGGAGCTGGGCTCATGAATCCGCGTGCCCGGGTGCTGGCACGCCGCCGCGAGCGCCTGGTGCAGCGTTCGTCGTACCTGCGTCGGCAGGCCGAAACTGAAGTACGGGGTCTGCAATCGACCTTCACCTGGGTCGACCGGATTCAGGACGCCTGGCACTGGTTGCGCGCCAACCCGCTGGCGGTGGCCGGCGGTGTGGGTGCGCTGGCGCTGTGGCGGCCGCGAAGAGCGCTGGGCCTGGGGGTTCGTGCGTGGTCCATGTGGCGTCTGGTGCGCCGCGTGATGGCGCTGCGCGCCGCGTTCATGCCACCTCGCTGAGCGTTCCATGAAGATTCCCCAGTCGGTGCTGGTGGTGATCCACACGCCGGCGCTCGAGGTGTTGCTGATCGAACGCGCCGACGCAGCGGGTTTCTGGCAATCGGTGACTGGCTCCAAGGACACCGAGGAAGAAAGCTTCGAGGCCACAGCGGTGCGCGAGGTGAGGGAAGAAACCGGGCTCGACGCACGCGCACCCGGTCACCTGTTGAGCGACTGGGCGCTGGAGAACGTTTACGAGATCTACCCGCAGTGGCGCCATCGCTACGCGAGTGGCGTCACACACAACACCGAACACCTGTTCGGGCTGCGCGTGCCGCTAGCGGTGCCGGTGGTGCTCAGCCCGCGCGAGCACAGCGCCCAGATCTGGCTGCCCTGGGCCGAAGCGGCCGAGCGCTGCTTTTCACCGTCCAACGCCGAAGCCATCACATGGCTGCCCCGCCTTGCGGCTGCGTTCACCATCGGTTAACCACCTGATGGCATGATTTGCCCATGAGCATCCTGCGCGTCGCCACTTACAACATCCACAAAGGCGTCCAGGGCCTGGGGCCAGCGCGCCGGCTGGAGATCCACAACCTGGCGCATGCGGTGGAGCAATTCGACGCCGACATCGTCTGCCTGCAGGAGGTGCGCCGCCACCACAGGAAGCTCGAAAAGCACTTCACCCGCTGGCCCGACCTGGACCAGGCCAACTACCTCACGCCCGACGGCTACGAGGCGGTCTACCGCACCAACGCGACCACCCGTCATGGCGAGCATGGCAACGCCCTGCTTTCGCGCTGGCCGGTTCTCGACAGCAATCACTCCGACGTGTCCGACCACCGTTTCGAGCAGCGCGGCCTGCTGCACGTGCAGCTCTTCATCGAAGGTGTCGACGTGCACGTGGTGGTGGTGCACCTGGGGCTCATCCACGCCAGCCGCGAACGCCAGGTTCAGCGCCTGGGCCAGTACATCGCCAACGAACTGCCCGAGACCGCACCGTTGATCGTGGCGGGCGATTTCAACGACTGGGGCGCACAGCTGCTGCGGCCCATGGCCGACCTCGGCCTGCGCACCTTCGAAGGCATCCGCCTCCCCACCTATCCCTCGCGCCTGCCGCTGCTGCACCTGGACCGCATCTTCGTGCGGGGCCTGCGCCCGCTCTCGGCCCAGGTGCCGCATGGCAAGGTGTGGTCGCGCATGTCCGATCACCTGCCGCTGATTGCCGAGTTGGAGCTGTGAGCGCCGACCCTTCAGATCGTCAGGCTCGACGAGCCTCTCCCGGCCCGATGCGAGGGGGCCACCAGTTGCTGTTGCTGCAGGGCGGCGCCGAGTTCTTTCCGGCCCTCGTCGAGGCCATGGACGAAGCGCGTCAGGTGGTTCACCTGGAAACCTACATCTTCGAGTTCGCGGGATCGGCACTCGCCGTGGCCGAAGCGCTGGAGCGCGCCGCCCGACGCGGCGTGGTGGTGCGCCTGGTGATCGATGGTGTGGGGTCGCCCAGCGTGCCCGCCGAGTGGCGCGAGCGTCTGGAGCGAGCGGGCGTCATGCTCTACATCTACGCACCATTGGGCCGTCTAGGCCTGCTGCTGCCCAGCCGCTGGCGGCGCCTGCACCGCAAGCTCTGCGTGATCGACGGCACCGTGGGTTTCTGCGGCGGCATCAACATCATCGACGACCAGGACGACGTGGCGCTGGGCCGCCTGTCTGCACCGCGCCTGGATTTCTGCCTGCGAGTGGCCGGCCCGCTGGTGCAGGACATGGTCGACACCATGGAGCAGCTCTGGTGGCGCCTGCGGGCGGCGAACAAGGCCCGTCAGCGCGAGTTCAAGGCGGCATGGGATGCGCTGCGCGAGTCCCGGCCTGCGGGGGACTTCTCGCGCCTGCTGCGCAAGATCGAGGCCCACGCTGGTGCGGCGGTGGGGCGAGGTTTTTCCGGCTCGGGCAACGAGAGCGCACCTGCGCCCCTGGGCGTGGACGGCGCACGCGCGTGCCTCCTGCTGCGCGACAACGTCGGCCACCGGCACGACATCGAGCGCGCCTACCTCAAGGCCATTGGCGATGCGCGGCACGACATCGTGATCGCCAACGCCTATTTCATTCCCGGGCGCAAGCTGCGCAGGGCCCTCAAGATGGCCGCTTCGCGCGGCGTTCGCGTGCGCCTGCTGCTGCAAGGCAAGTACGAGCATTTCCTGCAATACCGCGCGGCTCGCCCGGTGTACGCGCCGCTGCTGGCGGCGGGCATCGAGATCCACGAGTACGCGCCCAGCGCGCTGCACGCCAAGGTGGCGGTGGTCGACGAGCGCTGGTGCACAGTAGGTTCCACCAACCTCGATCCGCTGTCGATGTTGCTGGCGCGCGAGGCGAATGTGATGACCACCGACCGCCGCTTCTCCAGCCTGCTGCAAAGCTACCTGAATGGCATCGTGCTCAACGCCGGGAACACCCTGGATGCCCAGACACTGAGCAGCCGGCCCTGGCATGAGCGCCTGCTTGACCGCGTGGCCTTCGGCATCATGCGGACCACGCTGTTCCTCACCGGCCATCGCTATTGAAGCCCGATCTCATCGTCCAGCGCCCCGAGGGCCTGTATTGCCCGCCGGGTGACTTCTATATCGATCCCTGGCGACGGGTGGACCGGGCCGTGATCACGCATGCGCATGCCGACCACGCTCGCGTGGGACATGCGCACTACCTGGCCACGGCGGTGTCCGAGGGCTTGCTGCGTTCCCGGTTGGGTGCGGACATCACCTTGCAGGGCGTGGCCTATGGCGAGGCCGTGGTCCACCACGGCGTGCGCATCTCGCTGCACCCGGCCGGCCACGTGCTGGGTTCGGCGCAGGTGCGCGTGGAGCACGAGGGCCAGGTCTGGGTCGCCAGCGGCGACTACCGGCCCACGCCAGCAGGCGCCGTGCCTGACCACACCTGCGCGCCTTTCGAACCCGTGCGTTGCGACGTCTTCATCACCGAATCCACCTTCGGCCTGCCGATCTACCGCTGGCGTCCAGACGCCGAGCTGTTCGCGCAGATCAACCAATGGTGGGCCGACAACGCCGCCGCCGGGCGCGCCAGCGTGCTGGTGTGCTACAGCCTGGGCAAGGCGCAGCGCATCCTTGGCGGCGTGGACGCGTCCATCGGCACCATCGTCTGCCACGGCGCTGCCGATGCGCTGAACCGGGTCTACCGCGCAGCGGGTGTGTCATTGCCCGAGACGACCACGGTCACCGAGGTCGCCGATCCGGCCCTGCTGCGCCGGGCGCTGGTGCTGACGCCGGGCAGCGCACTCGGCACCCCCTGGATCCGCCGCTTCGGCGATTTCTCCGATGCCTTTGCCAGCGGCTGGATGCAGGTGCGCGGCATGCGCCGGCGCGGCGGGCACGACCGCGGTTTCGTGCTCAGCGACCACGCCGACTGGTCGGGCCTGCTCGGCGCCATCGAGGCCACCCGCGCCGAGCGCGTCATCGTCACCCACGGCAGCGCGGTTGAACTGGTGCGCCACCTGAACGAGCGAGGCCTGCGCGCCGAAGAGTTCCATACCGAATACGGCGACGACCAAGAGGCCCGCGCCGAGACCGCATGAACCGGTTCGCTGCCCTGTTCGCCGAGCTCGACGCCAGCACCGCCACCAGTGCCAAGCTGGCGGCGCTGCAGCGCTACCTGGCTGATGTGGACGATGCCGATGCCGCCTGGGCGGTGTACTTTCTCTCGGGCGGCAAGCCGCGCCAACTGATCAAGACGGCGCGCCTGCGCGAGCTCGCCATCCAGGCCGCAGGCCTGTCCGACTGGCTGTTCGAAGCTTGCTACCAGACGGTGGGTGATCTGGCCGAGACCATTGCGCTGGTGCTGCCCGACGCGGTCGATGCCGGCGGCATGGACGTCTCGCTGAGCCAGTGGATGCACGAGCGCCTGCTGCCGCTGCGCGGCCAGGACGACGACACTGTGGCCCGCGCGCTGCTGGGCTGGTGGGGCGAGCTTGATCCCACTGGCCGCTTCCTGCTCATCAAGCTGGTGGGCGGTGGATTCCGGGTGGGTGTGAGCAAGCTGCTGGTGCAACGTGCCGTCGCCGCCCATGCCGGGCTTGACGCCCGCCACGTGGCCGCTCGCATGATGGGCTACACCGACAGTCAGCGTGCGCCGACCGCAGCCATGTACCGCGCGCTGATCTCGGATGAGGCGGAGCAGGAAACCGAGCCCAGTCAGCCGTACCCGTTCTTTCTCGCCAGCGCGCTCGACGCCGAAACCGCCACCGACCTGCGCACCCGGGAGCCGGTGGGCAACTGGCTCGCGGAGTGGAAGTTCGACGGCATTCGTGGCCAGATCGTCAAGCGCGCCGGGCGCGTATGGGTCTGGTCGCGCGGCGAGGAATTGATGAGCGAGCGCTTCCCCGAGCTGTTGGCGCTCGCGCAGCGCTGGCCCGATGGCACTGTGGTCGATGGCGAAATCCTGGTCTGGGACGCATCGGCCGTCACGCCGCTGCTGCCCGGCAGTGAGCGCCCTGGCCGGCCCGCGCCTTTTTCCCTGCTGCAACAACGCATCGGCCGCAAGACCCTTGGCCCCAAGGTGCTGGCCGATGCACCCGTGAGCTTCATGGCCTACGACTTGCTGGAAGCCGAAGGCGTGGATCTGCGCGGCCTGCCGCAACACGAGCGCCGCTCGCGCCTGGCGTCACTGGCCGCCGCGCTCGACGGCGCACCCGGACCGCGCTTGTGGCTCTCGCCCGTTCTCGCCGTCGAGACATGGGACGCACTGGCCGCGCTGCGTGTGCAGGCGCGTGAACTGGGTGTCGAAGGGCTCATGCTCAAGCACCGCGACAGTGTCTATGGCACCGGACGGCAGAAGCGCGATGGCGATGGCGCGCGGCTGGCCTGGTGGAAATGGAAGCTCGATCCGTTCACGGTGGATGGCGTGCTGATCTACGCCCAGGCCGGCCATGGTCGCCGCGCGTCGGTTTACACCGACTACACCTTCGCGGTCTGGAACCGCGCGCCGAAAGATGCAGCCGAAGTGGAGGCCGTGGTCGAGGCGATCGCCGGGCGCCGCCCTGCCGACCCCGATGGCCTGCAGCTGGTGGCCTTTACCAAAGCCTATTCGGGACTGAGTGATCAGGAGTTCGATCGCGTGGACGCGGTGATCCGCAAGACCACGCTGGAGAAGTTCGGGCCGGTTCGCAGCATGCGGCCCACGCTGGTGTTCGAACTCGCTTTCGAGGGCATTGCGCGCAGCGCGCGCCACAAGAGCGGTGTGGCGCTGCGCTTTCCGCGCATGCAGCGCCTGCGCCCGGACAAACCGCTGCACGAGGCCGATACCCTGCAGGACCTTCAGCGCCTGCTGGAGACCCCGCAAGCCTGAAAACCCCTGTCTGTCGGGCGCTATTTCCCCCATGAGGTCTGGCCCGGAGTCCGGTGTTAGCATGCGCCATGCTGAGGAAAACCGAACCCGACATGACCCCCGCCGCCCCCCCCGACGACGACATCGGTGTGCCCGTTTCCGTCAAGATCCGCGAGCGCGTCAAGGCGGCTCGCAAGCGCTTCCATTCCAACGACAACATCGCCGAATTCATCCAGCCCGGTGAGCTCGACCAGTTGCTCGAGGAAGTGACGGTTCATATGCAGGGCGTGCTCGACGCCATGGTGATCGACACCGAGAACGACCACAACACCGGCGACACCGCGCGCCGTGTGGCCAAGATGTACCTCAAGGAGGTGTTCAATGGCCGTTATGTGCACGGCCCGAGCGTCACCGAGTTTCCCAACGCCGAACACCTCAATGAGCTGATGATCGTGGGCCCGATCACCGTGCGCAGTGCCTGCAGCCACCACTTCTGCCCCGTCATTGGCCGCATCTGGATCGGTGTGATGCCCAACGAGCACACCAACGTGATCGGCTTGTCCAAGTACGCGCGGATGGCCGAGTGGATCATGGGCCGTCCGCAGATCCAGGAAGAGGCGGTGGTGCAACTGGCCGATCTGATCCAGGAGAAGACCCAGCCCGATGGACTGGCCATCGTGATGGAGGCCAGCCACTACTGCATGGCCTGGCGCGGCGTGAAGGACATGGACAGCAAGATGATCAACTCGGTCATGCGCGGCGTGTTCCTCAAGGACTCCAACCTGCGGCGGGAATTCCTCGCGCTCATTCCCCGCTGACCCACCCATATTCGAAGAAGAACCCTATGCTGGTACGCCTGCTCTACGTCAGTCGCGCTGTTGAAAAAGACGCCAAGGCCATCGAGTCCATCCTGGAGGCCTCGCGCTCGCACAACCTGGGCAACGGCATCACCGGCGTGCTCTGCTACGGTGGTGGCGTGTTCCTGCAGGCCATCGAGGGCGGGCGCAGTGCGGTCAACGCGCTCTACAACCACATCGTGGCCGACCCGCGACACGCCGGCGTGGAACTGCTTCACTACGAGGAAATCTCCGAGCGCCGCTTCGGCGGCTGGACCATGGGCCAGGTCAATCTCTCCAAGCTCAACACCTCCATCGTGCTGAAGTACTCCGAGCGACCCGAATTCGATCCCTATGCCGTATCGGGCAAGGTCTCGCTGGCGCTGCTGGAAGAACTGATGGCAACGGCCAGCATCATCGGCCGCGCCTGAGCGCGGTCGTGAGTCCGCTCCTGCTCGGCTGCGATTTCACCAGCGCGCCGAGCCGCCGCAAACCCATTGCCCTGGCCGTGGGCCACATCGACCGTGGCCGTGTGCTGCTCGACACCATGGAGCGGTTCGAGTCGCTGGATGGCTGGCGTGAGCGCCTCGCCGCGCCTGGCGAATGGGTGGGTGGCTTCGACCTCCCATTCGGCTTGCCACGCGAACTCGTCACCACCCTGGGATGGCCCACGGACTGGGGCGCCTGCATGGCGCACTATGCCGGGATGTCCCGCCCCGCCATTCGCGATGCCTTCTCGTCGTTCTGCGATGCAAGACCGGCTGGCGGCAAGTTCGCCCACCGCGCCACCGATGGCCCCGCCGGCTCCAGCCCGAGCATGAAATGGGTCAATCCACCCGTGGCCTACATGCTGCACGCGGGTGTGCCGCGCCTCATCGAAGCCGGCGTGACACTGCCCAGCCTGTGGCCGGGCGACGGCACGCGCGTGGGGCTGGAAGCGTATCCCGGCCTGCTGGCGCGCAGCGTGCTGGGCACGGTCTCGTACAAGAGCGACGACAAGGCCCGCCAGACGCCGGATCGCCTGATCGCACGCAAGACGCTCGTGAATGCGCTGGAGAACGGGCAGGCTCCATTGCTGGCCACCTGCGGTCTGCGCCTGCGGCTCACCCATGGCCAGCGCGATGCCCTCGCCGACGACGCCAGCGGCGACAGCCTGGACGCCGTGCTGTGTCTGCTGCAGGCTGCTTGGGCTCTGCACCAGCACGAGGCGGGTCACCCCCGCTGGGGTTTGCCGGAGTTCGATCCGCTCGAAGGCTGGATCGTCGGCGCCTGAGCCTTCAACCCGAGTGACAGTGGGGTTGGCGGACCCTGCCTACAATGAGATCGGTTCGGCCCATGTGCCGGACAACAGCGTTCTCAGGGCGGGGTGAGATTCCCCACCGGCGGTGATGGTGGCGTGGCGACACGACCATACGAGTGCCGCGAGCGCCCAGGCACCCATTCGGTGGGGTGCCCGGGGTCAGCAGACCCGGTGAGATCCCGGGACCGACGGTAAGACATCCGCCAGCGGGTGTCAGAGTCCGGATGAAAGAGAGCGCGAGCCGCATGCCCGGATGGTGCCTTCGCGCCATCGGATGGCATTCGCGCTTGTGCGCCCTGATTTTTTGGCCCCTCTCATTTCGAGAAATCCATGAATCAGTCAGAAACCTCCCCCTCCGTTCAACTGCCGGGCCACCTGCGTTTCGCCTTTGTCGAAGCGTCCTGGCATGCGGACATCGTGCACCAGGCGCGTGACGCCTTCTTTGCCGAGATGGCGAAAAGCGGTTTCGATACCGACGCGATCGACGTGTTCGACGTGCCCGGTGCGTTCGAGATCCCGCTGCACGCCCAGCGCCTGGCCCGTTCGGGACGCTACGCGGCCGTGGTGGGCAGCGCGCTGGTGGTCGACGGCGGTATCTACCGCCACGACTTCGTGTCGCAAACCGTGGTGCAGGCGCTCATGGACGTGCAACTCGACACCGGCGTGCCCATGATCTCCGCCGTGCTCACGCCGCACCACTTTCACGAACACGCCGAGCATAGAAAATATTTCCTGCGGCATTTCGCCGTGAAGGGCACCGAGGCCGCGCAGGCCTGTCTGCAGACGGTGGCCGGGCTGCGGCGGCTCGACGAGCGCCTGAGCGCCTGATACGCTGGTGTTTCCGGGCCAGGGGTCCGGCCTGTCGCGAGGACCCGCCATGACCACACTGCAACGCCCGCCGATGCCCGCACTGCGACCTTTCGTGTCGCTGGTGTGGGCGAGCGAAGGCGGTGCATCCGGCGTCGCAGAACAGGCGGTGCGCGAGCACGCGCTGCCCACCGGCATGATGCACCTCGTGCTGCGCCTGACCGACAGCCCGTTGCGCATCGCAGACCTGCGCAACGACCCCATCGCGCGGACCATGCCTGCTGCGCTGGTGGGTGGCGCGCGCTCCGGCTTCTACGTGCGGGAGAGCTCAGGGGCCTCTTGTTCGGTGGGCGCGGTGCTGCGTCCGGGTGCCGCACCCTGCCTGTTTGGTGTGGGCGCGGATGAACTGGCCGAGCGGCACACGCCGCTGGAAGATCTGTGGGGCGAGGGCGTTCGCCGTTTGCGGGCTCGGTTGCAGGAGACCCAGGGGGCCGAAGACCGGCTGACCCTGCTCGAAGCCGCGCTTCTGGCGCACCTGCCACGCGTGCGCGGGCTGCATCCCGCGATCGCTTCCGTGTTGGGCGAGAAGCCCGCCACCTGGACCGTGGCGGATGCCGTGCGCCACAGCGGCGTCAGCCATCGCCGGTTCATCGCGCTGTTCCGGCAGTCCGTGGGCCTGCCACCCAAGAGCTGGCTGCGGGTGCAGCGGTTCCAGGGGGTGCTCTCCGCCATGGGCCGGGACGCAGACGAGCCGCTCGCTGCGCTGGCAGCGGACGCCGGCTACAGCGACCAGTCTCATTTCAACCGCGATTTCCTGGCGTTCGCCGGCGTCACGCCGCAAGCGTATCGGCGCCTCTCACCGGCTCACGCCAATCACCTGCCGATCGAGAGCGTGCCCCCGCCATCGGCCTGAGGTCAATTTTTTTCTATACGCCCCGGCACCGTGTGCAGAAGATGCCACTCTCTTCATAACTTCCAGAGGTGACTCATGAAAATCGAAGAAGTGTTTGCCTACCTGTGCGTGTCCGACACCGCCGCCGCCATCGATTTCTACCAGCGCGCTTTCGGCGCAAGCGAGAAATTCCGTCTGACCGAACCCAGCGGTCGTATCGGCCATGCGGAGATGGCGTTCGGGCCCATGACGGTGATGTTGTGCGACGAGTTTCCGGAGTACGGTATTCGCAGCGCCTCGTCCATCGGCGCGACGCCGGTGTCCATCCACCTGCACGTGGACAATGCCGATCGCATGATCGAACAGGCTGTGGCAGCCGGCGCCAGCCTGGAGCGAGAGGCGCAGGACGCGTTCTACGGCGAGCGCTCAGGGGTGGTGCGTGATCCGTTCGGGCATCGATGGCTGGTTGGCCATTCGATTGAGGAGGTGGCGACCGACGAGATGCAGCGCAGGTACACCCGCCTGTTCGATGCCCCCTGAGCACGTGTTGTTGCATGCCCGCAAAGAGCGTCTGTGTTTGATGCATCATCGGCACTGCGCTGCGTGACGTCCATGTCGGACGTACAACGGAAGCGCGAGACCTTCAGAGGACATCACCCATGAACACCGCAAAGTTGATCGGCATCATCCTCATCGCCGCCGGCGCCATCGGCCTGGTTTATGGCAGCTTCAGCTACACCAAGAACACAGAGGCTGTGAAGCTCGGCCCCCTGGAGCTCTCCGTGAAGGAAAAGGAAACCGTCAACGTTCCGGTATGGGTCGGCGTCGGCGCGATCGTGGTCGGTGCCGTTCTGCTCGTCATGGGTGGCAAGAAAGGGTGAGGCCTCTGCGCAGGCTGGTCCTGTGCCTGGCGGCGCTAACCTGCATCGCGACCCGTGCTCAGACACTTGAGTCCCGCGATGACCATGTGTATCCCGCCCGCGTGAGCCGCGTGTTCGATGGCGACACCCTGTGGGTCAAGCCGCTCGCGGGTGGGCGCTACCGCAAGCTTCGTCTGGACGGCATCGACGCCCCCGAAATCTGCCAGGTGGGTGGTGAGGCCGCGCGCGATGCGCTGGCCGCGCGCGTGCTGGACCAGGTGGTGCAGGTGCGCGTGAGAAGTCACGACGACTATGGAAGGGGGCTGGCCCGCATCAGCCACCGGAGTGAAGATGTGGGCGGCTGGTTGGTCGCGCGCGGCATGGCCTGGTCGTACCGCTGGGGTCGCAGCCCGGGGCCCTATGCGCGGCAGGAAGACGCCGCGCGAAAGGCAGGCCTGGGTGTGGTGGCCGACGCAGCCGCCGAGTTGCCACGCGACTTTCGCCGCCGACACGGCCCCTGCCATCTGCCCTGAGCCTCAGGCGCGTGTCGAACACACCTCGCAATGCGGATTGCGAGGCAGCGCGATCTGATGGAAACCCATGTCCCGCGCATCGAGCATGAGCAATTGACCTGCAAGCCGCGAGCCCAGGCCGGTGAGCAGCTTCAGTGCTTCGGCCGCCTGCATGCTGCCAACGATGCCGACCAGCGGCGCGAACACGCCCAGCGTGGCGCAGCGCGTTTCTTCCAGCCCGGCGTTTTCGGGAAACACGCAGGCGTAGCAAGGTCGATCGGATTCGCGGGTGTCGTACACACTGAGCTGTCCGTCCATGCGGATGGCCGCGCCCGATATGAGCGGCCTGGCGTGCTTCACGCAAGCGCGGTTGATGGCGTGGCGAATGGCGAAGTTGTCGGTGCAGTCCAGCACCACGTCGGCCTGGGGGACCCACGCATCGAGCAAGGCTTCGTCGGCGCGTTGTACCAACGGCGTCACGCGCACGTCGGGATTGATGGCTGCGATGGCATCGCGCACCGACTGGGCCTTGGGGTGACCCACGCGTGCCAGGTTGTGTGCGATCTGGCGCTGCAGGTTTGTCTCGTCGACCACGTCGTGGTCCACCACCGTGATGCGGCCCACGCCAGCGCTGCCCAGGTAGAGCGCTACCGGCGAGCCCAAACCCCCCGCGCCGATGATCAGCGCATGCGAAGCGAGCAGCTTTTCCTGGCCCTCGATGCCGAGTTCGTTGAGCAGGATGTGGCGCGAATAGCGCAGGAGCTGAGCGTCGTCCAAGGCAGTGTCCCAGGGGGGGCCCGCAGGCAGCCGCCCTGTGTGAGCGTCAGTTTTCCTTCTTCTCGGGCGGACGCACTTCCAGCGTCTTGCTCACCAGCACGGGTCGACCCTTGAGCTGGTTCAGGGCTTGCTGAAGCTGGAAGTCCTTGTCGCTGCCGAACTCGGGCACGAGTCGCTGACCCGGGTTCTTCCGGGCTTCTTCTTCCACCCGCTTGCGTGCGGCCTCGCGGGCCTCATCGCGCTGCTGCTCTTCGGCGCGGCGCGCGTCCGTCATGGGCGGCTCTGCCGGATTCTTGCCGTTGCCCAGGTGCTTCTGCAGGTCCGCCTCGCGGGTTCGCAGCGCCGCGAACACATTGCCTTCCTGCGTCTCGTCGACCATCACGTCGGGCACGATGCCCTTGGCCTGGATGGAGTTGCCCGAGGGCGTGTAGTAGCGCGCGGTGGTGAGCTTGAGGCCGGTGTCCGGGGTCAGCTGGCGCACCGTCTGCACGGAACCCTTGCCGAACGTCTGGCTGCCCAGAATGGTGGCGCGCTTGTGGTCCTGCAGGGCGCCGGCCACGATCTCGCTCGCCGAGGCCGATCCTTCGTTGACCAGCACCACCAGCGGCACCTTCTTGAGCGCACCCTTGGTGTTCTCCGTGAGTCGCTTGATGGGGTCGGTGCCGCCGCGGCGCAGGTAGTGCTGCGGGATCGCCTTGTAGATGAACTTGCTGTCTTCGAGCTGCCCGTTGGTGGACACCACGGTCACGTTCTCGGGAAGGAACACGGCCGACAGGGCGACGGCTGCGTCCAGTAGGCCCCCCGGGTCATTGCGCAGGTCCAGCACCAGGCCCCTGAGGTTGGGGTCCGCCTTGTAGACGTCCTCGAGCTTGCGGGCGAAGTCCTCGATGGTGCGTTCCTGGAACTGGGACACGCGCACCCAGGCGTAGCCGGGTTCGACGACGCGGGACTTCACGCTCTGTGTCTTGATTTCCTCGCGCGTGATGGTCACCGGGAAGGTGCGGTCCTCGTCTTTGCGAAAGATGGTCAACAACACTTTGGTGCGGGGCTCGCCGCGCATGAGCTTGACGGCATCGTTGATCGTCAGGCCCTTGACGGCGGTGTCGTCGATCTTGGTGATCAGGTCACCCGACTTGAGACCGGCGCGAAAGGCGGGCGAATCCTCGATGGGGGATACCACCTTGACCAGGCCGTCTTCCATGGAGATTTCGATGCCGACACCCACGAATCGGCCGCTCGTACCTTCCCGGAATTCCTTGTAAGACTTCTTGTCGAAGTACTGGGAATGGGGGTCCAGGCTGGCCACCATGCCGGAAATGGCCTCGGAAATGAGCTTCTTCTCGTCGACTGGTTCCACGTAGTCGGTCTTGACCATGCCGAAGACGGCCGCAAGCTGCTGCAGCTCTTCCAGTGGCAGGGGGGCAAGCGTGCCGCGCGCAACCGCCTGGAGCTGAACCGTGGTCAAGGCCCCGGCCACCGCACCAATGGCCACCCAGCCTGCGATCTTCAGCTTGTGACTCACCTGTTTTGCCATCGAAATACCCCAAATAAGACGCCCGAGCAGGGCCTGCCAGGCCCTGTCGGACCAATATACACCTTGGAGCAAGGCGGATTGGGTCGGTTCCCCAAGTCTCGCCCTGGTTATTCGATGTAGGCGTGAAGGATCACCCGGTCAGGCCTTGCCCTGCGCCGCGACCGAAGCGGCTGCCTTGGCCGCTGCCTCGGCGTCGCCCAGGTAATAGTGCTTCAGGGGGCGCAACTCGGCATCGAGTTCGTACACCAGCGGTATGCCGTTGGGGATGTTGAGACCGACGATGTCGGCGTCGGAAATGCCGTCGAGGTACTTCACCAGGGCGCGGATGCTGTTGCCGTGCGCGGCCACCACCACGCGCTTGCCGGAGCGAATGGCCGGAGCCATGGCCTCATTCCAGAATGGCAGCACGCGCGCCACGGTGTCCTGGAGGCACTCGGTCAGGGGAATCTCTTCGGGCTTGAGGCGGTCGTACCGGCGGTCGCCACGCTCGCTGCGCGGATCCCCGGGCTCCAGCGGCGGCGGCGGGGTGTCGTAGCTGCGGCGCCAGACCAGCACCTGTTCGTCGCCGTACTGGCGTGCCATGTCGGCCTTGTTCAGGCCTTGCAGCGCTCCATAGTGACGCTCGTTGAGCCGCCAGCTGTGCACCACCGGCAGCCAGGTGCGGTCCATTTCATCGAGCACATGCCAGAGCGTGCGGGTGGCGCGCTTGAGTACGCTGGTGTAGGCCAGATCGAAGTCGTAGCCCTCAGCCTTGAGCAGGCGACCGCCGGCCTTGGCCTGTTCCAGTCCGGTCGGGGTCAGGTCCACATCGGTCCAGCCAGTGAAGCGGTTTTCGAGGTTCCAGGTGGATTCGCCGTGGCGGATCAGAACGAGTTTGTGCATGAAAAAGGGGCGTGTTGAGAGTCGAGAGCGGGCGAAGCGAGCGAGCATTCTAAAATCTCCCGCTTACTCGAAAGGTATCTCCGTGAGTTTCTTCATCGAAAACTGGGTTCTTATCGCCGTGGCATTTTCTGCTGGCGCCATGTTGGTCTGGCCTGCGGTCTCTGCGGGCGGTCGCGCCGGGACGCTCAGCGCCACGCAGGCGGTGCAGCGCATGAACCGTGAGAAAGCGGTTGTGATTGACGTCAGCGAGCCCAAGGAATTTGAAGCCGGGCACGTGATAGGGGCGAAGAATCTGCCTCTGAACGAGCTCGAGGCCAAGCTGCCGACAGCGGTCAAGAACAAGGCCACGCCGTTGATCATGGTGTGCGCCACAGGCGCGCGGGCCAACCGGGGTCTGGCCATAGCGAAAAAACTGGGCTATGCCGATGTCCAATCCCTGACCGGCGGCATGGGTGCATGGCGCTCGGCCAGCCTGCCAGTGGAAAAAGCCTGATCATCCAAACTTTCGGATTTCAGGAAATTGCCCGCATGGCCAAGGTCAAGATGTTCACCAGTGCCTACTGTCCGTACTGCAGCCGGGCCAAATCGCTGCTCGAGCGCCGGGGCGTGGTCGATCTGGAAGAAATCTACGTGGACGGCCAGCCCGGTTTGCGGTCTCAAATGACCCAGTTGACCGGGCGCACCAGCGTGCCGCAGATCTTCATTGGCGACACCCATGTCGGTGGTTGCGACGACCTGCACGCGCTCGACGGCCGTGGTGGCCTGATGCCCCTGCTGCAGGCTTGAGCGGCCCGAGGGGGCGCGATGGACTGCCTGCCATAATTGCCATCTTTGCCCGCTGCGGGATCGACGCCCCGGCGGGCTTGACTTTTTCCCCCTCTTTCGAGACACACCATGGCAGAAAACCAGGAACCCACCTTCCAGATTCAGCGCGTCTACCTCAAGGAGGCCTCGCTGGAGCAGCCCAATTCGCCGGCCATCCTGCTGGAACAGGAGCAGCCTTCGGTGGACATCCAGCTTGGCGTGGAGGCCAGCCCGGTCGCCGACGGCATCTTCGAGGTCTGCGTGACCGCAACCGTCACCACCAAGATCAAGGACCGCACGGTGTTCCTGGTGGAAGCCAAGCAGGCCGGCATTTTCGAGATCCGCAACCTGCCGCAGGACCAGATGGGCCCCATCATGGGCATTGCCTGCCCCCAGATCGTGTACCCCTACCTGCGCAGCAACGTGGCCGACCTGGTCCAGCGTGGCGGCTTCCCGCCGGTCCATCTGGCTGAAATCAACTTCCAGGCCATGTACGAGCAGCAGCAAGCCCAGGCGGAGCAGGACGCGCCGCGCATCGTGACGCAGTAAGCAGCTCACTGCCCGGCACAGGAGAGATGAAAATCGTCGTGCTTGGAGCGGGTGCCTGGGGCACCGCGCTGGCTGCGAGCGCGGCCGCTCAGGAAGGTGAGTTCCGGCAAGTCAGCCTGTGGGCGCGCGATGCGCGGCAGGCAGAAGACATGCGTGTCCACCGCGAAAACCGCCGCTACCTTCCCGGCCTGGCACTGCCGCCGACCCTCGCCCTCACCAGCGGGCCCATGGACGACCATGCTGCCGAATGGCGCGATGCCGATCTCCTGGTGATCGGCACCCCGATGGCCGGGCTGCGCGGGCTCCTGGGTCAGTTGACGGAACATCCCTCGCCAGTGGCCTGGCTCTGCAAGGGTTTCGAGGCGCCACAGGAGGACGCGTGGTCCGCAGGTCTGCTGGGTCATGAAATCCGCGCGCAGGTGGCGCCTCGGCTCAAGGCTGGCGTGCTCAGCGGGCCCAGCTTTGCACAGGAAGTGGCGCACGGCCAGCCCACCGCGCTGGTGGCTGCCAGCGAGCATGCCAGCGTGCGCGACGTGCTGGTGGCGGCCTTTCACAGCCCGATCCTGCGCGTGTATGCGAACGAAGACATTGTGGGCGTCGAGGTGGGCGGTGCGATCAAGAACGTGCTGGCCATTGCCACCGGCCTGTGCGATGGGCTTGGGCTGGGGCTGAACGCGCGCGCCGCGCTGATCACGCGGGGTCTGGCCGAGATGACACGACTGGGGCTGGCGCTGGGCGCACGCGCGGAAACCTTCATGGGCCTCTCAGGCCTGGGGGACTTGGTGCTCACGGCCACGGGCGACCTGTCGCGCAACCGCAAGGTCGGCCAGTTGCTGGCCGAAGGCATGAACCTGCGGCAGGCGGTGGATTCGCTGGGCCATGTGGCCGAAGGCGTCTACACCGCACGAACCGCCGTGCAGCGCGCCCGCTTGCTGGGGGTGGACATGCCGATCAGCGAGGCCGTGGTGGCGCTGCTCGAAGGCCGCCTGAAACCCGCGCAGGCCGTGGCCACGCTGATGGGCCGCGACCCCAAGCAGGAAACGCTTTAGATCTCGAAGTTGTCGATGAGGCGGGTCTTGCCCAGACGCGCCGCACCGAGAACCACCAATGCATCGCCTGCCTGTGGCGACTGCAGGTCCGTCCGGCGACGCACGGTCAGGTAGTCGGGTTGCCAGCCGCGCGCGGCCAGCGCCTGCATGGCGCGGTCTTCCAGTGCAGGCAGGTGGCGCACCAGGCCGTCGGCGGCGGCCAGCGCATCGCGTCCGAGCGCGCGCAAGGCCAGCGAAAGCTGGACCGCTTCGGTGCGCTCGGTCTCGCTCAGATAGCCATTGCGCGAACTCAGCGCCAGTCCATCGGCTGCGCGTTGCGTGGGCACGCTCACGATGCTGACCGGCAGCGCAAACTGCTGCACCATGCGGCGAATCACCATCTGCTGCTGGTAATCCTTCTGACCGAAGACGGCGTAGCGCGGGCCCTTGGCTTCGCTCAGCACGGTCTGGAAAAGCTTCATCACCACCGTGCACACGCCGGTGAAGAAACCGGGTCGGAAGTGACCTTCCAGGATGTCGGCCAGTTCGGTGGGCGGCTGTACCTTGAAGCCCTGTGGTTCGGGGTACATCTCTTTTTCCGAAGGCGCAAACACCACGTCGCAACCCTGCGCGGCGAGCTTGTCGCAATCGGCCTGCAGGGTGCGTGGGTAGGTGTCGAAATCCTCGTGCGGTGCGAATTGCAGGCGGTTCACGAAGATGCTTGCCACGGTGACGTCACCCAGCGGCTTCGCGGTACGGACCAGGTCCAGATGACCGTCGTGCAGGTTGCCCATGGTGGGCACCAGAGCGGGCGAGTTGAAAGGGCGCAGCGCGGTGCGCAGTTCCTCGATGGTGTGGACGATTTTCATGAGATGGGCGGTGGGGCCGAAGCGATGGGCCGGGGCATTATCGCCTTGCTCCTCACGGACGGCTGGTGGCTTCCTGCAGCACGCCGCCGAGCGAATGCGCCTGGGGTGCATACCATTGCATGGTGGCTCCGCCTACGCTCAGGAACGCAGCGGTCAAGGCGAACGGCACAGCCGTGCGACGCAGTGCGGTTTCCAGCCAGTGCCGTGATTCCAGGTGGCGCAGTCGTCGGTAGAGCGTCGCCGCCAGCACGCCGTCCAGCAGCAACTCGGCGAACAGTCCGGGCGCTGCATACAGGATGTAGAGAGAAGATACCGCCGCGCCCAGCATGCCCACAAGCAGCGCTGCGACCAGCAGAAGTCCCAGCAGGGGCAAGGCGGCCTCATCGGCATCACCCACGGAAGCCAGTCCATCACTGACGAGACTGGAACCCGGCAACTCGCTGGGATCGACAGGGTTTGCCGGTGCGTCGAATTGAGCCGAGGCGCCACCTCCACCGAAATCCCCGCCGCCACCGCTCTGCAGATCGGCAAGGCATTCTGAATCGGCACCGCCGTTCGATGCCCCGTTCCCTGAGATGGTGGGCACATCCGCGTAGTCGGAGGCCTTGGTTTTCATCCACAGCCAAAGCAGCAGGAGAAACACCCCGTATGCGAAGCCGACCGACACCGGGTATCGCATCCACATGGCCTGCAGGCCTGCTTGCAGGAGCAGAAAGGAAGCCAGGAACCCGCTTGCTCCCGTGAGCATGACCAGGAAGGCCATCTGCAACCGGGGCCAGGAGTCTTGTTCCAGCCGAATCCGCAGATGTGTGACGGCGCGGGATCGGGATGACGCAGGGAAGCGGTGCTCCCTCAAGGACGGCCCTGTGGCGCCTCTCACCACGCGTGCAATTGGTCGTCGGGGAAGCTGCCGTCCTTGACGGCGGCCACATACGCCGCCATCGCCTCGCGCACGCCGCTGACGCCTTCCATGAAGTTGCGCACGAACTTCGGGTTCTTGCCCAGGTTCACGCCCAGCATGTCGTGCATCACCAGCACCTGCCCGGCGGTGCCCTTGCCGGCGCCGATGCCGATGGTGTGGCAGTGCGGCAGTTGTTGCGTGATTTCGGCCGAGAGGGCGGCGGGCACCATTTCCAGCACCAGCATGGTGGCGCCGGCGTCCTGCAGTTCGAGCGCATGCCGCTTGAGCGTGAGCGCGGCCGCATCGCCGCGGCCCTGAACGCGGTAGCCGCCGAGGGCGTGCACCGTCTGTGGCGTGAGCCCGAGGTGGGCACAGACCGGGATGCCGCGCTCGACCAGGAAACGCACGGTTTCGGCTGTCCAGCCACCGCCTTCGAGCTTGATCATGTGCGCGCCCGCATGCACCAGTTGCGCCGCGCTGCGCATGGCCTGTTCTTTCGATTCGTGGTAGCTGCCGAACGGCAGGTCGCCCAGCAGCCAGGCCGTGCCCTGCACGCGACGCAGGCCGCGCGCCACGCTCTCCACGTGGTAGGCCATGGTTTCGAGCGTGACGCCTGCCGTACTGGCCAGGCCCTGGCAGACCATGCCCAGCGAGTCGCCCACCAGGATGCATTCGACGCCCGCCGCATCGGCCACGGCGGCGAAGGTGGCGTCGTAGGCCGTGAGCATGGTGATTTTTTCACCGCGCTCGCGCAGTTCATTCAGGCGCGGCAGGCTGACGGGTTTGCGCTGGGGCAGGGGCGATGCCGTGGGCAGCGTGCCATAAGGCGTGGCCATGGGCGCGGTGGTGGTGGGGGTGCTCATGCGTGGTTCCCGCGTGTTTCAGGGGTGGGTGAGAATGCGGGACTATAGACCATCCCGTTATGCTTGCGGCCCATGAAACATCTCTCCGAATTCACTTCCTTTGACATTGAAGAACTGGCGCGCGCCGACGTGGCCAGAGCGCTGGCGGAGGACGTGGGCGAAGGGGATCTGACGGCTGCATTGGTCGATGGCGATCGCATGGCGCGTGCGCGCATCCTGGCGCGCGAATCGGCGGTGATCTGTGGCACACCCTGGGTGGAAGCGGCGGTGCTCGCGCTGGATCCGCAGGCCCGGTTGCAATGGCACGCGGCCGAAGGCCAGCGCTGCGCGGCGGACCAGACCGTGCTCTCCATCGAAGGCCGCGCACAGAAGCTCCTGACAGCCGAACGCACGGCCCTCAATTTCCTGCAACTGCTCTCGGCCGTGGCGACGCAGACGGCGACGTACGTAGACGCCGTCGCCGGCACGCGCGCGCGCATCGTGGACACGCGCAAGACCTTGCCAGGCTTGCGGCTGGCGCAGAAATACGCGGTGACGACCGGTGGCGGACTGAACCACCGCATCGGGCTTTACGACGCGGTGCTGATCAAGGAGAACCACATTGCCGCTGCGGGTGGCGTGGCCCAGGTGCTGCAACGCGTGCGCGATACCGCGCCAGCAGCCCGCTTCGTGGAGATCGAGGTGGAGACGCTGGCCCAGCTCGACGAAGCCCTGGCCCACGGCGCCACCATGGTGCTGCTGGACAACATGGCCAACGCCGACCTGCTGGAGGCCGTGCGCCGAAATGCCGGGCGCGCGGTGCTTGAAATCTCGGGCGGCGTCAACTTGAAGACCGTGCGCGCCCTTGCAGAAACCGGTGTCGACCGCATTTCCATCGGGTCACTCACCAAGGACATCCGGGCGATCGATTTCTCCATGCGCTTCGAGACCCTCTGAAGCGGCTCACCTGGAAGATACAACCACATGAACCCCACGAACGAATCCAGCGGCGACGTCATCGACGTCGAATACGAACAACCGGCCTGCCCCACGCAACACGCCTGGGCACGCGTGCCGGTGGAGCCGGGGCCGAAGCAGCGCGCCGCGCTCAAGGAGCGCATCCGCGCACTGCTCAAGGAGCGCAACGCGGTGATGGTGTCTCACTACTACGTGCACCCTGACCTGCAGGATCTGGCCGTGGAGACCGGCGGCATCGTGAGCGATTCGCTGGAGATGGCGCGCTTCGGGCGCGACCATCCCGCCACCACCCTGGTGGTCTCGGGCGTGCGCTTCATGGGCGAGACGGCCAAGATCCTGAGCCCGGAGAAGACCGTGCTCATGCCCGATCTGGATGCGAACTGCTCGCTCGACCTGGGCTGCCCCATCGATGAATTCAGCGCCTTCTGCGATGCGCACCCCGACCGCACGGTGGTGGTGTACGCCAACACCAGTGCAGCGGTGAAGGCGCGGTCGGACTGGTTGGTGACCTCCAGCTGCGCGCTTGACATCGTGAGCGCACTCAAGGACAAGGGCCACAAGATCCTGTGGGCGCCCGACAAGCACCTGGGTGCCTACATTCAGCGCGAGACCGGTGCCGACATGGTGATGTGGACGGGCTCCTGCATCGTGCACGACGAATTCAAGTCGTTCGAACTGGAGGCGCTCAAGAAGGAGCATCCCAAGGCAAAGGTGCTGGTGCACCCGGAAAGTCCAGCGGAAGTGGTGGCCCTGGCCGACGCCGTGGGCTCCACCTCGGCCATCCTGAAGGCGGCGCGCGAGATGGACGCCACCGAGTTCATCGTGGCCACCGACAACGGCATGATGCACATGCTGCGACAGCAGAACCCGGGCAAAGTGTTCTTCGAAGCACCCACCGCCGGCAACAGCGCCACCTGCAAGAGCTGCGCGCACTGCCCCTGGATGGCAATGAACGGGCTGGCGGGCGTGGCGCAGGTGCTGGAAAAGGGGCTGAACGAGATCCACGTCGATCCGGCGCTCATCCCGCGCGCGCGTCAGCCCATCGATCGCATGCTGGCGTTCACCTCCGCGCTGAAATCTGGCAACAACCCTGGCGCGCTGGTGCCCCATATCGGCGCGGCCTAGCGGCGCCACAACCGAGGATGCCGCGGAACTGGCTCTGCCAGGCCGCAGGCATCGCCCCCTTGGGGGGTGCGCGTCAGCGCGCGGGGGGGACCAATATCGTCGGCTTGGCTTCCGGCAGCAACTCGGGGTAGTCGCGGCTGAAGTGCAGGCCGCGGCTCTCGCGGCGCATCATGGCCGACATGACGATCAGGTCAGCCACCTGCACCAGGTTGCGCAGCTCCAGCAGGTCGCGCGTGACGTGGAACTGCGAATAGAACTCGTGGATTTCCGCTTGCAGCAGCGAGATGCGGTGCGCGGCGCGCTCCAGTCGTTTGTCGGTGCGCACGATGCCCACGTAGTCCCACATGAAGCGGCGCAGTTCATCCCAGTTGTGCGAGATGACCACGTGCTCGTCGGCGTCGGTCACGCGGCTGTCGTCCCACAACGGCATGGCTGGCGTGGCCGCACCCGGGGCGCTTCGGATCGCACCCACGGCACCTTGTGCGAACACCATGCACTCCACCAGCGAATTGCTGGCCAGGCGGTTGGCGCCGTGCAGGCCGGTGCAGGTGGTCTCGCCCACCGCATACAGCCCGGCGATGCCGGTGCTGCCGGTGAGATCGGTCACCAGGCCGCCGCAGGTGTAGTGCGCCGCGGGCACCACGGGGATGGGCTCCCGGGTGATGTCGATGCCCAGCTCGGCGCAGCGCGCCAGGATGTTGGGGAAGTGCTCGCGCAGGAACTCGGGCGGCTGGTGGGAGATGTCCAGGTGCACGCAGTCCAGGCCGTGCTTCTTCATCTCGAAGTCGATCGCGCGGGCCACCACGTCGCGCGGCGCGAGTTCGGCACGCGGATCATGGTCGGGCATGAAGCGGTGTCCGCCGTGGGAGGCAGGCAACTTGAGCAGCCCACCTTCCCCGCGCACCGCCTCGGAGATCAGGAAACTCTTGGCGTGTGGGTGATACAGACAGGTAGGATGGAACTGGATGAATTCCATGTTGCCCACCTGGCAACCCGCGCGCCAGCCGGCCGCGATGCCGTCGCCCGTGGCGGTGTCGGGGTTGGTGGTGTAGAGGTACACCTTGCCCGCGCCGCCCGTGGCCAGCACGGTGTGGGTGGCGCTGAAGGTCACGACCTCGTCGCGCACGGTGTCGAGCACGTAAGCGCCATGGCAGCGTGTGGCCGCGCGAGGCGCCGGATCGTGACCGGGCAGCTTGCGGTCGGTGATGAGGTCAACCAGCATGTGGTGCTCGAACACCTGGATGGCCGGTGTGGCGAGCACGCGCTCGATCAGCGTGGCCTGCACCGCCGCGCCGGTGGCGTCGGCGGCGTGCACGATGCGCCGGTGGCTGTGGCCGCCCTCGCGCGTGAGGTGCAGTTCGCCGTCCTCGGTGGAGAAGGGCACGCCGAGTTCCTGCAGCCAGGCGATGGCCGCCGGGGCGTTTTCTACGGTGAAGCGTGTGGCTTCCAGATCGCACAGGCCTGCGCCCGCCACCAGCGTGTCGTCCACATGCGAGGCGTAGCTGTCTCCCTCGGCCAGCACGGCGGCGATGCCGCCCTGCGCCCAGTTGCTGGAGCCATCGGTGAGAGCCCTTTTGGTGACGACGGCCACGCGGTGGGTGGAGGCCAGGTGCAGGGCGGTGGTGAGACCCGCCAGGCCGCTGCCGATGATCAGGACGTCGAAACGGTGCAGGTCGGTCATGTCGAAGAGTGAGTCGAGCCGCCGCCGGGCCGCTCCCAAGGCGGCTCAGCCCCCGTGGGGGGCAGCGACCCGCGAAGCGGCGGAGCGTGGGGGTTCATGTGGGCGAGTACGCCAAGCGGACGTAGATGGGGGCAAAGGCTTCGGCCTGGGTCAGCTCGATGAGCGTTTCCTTGGCCAGCTCCAGCATGGCGATAAAAGTGACCACCAGCACGGGCGAGCCGTGCGTGGGGTCGAACAGCTCGCCGAACTCGACGAACTTTCGACCTTGCAGGCGGCGCAGCACGATGCTCATGTGCTCGCGCACCGAGAGTTCTTCACGGCTGATCTTGTGGTGCTGCACCAGCTTGGCGCGCTTGAGGATGTCGCGCCAGGCGCTTTGCAGATCGATGGCGTTCACATCGGGAAAGCGCGGCGCCAGCGCCTGCTCCACATAGACTTGGGCGCGCAGGAAATCGCGGCCGTATTGCGGGCAGTCGGCCAGGCGCTGCGCGGCCAGCTTCATCTGCTCGTATTCCAGCAGGCGGCGGACCAGTTCGGCTCGCGGGTCCTCGGGCTCCTCGCCTTCGGCCGTCTTCTTGGGCGGCAGCAGCATGCGCGACTTGATCTCGATCAGCATGGCCGCCATCAGCAGGTACTCGGCCGCCAGTTCCAGGTTGCTGGCGCGGATTTCATCCACGTAGGTCAGGTACTGGCGGGTCACCGCCGCCATCGGGATGTCGAGGATGTTGAAGTTCTGCTTGCGGATCAGGTAGAGCAGCAGGTCCAGCGGACCTTCAAAGGCTTCCAGGAAAATCTGCAGCGCATCGGGCGGGATGTAGAGATCGCGCGGCATGGCGAACAGGGGCTCGCCGTACAGGCGGGCCAGCGCCACGTGGTCCACCACGCTGGGCAGCACCGCGTCCAGGCCCTGAGGGGCCTCGTCGAGCATGTGGGGCTCGCCGGTCATTCGGAGGCTCAGATGTGGTCGGAGCCGGTCTGGTACACGTAGGGCTGCTGCGGCACGCGGGCGGCTTCGGCCCTGGCCTGGAATTCCCGGTCGATCTGCTTGTCCCACAGCAGCGCACGGCCCTTGCGCTGCTCCTGCTCCAGCGAAGGCTTTTTCTGCTTGAGCGACTCGATGAACTGGGTCGCGTCGGAGGTGTAGTCGGGGCGGCGGAAGAAGGACATGGTGGGCAGCCGGGGCGGGCGCAGGGGAAAGCGGCGATTTTACCGGTCTGCTACTGGCAGGTGTTCAGCCGGCTGGCAAAGCCCGATCGTTCGATCAGGGAGCGTGGCTGATCATGCAGCCCCACCATGCCCAGATGGCCACCGCGCTTGTGCACCGCCTTGTGCAGCTGTTCCAGCGCATCGAGCCCCGAGGCGTCCAGGGAAATCATATGACTGGCGTCGAGCATCACGTTCACCGGCGATGGCGAGGTTTCCACGGCGGTCACGATCGGATCGATCTTGGTGACAGCGCCGAAGAACAGCGAGCCATAGAGCTTGTAAGTGAGTTGCTGCTCGGTGCGGGCCACCGGTTCGGCGCGAAAGATCGAACTCTGCCGGCGCACGAACAGCACCACGGCCAGCACCAGCCCGAGCTCCACCGCCACCGTGAGATCGAAAATGATCGTCACCGCGAAGGTGGACAACATCATCAGCCGGTAGTGGTTGCTGAATTGTTTCAGCCGGCCGAACTCGCGCCATTCCCCCATGTTCCAGGCCACGAACAGCAGCACGCCGGCCAACACCGCCAGCGGAATGTGGAACGCCAGCGGCGCGGCCAGCAGCACCACGGCGGCCAGGGTGATGGCATGTACCATGCCCGCCACGGGCGAGGCCGCGCCCGAGCGGATGTTGGTGACCGTGCGGGCGATCGTGCCGGTGGCCGGCATGCCACCGAAGAAGGGCACCACGGTGTTCGCGACGCCTTGTGCCATCAGTTCCTGGTTGGGGTCGTGCTTGGGCGCATCGCCCAACTGGTCGGCCACGCGGGCGCACAGCAGGGATTCGATGGCGCCCAGCATGGCGATGGTGAGCGTGGGCGTGACCAGCAGGCGCACGGTTTCCCAGGAGAAATCGGGCAGTTCGAAGGCCGGCACGCCCTGCGGGATGCCGCCAAAGCGTGTGCCGATGGTCTCCACCGGCAAGGCCAGCGCCCAGGCCAGCAAGGAAAGGGTGACCAGCGCCACCACCGGGCCCGGGATGCGTGAGGTGGCCTTGAGCGCGCTCACCCGGTCCAGCACCGCGATCTGGCGGCGGAACTGCGAGTCCACCGCCCACAGCCGGGGCCACACGAACAAGCCCAGCACGCACAACGCGCCCAGAGCGAAGGCAAACACGTTGAAGCTTCCGAGGTGCAGCGCCATGGCGTTGATCTGGCCGAAGAAACTCGCGGGCATCTTCGCGATGTCCAACCCCAGCAGGTCGCGCACCTGCGACAACGCGATCAGCACCGCGATGCCGTTGGTGAAACCGATCACCACGCTCACCGGCACGTAGCGCACCAGCGAACCCAGGCGAAACAGCCCCATGAGGAACAGCAGCACACCCGCGCTGGCCGTGGCGATCAGCAGGTTGGCCACGCCGTAGCGCTCGACGATGCCGTAGACAATGACGATGAAGGCACCCGCAGGGCCACCGATCTGCATGGAGGTTCCACCCAGGGCCGAAATGAGAAAGCCCGCGATGATGGCCGTCCACAGGCCGGCCTCGGGTTTGAGGCCACTGGCGATGGCAAACGCCATGGCCAGGGGGAGCGCCACGATGCCCACCGTCGCGCCCGCGCCGATGTCGCGCACCAGCTTGTCCCGGTTGTAGCCCTTCATGTCCTGCACGAGGCGCGGACGGAAGGGGGCCAGGGGCGGCAGTCCTTGGAGCATGGGGCATGTTACCTTTCGCAACCGTTCACGGGGCTGACAAACCGGCGGGTGGGGCCAGCGCGACTAAACTGGATTTTTCTGTTTTGACGAGGATCCGCATGAAATCTTCCTGGACGCGATGGCGTTGGCGCGTGGCGCTCCTGACCTGCGTCTGGCTGGTCGGTGGCTGCGACCCGCAGAACATCAGCGAACTCGAAGAGGGCGTGTCCACCGAGGCCGACGTGCGCGAACGCTTCGGCACGCCCGAAGCAGTGTGGGAGGCCGAGGACGGCGCTCAGATCTACGAATACAACCGCCAGCCCGCCGGCCACCGCAACTACATGATCACCATCGGCCCGGATGGTCGCATGGCCGCGCTGCGCCAGGTGCTGACACCACAGAACTTCAAGCAGGTGGTTCCCGGCATGCCCATGGAGACGGTGCGCCGCATGCTGGGCAAGCCGATGAAGATCACGACCTACGATATCAAGCGCGAAACCCACTACGACTGGCGTTACCTGGACGGTCCCAACGCGGGCGATTCGAAGATCTTCACCGTGGTGTTCGACCGCGACCTGCGCGTGGTGTCCACCGGGTCGACGCGGGACCCGGAGATCGATCCGAAGTAGGCGGGTGGCTCCTCAGGCCGCGCGCAGGCGTTGCCAGTCGTCCAGAGCCGGGCGCATGACCAGCAGCAACAGCATCAGCGCCAGGGGCAGGGTGCTGATGTAGCCCAGGTACTTGAAGCCAAGGGCCCCAGTCAGGCCACCCATGAAGAAGCAGGCAATGAGCTGGCTGTGCACACGCAGGCGGTAGCGATCGGCCAGCACCCGTGCCGAGCCTGCCTGCCGGTTCACGTAGAGCAGCTTGCCCAGTTCGATGCCGAGGTCGGTGACCAATCCTGTTACGTGGGTGGTGCGGATCACCGCGCGCGAGATCTTGGTGATCACCGCATTCTGCAGACCCATGATGAAGCACAGCACCACCACAGTGAGGGGCAGAAAGACCGGCGTCATGAAGCCGATGGCGGCCCCGAACAGGCCGAACACCAAAAGTGCTGCGGCTTCCAGGATGAGCGGCAGGCCGTAGGCGCTGCGCAATTCGTGCCGCATGCCCCAGTTCACCAGCCAGGCTGTGGTCATGGCGCCAAGCAGAAAAGCGAGCACCGATCCGACACCCGCCAGAGCCAGGGTGAATTCACCCAGCACCAGGTGGTCGGCCACCGAGGAGACGATGCCCGTCATGTGCGAGGTGTACTGACCCACGGCCAGAAACCCACCCGCGTTGGCCGCGCCGGCCACGAAGGCCAGCACCGAGCCGAGCTTCAGATCGGCCTGCGGCGTGCGCTGCAGACTGGTGAAGCCACGGATCGGCTTGAACATGGGCGATCGATCGTTCAGCGCACCCGCATGCCAGGCGTGGCGCCGGGCCAGGGGTTGAGCACATGGATGCCGGGCTGCGCCTTTTCGTCGGCGTGGCTGGCGGCCAGCACCATGCCTTCGCTCACACCGAATTTCATCTTGCGTGGCGCGAGGTTGGCCACCACCACGGTGAGCTTGCCCACCAGGTCCTCGGGTTTGTAGGCGCTGGCGATGCCGCTGAACACGTTGCGCGTGCGGCCTTCGCCCACGTCGAGCGTGAGGCGCAGCAGCTTGGTCGAGCCTTCCACGGTTTCGCAGTTCACGATCTGCGCGATGCGCAGGTCGATCTTCGCGAAGTCGTCGATGGTGATGGTCTCGGCGATCGGCTCACCACCCGGGACTGCGGCCACTTCGACTGGTGCGGGCGGGGGCTCGAAAAGCGCGTCGAGCTGCTTGACGTCCACCCGTTGCATGAGGTGCTGGTAGGGCTGGATGCGGGCCACGTCGGCGCGGTTGGACCAGGTCTTCAGGTCGGTGCCGGTCAAGGCCTGCACGCGTTGCGTCAGGTCGGGCAGCACGGGCGCAAGGTAACGCGCCAGCGCCGTGAACGCGTTGACGAGCACCGAACACACCTGGTGCAGTTGTTGGTCGTTGGCGCTGTCCTTGGCCAGGTCCCAGGGCTTGTGCTGGTCGACGTAGGCGTTCACGCGATCGGCCAGGGCCATGATCTCGCGCATCGCCTTGCCGTATTCGCGGTCGTTGTACAGCGCGGCAATGCTCGGCGCAGCGTCGCGGATGTCGTTCAACAGGGCCGCGCCTTGCGGGTCGAAGGTATGCGTGAGCCCGCCGTTGAAGCGCTTGGTGAGGAAGCCCGCCGACCGGGAGACGATGTTGACGAACTTGCCGATCAGGTCGCTGTTGACCCGCAGCATGAAGTCCTCGGAGTTGAAGTCCAGGTCTTCGTTGCGCGCCGACAGCTTGGCCGCGAGGTAGTAGCGCAGCCACTCGGGGTTCATGCCCAGGTTCAGGTACTTCAGGGGGTCGAGCCCGGTACCGCGGCTCTTGCTCATCTTCTCGCCGTTGTTCACCGTCAGGAAGCCGTGCACGAACACCGCGTTGGGCACCTTGCGGCCGCTGAACTTCAGCATGGCAGGCCAGAACAGCGTGTGGAAGGTGATGATGTCCTTGCCGATGAAGTGGTACTGCTCGGTGGACGGGTCGGCCATGAAGGCCTCGAAGTCGCGACCGGTCTTGTCGAACAGGTTCTTGAGCGAAGCGAGGTAGCCGATCGGTGCGTCCAGCCACACGTAGAAATACTTGCCCGGGGCATCCGGAATCTCGATGCCGAAGTAGGGCGCATCACGGCTGATGTCCCAGTCGCCCATCTTCGGCCTGCCGTCGTCGCCGGGGGCGATCCACTCGGTGATCTTATTGAGCACCTCCGGTTGCACCGCGCCGCTGGTGGTCCAGGCTTTCAGGAACTCGATGCAGCGCGGGTCGGAGAGCTTGAAGAAGAAGTGCTCGGAGTTCTTCAGCACCGGCTTGGCGCCCGAGAGCGCGGAATATGGGTTGATCAGGTCGGTCGGGCTGTAGACCTTGCTGCAGACCTCGCAGTTGTCGCCGTACTGGTCCTTGGCGTGGCAGTTCGGGCATTCGCCCTTGATGAAGCGGTCGGGCAGGAACATGTTCTTCTCGGGGTCGAAGAACTGTTCGATGGTGCGCGTCTCGATCAGGCCATTGGCCTTGAGCGCGCGGTACACGTCCTGCGCCAGCACGTGGTTTTCCGGGCCGTCGGTGCTGTGCCAGTTGTCGAAGCCGATGTGGAAACCGTCCAGGTAGGGCTTGCGGCCGGCGGCGATGTCGGCCACGAACTGCTGCGGCGTCTTGCCCGCCTTGTCGGCGGCGATCATGATCGGCGCGCCATGGGCGTCGTCGGCGCACACGAAGTTCACCTCGTGGCCCTGCATGCGCTGGAACCGCACCCAGATGTCGGCCTGGATGTATTCCATGATGTGGCCAATGTGGAAGTGGCCGTTGGCGTAGGGCAGGGCGGTGGTGACGAACAGGCGTCGCGGCTGGCTCATGGGAGGGGCTTTCTGTCGGGGAACCGGTCATTTTACGAGGCTATGCCCTCATGGCGCCTGTGTGAATGCCCCTCGCGGGGGCAGGACGTTAGACTCTTCCCCGCCTACCCGATAACCATTGCACCCCCACCCTTCTGGAGACCATTCCCCATGGCCGTTGATTCCCAGGCGCTGCTGACCGCGCTGCAAGGCGTGACCGACCCGAACACGGGCAAGGACTTCGTGTCCACCAAGGCGCTGAAAAACCTGCAGGCCAGCGACGGCGACGTGGCTTTCGATCTGGAAATGGGTTACCCGGCCAAGAGCCAGATTCCCGCCTTGCGCCGCGCGCTCATCGCCGCCGCCAAGTCGGTGCCCGGCGTGGACAACGTGTCGGTCAACGTCACGACGAAGATCACCGCCCATGCGGTGCAGCGCGGCGTGCAGCTCATGCCCAATGTGAAGAACATCATCGCCGTGGCCTCTGGCAAGGGCGGCGTTGGCAAGAGCACCACGGCCGTCAACCTGGCACTCGCGCTGGCGGCAGAAGGCGCGAAGGTCGGCATCCTGGATGCCGACATCTATGGTCCCAGCCAGCCGATGATGATGGGCGTGGAAGGCCGGCCCGAGAGCGAGGACGGCAAGACCATGGAACCGCTGGAGAACTATGGGGTGCAGGTCATCTCCATCGGTTTCCTGATCGACCGCGACGAAGCCATGATCTGGCGCGGTCCCATGGCCACGCAGGCGCTGGAGCAGTTGCTGCGACAGACCAACTGGAAAGAACTGGACTACCTCATCGTCGACATGCCGCCCGGCACCGGCGACATCCAGCTCACCCTGAGCCAGCGCGTGCCGCTCACTGGCGCGGTGATCGTCACCACACCGCAGGACATTGCGCTGCTCGACGCGCGCAAGGGCATCAAGATGTTCGAGAAGGTGGGCGTGCCGATTCTGGGCATCGTGGAGAACATGGCGGTGCACGTGTGCGAGAAGTGCGGCCACGTGGAGCACATCTTCGGTGCCGATGGCGGCAAGAACATGGCGGCCGAGTACGGCATGGACTACCTCGGCGCGCTGCCGCTGAACATGAGCATCCGCGTGCAGGCCGACAGCGGCATGCCCACGGTGGTGGCCGACCCGGAGGGCGAGATCGCCGGTCTCTACAAGGGCGTGGCGAGGCAGGTGGCGATCAAGATCGCGGCCAAGGCCAAGGATTTCTCGAGCAAGTTTCCAAGCATCAAGGTTTCCAAGGACACCTGAGCTCAGCCGGCTTCGCGCTCGCGCAGTCTGAAGCGCTGGATCTTGCCAGTCGCCGTCTTCGGCAGCTCCGGCAGGAACTCGATGAAGCGCGGGTACTTGTAGGGCGCGAGCTTTTCCTTCACGAAGGCCTGCAGTTCCGCTTCGGTCGCCTGCGCGCCGGCCTTGAGCACCACGAAAGCCTTGGTCTTGGTCAGGCCATCGGCATCCAGCTTGCCGATCACGGCGGTCTCGAGCACGGCGGGGTGCTGCACCAGCGTGGCCTCCACCTCGAACGGGCTCACGTAGATGCCGCTGACTTTCAGCATGTCGTCGTTGCGGCCGGCGTAGGTGCAGTAGCCGTCGGCGTCGCGCGTGTACTTGTCGCCCGCCTTGGTCCAGCCGCCCTGGAAGGTGTCGCGGCTCTTGTCGCGGTTGTTCCAGTACATCAGCGCAGCGCTTGGGCCGCGGATGTAGAGATCGCCGATCTCGCCGTCGGCCACCGGCTGGCCGTCCTCGCCGCGCAGTTCAATCTCGTAGCCCGGCACCGGCTTGCCGGTGGTGCCATAGCGCACGTCGCCCGGCCGATTCGAGAGGAACACGTGCAGCATCTCGGTGGAGCCGATGCCGTCGATGATCTCGACGTCGAAGTGCTTCGTCCAGCGCTGGCCGATGTCTTGTGGCAGGGCCTCGCCAGCGGACGAACACAGGCGCAGCGCGACATCGCTTTTGCCCGGCAGGTCCGGGCTCGCCAGCATGCCGCCGTAGCCCGTGGGTGCGCCGTAGAACACCGTGGGCTTCAGCTCCTTGAAGCGCTTGAAGCAGGCTTGCGGTGTGGGCCGCTCGGCCATCAGCACCACGCTGGCGCCCACGCTGAGCGGGAAACTCAGCGCGTTGCCCAGGCCGTAGGCAAAGAACAGCTTGGCGGCGGAGAACACCACGTCGTCTTCGCGCAGTTCGAGCACCGCCTTGCCATACAGCTCGGCCGTCCAGTACAGGCTGGCCTGCGTGTGCACCGTGCCCTTGGGCGCGCCAGTGGAACCACTGGAATACAGCCAGAAGGCCGGTTCGTCGCCGTGGGTGTCGGCCGCTTGCGCAGGCTCACTCTGCGCAACCAGCTTCGCGAAATCGTGCGCGCCCGATGGCAGTGGTTCGGTAGCGCGCGAGACGATGAGGTGTTGCACTTCGGTGGATTTCGAGGCCAGGGCGGTCTGCAGCGTGGGCAGCAGCGCCGCCGACACGAGCACGGCCTGGGCACGGCTGTTGGCCAGCATGTACGCATAGTCCTGCGCAGTGAGCAGGGTGTTCACCGCCACCGGCACCACGCCCGCGTGCAAAGCGCCCAGAAAAGCCACCACCCAGTCGCTGCTGTCGTGCATGAGCAGCAGCACGCGTTCTTCTCGCCGCAGGCCCAGGGTGCGGAGCGCGCCCGCGAAACGCTGCACCTGGTCGGCGAGCTGACCGTAGCTGAGAGACCCCTGGTCGTCGATCAATGCGGTTTTCTGCGCACGGCCGACGTTGAGTTCGAGCAAGTGGCTTGCGAAATTGAAGCGCTCGGGTGGGGCGGCGGTTGCGGTCATGTGGTGTCTCCTCTGCAGTTCAATACGTCAAGGCTACTGCCGAGGCAGCCAGTGCGTCCAGAGCGGCGCTGCTGGCCTGCACGGCGCTGCGGCGGTGGTAGAAGCCCAGTGCTCGCAGGCCACCCAGCTCTTCGCCGCCACCGGCGCGGCCCGGGCCGCCATGCAACGACATGGGCATCACGTTGCCGTGGCCGGTCTGGCTGGCCGCCACATCGGGCGAGATGGCGTGCACGCGTCCGTGTGCGGAGCCGAGTTCCAGCGCGGCGCGGGCGATGAAAGCGGGGTCGGCGCTGTACACCGAAGACACCAGTGAGCCTTCGCCGCGGTGGATGAGCTCGAAGGCCTGTTCGATGCTGTCGTAGGCCATGAGCGTGGCGACCGGACCGAACACCTCCACCTCGTGCAGCAGCCTGGCCTTCGCGGGCTCGCGCGATCCCAGCAGCACCGGTGCCACGCAGGCCGCCACGACCGGGTCGGCGTCCAGCAGCGTGGCACTGCCGCCGTCGAACAGCACATCAGCTTCCGCGCGCAGTCTCGCAATGCCTTCGAGCACGCTCGCCTTCTGCTCCTGGCTCACCAGCGAGCCCATGCGCACGGCTTCATGGCGTGGGTTGCCGACACTGGTCTTCGCCAGCTTGGCGCCGATGGCCTGGGCCGCGGCGTCGTACAACGCACGTGGCACGAACACACGGCGGATGGCGGTGCACTTCTGGCCGGCCTTGACCGTCATCTCGCGCACCACCTCGCTCACCAGCAGGTTGAAGGCCTCGCTGTCGGCGGTGGCAGCCGGGTCCAGCAGGGCGCTGTTGAGGCTGTCGGCCTCGATGTTGCAGCGCACGGAACGCTCGGCGACGGCGGGGTGGCTGCGGATGACGCGCGCGGTGTCGGCCGAACCCGTGAACGAGACCACGTCGAAGGGCTGCAGCTGATCCATCAGACCGGCGGATGAGCCGCAGACCACGGAGAGAGAACCTGGCGGCAGGATGTTGGCATCGATCACATCCTTCACCATGCGTTGCGTGAGCCAGGCCGTGGCGGTGGCGGGTTTCACGATCACCGGCACGCCCGAGAGCAGGGCGGGCGCGGCCTTTTCCCACAAGCCCCAGCTCGGGAAGTTGAAGGCGTTGATGAACAGCGCCACGCCGTGCGTGGGCTGCAGGATGTGCTGGGTCTGGAACGCCGGGTCCTTGCCCATGCGGATGCGCGCGCCATCGAGCAGGGCTCGCGCATCGCCCAGGGCCTCGCCCTGCTTGGCGTAGTAGCCCAGGGTGAAGATGCCGCCGTCGATGTCCACCGCCGAATCCTTGGTGGTGGTGCCAGAGTTGGCGGTGGCGATCTCGTAGTAGGCATCTCGGTTGGCTTGCAGCACCTTCACGATGACCGCGAGCAGGGCTGCACGCTGGCCGTAGGTGAGGGCGCGCAAGGCCTTGCCGCCTTGTTCCCGGGTGAACCGGAATCCGGCCTCCAGGTCCAGGCCGGCGTTGCCCACGCGGACCAGCTCGGTGCCCAGAATGGGGTCGAACAATGGCGTGCCGGTGCCCGTGGCGGTGTGCCATTGGCCGCCCAGGTGGTTGGGAAGCAGAGTGGTGGTCATGGTGTCTCCTGAAATGGGTCCCCGGGTTGCCAGGGCTGTTCGCGGCCATCTAATGGCGCTATAAATGCACTATCTTGCTTGCTGCGAATTGTGCATTAAAGTGCATGTTTGTCGGATTGGCAAGAGCCCTGAGGGTTATCCCTCCAGCCCCGACACTTTTGAAAGCCCTGTTCACCATGGATGCAGCCGACACCAGCGTGATGGCCTCCGCCGCAGGCCGGCCAGCCGATCCGGCCACCGAAGAACCCCGGCACCCTTTCCTGGTGTCGCTCGGAGAGCGGGTGCGCACCTTGCGCTCGCGCCGTGGCATGACGCGCAAGGCCGTGGCCCTCGCCGCCGACGTGTCCGAGCGCCACCTGGCCAACCTGGAATACGGTACTGGCAACGCGTCGATCCTGGTGCTCTTGCAGGTGGCCCAGGCCTTGCAATGTTCGCTGGCCGAATTGCTGGGTGATGTGAGCACAAGCTCACCTGAATGGCTGCTGATCCGCGAGCTGCTGGAAAAGCGCAGCGAATCGGACCTGCGTCGCGCGCGCATTGCCATCGGCGGGTTGCTGGGCGGCGGCGCGATGCCGGGGGACGACCCCGGCCGCAAGGCGCGCATCGCGCTCATCGGGCTGCGCGGTGCAGGCAAGTCCACGCTGGGCCAGCGCCTGGCCGACGACCTGGGTTTTGCCTTTGTCGAACTCAGCCGTGAGATCGAAAAGTTCGCCGGCTGCAGCATCAACGAGATCCACTCGCTTTATGGCACGCCGGCCTACCGCCGCTATGAACGCCGGGCTCTGGAAGAAACCATCCAGATCTACCCGGAGGTGGTGATCGCCACGCCGGGTGGGCTGGTTTCAGACGCCGCCAACTTCAACCTGCTGCTCTCACACTGCACCACGGTGTGGTTGCAGGCCGACCCGGCCGATCACATGGGCCGCGTGGCCGCACAGGGCGACATGCGCCCCATGGCCGCCAGCCGCGAGGCCATGGAGGATCTGAAGCGCATCCTGGCCGGGCGCTCGGCCTTCTATTCGAAGGCCGACATGAGCTTCAACACCAGCGCCTACCCGCTGGAGGAAGCCTTCATGGCTTTGCGCGAGCAGGTGCGGGAACTGGTCGACTTGCCGGTGTGACATGCAGAAAAGTGCATTGACGTTTTGAACTTTGTGAATTATTATTCACATCAACAGGTTCGAACCGGCCCATAGTGGCTTGGTTGTCGGGCCTGATCCCGCAGTCGTCGCCCGGCTGCCCGAGACCACCGCCCCGGAGACAACCACCATGAGCACCACCGCCACCCCGACCACCGTCGACTACCGCACCGACCCCAGCCAGTACCGCCACTGGAAGCTGTCTTTCGACGGCGCCATCGCCACCCTCGCGGTGGACATCAACGAAGACGCCGGTATCCGCCCCGGCTACAAGCTCAAGCTCAACAGCTACGACCTGGGCGTGGACATCGAACTGCACGACGCGCTCAACCGCGTGCGCTTCGAACACCCCGAAGTGCGCACTGTGGTCGTCACCAGCGGCAAGGACCGTGTGTTCTGCTCGGGCGCCAACATCTTCATGCTCGGCCTCTCCAGCCACGCGTGGAAGGTGAACTTCTGCAAGTTCACCAACGAAACGCGCAACGGCATCGAGGACTCCTCAAAGCACAGCGGCCTGAAGTTCGTGGCCGCGCTCAATGGCGCCTGCGCAGGCGGTGGTTACGAACTCGCGCTGGCCTGCGACGAGATCGTGCTGGTGGACGACCGGTCTTCTGCCGTGTCGCTGCCCGAAGTGCCGCTGCTCGGCGTGCTCCCCGGCACCGGCGGCCTGACCCGCGTCACAGACAAGCGCCATGTGCGCCACGACCTGGCCGACATCTTCTGCACCACCAGCGAAGGTGTGCGCGGCAAGAAGGCGGTGGACTGGCGGCTGGTCGACTCCATCGCCAAGCCGCAGCAGTTCGCCTCGCACGTGAAGGAACGCGCAGACGCGCTGGCCGCCCAGAGCGATCGCCCCGCAGCAGGCAAGGGCGTGTCGCTGCCCCGCATTGAACGCACCGACAGCGCCGACGGCCTGAGCTACAAGCATGTGAACGTGGCGATCGACCGCAGCAAACGCAGCGCCACGATCACCGTGAAGGCTCCCACCGGCGCGCAGCCCACCGACATCGCCGGCATCGAAGCCGCAGGCGCCGCCTGGTGGCCGCTGCAGATGGCGCGCGAACTCGATGACGCCATCCTGTGCCTGCGCACCAACGAACTCGACATGGGCACCTGGCTGCTCAAGACCGAAGGCGATGCCGCCGCGGTGCTGGCCAGCGACGCGCTGATGTTGGCCCACAAGGACCACTGGCTGGTGCGTGAAACGCTGGGCCTGATGCGCCGCACCTTCGCGCGGCTCGATGTGTCCTCGCGCAGTCTGTTCGCACTCATCGAATCCGGCTCGTGCTTTGCGGGTTCGCTCGCCGAGCTGGCCTTCTGCGCCGACCGTGCCTACATGCTCGCCCTGCCCGATGACGCGGATGCCGCGCCCAAGCTGCAACTGGACGAGTTCAACTTCGGTTACCTGCCGATGGTCAACGACCAGTCGCGCCTGCAACGCCGCTTCTACGAAGAAGTGGAACCGATGGAAGCCGCGCGCGGTGCCATCGGCAAGGCGCTGGATGCCGATGCAGCATTCGAACTCGGCCTGGTGACCGCCGCGCTCGACGACATCGACTGGGAAGACGAAGTGCGCATGGCGCGCGAAGAGCGTGCGTCCATGTCGCCCGATGCCCTCACCGGCCTGGAAGCCAACCTGCGCTTCGCCCAGAAGGAAAACATGGCCACCCGCATCTTCGGCCGCCTTACCGCCTGGCAGAACTGGATCTTCATCCGCCCCAACGCGGTGGGTGACAAGGGTGCGCTCAAGGTCTATGGCAAAGGCGACAAGGCCGCCTTCGATTTCAACCGGGTATAGGACCCCCCTGCGCCGCGCTGCGCGCGTCATCCCCAAGGGGACGATGCGAGCGGCCCGGCAAAGCCGGTTCCGCCGCATCCCAGATCAGAACCCTCGTCACTCCCTAGTCCCCACCCGCAGGAGATATCCATGTCCAGCATCAACTACAGCGAAAAAATCCCCAACAACGTCAACCTCAGCGAAGACCGCACGCTGCAGCGCGCGCTGGAAGGCTGGCAACCGAATTTCGTGAACTGGTGGGACGATGTCGGTCCCGATGGCTCGACCAACTACGACGTCTACCTGCGCACGGCCGTCAGCGTCGACCCGCAGGGCTGGGCGCAGTTCGGCCACGTGAAGATGCGCGACTATCGCTGGGGCATCTTCCTGAACCCGGGCGATGCGAACCGCGAGATCCACTTCGGTGACCACAAGGGTGAGAAGGCCTGGCAGGATGTGCCCGGCGAACACCGCGCCAACCTGCGCCGCATCATCGTCACGCAGGGCGACACCGAGCCCGCCTCGGTCGAGCAGCAGCGCCACCTGGGCCTGACCGCGCCCAGCATGTACGACCTTCGCAACCTCTACCAGATCAACGTGGAAGAAGGCCGCCACCTGTGGGCCATGGTCTACCTGCTGCACAAGCATTTCGGCCGCGATGGCCGCGAGGAAGCCGAAGCGCTGCTGCAGCGCCAGTCCGGCGACCAGGACAACCCGCGCATCCTCGGTGCGTTCAACGAGAAGACGCCCGACTGGCTGGCCTTCTTCATGTTCACCTACTTCACCGACCGCGACGGCAAGTTCCAGCTCTCGGCCCTGGCCGAGTCGGCATTCGATCCGCTGGCCCGCACGACCAAGTTCATGCTGACCGAGGAAGCGCACCACATGTTCGTGGGCGAGAGCGGCGTGTCGCGCGTGCTCGCGCGCACCGCGCAGGTGATGAACGAACTCAAGACCGACGACCCGCAGAAGGTGCGCGCCGCCGGCTGCATCGACCTCGGCACGATCCAGCGTTACCTGAACTTCCACTACAGCGTCACCATCGACCTCTTCGGCGCCGATCAGTCGAGCAACGCCGCCATCTTCTACAGCTCGGGCCTCAAGGGCCGCTACGAAGAAGGCAAGCGCACCGACGACCACGTGCTCAAGGGCCAGACCTACAAGGTGCTCGAGGTCAAGGACGGCCAGCTTGTCGATAAGGACGTGCCCATGCTCAACGCGCTCAACGAGGTGTTGCGCGACGACTTCATCAAGGACTCGGTGGCCGGCGTGAACCGCTGGAACAAGGTGCTGGAAAAGGCCGGCATCGCCACCCGCCTGACCGTGCCGCACAAGGCTTTCAACCGCCAGATCGGCGCGCTGGCCGGCATCAAGATGTCGCCCGATGGCCGCGTGGTGAGCGAGGCCGAATGGGCTGCGAAGAAAAACGAATGGCTGCCGACACCGGAAGACTTCGCCTTCGTCGCTTCGCTCATGGGCCGCGTGGTCGACCCGGGCAAGTTCGCGGGCTGGATCGCACCGCCTGTCATGGGTATCAACCGCCAGCCAGTCGATTTCGAATACGTCAGATTCGGTTGATCCCTCTCCTACACTGTCTCTAGATTCATCGGAGACTTGCCATGAACGCCATTGCCGAAGCCGCTGTCATCAAGCAGCACCTGATCGATCCCGAGATCTGCATCCGCTGCAACACCTGCGAGGCCACGTGCCCGGTGCAGGCGATCACGCACGACAGCGTCAACTACGTGGTCGATGCCTCGAAGTGCAACCTGTGCATGGACTGCATTTCGCCCTGTCCCACGGGATCGATCGACAACTGGCGCAGCATGCCGCGCGTGCGCGCGTACTCGATCGAAGAGCAACTGACCTGGGAAGAACTGCCAGCTGAGCTGCCGCCTGAGGAACTCGAAGGCCTGATCGAGGCCGGTGGCGATGTGGCGGTGGCGCCTGCCCACGCGGCTCCGCCTGCGGTGGTGAAGGACGCGAGCGGCACGGAGACCTTCAATTCGTCGGCCTACGGTGCCACGCTGCCGCCCTGGTCCGCCGCACACGCCTACAGCAACCTCTACGGCCCCAAGGCCGCGCAAAAGACCGTGACGGCCACGGTGGTGGGCAATGTGCGCGTCACCGAAGTCGGCAAGACCGCCGGCAGCGACTACGACACCCACCACATCGTGCTCGACTTCGGCGCCATGCCCTTCCCGGTGCTGGAAGGACAGAGCATCGGCGTGGTACCGCCCGGTGTCGACGACATCGGCCGCAAGCACCACGCCCGCCAGTACTCCATCGCCAGCCCGCGCAACGGTGAGCGCCCTGGCTACAACAACCTGTCGCTGACCATCAAGCGCGTGCTGCAGGACCACGACGGCGATCCCGTGCGAGGGGTGGCGAGCAACTACATGTGCGACCTCCAGGTGGGCGACAAGGTGGAGGTGATCGGGCCGTTCGGCACCAGTTTCCTCATGCCGAACCACCCGCGTTCGAACATCGTGATGATCTGCACCGGCACCGGCAGCGCGCCCATGCGGGCCATGACGGAATGGCGGCGGCGCCTGCGCGCCTCAGGCAAGTTCGAAGGCGGCAAGCTCATGCTGTTCTTCGGCGCACGCACGCAGGAAGAGCTGCCGTACTTCGGCCCCTTGCAGAGCCTGCCCAAGGACTTCATCGACATCAACTTTGCTTTCAGCCGGACGCTGGGAAAACCCAAGCGCTACGTGCAGGACGCCATGCGCGAACGCGCAGCGGATCTCGCCGTGCTGCTGCAGGACCCGAACACCTTTTTCTATGTTTGCGGCCTGAAGAGCATGGAAGAGGGCGTGGTGCTGGCGCTGCGCGATGTGGCGCAAGGTGCAGGCCTGAATTGGGAAACCATCGGCGCATCGCTCAAGCGTGAAGGGCGTCTCCATCTGGAAACCTATTGAAATAGGTTCCCCCCGCGCCGCGTCTGGCGGCGCGTCACCCCCAGGGGGCGACACCTGAGGCCCGGCAAAGCCGGTTCCTCGGTGTCCTCGACACGCTCGCGAGCTGAATGGCTTACATTGCGGTCTTCTTATGAAGATTGAACATACCCCGGTATCCGCACGCAGCCGTCCCGCCATCGAGGTCGATGTGGTGATGCGGCGCGAGCCGGTGAGTGGTCCCATGAGCCGCTGGCAGCCCTGGCGCTGGGTGCTGGCCGATGTGGTGTTGCGCTCCGAGCCCGACGACACTGGACCTGCCGATCCGCATCAAACCCATGAACCCCAGGCGGTGGAACCGGTGGACGCAACCAAGGCAAGCGAGCAGGCCACCCACTGGCTGTTCCCGAGCTTCCGCGTGGAACTGTTCCGCGACGATGCCGAGGGTTACTTCCTCAACCTCAACAGCCCCCATCCCTGCTTCTGGGTGTTCTGGCGCGCCGATGAAGCGCGCCTGCTCGACGGCGAGCCCATGGCCGTGCCGCAGGTCGTCACACTGAGCTACCACGACGCCGGTCGCTGGCTCGACGCGCAGGAACGTGTGGATCAGGTGCCGGCGCCGAGCGAAGTGGTGGAATGGTTGCGCAGCTATGTCGACGCCACCTACCAGCCCGAGCCGAAGAAGCGCAAGCGCCCCGACAGCTTCAAGCCGCTCACCGACCGTTTCGGGCAGCCGGTGCGAATCTCGACGGAAAAGGTCCGTGGTGGTGGATCACCGGGGCAATGACCATGGCCGCCGAAGACGACAGCAACTTCTTTTCGCGCTGGTCGCGCCGCAAGGTCCAGGTGCGCAGCGGCGAACCGCTGCCACCCGAACCCCCGGTGGTGCAGCAGGCCGCGCCCGCCGCGCCTGTGGCAGGGGCTGCTGCGGTGGTGCCCCCGCCCACGCCCGCTCCACAGGCGGAAGAGCAGCCGCCCGCCCTCACGCTCGAGGATGTTGCCCGCCTCACCCCCGATTCCGATTACTCGGCGTTCGTGGCGCGTGGCGTGCCTGCCGATGTGCGCAACGCCGCTGTGAAGAAGCTCTTCACCGACCCGCACTACAACGTGATGGACGGGCTGGACATCTACATCGACGACTACTCCAAACCCAGTCCTCTGTCCGTGGCCGAGATGGCGAAGATGGTCGGCGCACAGTTTCTGAAACTGGTGGACGACCCTGAGGACGCGCCAGAGAAGCAGGCGCGTCAGGACGGTGCTGCCACCGCAGCCCCCCCCGCCGTCACACCGGCCGACGAAGCCCGCCCCACGATCGCAACCGATTCCGATACCGATTCCCTGAAGCCACAAGATGACCACGCTGATCTGCAATTGCAACCAGACCATGCCGCTGAACCCCCAGGTTCTGGGCGAGGCGCTGGATGAAGACCTGACACTGCACACCACGCTGTGCCGTCGCGACGCACCGGCCTTCCAGCGCGCGTGCCGCAGCCAGGAAGAGCTGGTGGTCGCCTGCACGCAGGAAAGCCGTCTGTTCACCGAACTCTCGGAACAGACCGAGGGCGCGGTGCCACTGGACGTGCGCCCCATCCACTTCGTCAACATCCGCGAAACCGGGGGCTGGGGCCGCGAGGCCGCACAGGCGAGCCCGAAGATGGCCGCGTTGCTGGCCGCAGCGCGCCTGCCCGACGCCGAACCCGTGCCCACGGTCACCTACAAGAGCGCAGGACGCTTGCTGATCATTGGCGCGCTGGACGAGAGCGAGCGCATCGCCGCCATGGTGTCCGACACGCTGGAGGTCAGTCTCATGGCCACGGGCGGTGCCGGCATGCAGGCGCGGCAATACCCCGTGATCGCAGGCGAGCTCCAGCAGGTGCGTGGCTGGCTCGGTGCCTTCGAGGTGGAGTGGCAGACCAGCAACCCCATCGATCTCGACCTGTGCACACGCTGCAATGCCTGCCTGGCCGTTTGCCCCGAGGATGCGATCGGCCTGGACTACCAGATCGACATGGACAAATGCCGGAGCCACCGCGCCTGTGTGAAGGCGTGCGAGGCGGTGGGCGCCATCAGCTTCCAGCGTGAACCGCAGACACACAGCGAGCAGTTCGATGTGGTGCTCGACCTGCGTGTCACCCCTGCGTTCGATCAGCATGCGCACCCGCAAGGCTACTTTCACCTGCCTGGAGGCCTGCAGAACGCGACCGCCATGGCCACGGTCATCAAGCTGCGCGATCTGGTGGGCGAATTCGAGAAGCCGAAATTCTTCACCTACAAGCAGAAGCTCTGCGCGCACGGCCGCAACGAAACCGTGGGCTGCAACGCCTGTGTGGAGATCTGTTCGGCGCTCGCCATCAGCAGCGAGATCAAGCGCAACCAGATCGTTGTCAACCCCAACCTGTGCGTGGGCTGCGGCGCGTGCACCACCGTGTGCCCCACCGGCGCGCTGTCGTACGCCTACCCGCGCGCCAGCGAGCAGGGCGTGAAGCTGCGCACCGTGCTGGCCACCTATGCCAAGGCGGGCGGCAAGGACGCTGCCCTGCTGCTGCACAGCCAGGAAGCAGGCGCCGTGCTGATCGGTGACCTGGGCCGTGCGGCATCGCTGGACCGCAAGGGCGTGCGCGGCGTGCCCGCGCGCGTGATCCCCCTGCCGCTCTGGCACACGGCCTCCATCGGTCTGGACGTGTGGCTCTCGGCCTTTGCCTATGGCGCCTCGCAGGTGTGGGTGTTGATGACGGGCGAGGAAGCGCCGCAGTACCGGGATGCGGTGCGCGAGCAGATGGCCGTGGCTCAGGCGGTGCTGAGCGGGCTGGGCTACAACGGCCAGCATTTCCGGCTCATCGAGGCGCGCGATGCCAAGGCGCTGGACGCGATGCTGGGCGATGCGCCGGCGCAGGGCGTCAAGCGCCGCGCCACTTTTGCTATCCAGGCCGAGAAGCGCGCCACGGTGGAACTCGCCCTCGATCACCTCATGCAGGACAGCCTCGCCCACCGCCCCGCCGTGGAAGCGATTCCCCTGCCGCAGGCTTCATTGCTCGGCACCATCGCGGTCAACAAGGACACCTGCACGCTGTGCCTGAGTTGCGTGAGCGCCTGCCCGGCGAGCGCCCTGCAGGACAACACCGAGCGCCCACAACTGCGCTTCATCGAAAAGAACTGCGTGCAATGCGGCCTTTGCGCCAGCACCTGCCCGGAAGACGCCATCACGCTGCAGCCACGCCTGTTGCTGGGCGAGCAGCGCAAGCAGTTGCGCGTGCTCAACGAAGCACAGCCCTACCAGTGCATCCGTTGCAGCAAACCTTTCGGCACCCTCAAAGGCATCGAGGTGATGCTGGCCAAGCTTTCAGGCCATGCCATGTTCCAGGGCGAAGCACTGGAGCGCCTGAAAATGTGTGGTGACTGCCGGGTGGTGGACCTGTACTCCAATCCTGGCGAAACGCGCATCACCGATATCTGAACACTTTGCCCACATGAACAGCAACGCCATTCCCGTTTCCTCCGCGCTCGACGAAGAAACCGCCCGTGCCGAGGTCTATGGCCTGCTGGCCGCCCTGTACTACGCGCCACCTTCGCCGGAGCTGATGGCGCAGTTGCGGGTGGCGGTGACGGAAGCGCCGGCGGCCGGTGGTTTCCTGGAAGAGCCCTGGCGCGAGTTTGTCGCCGCGGCGCGCGCAGTGGACGACGGCTCGGTGGCGAGCGAGTACGACGCGCTGTTTGGCGGTGTGGGAAAGCCCGAGGTTTACCTGTTCGGCTCCCACTACCTGAGCGGCTTCCTGAACGAAAAGCCGTTGGCGGCATTGCGCAGCGACCTGGCCGAACTCGGCCTGGCGCGCGACGAAGCCATGCCCGAGACCGAGGACCACGTGGCCTACATCAGCGAGGTGATGCGCTACCTGATCGCGGGCGATGAGGTGGAAGTGGCCAACCTCACGCAACAGCAGAAGTTCTTCACCACTCACGTGCTGCCGTGGGTGCCGCAGATGTGCGATGCGATCGCTGCGCATCCCAAGGCTCGCTTCTATGGGGCGCTTGCGGGATTCACCCGCGCGTTCGTGAGCGTGGAGGCTCAGGGCTTCGACATGCTGGCTTGAGTTTCTCGTCCACGGTCATTCTCAAAGAGACCCAGGCCGCCCATCCCCGGTGCGCGCAGCATCTGGTGCCCGAGGCTCGGTCAGCAATCGCACCGTGAACGACGCCCCGGAAGCACCTTCGCGGTTGTCGGCGCTGATGCCGCCGCCGTAGCGCTCCACCAGACCCTGGCTGATCCACAGACCCAGACCGTTGCCATCGTTCTTGGTGGTGAAGAAAGGGCGGAAGAGCCGCTCGCGCACTTCTGGCGACAAGCCAGCACCACTGTCCTGCACCACCAGCATTGCACCGCGCGCCTGGCCGCCATCTTTGCCGTCCGGCCACCAGTCCCGTGTGATCAAACGCAGCTCACCCCCTTGCGGCATGGCCTGGATGGCGTTGATCATCAGGTTGATGATGACCTGCTGCAGCTCTTGCCGGTTGCAGCCCACACGGCGTGTGGCCTGGAAATCGCGCTCCACCGCAATGCTTGTCTGTGCCAGCAGGTGCCCCACCAGCACCAGGCAGTCTTCCATCGTGCGGTTCAGGTCCAGCGTTTCCACATAGCCCGCGTACTCGGTGGGCCGTGCGTACTGCAGCAGCTGCGTCACGATGATGCGCATGCGCTCCACCTGTTCGTCCAGCAGCTTCAGCTCGGACTTCACCGGTGCACTCGCTTCGCCGAGGGTCTCGCGCATCAGGTCCAGGTTGCCCTGCATCACCGCGATCGGGTTGTTGATCTCGTGCGCGATGCTCGCTGTGAGCTGGCCGATGGCGGCCAGCTTCTCGCTCTTCACCAGTTGCTGCTGCGCCAGTTGCAGCGAGGCATTGCTCGCTTCCAGCTCCTGCGTGCGCTCGGCCACCTTGTGGTCCAGCTCATCTCCCCAGCGTTGCAATGCCTCGGTCTTGTCGTCGATCACGTCGAGCAACTGGTCCAGGTGGCCGGCCAGCGCGCCCAGTTCGTCGCGCGCCGAGATTTCGCCCACGCGCGCCTGCGACTGGCCTTCTTCCACCAGCTGCATGGTGCGGTTCATCTGCTGCACCGGCTGGAAGATGCTGCGCGCCCAGCGCAGCGAGAACCAGGCCGACAGTGCCATCACCACCAGGAAGATCAGCCCCATCGCCGCCAGCATGGCGTAGCGCACCAGCCGGAACGGTGCTTCCAGGTAGCCCACATACAGCATGCCGATGCGCTGCTCGCGCGCATCCAGCAGCGGCTCGTAGGCGGAGACGTACCAGTCGTTCACCACGAAGGCGCGGTCCAGCCAGGTCTGGCCCCGGCCCAGCACCGCATCGCGCACCGTCTGAGAGACGCGTGTGCCGATGGCCCGCTGATCCTGGAACAGCCGCACGTTGGTGGTGATGCGCACGTCGTCCATGAACAGCGTGGCGGTCCCCTGGCTGCCAAAAGGCAGTGCGCCTTCGGGATAGACGATGCGGTTGATGTGATCGATGAAGTCCAGGTTCTGGTTGAGCAGCAGGCCACCAGCAAGCGTGGCGATGGTGCGGCCGTTCGCATCGAGCACCGGATGGGTGGACAGCATTACCATGGCGCGGTGCTCGGCGTCGCGTGTGGCGGGTGCGGCGTTGCGCGTGGCCACCAGTGGAATGCGCAGCCGGGGCACGAGGTGGGGCGCCAGCGCGGCCAGGGCCTCTGGGTCCAGAACCAGCAGGCGGGCGGCGCGGCTGGTCTGGGTTTCGCCCAGCGCCGCGGGCATGAGTGGAATCGGCGCGCTCGCGTCGCCCGTGCTCAGACCGGTGGGCACCGCACGCGCCAGCGGCCGGCCCTGCGGGTCGTACAGCAACAGGAAGTCGAGCGAGAGCCGTTCGCGGGCTGCCGCGAGCTGCTCGCTCAAGCCTCGTGCGTTGCCGGTGGGAGAGGGCTTCAATGCAGCAAACAACGCCTGGGATGCCGCCACGCCCTGCGTCCCCGAGCCCACCTCACTGAGCACCTGATCGAAGTAGCCATGGGCCACGGCCAGATCGCTGCGCACCTTGGTGATCAGCAGGCGGTCGTAGGCCGCATTGCCCCACAAGGCCAGCGCCAGCACAAGCAAGGGAAACGCCACCAGCAACGGCAGCAGCGCCATGGCCAGCAGCTTGTTGCGGACCGAGCCGGCGAGCCAGCGGGGTGCGCGCCAAAAGCTCACAAACTATTCCATTCGGCCACGCGGCGTTCGAGTGTGCGGCGCGAGACGCCCAGCAACTGCGCTGCGCGCGTCTTGTCGCCCTGCACCGAATCCAGCACGGTAAGGATGTGCATTTTCTCCAGCGTGTGCAGGTCGGTGGGGGCCTGCCGCGCCGTGCCACTCTCGTTCGCTGTCTTCACGCCCGGGTAGAGGGCCGACACGTTGAGGCTGCCCAGAATGAGCGAACGTTCGATCAGGTTGCGCAGTTCACGCACGTTGCCGGGCCAGTCGTACTGGCGCAGGAAATCCATTTCCCGATCGCTGATCGCCAGCGGTTCCACGCCAAGCGACGGTGCGAGCTGGGCGATGAAGTGCGCCACGAGTTCGGCAATGTCTTCCTTGTGGTCGCGCAGCGGCGGCAGCGTCAGGTCGACCACCTGCAGGCGGAAATAGAGGTCCTTGCGAAAACGCCCTGCAGCCACTTCCTCGCTCAATTGCCGGTTGGTGGCTGCGACGATGCGCAGGTTCAGCGGCACCAGTTGCTCGCTGCCCACGGGGCGGATCTTCAGGTCTTCGATGGCGCGCAGCAGCGTGGCCTGGATGGACAGCGGCAGCTCGGCGATCTCGTCCAGGAACAACGTGCCGCCTTGCGCGTAGTGGAACAGGCCGTCGCGCGCGCGGGTCGCGCCGCTGAAGGCGCCCTTGGCGTGGCCAAAGAGTTCGCTCTCGATCAGCTCAGGTGAGACCGCCGCGCAATTGACCGGCACGAAGGGCCCACCGGCGCGGCTGCTCAGCGCGTGCAGCTCGCGCGCGACCAGCTCCTTGCCGGTGCCCGACTCGCCTTGCAGCAGCACCGTGCTGTTGACGGGTGCTACCCGCGCGATCGACTGGCCGAGGTGCTGCATGGCCTGTGACGACCCCACCAGGGCGTTGCGCCCGGGGGTGCTGGTGACCGAGCGGCGCAGCACGAAGTTCTCGCGCCGCAGGCGCGAGCGTTCGTAGCAATGCTTCACCGCATTGAGGATCTGCGGCACGCGGAAGGGCTTGAGGATGAAGTCCGAGGCACCGGCACGCAGTGCCTCGATGGCGGTGTCCAGATCGGCAAAGGCGGTGATCAGGATCACCTCGCCATTGAAGCCTTGTTCGCGGAGTTCCTTGAGCCAGGCCACACCACTCTTGCCGGGCAGCGAGATGTCCAGGATCACCAGGTCCACGTGGTGGCCGCGCAGCCATTGCGCCCCGTCTTCGGCACTGCCGGCGCTCATCACGAAGTGGCAGCGCGGCGCCAGCGTCTTGACCAAAAAGTTGAGCATGCCCTGCTCGTCGTCGACGACGAGGATCGACCAGTCGGGCCAGCCTTCAAGGCTCTTTTCGGGGGAAGGGGGGTAAAGGGAGGTCTCCACCCGCCGGCATTCTACGGAGGAGGCCTACCAATTCAGTTGGGTATTGGGCGAAATCCCACGCACGAGCGGGTGCTTGATCGCTGTTGTCTTTTTTTTGGGTTGCGACAACTTGTCGCGCGCCACCGGACAGGCTGGCGCACCCACGGCGCAACGGGGTTCGTGTCACAGGGTTATCCCTTGCACTCTTCCGCCGCCGCATCACAAGATGAATACCAAAGCAACCAACTCCGAGTGGTGCGTGAGATGGCACGCTTCTGGCTATGAATTCAGGAGCGCAAACGCATGCTGCGCTGCGGCATTGCGCGATGAGAATGGCTCGCATCTCGTCAGAGCGCGACCGGCGTGTAACCGCTTGCACCGACTGTGTGCGCGGGTTAGATTCGACGTATGCAAAAAGCCCGTACGTTGTGTGGCGGGCCGGTGTTCAACCAGGAGACATGCATGTCCAAGTCCCCACGATCCACGCCCGAAGAAGGCCGTCCGAACCTCAAGCGCCGCACCCTGTTTGCCGGCGCCTCCACCGTGGGTGCCCTGGCCGCAGCCGCCACCCTCTTGCCTCGCGTGGCGCCCGAAGAGGCCACCGCCGCAGTCGAGTCCAAGCCGGCGCCGACCAAGGGCGGAGGCTACAGCCTGAGCGACCACGTCAAGCAGTACTACCAGACCACCCGCATCTGAGCGCACAGGAGGCCCCATGTTGTTGACCAAAAAATCGTCCTCGGGCGCACAGCCGTCGCGCAGCTCTTCCGGCTTCGTCCACAAGCTGCAGCGTGGCCTCTCGTCCGCGCTGCCCACCATGGACCGTCGCGGCTTCCTGCGCCGCTCCGGCCTCGGCGTGGGCGTGGGTCTTGCGGCCACGCAGCTCACGCTGGTGAAAAAGGCCAGGGCCGCTTCCGGCAAGTCCATCGACGGCACCGGCAAGATCGAAGTCAAGCGCACCGTCTGCACCCACTGCTCGGTGGGCTGCGCCACCGACGCCATCGTGGAGAACGGTGTCTGGGTGCGGCAGGAACCGGTGTTCGATTCACCCATCAACCTCGGCGCGCACTGCGCCAAGGGCGCTGCACTGCGCGAGCACGGTCATGGCGAGTACCGCCTGCGCTATCCCATGAAACTGGTGAATGGCAAGTACCAGCGCATCAGCTGGGATGTGGCGCTCAACGAGATCACCGCCAAGATGAAGGAACTGCGCGAGGCGAGCGGCCCCGACTCGGTGTACTTCGTCGGCTCCTCCAAGCACAACAATGAGCAGGCTTATCTGCTGCGCAAGTTCGTGAGCTTCTGGGGCACCAACAATTGCGACCACCAGGCGCGCATCTGCCACTCCACCACGGTGGCGGGTGTGGCGAACACCTGGGGTTATGGCGCCATGACCAATTCGTACAACGACATGCAGAACAGCAAGTGCGCGTTGTACATCGGCTCCAACGCCGCGGAGGCGCACCCGGTGTCGCTGCTGCACATGCTGCATGCCAAGGAGACCGGCTGCAAGATGATCGTGGTCGACCCGCGCTTCACGCGCACGGCGGCCAAGGCCGACGAGTTCGTGCGCATCCGCTCGGGCACCGACATCCCCTTCCTCTTCGGCCTGCTCTACCACGTGTTCAAGAATGGCTGGGAAGACAAGCAGTACATCAACGACCGCGTCTACGGCATGGAAGCCGTGAAGGCCGACGTGATGGCCAAATGGACGCCCGCCGCTGTGGAAGAGGCCTGCGGCGTCAAGGAAGAGCAGATGTTCAAGGTGGCCAAGATGCTGGCCGAAGCCAAGCCGGCCACCATCGTCTGGTGCATGGGCCAGACGCAGCACACCATCGGCAACGCCATGGTGCGCGCCTCGTGCATCCTGCAACTGGCCCTGGGCAACGTGGGCAAGAGCGGCGGCGGCACCAACATCTTCCGCGGTCACGACAACGTGCAGGGTGCGACCGACGTCGGCCCCAACCCCGACTCGCTGCCCGGCTACTACGGCCTGGCCGCCGGCTCGTGGAGGCACTTCGCCAACACGTGGGGCGTGGACTACGAGTGGATCAAGAAGCAGTACGCCGAAGGCACGATGGAGAAGCCCGGCATCACCGTGTCGCGCTGGATCGACGGTGTGCTCGAGAACAACGAGCTGATCGACCAGGGGCCGAACCTGCGCGGCGTGTTCTTCTGGGGCCATGCACCGAACTCGCAGACGCGCGGTCTGGAAATGAAGCGTGCCATGGACAAGCTGGACCTGCTGGTGGTGGTGGATCCGTACCCTTCGGCCACCGCGTCGATGGCGGCCATGCCCGGCAAGGCCGAAGACCTCAATCCCAATCGCGCGGTGTACCTTCTGCCGGCGGCGACCCAGTTCGAAACCAGCGGTTCATGCACCGCATCGAACCGCTCGCTGCAGTGGCGTGAAAAGGTCATCGACCCGCTGTGGGAGAGCCGCAGCGACCACATGATCATGCACCAGTTCGCTGAAAAACTCGGCTTCGCCACTGAGCTCAGCAAGAACTACAAGATGCAGAAGATCAAGGGGCTGGACGAGCCGGTGCCGGAAGACATCCTGCGCGAGATCAACAAGTCGGTCTGGACCATTGGCTACACCGGCCAGAGTCCCGAGCGCCTGAAGGCCCACATGCGCAACATGAACGCCTTCGACGTGAAGACGCTCAAGGCCAAGGGCAAGGTGGTCGACAAGGAAACCGGTTACGACATGACTGGCGACTACTTCGGTCTGCCGTGGCCTTGCTACGGCACGCCCGAGATCAAGCACCCTGGCTCGCCCAACCTGTACGACACCTCCAAGCATGTCATGGAAGGCGGTGGAAATTTCCGCGCCAACTTCGGTGTGGAGCGCGAGGGCAAGACCCTGCTGGCCGAGGACGGCTCGCACTCGGTTGGTTCCGAAATCACCACCGGCTACCCCGAGTTCGACCATGTGCTGCTCAAGAAACTGGGCTGGTGGGCTGACCTGTCCGAGGCCGAGCAGAAAGCGGCCGAAGGCAAGAACTGGAAGACCGACCCGACCGGCGCGATCATCCGCGTGGCGATGGCACACGGCTGCCACCCCTTTGGCAACGCCAAGGCACGCGCCGTGGTGTGGAACTTCCCCGACGCCGTGCCGCAGCACCGCGAGCCCATCTACGGCACGCGCCCGGACCTGGTGGCCAAGTACCCCAGCCACGACGACCAGAAGACCCGCTGGCGCCTGCCCATCCTCTACAAATCGCTGCAGGCCAAGAACGTGGCCGACAAGATGCACGAGAAGTACCCGCTGATCATGACCTCGGGTCGACTGGTGGAGTACGAGGGCGGCGGCGAGGAGACGCGCTCCAACCCCTGGCTGGCCGAGCTGCAGCAGGAGATGTTTGTCGAACTCAACCCGACGGCTGCGGCCGCTCGCGGCATCCGCAACGGCGAACGCGTGTGGGTGAGCACCCCCACCGGTGCCCGCATGAACATGCAGGCCCTGGTGACCGAGCGCGTCGGACCAGACACCGTGTTCATGCCGTTCCACTTCTCCGGCCGGTGGCAGGGTGAAGACATGAAGCCCTACTACCCCGATGGCGCCTTCCCGGTGGTGCGTGGCGAGGCCGTCAACACCGGCACTACCTATGGCTACGACATCGTCACGATGATGCAGGAAACCAAGACCACGATCTGCAACGTCGAGAAGGCTTGAGGAGAACAACATGGCACGAATGAAATTCATCTGTGATGCAGAGCGCTGCATCGAATGCAACGGTTGCGTCACCGCCTGCAAGAACGAGCACGAAGTGCCCTGGGGCGTGAACCGCCGCCGTGTGGTCACGCTCAATGATGGTGTACCGGGCGAGAAGTCGATCTCGGTGGCCTGCATGCACTGCAGCGATGCACCCTGCATGGCGGTCTGCCCCGTGAACTGCTTCTACCGCACCGACGAAGGCGTGGTGCTGCACGACAAGGACGTGTGCATCGGTTGCGGCTACTGCTCGTATGCCTGCCCGTTCGGCGCGCCGCAGTTCCCTTCGCAAGGCACCTTCGGTGTGCGCGGCAAGATGGACAAGTGCACGTTCTGCGCCGGTGGCCCTGAGGCCCACGGCAGCCAGAACGAGTTCGAGAAGTACGGACGCAACCGCCTGGCCGAAGGCAAGCTGCCCGCCTGCGCCGAGATGTGCTCGACGAAGGCTTTGTTGGCTGGTGACGGTGACGTGGTAGCCGACATCTTCCGCAACCGCGTGCTCCAACGCGGCAAGGGTGCCGAAGTCTGGGGCTGGGGCACCGCCTACGGTTCTGCACAGGGGACCAAGTCATGATGATTCGCCGCCTGATCTTTTCAGCCGCGCTGGCAACCGCCGTGCTTGCCCTGTCTGCTTGCGGCGACAAGCCCCAGGAAATGAACCAGGCCGGTGTCAAGCAGGACAGCGCGCCGTACCACGGTGTGGGCCAGAGCCAGTACGCGAACACCGGCTGGAAGCCTGGTGACAAGACGAGCTGGGAACAGCAACTCAAGACACGCGCGCAGTACGGACAGAACGACTACACCCGCATGGGCAACAGCAAGTAAGGACGAACCATGTTCACTTCGGTGTTGACAGGTGGCGTGCGCCGTCTGGTATCGCCCGCTTTCTGGTCCGTGGCGGTGCTGGCGCTCAGCGCCGGCTGGGCCAATGCCCAGGCCCTGAAGGTGGAACCCGTGCAGGAGGATCCGGCACCGGCCGCCACGCAGCCGGCCCAGCAGCAGGGGGGCATCCGCAGCGCCAACATCTTCGAGATCGCGCCCGATGCCAGCACCGACCCCAAGTACGGTGAGCAGACCAACGCCGAACGCGGCAAGGTGCAGCCCGGCAACAACGCGCCCATGTGGCGCGACGTTGGCAAGGGCGTGACCGGCACCACCAGCCTGCCCTACCTGGAGGCGGGCAACCTGATCCAGCCGTTCGTGAACTACCCGGGCGCGCGCCTGACCAACGCGGGCGAGGCCTGGCGGCAGGTTCGCAACAACTGGATCATTCCCTACGGTGGCTCGCTGTTGCTGGTGGTCATGGTCGCCATCGCGTTGTTCTACATGGCCAAGGGCTCGATCGACGTGCACGGTCAGCCCACCGGGCGCGTGATCGAACGCTTCACCTACCTCGAGCGCTCGGCCCACTGGCTCAATGCCATCGCCTTCGTGGCGCTTGCCATCTCCGGCATCGTCATGGCGTTCGGCAAGTTCTTCCTGTTGCCGATCATGGGCAGCACGCTGTTTGGCTGGTTCACGTATGCCTTGAAAAACCTGCACAACTTCGCCGGCCCGTTGTTTGCCGTCTCACTGGTCATCGTCATCGTGACCTTCATCAAGGACAATCTGCCGGCCAAGGGTGACCTCACCTGGCTGCTCAAGGGCGGTGGTCTGCTGGGCGGCAAGGAAGTGCCCTCGCACCGCTTCAACGCCGGCGAGAAGGTGGTGTTCTGGGCGGGCGTGTTCTTCTTCGGCCTGATCGTGGTGGGATCCGGCCTGTTCCTCGACAAGCTGGTGCCGTCGGTGGAATACACGCGCGGCAACATGCAGGTGGCGCACATGATCCACGCCAGCGCCGCGGTGCTGATGATGGGCCTCTTCATGGGCCACATCTACCTGGGCACCATCGGCATGAAGGGCGCCTACAAGGCCATGAAGACGGGCTATGTGGACGAGACCTGGGCCAAGGAACACCACGAGCTCTGGTACGACGACATCAAGGCCGGCAAGATCCCCGCGCAGCGCAGCAGCGGCCCGGTGGACGCGGGCAGCGCTGCCGAAGCGACCCGTGCCATCAAGGCTTGACGCTTCCAGAACACAAGAGACAAGGACATCAACCATGAAACGCAGCCTTCTGTGCCTTTCCCTGCTGCTGGCTTTTGCTGCCCACGCCAAGCTGCCTGCGCCGCCGCCACCCACCGAAGAAGCCAAGGCCAAGGCGGCCGAAGCCGCAGCCCGCACCGCCTGGGCCGCGAAGGTCGATGGCTACAAGCTTTGCGCGTCGATGGACAAGGCTGCCAGCAACTACTTCAAGACGGCCGCTGCAGCCGGCAAATCGGTCAAGCCCGCGGTGGCTGGGCCGCCTTGCACCGATCCCGGCCCGTTCGCCTATGTGCCGCCCAAGCCGGCCGAGGCCGCTGGCGCGCATTCCCCCGCAGCCACGGCGGTCAGCCCGCCCAGCAACCAGTCACCCGCTGGCCCCGCCACACCCGCCAAGAAATGACTTTGCCCGGCAAGGGCATCAGCCGATACCCCTTGCCCGTGCCTTGCCAAGGGCCGCACCTCCGGGTGGCGGCCTTTTTCATGCGGTAGTCTTCGTTCCCATGTTGCTTCCTCAACTCACCCAGGCCCGTGCACCGCTGACCCGCGAGGTCGAGGTGATGAATGAGCGCGGCGAGCGCGAGGCCATCTTCATCCCTGCCGAGCGCGATCTCACGGTGTACGTGGACAAGCGCGAGCTCGTCACGCTCATGACGCTGGGCGCGCATCCCGAGTGGCTGGTGCTGGGCTACCTGCTCAACCAGCGTCTGATCGCCTTGATCGACGAGATCGAATCCGTCACGGTGGACTGGGACGTGAACGCTGCTTCGGTGAAGACCCGCCACGGCATCGACCACATCGAGGAGCGCACGTCGAAACGGGTGGTCACCACCGGTTGCGGCCAGGGCAGCGTGTTCGGCAACCTGATGGACGAGATCGACAGCATCCGCCTGCCGGCCGATGCCGGGTTGAAGCAGTCGGAGCTCTACGCCATCGTCAACGCGATCCGTCTCAAGGAAAGCACCTACAAGTCGGCCGGCTCGGTGCACGCCTGTGCCTTGTTCTGTGGCGAGGAACTCCAGCTTTTCGTCGAAGACGTGGGCCGCCACAACGCGGTGGACACCATCGCCGGCTGGATGTCGCTGCAGGAATCGCTGCCCCCAGGCGAGAAGATCTTCTATACCACCGGCCGCCTCACCAGCGAGATGGTGATCAAGTCTGCCCAGATGGGGGTGGCCGTGGTGGTCTCGCGCAGCGGCATCACCCAGATGGGGCTGGACGTGGCGCAGCGCGTGGGCCTGTGCGCCATCGGGCGCGCCACGAACAAGCACTTCCTTTGCTATGCCAACCCGCAGAGACTGGTGCTGGACGCGGTGCAGCCCGCCACGCCTGTGGCCCGCGAGCGCGCCCCCAGCCCGTCCTGACGCGGCGAGGCCCGCGCGTTCGGGCATAAACTCGGAACACCGTTTTCCGAGACACCCCCATGAGCCGAGACGTCCACGTCATAGACCACCCGCTGGTGCAGCACAAGCTCACCCTGATGCGCCGCAAGGACACCAGCACCAAGAACTTCCGCGAACTGGTGCACGAGCTCAGCGCGTTGCTGGCCTACGAACTCACGCGCGAGATGCCCATGCAGGACATCGAGATCGAAACGCCGCTGGAGAAGATGACCTCGCGCGTCATCGACGGCAAGAAAATCGTGCTGGCTTCCATCCTGCGGGCGGGCAACGGCTTTCTGGACGGCATGCTGCAGGTGATTCCGGGCGCGCGCGTGGGCCACATCGGGCTGTACCGCGATCCGGCCACGCTGCAGGCGGTGGAGTACTACTTCAAGATGCCGCAGGACATGCACGAACGCGATGTGATCGTGCTCGACCCCATGCTCGCCACGGGGAATTCGGCCGTGGCCGCCGTGGACCGGTTGAAGAAAACCGGACCGCGCTCGATCCGGTTCGTGTGTCTGGTGACTTGCCCGCAAGGCCTCAAGACTTTCCACGATGCGCACCATGACGTGCCGGTCTACACCCCCGCGGTGGATCGCGGCCTGAACGATCATGGCTACATTGTCCCGGGGCTCGGGGATGCCGGTGACCGCATCTTCGGCACGAAGTAGGGCTCCCCCCGCGCCGCGCCTGCGGCGCGTCACCCCTCAGGGGCAACGCCTGCGGCCTGGCAAAGCCAGTTCCACGGCGTTCTGAACCAATCCACTTCGCGCCGGTCCGATGTGTGGGTTTTGTTGATGCGATAAGGTCCAAAGAATGAGTACCCCCCCTGCCTCACTCCCAATCCGCTTCTGGACCCTGGGCTGGTCCTCCCTGGTGCGCGACTGGCGCGCCGGCGAGTTGCGCCTGCTGATGCTGGCGGTCACGCTGGCGGTGGCCGCGCTCACGGCGGTGGGCTTCTTCGCCGATCGCCTGCAGGGCGGTCTCACGCGCGACGCCAGCGCCCTCATCGGTGGCGATGCGGTGGTGAGCAGCGACCACGTGCCACCGCCTTCCTTCGAAGCGCAGGCCCGCACGCTGGGTCTCACCACCACGCAATCGCTGGGCTTCCCCACCATGGGCCGTGCGCGCGACGAAGAAGGCGGCGCGGCGCGCCTCGTGGCCCTGAAGGCGGTGGGCGAGGGCTACCCGCTGCGGGGCACCCTGCGCCTGGCCGAGGCCCAGGGCGGACCCGACAGCGCTGTGAACGCGATTCCCGCGCCCGGTACGGTGTGGGTGGACGAAGCCTTGCTGGTCTCGCTCGATCTCAAGATTGGCAACCCTCTGCTGCTGGGCGACTCGTCTTTCCAGATCACCCGCATCATCGTGGTCGAGCCCGATCGGGGTGGCGGTTTCATGAGCTTCGCGCCGCGCGTCATGCTCAACGCTGCCGACCTGCCCGCCACCGGCCTGGTGCAACCCGCCAGCCGCCTGACGTACCGCCTGGCCGTGGCTGGCGACAGTGGCCGCGTGGCCGAGTTCAGCCGCTGGGCCGAGCAGGCCATGACGCAACCCGGGGTGCGTGGCATGCGACTCGAATCGCTGGAGGGCGGACGACCCGAGATGCAGCAGACCTTGGGGCGTGCCGAGAAATTCCTCAACCTCGTGGCCTTGCTGGCCGCGCTGCTGTGTGCCGTGGCCGTGGCCATCGCCGCCCGCGGCTTTGCGCAGCGCCACCTGGACGACTGCGCCATGCTGCGCGTGCTCGGCCTCTCGCAAGGCACCATGGCGCGCGCCTACACCTTCGAGTTCGTGCTGATTGGTCTGGCCGCCAGCGCGTTGGGCGTGGCGATCGGCTATGGGGTCCATCATGCGTTCGTGCTGTTGCTCGCCGGGCTGGTCGAAGCCAGCCTCCCCGCGCCCAGCATGGCGCCGGTGCTGCTGGGTCTGGGCATGGGCCTCACCCTGATGCTGGCGTTTGGCTTGCCGCCGGTGCTGCAGCTCGCACAGGTGCCACCGTTGCGTGTGATCCGCCGTGATGTCGGCCAGCTCAAGCCGGCCACCCTGGCCGTGCTGGGCCTGGGCATGGCCGGTTTCGCCGCGCTGCTGCTGGCGGCGAGCCGCGACCTGCTGCTGGGCGCCATTGCCGTCGGCGGTTTTGCCGCCGCCGTGCTGCTCTTTGCCGTGGCCAGCTATGCGGCGGTTCGCGTGCTGCGCGCCAGCGTGAACGAAGCTACCGCACCGCGTGCGCTCGTCATGGCCACGCGCCAGCTTTCTGCCCGCCCGGCCTACGCCGTGGTGCAGATCAGCGCACTCGCCGTCGGCCTGCTCGCGCTGGTGCTGCTGGTGCTGCTGCGCACCGACCTCATCTCCAGCTGGCGCAGCGCCACGCCACCCGACGCGCCCAACCGCTTCGTCATCAATGTGCAGCCCGAGCAGGGCGAAGCCTTCCAGCAGGCGCTGAAGGGTGCTGGCGTGCAGCGCTACGACTGGTATCCCATGATCCGGGGGCGTCTGGTCACCATCAACGGCAAGGGCGTGGTACCCGAAGACTTCACCGAGGACCGCGCGCAGCGGCTGGTGGATCGCGAGTTCAACCTCTCGAACACGCCCACCGTGCCGCCGCACAACCCGGTGGTGGCAGGCCGCTGGACCGACAACGAACCCGACGCGCTGAGCGTGGAAGAGGGGCTGGCCGAAGAACTGGGCCTGAAACTCGGCGACCGCCTGGGCTTCGACATCGCGGGCCAGGTGACCGAGGGCCGCATCACCAGCCTGCGCAAGGTGGACTGGGGGTCGATGCGGGTCAACTTCTTCGTGGTGTTTCCGGTGGCGGAGGTGCCGAACGTGCCGGTGAGCTACATCAGTGCCTTCCGCGCGCCAGAACCCTCCAACGGCTTCGACAACGCCCTGGTGCGCGAGTTTCCCAACATCACCAACGTCGACATGAGCCAGACCATTGCGCAGGTGCAGCGCGTGCTGGGGCAGGTCATCAGCGCGGTGGAGTTCCTGTTCGCCTTCACGCTCGCGGCCGGGCTGGTGGTGCTGCTCTCGGCTGTCAGCGCCACGCGGGGCGAACGTGAACGCGAGTTCGCCATCCTGCGCGCCGTGGGCGCTGGCTCCCAGCTGTTGCGCAACGTGCAGAGGGTGGAGTTGCTGGGTGTGGGCCTGCTCGCTGGCTTTCTGGCATCGGCGGTGGCGGTGGCGGTGGGCTGGGCGCTGGCGCGCTTCGTGTTCCAGTTCGCCTGGACGGCTTCGCCGTGGGTGCCGCTGGGCGGCGCCATCGCTGGCGCGCTGCTCGCGCTGCTCGCCGGCTGGTGGGGGCTGCGCAGCGTGCTGCGCACGCCCGTGGTGGAGACGCTGCGCAAGGCCTCCGCATGAACATTCCGATCTACAAACCGCAGGAACCCACCCGCTTCGAAACGCCGTACGAATGGATCGGGGGCGAGGAAAAAGTGCGCGCCCTGGTCGATCGTTTTTACGATCTCATGGACATCGAGCCCGGTTACCGCGAATTGCGCGCCGCGCACGGCAGCACGCTGGACAATGCGCGCCAGCGCTTGTTCTGGTTCCTGTGCGGCTGGATGGGCGGACCGCAGCACTACACCGAGCAGTTCGGCCACCCGCGCCTGCGCATGCGCCACATGCCGTTTGCCATCGGCATCGTCGAGCGTGACCAGTGGCTGGCGTGCATGGACCAGGCCATGGGTGAAACCGGTGTGGATCCGGCGCTGCGTGAACGCCTGAAAACCAGCTTCTTCCAGACGGCGGACTGGATGCGCAACACGCCGGCCTGAGGCCTTGACTCAGAGCGTGCCGAAATCGGTGTCGCTGGGGGCGTGCGCCGCACCCATGTAGAGCTTGAGGGTGGGGGCCTCACCGTCGTGTTCCCAGACGCGGCCCTGGATGGTGAACTGGCGACCCTGGAAGCGCACCACGTCGCCACGCTCGGGTGGCACCGAATGCCCGTTCCAGAACTGGGGGACCGTGATGGACGAACGCCGGATCCAGGTCTGGTCGTCGGCACTGAAAACGAAGATCACGCGCAGGGTGGGCAGGCTCATGGGGTTCCTCGGGCGGGCCACCGTGGCCCTGATGCGGAGAGCTTAGCGCAGCGCCGCCCACCCCCGTGTTACTTGATGCTGGCGCGAACTTTCTCGATCTCGGCGCGGTAGATGGTGACGATGGCCTGGTCGTAGGAAGAGGCGAACTTGTCCGCCACCGGCTTGGTCAGCTCACGCATCTTCTCCAGCGTGGCGGCAGGCACGTCGTTGATCTGCATACCCTTGGCCTCAAGTTCCTTGCGAGCGCCGCCGGCCGCTTCGCGGCTGAGCTTTTTCTGAAACTCACCGGCTTCCACGGCAGCTTCTCGCACGATCTTCTGCTCTTCCGGCGTGAGCCGGTCCCAGGTGCGCTTGCTGATGACCACCGGGTTGGCGGTGTACACGTGGTTGGTCACGCTCAGGAACTTCTGCACCTCGTTGAACTTGCTGGTCAGAATCACCGAGAAGGGGTTTTCCTGCGCATCCATGGCCTTGGACTCGAGTGCACCATAGAGCTCGGGGAAAGGCATGGGCACGGGGTTGGCGCCCAGGGCCCCGAAGCTTTCCAGGAACATGGGGTTGGGGATCACGCGCAGCTTGAGGCCCTTGAGGTCTTCCACGTTCACGATCGGCTTGCGGCTGTTGGTGAAATGGCGAAAGCCGGTTTCCCAGAATGCCAGGCCCACCATGCCGCGGTCGGCCAGCTTGGCACCCAGCGCCTGGCCAAACGGTCCTGCCACCAGCGCGTCGACCTGCTCGGCCTTGGTGAAGGAGAAAGGGATGTCGAGCAGCGTGTATTCCTTGATCACGCCACCCATGGTGGTGGCCGAGGGCATGGTGATGTCCTGCACGCCTCCCTGCACCGCACTCAACTGCTGGGCTTCGCCGCCCACCACGCCTCCGCCCAGCTCCTGCACCTTGATCTTGCCGCCCGTCTTGGCGGAGACGATCTCGCCGAACTTCTGGACCCCCAGCGAGATGGGATGACCCGGTTGCACGAGGTGCCCGAAACGGATGATCCGCTCCTGGGATTGCGCCTGGGCGCCGACACCGACCGCCGCGATCGTGGCGGCCAGCATCCAATGACGAACTTTCATGACTTGTCTCCTGGTTGGTGAAAATGGCCCAGTGGGCCGTGATGAAATCCGTGCGGATCAGGCGGTGTCTGCCCTGGTGGCGGAATGGCAGAGTTCGTGGAGTTCGCTCAATACGCCGCCTTGTGCTCCCAGTTCCTGCAAGGCGGCCTCTGACATTTCTTTGATCTGGAGATGGCGCAGCGAATCCAGGTCGTAGCCCGCGATCACGAGTACCCAGTCCGCGATGCGGTCGTTGCCGCGAATCTGTTGTTCGCGCGTGGTGGCAATCGGTGGCGTCTCGTGGCGCAGGAGATGGGCTCCCACGCAGCCGGGTTGCGTGGCGAGTACGTTCAGCTGATCCGAAAGAGCGCTCTGAAGACGGGCATGTGCGTCGGGCCGGGGCGAGAGTCGAACGGTGAGTGCATGCCTGGCCACCGCGCCGCCCGAGGAGGCCAGCACACGGCACTGGCTTCGCACCATGTTGCGGTGGTGCGGCATCATCTTGATGGACCACGGAGAGGGTGCGTTCAACCGCTCCAGGTAGGCAGGCGACTGGAGCACGCCGTAGTCGTCGAGCTCGTACATCTGAAAGATGCCTTCACCACCGGTGGCGCTGCTCCAGCGCGTGCCGCGGCAAAAACCGGGTATGGCCATTCGCTCCGGAAAGTGTTCGTGGGAATGCCAATGTTCAAACTCTGCAAGCTGGTCAGCAGCCATGTCCCACCACATCGCGAGCGCTGCATTTCCAAGAAGAGACATCGCCTGCCGACCTTTGATCGTTGTTTCCGAGGTGGCGAATGCTGCCATAAAGTTGAATGTCGTTCAATAAAAATATATCATTCAAAAAATGAACGATTTTGCAAAGGAAATCCATGAGTGGCGCACTTGAAAAGTCCCTGTCGATCCTCGAGTACCTGACCGAATATCCCGATGGAGTTGGACTGGCCCAGATCGCCACCGACCTCAATCAGTTGCGCAGTGGCTGTCATCGCACATTGCAAGAGCTCATCAAGTACGGTTATGTGCGGCAACTTCCGGTGCGCGGCGAGTACGCGCTGACGACCAAGATGGCGTCGATGGGCTTGAGCTTTCTCGGCAAGTCCGGCGTGGTGGACATCGCGCAACCGGTGATCAACCGGCTGGCTTCGGTGACCGAGGAACTGGTTCGGCTGGCCATCGTCGATGGCGAGCGCCTGACATTGGTTGCAAAGGCGCAAGGTGCGAAGTCTGGCCTGCTGTACGACCCCGACATGGGCATCGACCTGCGCCTGTCCTGCAGTGCGGCAGGGCAGGCCTGGCTCATGACCTTGCCGGAGGACGTGGCGATCGGATACGTGACCCGGCAAGGACTGGGTCTTCCCAAGCACTACGGCCCGAACGCGCCCACCAGCGTTCGCGCCTTCCTCAAGACGCTGGATGAACACCGCAAGCGGGGCTTCAGCGTCATTCAGGACGCCTACGCACCCGGCATGAGTTCCATGGCCGCACCGATCCACAAGGGAGACGCAGCGACTTCGGGTGTGATCATCATCGCGGGACCCACACCGCGCCTGGGTCTCAAGCGCATGCTGCAGTTCGGCCCCGCCTTGCTGCGAGCAGCCGAGGAGCTGGCGCTGGCGTCCAACGCCTCGCCGCTGCTGAAGTCCGCCAATGTGGGGACCTGGGGCAACGTTGCAGAGAAAGCCTCCACCAGCCGCGCGATGACGAGGCGATGAGCGCTCTTCACCCCGGCCGCAGCAGCACCACCAGCGCTCCGGCGCCACCCTCGGCCGGGCGTGCCTGAGCGAAGGCCATCACCTCGTTCTTCTGCACCAGCCAGCGCAGGACGCGCTGCTTGAGCACGGGCGTGCGCCCCGGCGAGCCCAGGCCCTTTCCATGCACCACGCGCACGCATCGAAGGCCATTCTGGTGAGCTTCCCGGATGAAGCGGCCCAGTGCTTCGCGGGCTTCATCGGTGCGCAGGCCGTGCAGGTCGATCTGCCGCTGGATGCTCCAGCCGCCTTCGCGCAGCTTGCGCACCACCGCCGGACCCAGGCCCGGGCGGCGGTAGCTCAGCATGTCGTCGGTGTGCAGCAGGGTTTCGACGTCGAACTCGTCCGACAGGGCTTCGCGCATCACGGAAGCCTCGTCGCGCAGGCGCTGCACGGGTTGCGGATCCACCGGCACGCGGCGTGGGGGAATGCGGCCCTTGTCGACCAGCGGTTTCACGGGGCCAACGGCGAGTGCAAACAGCTTCTGCTCGCGCTCGCGGCGCGCCTGCAACAGGCGCTCGGCCTCCCGCCGGGCGACCTCGGCGGCTGCCTGCTCGGCCATGGCGCGCTTGAATGCCTGGAGCTCTGACAGCGTACGGACTTTCATTCGCTCATTGTCGCCCGCTCAGACCAACCCCATCTCGGCCATGGACGCGGCCTGCTCGCGCGTGACGATGAAGTGGTCGAGCACGCGCACGTCCACCAGCGCCAGGGCGGCCTTGAGGGTGCTGGTCAATGTTTCGTCGGCGCGGGACGGTCGCGCTGCGCCGCTGGGGTGGTTGTGGGCCAGCACCACCGCAGCACAATGGTGGTGCAGCGCGCGCAGCACCACTTCGCGTGGGTAGACGCTGGTCTGGGTGAGCGTGCCGCGAAACAGCTCCTCCAGCGCGATCAGGCGGTTCTGGTTGTCCAGGAACATCACCGCGAACACCTCGTGGTGGCGTCCGCCGAGCTGCAGTTGCAGGTAGTCGCGCACCGCCTGCGGGCTGTCGAACACCGGGCTTTGCTGCAGCCGGTGCGCCAGCGCGCGGCGTGCAAGCTCCAGCACCGCTACCATTTCGGCGCGTTTGGCTGGCCCCAGGCCCTTGATCTGGCGCAGAGCCTCGGCGCCTGTGTTCAGCAAGCCACCCATTCCGCCAAAGCGGTCGAGCAGTTCCTGGGCGAGCTGTACCACGTGTTTTCCGGGGATGCCGGTGCGCAGCAGCAGGGCCAGCAGTTCGGCGTCGCTCAGTGCCGATGGTCCGCGTGCCAGCAGCTTTTCGCGCGGGCGCATGTCGCTCGGCAGGCTCTTGAGCCCGGCAGTCAGAAGGCCTTCCATGCGGTTTTTCTCCCTGTTGTGGCCTGCTTTTTACAATAGGCGGTGTTCCCACTACTCCCCCACCCATGCCACACGTCGAAGAAGGTTCCTTTCTTACCCTGCACTACCGCATGTCCGGGCCGCAGGGGCAGGTGATCATCGACACCTTCGGTGGCCAGCCCGCCACGCTCAGCCTGGGTGCGGGCGAGCTCTCGCCGGCCATCGAGCAGCGCCTCATCGGGCTGGAGGAGGGCGTGCAGACGGTGATCGAGCTCGACGAGGGCGAGGCCTTCGGCGAACGCCAGCCCGAGATGGTGCAATGGGTCGCGCGCAAGCTGCTCAACGAACTGGGCGATCCGCACGAGCAGTACGTGGCGGGCGACGTGGTGCAGTTTCCCACGCCCGATGGCCTGGGAAACTACGCCGGCGCCGCCGTGGAAGTGCGCGAGGACGGTGCGGTGCTGTTCGACTTCAATCACCCGCTGGCCGGGCAGCGGGTGCGCTTCGAAGTGCAGCTGATCGGGGTGCTGTGATGCCGGACTCGCAGGAAATCATTCTCGCGGAGCCACGGGGCTTCTGTGCCGGCGTGGACCGCGCCATCGAGATCGTGGAACGCGCCATCGCGAAGTTTGGCCGACCGATCTACGTGCGCCACGAGATCGTGCACAACACCTACGTGGTGAACGACCTCAAGGCCAAGGGTGCGATCTTCATCGAGGACCTGGCCGATGTGCCACCCGGCGCCACGCTGGTGTTTTCCGCGCATGGCGTGAGCAAGGCCATCCAGCAGGAGGCCCAGCAGCGCGGGTTCCACGTGTTCGACGCCACCTGCCCGCTGGTGACCAAGGTGCACGTGGAAGTGGCCAAGCTGCACCGCGAAGGCTTCGAGTTCATCATGATCGGCCACAAGGGACACCCCGAGGTGGAAGGCACCATGGGCCAGCTCGATAGCGGCATCCACCTGGTGGAAGACGTGGAAGACGTGGCGCGCGTGGCACCGGCGCAGACGCAAAAGCTGGCTGTGGTCACGCAGACCACGCTGTCGGTGGACGACGCCGCGCAGATCCTGGGTGCGGTCAAGGCGCGCTTCCCGCAAGTTCGCGAACCCAAGCAGCAGGACATCTGCTACGCCACGCAGAACCGGCAGGACGCCGTCAAGCTGCTCAGCCCGCAGGTCGACATCGTGATCGTGGTCGGCAGCCCCACCAGCTCGAACAGCAACCGCTTGCGCGAGGTCGCGATCAAGCTCGGCACCCCCAGCCACATGGTCGACAACGCCGACGAGCTCCAGGCCGAGTGGTTCGTGGGCAAACGCCGGGTGGGCCTGACCGCCGGGGCTTCGGCGCCCGAGATCCTGGTGCGCCAGGTGATCGACCGCATCAAGTCCATGGGCGCGATTTCCGTGCGCACCATGGACGGCCTGACCGAGACCATCAAGTTCCCGCTGCCGAAGGGTCTCAAGACCGAGGGCGGCGATACCGCACCGCTCGATCACCTGCGCTGACAAGCGCCCGGCCCGTCGAGGGCGCAAAACTACAATCGCCGCATGCTAGACATCGTCCCACTGAGAAAAGACCTTGACGCCGTCGTGGCGCGCCTGGAAACCCGCAAGCAGCCTCAGCCCTACCTGGACGTGGCGGCCTTCCGCGCGCTAGAGACCGAGCGCAAGACGCTGCAGACGCGCACCGAAGACCTGCAAAGCCAGCGCAACACGCTGTCCAAACAGATCGGCCAGCTCAAGGCCAAGGGCGAGAACGCCGACGCGGTGATGGCCCAGGTGGCGTCCTTCAAGGCCGAGCTCGAAGCCTCCGGCGTCCGGCTGGAAGCCATCCAGGCCGAGCTGCAGGCGCTGCTGCTGGCCGTGCCCAACCTGCCGCATGAGAGCGTGCCCGTGGGCAGCGACGAGAGCGGCAACGTGGAACTGCGCCGCTGGGGCACGCCGCGCGCCTTCGATTTTCCGCTGCGCGACCACGTCGATATCGGCGAGAAGCTCGGGCTCGATTTCGAAACCGGCACCAAACTGGCCGGTTCCCGCTTCACCTTCATGCGTGGCCCCATCGCCCGCCTGCACCGCGCGCTTGCGCAGTTCATGCTCGACGTGCAGACCCAGGAGCATGGCTACACCGAGTGCTACACGCCGTACATCGTCAACGCCGAAACGCTGCACGGCACGGGCCAGTTGCCCAAGTTCGAAGGCGACCTGTTCGCGGTGAAGAAGGGCGGCCAGGAAGGCGAGCCCGTGCCCGACACGCAGGCCCTCTACCTGATTCCTACCAGCGAGGTGACGCTGACCAACGTGGTGCGCGACACCGTGCTGGCCGAGGCCGATCTGCCGATCCGCATGACGGCGCACACACCGTGCTTTCGCTCCGAGGCCGGCAGCGCCGGGCGCGACACGCGCGGCATGATCCGCCAGCACCAGTTCGACAAGGTGGAGATGGTGCAGATCGTGCACCCCGAGAAAAGCTACGAAGCGCTCGACGCCATGACCGGCCACGCCGAGGCCGTGTTGCAGAAGCTCGGCCTGCCGTACCGTGTGATCGTGCTCTGCACCGGCGACATGGGCTTTGGCTCGACCCGCACGCACGACCTGGAAGTGTGGGTGCCTGCGCAAGGCACCTACCGCGAGATCAGCTCGGTGTCCAACTGCGAGGCTTTCCAAGCACGCCGCTTGCAGGCCCGCTTCAAGAACGCCCTGGGCAAGAACGAATTGGTGCACACCCTCAATGGGTCGGGCCTGGCCGTGGGCCGCGCGCTGGTGGCGGTGCTGGAGAACTTCCAGAATGCCGACGGCAGCGTGACCGTGCCCGAGGTGCTGCGACCCTACATGGGGGGGCTGGAGAAGCTCACCCCGGCCTGAGTCATACCTGCGCCGGTTGCCGAAAATCCAGCCACGACTTAACCCTGACAACGCCATGCCCAGCCAACGCCGCCATTCCGCTCGCATCCTCTTCGCCCTGGTTCTGCTGTCTTTCCTGACCACAGCCTGTGCCGTGCGGGAAAAGCGCCTGTACCAGGGTGTTCAGTTGCCGAGCAGCCAGGTGGCGGTGGTGAAGGCGCTGGACCCATCGCAGGCATCCGGTGGCTCGGTGCGCTTCTTCCTGGGATTCGAGTCCTTCATGAAGGACGGAGACCCACAGCGCACACCCGTCAACGACATGTGGAACGGCTATCCCACGAGCGTGGAGTCGCTGCCTGGCGACTACACCATCATTGCCTATTGCGCCAGCGGAGGATTCTTTGCCCATCCTTCGATCAAGCTCAGGCTGGAGGCCGGAAAGACCTACACCCTGCGTTGTGGCTTCACGCCCAACGACGTGAACAGGTTCCTGGTGTCGGTGGATTCCGTCAGGTAGGCCCGCCCACGGCCCTGTGGCCCATGTGGCGAAGGGGGTGGGCTTCAAGGGTTTGATCCGTGGCATTTGTCACGATGCGGTGTGCCAGGGACCGCGGCGCGAGTTCGTGTGTGCGCCAGCGAACAGTGCGCGGCATCGACGCACTTCTAAGCTCCGACCTTTCGTTCTCCAAAGGTCGCGCCATGCTCAATGTGTTTGTTCACGGGTTCCGCTCCAGCCCACCCGTTGTCGCGCTGGTGGGACTTCTGGCGGCGTTCGGGGTGGTCGACCCCGCAGGCGCCAACGATGGCCCCATTGCGACGCTGAAGCGTGCCTCCGGGGACATCAGCGTGATGCGCAAGGACAGCACGCTGGACGCAGGATCCGGCACGAAGCTGTTCATCTCGGACCGTATCGTTTCAGGCGCTGATTCGTCGGCTGGCATCGTGTTCAGGGATGGCACCGTGCTGACCGTGGGACCGTCTGCAGACGTGGAGATGCGCGACTACACCTTCGAGCCCAGAAGCGAGAAATACGAATTCTTCGTCTACCTCGCGCGAGGCGCGGCGATCTACGCGTCGGGAATGATCGGCAAGTTGTCGCCAGAGGCGGTCAAAGTGGCCACGCCCATTGCGACCATTGGCGTTCGCGGCACGCGGTTCATCGTCGACGCAGGCCAGCCCCGGCCATGAGGGCGACATCCGCACGAGGCTGGCGACTCATCGCGCTGATCCTGATGGCTGGCGCCATGCTGGGGGGATGCGCCACCCAGCCCCACCCCGTCCCGAGAACGACCGTTGTCCTGATGCCTGACGAAGACGGCAAAGTGGGTGCGGTCTCGGTGGTGTCCTCGTCGGGCGAACAAGCCCTCAGCGCAGGCTTCACCTACACGATCGTGGACGGCGCCAACGCCGGACCATCGGCCGCGAGCGCCGTGGATCGCGATGCCCTGAACAGGAAGTACGGCGCGCTGATCAACGTGCAGCCGCCGATGCCCAGGACGTTCACCCTTTATTTCTTGCTGGACAGGACCGAACTGACGGAGGAGTCAAAAGCCATGCTGCCTGCCGTGTTCGCTGCCGTGCGAGAGCGGAGACCAACGGGTATCACGGTCTTCGGTCACGCTGACGCCGCTGGCTCGTCTGTGCGAAACCTGAAGCTGTCGGCTGAACGGGCCGAGGTGGTGGCCGGTTTGCTCCGCACCAACGATGCTTTGCTGAAAGACATTGAAGTGCAATTCTTCGGCGAGACGAGGCCACTGACAACGTCCGGCCCGGGTGGCTCGGAAGCCAGAAACCGGCGTGTGGAAATCCTGATCCTCTGAAGATGACTCGACGGAGATTGATGCAACGCAAACATCAATCGTGAATCAATGTGCAATTCTCAACATTGATGATCGATTCGACAATGCGGCATGAGCAAGACCATCCCATGTGTGCTGATGCGCGCCGGCACCTCGCGCGGCCCCTTTTTCCTCCGTGAATGGTTGCCCGCAGGCGACGAGGCGCGTGACCAGGCCTTGATCGGTGCCATCGGCGCTTCCGACCCGCTGCAGCTGGACGGTGTGGGGGGTGGAAGCACGCTGAACAGCAAGGTCGCCATCGTTTCGCGCTCCCGTGAGCCGGGCTGCGATCTGGACTACTTGTTCGCGCAGGTCGGCGTGGGTCACCGTTCGGTCGACACGCGTCCCAACTGCGGCAACATGCTGTCGGGCGTGGCGCCGTTCGCCATCGAGCAAGGCCTGGTGAAGGCGCAGGACGGCACCACCAAAGTCCGGGTGCACAACGTCAATACCGGCGCACGCATCGATGTCACGGTGCGCACGCCCGGCGGTCGCGTCACCTACGAGGGAGACGCGCGCATCGACGGCGTGGCGGGCACGGCCGCGCCGATCCTGCTGGACTTTCTGGACGCCTGGGGCGCTGTCACCGGGCAGGTGTTTCCCACGGGCCAGCGCATCGATCGCATTCAAGGTATCGAAGTCAGCTGCATCGACGCGGCCATGCCGCTGATGATCGTGCGCGCGGCCGACCTGGGCGTCAGTGGCAGGGAAAAGCCTGTGGCGCTGGACGCCAACACCGCCTTGCTCGAGCGCATCGAATCGTTGCGGCTGGAGGCGGGCTTGCGCATGGGCTTGGGAGACGTGTCCAACAGTGTGATTCCCAAACCCGTTCTGGTCAGTGCGGGGGACTCGGCCAACAGCATCACTTCGCGATACTTCACGCCCCGGCGCTGCCATGCCTCGCATGCCGTGACAGGCGCCATTGGCGTGGCCAGTGCGTTCGCCCTGCCTGGAACGGTGGCCAGCGGCTTGGCGCGCGCGGCCGGCTGCCATCAGTTGACGGTGCTTCACCCCGCCGGGCAGATCGACATCGAGGTGGAACTGAGCGACGCAGGCGCCGAGATCAGCATGCAGCGCGCCGCCCTGGTGCGCACCGCGCGCAAGATCATGCAGGGCGAACTGCATCTGCCCGACTATGTGTTCTCGCGCCCGGAAGAGACCACCCAGCCCGTCGCGCGCAAACCCATCACCCTGATCGTGCCTACCAGCGCCGGCGGGGGTAACGACACCATGGCGCGCATCATTGCGGCCAAGCTGGCGCCGCTGCTGGGACAGGAAGTGCTGGTGGACAACCGCGCTGGCGCCAACGGTGCGGTGGCCAGCGAGTACGTGGCCAGGGCAGAGCCCGACGGCCAGACACTCATGTTTGGCTACGTCGGCACGCACGCCATGAACCCGGCGTTGCAGACGCTGGGCTACGACCCGGTTGCCGACTTTGCGCCCATCGGCGTTGTCGGCTCCTCGCCCACGCTCATGGTGGTGCATCCCGAGGTGCCGGCCCGAGATGTGCAGTCCTTGATCGCTGCCTTGCGCGCTCAGCCTGGCCGCTATGGCTACGCATCGGCGGGCGATGGCACACCACCTCATTTCGCCGCCGCCTTGTTCCAACTGGCCAGTGGCACTTCCATGATGGGCACCACCTACGAGGGCGCTGCGCCGGCCATCGCCGACACGGCCAGCGGCCGGACGCAGCTCATGTTCCCGAGCCTGTTCACGGCCCATCCTTTCGTGCACAGCGCGCGTCTGCGGGCGCTGGCGGTGGCAGGTCCGCAGCGGCTGGCGGGATTGCCCGACGTGCCTACCCTGGCCGAGGCCGGCGTGCCCGGCGTGGACGTGACACAGTGGTATGGCCTGTTCGCACCTGCGCGCACGCCACTGGAGCGGGTCGACGCGTTGAATCGCGCATTGAATCAGGTGTTGGCCGATCCCGCTGTCGTAGAGCTGTTCGAGCGACATGGCGCCCGGGTGGAGGCCGGCACGCCACAGATGCTGGCCGACCGCGTGCAGGCCGATCTGTCACGCTGGCAAGTGGTTGTCGCTCACGGTGGTCTGGGCGGAACCGAGCAACGCGTCACGGCACTCGAATAGGACCGCGCCAGAACGCATGCGCACCAGATAAAAAAGACGCCATGGCGAACCATGGCGTCCTGCGATGACCGCTGAGCAACGCGAATCAGAAACTGTGCCGGATCCCCACGCCCAAGCCTGTCGCCTTGGACTTGTTCGCAGTGCCCTGGAAGTTGCCGCGCCAGGCCGTGTGGTCAAACTCCAGATAAGCCACGCTGCGTTTGGACAGCTTGTATTCCGCGAAAGCGGCCGTGCGGCCATAACCGTCGTCTGCCCCAGCACTGCGATCACGCGAGACGCGGTAGTGCGCCAGCGTCAGGTCGATCTTTGCACCCATCGGTACGGTGGTACCCAGACCCACAGTGCGCAGCGTGGTGTGCGCCGTGGCGCTGGTGTCGGCCTTGCTGCGCCCGTAGATGCCCGCTACGCGGATGTCTCCGCTCATGACGTAAGCGGCCCCCAGCACATGGCCTCGCAGGCTCAATGCGTCGGTGCTGTTCTGGAAACCCTGGTGAGCCGCAGACAGTTGGAGCTTGCCAGCCTTGTAGCCCAACCCCACACCTGTGGAGCTGAGCGCACCGCTGTTCCCGGCCACCTCTCCGAAGCCATGCATCAGCCGCAGATTGAAGCCATTGAATTCACCGCTGTACTTGATGCTGTTGTTCAGTCGGTACGAGCCGGTGCTGGAGCCAGTGGCTCCAAAGCCGATGCCCAACTGGTGTTGACTCAGCGCGGCCACGTTGATACTGGGATTGAAGCTGGCCAGGCGCATGCCCAGGGGATCGACAGGGGAGACCGCGTCGGCCAGCAGGGTGGTCTGCCGCCCCATGCTGAGCGTGCCCCAGCGGCTGCCCAGGCCGACCCAGGACTGACGGTCGAAGTAGATCGTGGAGCTGGCGGGCATGCCGTTCTTGACGTTGATGCCCGATTCGAGCTGGGCTTGTGCGCTGAAGCCACTGCCGAGGTCTTCCTGCACACGCACGCCCCAACGGCTGGTGTTGTTCAGGCCGCTGACCATGGTCGTGAGAGAGCTGTTGCTGGGCGTGAACTCGGTGAGGCCGCTGGCCCTGCGAACCGCCATGTCGACAATGCCGTACAGACGGACGCTACTCTGGTCTTGCGCCTGCGCGCTGGCTGCAGAAAGCACGCACAAGGAAGCCATCGCCACCGGTGAAAAAAGGGTTCTGTGCATGGAGGTCTTCTGGAAAGTGGTCGGCATGATCAGTCCGCCTTCAGTTTCGTGGCCTGGACGACCTTCTTCCATTTCACCTGCTCGGCAGCCATGAAGCTTCGCATCTGCGGGAGGGTCATGGCTTCGACTTCGGCGCCATGTTCAACCAGTCGCTTGGCAGTGGCCTTGTCTGCCAGGATCTGGTTCAACACGGTGTTCAGCTGCTCGAGCACCGGAGCGGGCGTTTTGGCGGGTGCAAAGAACGCGTACCACTGCGACACGTCCACGCCGGCAACGCCTTGTTCGGCCAGCGTGGGAACATCCGGCAGCATTTCGGAGCGCTTGCTGCCGGCCACACCCATGGCCTTGAGTTTGCCGCTCTTGACATGGGGAAGGGCTGTGAACAGGCTGGGAAACATCACCTGGGTCTGTCCGGCCATGGTGTCGTTCACCGCGGGTGCCGAGCCCTTGTACGGCACATGCAGCATCTCGACACCGGTGGAGAGCTTGAACATCTCGGCCGCGAAGTGCGGCGCTGTTCCGTTGCCGGCAGAGGCGTAGGTGAGCGGGTCCTTGCTGCCCTTGTGCTGTGCAATCAGCTCCTTGACGTTGTTGGCCGCGACCTTGGGGCTGGTCACCATCAGGGTGGCCGACGAGCCCACCATGCCGACGGGTTCGAAGTCCGCGATCGGGTCGTAGCGGAGTTTCTGGAGTGCGGGATTCATGGCATGCGTGGCGATGTAGCCCAGCATCAGCGTGTAGCCATCCGGCGCGGCGCGCTTGACGAACTCGCTGGCAATGGAGCCGTTCGCACCGGCCTTGTTCTCCACGATCACGGTCTGCTTGAGCGCCACCGACATCGCCTGCCCGATGGTGCGCGCCAGGGCGTCATTGGCGCCACCTGCCGACGTGGGTACCACGATGGTGATGCTCTTCTCTGGCCAGGCCGCCGACGCGGTGCCGCAGGCCAGGGTGATCGCGGCCGCGATGGCCCCGAACAAGGCTTTTTGTCTGGATTTCATTTGTCTACTCCGGTGGGTGATTCAAAGGTTGGCATGGAAACCAGGGCCAATGGTCGGTTGCAGCACCCGTTTTGTGAATTGCATCTTTGCGATGGATTGATGCACACTCTCGATCACCGAAGTCATCACACCGCGCCATGGCCATCAACTTCAACCTCAATGATCTCCAGGCTTTCCGGACCGTGGCCGAGTTGTCCAGCTTTCGCAAGGCGGCAGACGCGTTGCACGTGTCCCAGCCGGCCTTCAGTCGGCGCATCGAGAAGCTTGAAGAGGCGCTCGGCGTGAAACTGCTGGAGCGAACGACACGCAAGGTAAGCCTCACCGCTGTGGGTCGCGATTTCGATCGCAAGGTGCAGCAGCTCCTGGACGATCTCGACAACACGCTCCTGGGCATTCGCGGTGTGGCTGGGACACGCATGGGCGAAGTCACCATCGCCTGCGTGCCGTCCACGGTCTACTACTACCTGTCGCAAGTGGTGTCACGCTACCACGAGCGCTACCCGAAGATCCGCGTCAAGGTATTCGATGCGGGCGCCAACGACGTGTTGGCTGCGGTTGCGCGCAGCGAGGCGGATTTCGGGCTCAACTTCATCGGCAGCCAGGAGCCTGACATCGAATTCAAGCCGCTGTTGGAAGAGCGCTTCGTGGCCGCCTGCCGGCGCGATCATGCGCTGGCGAAAAAGCGCAAGGTGACTTGGGCCGAGCTGGGGCAGTACGACTTCATTTCGGTCAGCAAGACATCCGGGAACCGGCTGCTGCTGGACCAGGCGCTGGCCGGTCTGCCCGGGCGACCCCAGGCCATCTACGAGGCTCAGCATGTGACCACCATGCTGGGGCTGGTGGAGGCGGGCCTGGGCGTGGCTGCGGTGCCATCGCTGGCCATGCCGGCGGCTGACCATCCGCTGCTGGTCAGCGTGCCGCTGGTGGAGCCAATCGTGACGCGCAACGTGGGGCTGATCCGGCGCAAGGGCCGGCCGCTGTCGCCGGCGGCGCAGCAGCTCTATGATTTCTTTGCGGACATGAAAGGCAAGCGAGCCATCGCGCCAAAGCGCACGCCCGCCTGACGCGACGTCAGCCGCGCGCGGCCAGCACCCGGTCCACCATCACACCCGCCTGACCCAGGTGGTTCGCCGGCTCGCACATCGCCTCCAGCTGCGCGCGCGTCACGTGCTTCGTGATTTCCGGATGCACAGCCAGGATCTCGATCAGCGGACGGTCTTTCGCAATGGCCTCCCTGCAGAGGTCGTAAACCAGGTCGTGCGCATACTCGCGGCCGATGTAGGGGCCCAGGCCCATCATCACCGCCTCGGACATCACCAGACCGTTGGTCATGTCGATGTTCGAGCGCATGCGCCCCGCATCCACTTCCAGACCCTTGAGCACGAACTTGGTCTGCTTCAGCGCGCCGGACGTCAGGCAGAAGATCTCGGGCAGCGACACCCATTCGATCTCCCAGGGGCCGGTGGAGCGTTCGTGGTCGGCCACCATGGCGTCCATCAGCGCGGCGGCGTGCTGGCGGGCCACCGAGATGTTGGCGTGGATGTACAGGCATGAGATGGGATTGCGCTTCTGTGGCATGGTCGAGGACGAACCGCGCCCGGGTGCATAGGGCTCGAACACCTCGGCCACCTCCGTCTGCATCATGAGCTTGACGTCCATGGCGATCTTGCCGAGCGAGCCGCCCACCAGGCCCAGAAACGCGCCCACTTCGGCGACCGTGTCGCGCACTGTGTGCCATGAAATCAACGGCTGCGCCAGACCGAGTTCCTTCATCAGTCCGGCCTGCGTTTCCATGGCCCCCTTTTCCAGCGACGACAGCGTGCCCGAGGCGCCGCCGAATTCCCCCATGAGCACGCGTGGCTTCAGTTGCTTCAACCGCTCGCGATGGCGGTCGATGCCGGCCAGGATGCAGGCCATCTTGTAGCCAAAGGTGATGGGGGTGGCCTGCTGGAGATTGGAACGGCCGATGACCGGCGTGTCCCGGTGCTTTCTGGCCAGCGTGGCCAGCGCGTTGCCGATCTCGTCCAGATCCTCCTCGATCAGCGCGAGGCCTTCACGCATTTGAAGCACCGCCGCTGTGTCGGTGATGTCTTGTGTGGTGGCGCCCCAATGGCAGTACTCGCCCAGCTTGTCGCGGCAGTTGGCGTTGATCTGGTTGACCACGGCAATGATGGGATAGCCGATCTGTTCGGTCTTGGCCTTGAGCTGCACCCAGTCGATCTGCGAGAGCTCGCAGTTGCGCACGATCTCGTCGGCGGCCTCTTGAGGAATGATGCCGAGCCGGCCCTGCACCTTGGCCAGTGCGCGCTCGATGTCCAGGTACTTGGCGGTGCGGTTCTCGTCGGACCAGACGTCGCGCATGCGGACGTCGCTGAACATGTCGCCGAAGATGCGTGAATCGATGATGGTGGAAGCCATGGTGTCCAGTCTTTCAGATAGGGGAAGGGGGTCACTCGCGGGCCAGGCTGAGCGTGCGCTGGGCTTGCAGGACGACAGGGCGGTCGACCATGCGACCGTCCAGGCTGGCCGCACCGGGTGAAGCCGAGTCGGCCGCCATCACGCGGCGTGCCCAGTCGAGTGCCTGGGCACTCGGTCGAAGCGCTGCGTGGACCGGAGCCACCTGGCTGGGGTGGACGCACAGCTTGGCGCCGAAGCCTAGTTGGCGCGCCTGCGCCAGGTCGGTCAGCAGGCGCACGCTGTCGTCCAGCTGCGGGGTGACACCGGCCACCGGCGCCGGCAGCCCGGCGAGACGCGAGGCGATCGCGATGCGGCTGGCCGCGTAGGCGAGTCCGCTGGCGTCGTCGGTGATGTCGATGTCCAGGTCGAGTGCGAAGTCCAGCGTGCCGAACAACAGCCGGGCGACGCCGGGCGCTGCAGCAAGCTCGTCGACGCGGGCCACGCCGCGTGCACTCTCCATCAGCGCCATGACCTGGGCGCCCGGGATCGCGGCGGCCACGGCGGCGATTTGCCAAGGTTCCTCGACCTTTGGCAGAACGGCTTGCGTGCAGCCGCAATCCTTCAATGCACGCAGGTCGTCGCCGAAGCATGGTGAGGCGGCGTCGTTGATGCGCACGGCAATGCGGGCGCGATCTGCCGGTGCGGCGCCAGCGTACCACCTGGCGATGGCATCCCGGGCCCGCGGCTTGTCGGCTGCTGCCACGGCGTCTTCCAGATCCAGCAGTACGCAGTCGGCGCCGCTGGCCAGCGCCTTGCCGAATCGCTCGGGGCGCGTGCCGGGCACGAAGAGGTAGGTGCGCGGCTGGGGGTCGGTCGAGGTGGTCATGGAGCGCTTGTTCTTCAAACCGCCTGCGCTGCGTGCAGGGATTCGATCTCTCGTGCGCCGTAGCCCAGTTCGGTGAGGATGGCGTCGGTGTGCTCACCCAGACCGGGCACAGGGTCCATGCGCGGGCCGATATCCCAACTGCCTGGTGGGAGCATCGCAGGCAGTGGGCCTTGCGGCGAGCCAACCTCCCTCCAGCGGCCACGGGCCTGGAGTTGTGGATGGGCCCAGACCTCCGCCATGGTATTGACCTTGGCATTGGCGATTTGCGCCAACTCCAGCCGTTCAACCACCTGGGTGGCGGTCAGTGTGGAAAAAGCGTCCACGATGATCTGGCGCAACGCCACGCGTTCGGCCACGCGCTTGAAGTTTGCGGTGAAACGCGCGTCGGTGGCCAGCGCGGGCTGCTGCAACACCTTCTCGCAGAAGCTCAACCATTCACGCTCGTTCTGCAGGCCCAGCATCACGGTGCCCCCATCGCCGGCAGGGAATGGGCCATACGGGTAAATGGTGGCGTGGCTGGCACCGGTGCGCGGTGGCGGCGCAGCGCCTTCGAAGGCATAGTAAAGCGGGTAGCTGGTCCACTCCGCCAGCGACTCGAGCATGGAGATGTCGATGCGCTGGCCTCGGCCGGTCTGGCCACGCTGTATCAGCGCCGCCAGAATGTTGGTGTACGCGTACATGCCAGCGGCGATGTCGGCAATGGACGGTCCCGCCTTGCACGGCTCGTCTGGCGTTCCGGTCACCGAAACAAAACCGGCTTCGCTCTGGATCAGGAGATCGTAGGCCTTCTTGTCGCGGTAGGGGCCTGGGTTCACCGGGTCGTCCCCGTAGCCCGAGATGTCGCACACGATCAAGCCAGGCTTGCGTTGTGATAGTTGCTCGTAGCCCATGCCCAGCCGCGCGGCGGCGCCCGGAGCCAGGTTCTGCACCACGACGTCGGCCTTTTCCAGTACCAGGCGTTCGAGTACCTGCGCGGCGTCGGGGTGCTTGACGTCCAGCGTCAGGCTTTCCTTGGAGCGGTTGGTCCAGACGAAATGCGAAGCCAGCCCGCGCACGCGCTGGTCGTAGCCGCGTGCAAAGTCGCCGCTGCCAGGGCGTTCGATCTTGATGACCCGGGCACCCAGGTCGGCGAGCTGGCGGGTGGCAAACGGCGCGGCGATCGCATGTTCGAGCGTGACGACGGTGATGCCTGTGAGTGGTTGCATGCTCTCGTTCTCCGGGTCACCGAAGCGTGGCGGTGGCGTCCATCGTCAGCCAGCCCTCGTGGTCGCTGGCCCACAGGTGCACGGTCTTGCCGTCGGCCTGCAACTCGCCATTGACGTGGAACGGGTGCAGGTCGAACGTCGGCCGGACGGCCTTGAAGCGGAAGCTGATCACGTCGACACCGGGCATCTGCCGGCGCAGAAGATCCAGCAACAAGGTGGCGATGAGGGGGCCATGCACGATGAGGCCGGGGTAGCCTTCCACCTCGGTCACGTATTTCCGGTCGTAGTGGATGCGGTGGCCGTTGAAAGTCAGCGCCGAATAGCGAAACAGCAGCACGTCGTCAGGCACGATCTCGCGTCGCCATGCACCTTGCCCGGCGGCTTGTGGCGGTGGTGTCACATCGTTCGGACCCTGCGCCTCGCGGTAGACGATGTCATGGAACTCGATCAGCGCGGGTTGGCTGGCGCCGTTGCAGCGAAGCTCGTGACGAACCTTCACGAAGACCAGTTTTCCTGTTCGGCCTTCCTTGATGCTCACATCGTCGATGGTGGATGTACGGGCCACCTCATCGCCCACGCAGATGGGCGACTGGAAGGTGAACTGGCTGCCCGCCCACATGCGACGAGGCAAAGGCACTGGTGGAAGAAAGCCTCCGCGTCTGGCGTGCCCGTCGGCACCGATGTCCGACTGTCGGTGCAAGGGCAGGAAGTACAGCCAGTGCCACAGCGCCGGCAGCGGCCTGCCGGCAGAGATTTCGCCCGCCGGATGGTCCAGCGTAGCCGTGAGAGCCGCAACGGGCGTCGCGGTGATGGTGTCCAGAACAGTCTCGCTGCGTCCGATCCAGTTCCTCAATTCGACATCTGCGGTCTCCACCTGCGTCTCCAGTTGGGCTGCGTCATGCAGCGCTGGACGGAGTCTCGATCACTCAGGCCTGAAATGGAATTGCAACATTCCGATCTATCAATGCGCAGAACGCAACAATGTGAGATAGGTCCAATCCCTCCCGACATGGAGGAAGCGGTGGACGTTGAGCAGCCCGAACTTCAACTCAACGCTCTGTCCCGGTAGCGCCAGGCACAAAAAAAGCGGCCCGCAGGCCGCTTTTCTTCTGGTGTCATGGCGGAGAGGGTGGGATTCGAACCCACGGTACGTTGAAAACGTACACGGGATTTCGAGTCCCGCGCATTCGACCACTCTGCCACCTCTCCGTGTTCGAAGCCTGCAATTCTAGCAGCAGGCTCCGTGAGATTTTCGATCCCCTGCCGGGTGCTTGCCGGTGAGACAATGCGTGCACCTGCGCATGCCCACGTGGCCCTTCATGCTAGTCGACACCCAACCTGCCACTTACCAGCACGTGCCCGCCTCGCCTGAAGTGAGGGATACCTGGGTCGTCTCCCACCTCATTGGCGTGCTCATGGACAACATGGGCCCTTCGCTGCTGGCCACCGCGCTGGCATTGCCTTTGTTGACTTATCTCATGGCGGGGCATGTGGACCCCTGGGGCCTGGGGGTCTGGGCGGTGCTCACGCTGGTGATGCTGGTCTACCGCTACCGGCTCATCGGGTTGTACCGCTTGCGCTACGACAGCCTGGAAGGTCCGCAGCGCATGAATTTCCTGGAGCGCTATCGCTGGACTTGGACCGCATCGGCGTTCCTGTGGGGCGGGCCGGTGATCCTGACGTATCAGCAGGCTCCGCATGCGGTGCAGTTCATCTGTGGCCTGGTGGTGCTGGGCCATGGCCTGCTCTCGCTCACGTCGTTCAGCGCCTACCTGCCGGTGTTCCGCCACTACGCGGGCACGTTGATCCTTTCGGTTGCCGTGGGGTTGATGGCCAACACGATCCAGTTCATCGAACGACCCGGCACGATTCAGATCGGGTTGGTGTTGCTGGCGCTGCTGCTGGTCTTCTGGGGCTTGCTGGTGATGGCAGGCCGGCGTCTTCATGAAGTTCACCGATCCAGTTTCGAGCTGCAGTTCTCCAATCAGGAGCTCATCGATTCGCTGACGCTGCAGACACGCGCCTCGTTGCGCGCAGTGGCCACCAAGAATCGCTTCCTGGCATCGGCCGCGCACGACCTGCGCCAGCCCGTGCATGCGCTGAGCCTGTACGCGGACTGGCTGGCCACCGAGCCCGAAATGGCGCGAGACATCGCACCGCGAATCCTGCAGTCGACTCGCGCCATCAATGAGTTGTTCGATTCGTTGTTCGACCTCACGCGCATCGATGCGGGCAACTACAAGGTGCGGCTGCAGCACGTCGATGTGCGCAAATTGTTTGCCGATCTTTCCATGCAGTTCGAGCCCGTGGCGGTGGGCAAATCGTTGCGGCTGCGCACGCATGCCCGGCCGTGCACCATCTGGTCAGACCCGGTGGTGCTGCGCCGCATCCTCGGGAACCTCTTGTCCAATGCCCTGCGTCACACCCACCAGGGCGGCGTGTTGCTGGGGTTGCGCCAGCGCGAAGGCATGCTGGTGTTCGAGGTATGGGACACCGGTGTGGGCATCGCGCGCGAGCACCAGCAGGCGATCTTTCAGGAGTTCTTTCGGGTGTCCCAACACCAGGGCACGGAGGACAGCCTCGGCCTGGGCCTGACCATTGTCTCGAAGCTCACCTCGCTCATGGGCTACCAGTTGTCCCTGAACTCGGAAGCCAGCCGGGGCAGCGTGTTCCGGGTGATGCTGCCAGCGTTCACGCAGCAGGAGCCTGCGGGGAGCCCGGAGCCGGGGAGGCGCTCAGAGGTCTAGAAGACCGGCCGTGCGAGCCAGGTGGCTGGCTTGCGAGCGGCTCTTCACATTGAGCCTGCGGAACAGCCGCCACAGGTGGACCTTGACGGTGTGCTCGCTGATCTGGAGCTGCTCGGCAATATCGCGGTTGCTCAGGCCCCGGTCCAGCATCACCAACAACTGCTTCTGTCGCTTGGAGAGTTTTTCTGGAATGGTGGGGGCGTTCTCGTCTTCCACTTCTTCGGCCAGGAATTCGCGCAGCACCTTGGCGATCTGGGCCGCGCCGGCCGACTTTTCGACGTAGGCGTCGGCACCGGCCTCGCGGGCCAGGTCTTCGTAATCGGAAGACGGGGAAGCGGAGAGCACGATCAGGGACGTATCGGGCAACATCTGGCGCACTTCGCGCACGCCCGAAACCCCGTTGGTGTCGGGCAGTTTCAGGTCCAGGCAGACCAGTTCAGGTTCACCATGCTCGGCAATGGCCTTGCTCACGGCAGCCAGACGCTCCAGTTCAACCACCTGGGTGGATGCCCTCAGGCGGCGAAGCAGCATGACGACGGCTTCCCGCATCAGCGGATGGTCGTCAATTACGAAAATACTCATGTCTGGCGCGCGGTAATAAGGGGTTTCAATACGACAGCATATCGAGATCAGTGGCTCTTGGCGATAGCCGGAGCTGTTCAAAGGCAGTCGTTCTTTTTACTTTTGTACAGGTTGTTGACCTGGGATTCGAACTCACTGCCTCAAAACCACCTGAATCTTGGGCTGAGGAACGAATGTACATGACTAAGGAACACGCGGGGGTAGATTTTCCACGAATCTTGGGAAGGTTCCGATCCACCAGTGAGCATCAAGCCGCTGGCAGCTGGAAATGCGCGAGGGCCGCGGCCAATGCTTCCGCATCGGCCTGTACCGCCAATTGGGGTTGCATCGCATCCAATGCCGCGATGCCGAGTTGTTGCAGGCTGGCAATCGCCTGGGCTGCCTGACGTGGTGAGTCGAAGCCGCGGCTTTGCAACAGCAATTGGCCACCTGGATCCAACAGCTTGAAATAGAACAGCCCGTCGTTTTCGCGGTATTGCTTGAAAGCGGGCGCGGCTGTCCTGGCCAGTTTTTCCTTCGGACCTGTCTGCGCGCTGTCGAGCCGGCGCAGGCCGACCGCGTCGCGCAGCCGGGCGGTGAAGGGCGTGGCGATGGCCCGGGCCTTGCGGGCGCCGTTCTGCAGGGTTTTCTCGATGCGGGCCGGTTCCTGGATCAATTGGTCGTACACCGCGCGCATGGGGGCGATCTCCTGATCCAGCCGCTCGAACACCCTGAGCTTGGCGTCGCCCCAGGCAATGCCTTCAGCGTAGGCGCGAGCCAGGGCTGCGGTTTCCTCCGGTGAGGCGAAGGCCTGGTAGAGCTGGAACAGCGCCGAGCCCTCGGTGGACTTGGCCTCGCCGGGCGCGCGCGAGTCGGTCACGATGCCCATGATGAGCTTCTTCAGTTGCTCGCGCGGCGTGAACAGCGGGATCGTGTTGTCGTAGCTCTTGCTCATCTTGCGGCCGTCCAGGCCAGGCAGTGTGGCCACGTGCTCCTCGATCACCGCTTCGGGCAGCGTGAAATGCTCGCCGTAGAGGTGGTTGAAGCTGGCCGCCATGTCGCGCGCCATCTCGATGTGCTGGATCTGGTCGCGGCCCACCGGCACCTGGTGGGCGTTGAACATCAGGATGTCGGCACCCATGAGCACCGGGTACATGAAGAGGCCTGCCGTCACACCCGCGTCGGGGTCCACGCCGGCAGCGGTGTTCTTGTCCACGGAGGCCTTGTAGGCGTGGGCGCGGTTGAGCACGCCCTTGCCGGTCACACAGGTCAGCAGCCACGTGAGTTCGGGAATCTCGGGGATGTCGGACTGCCGGTAGAAGGTCACGCGTTCGGGATCGAGCCCGCAAGCCAGCCAGGTGGCGGCGATCTCCAGCGTGGAGCGTTGCACACGCGCAGGCTCGCCCACCTTGATGAGGGCGTGGTAGTCGGCCAGAAAGTAGAAGCTCTCCACCTCGGCCAGGCGGCTGGCGCGCACGGTCGGGCGGATGGCACCCACGTAGTTGCCCAGATGGGGCGTACCGGAGGTGGTGATGCCGGTGAGGACGCGTTGGGTTTTCATGGACGATGGACGGTTCGGGTCAAAGCAGCAACATGCGAAGGGGTGTGAGCAGCGTCTCGATGGCACTGCCGGTGAGCATCATGAGTGGGCGCAGCCACAGATTGCCCACCACACCGCTGATGACCAGCGCCATCACGATGAAGAAGCCCCAGGGCTCCACGCGGGAGACCAGCTCGGCCTGTTTCCAGGGCAGCAGGCCGACCAGGATGCGGCCGCCATCCAGTGGCGGCAGGGGGAACAGGTTGAAGGCGAACATCACCAGATTGACCAGCAGGCCCGCCTGGCACATCTTGAGGAAGAAGGGCTCTTCCACGCCCGACGACAGCAGCACATAGAACAACACCATCCAGCCGATCGCCTGAACCAGGTTGGCGCCGGGGCCGGCCAGGGCGACCCAGATCATGTCGCGCCTGGGGTTGCGCAGTCGCCCGAAATTCACCGGCACCGGTTTGGCATAGCCGAACAGGAATGCGCCCGAGGTAGCGAAGTACAGCAGCAGCGGCATGGCAATGGTGCCCACCGGGTCGATGTGCTTGATCGGGTTGAGCGTGATGCGCCCCATCATCTCGGCCGTGTTGTCGCCAAAACGCTTCGCGGCGTAGCCATGCGCCGCCTCGTGCAGCGTGATGGCGAACAGCACCGGAATGGCGTAGAGGGTGACGGTCTGAACGATCTGGGCGATATCCATGGGTAGAGTGGCTGCGGGCAAACGCGTATTGTCCCAGAGCGCGAGGCTACAGGCCGAGCGCGACCAGCGAGCCTTGTCCGGTGCGCAGCACCTCGGGCTCGCCACCGGTGCCCATGGGGGTCAGGTCGATCACGGTGGTGGGCTCCAGCGCACAGGCTCCCGCATCGATCACGCCGGCCAGATCGTGTTCGAGCCGTTCCCGGATGTCGTGCGCGTCGTTCAGGGGATCGGCCTCGCCTGGCAGGATCAGTGTGGTGGCCAGCAGGGGCGCGTTGTGCAGGGCCAGCAGGTCTTGCAAGGTCTTGTGCGCAGGGACGCGCAGGCCGATGGTCTTGCGCGAGGGATGGCTCACGCGCCGGGGCACTTCCTTGCTGGCTTCCAGGATGAAAGTGTAGGCGCCAGGCGTGGCCAGCTTGAGCAGTCGGTACTGCCGGTTGTCCACTTTGGCATAGCTCGCCAGTTCGCTCAGGTCGCGGCAGAGCAGGGTGAGGTGGTGCTTGTCGTCCACCTCCCGGATGCGGCGCAGGCGGTCGGCGGCGGCCTTGTCGTCGAGGTGGCAGACCAGCGCGTAGCTGGAATCGGTGGGAACGGCGAGCACCCCGCCGCGTTCGAGCAACTGCACCGCCTGCTTGAGCAGGCGAGGTTGCGGGTTCTCGGGGTGGACGTCGAAGTACTGGGACATCGTTCGATTGTGATCGGGGTGAGCCCGCGCGGCCTCAGGCCTCGGGCTGGTCTACGGGCAGGCGCTGATCGCGCGCTGTCAGCCAGCTGGCGGTGGCGCCGCACAGAACAATCAGCGCCATGCCCACGAGTTCCAGTTGCCCCGGTATGTGGCCGAACACCACCCAGCCACAAAGCATGGCAAAGCCGATCTGACCATAGAGGTAGGGCGTGAGTGTGGATGCCTGTGTGCGCTTGAACGCCAGGATCAGCAGGAAATGCCCCACGGTGCCCATCAGGCCGATCAGGCACAGCAGTGCAAAAGTGGTGGTGTCGGGAATGGCCTGCCAGGCCACGGGAAGCGCCAGGCTGGCCATGAGGGCGCCCACCCACCCCGTGTAGAAATGCATGGTCATGGGGTCTTCGGTGCGCGCCATCTTGCTGGTGAGAATCTGGAACCAGGCGTAGGTGAAGACCATCACCAGCGGCAGCAGGCTCGCCCAACCGACCACATCACCGCCTGGCTGAACCACGAGCAAGGCACCCGCGAAACCGCCCGCCACCAGCAACCAGCGCATGGCCGACACCCGTTCCTTCAGGAACAGGGCGGCCAACAGGGTGACCACCAGCGGCGTGATCATGACGATGGCGGTGAACTCTCCCACGGGCATGTACTGAACGCTGATGAACGACAGCGCGCTGACCAGCAGCAGCAGGGCGCCTCGCAGCACCTGGAAGCGCGGGTGCGCTGTCTGCAGGAGGTTGCGTCCGCGCAAAGGGAGCATGACGGCGGTGACGACCACGGCCTGGAAGATGTAGCGGAACCACACCGCCATCAGCACCGGCACAAAGGCACCGATGTACTTCACTGTGGTGTCCAGTACGGCAAAGAAGGCGGTTGCCAGGATCAGAAAGGCAATGCCCAGCGCGGCCTGCGTCGGGGGAGGGCGCGAAGCGTCGACCTTCACTGGATGCGCGAGGCCAGGAGTTCCCAGACGGGGGTGACGCTTCCGGGCAGGTCCGGCAGCTTGCCGAGATCTGTATGGCTTTCCTCGGGGCTGTGGAAGTCGCTGCCGCGCGAAGCCGCGAGGTCGAATTCCTGGCAGTAGCCGGCGTACTTCACGTAGTCGGCCTGCCCGTGTGCGCCGGTCATCACTTCCACGCCCTGGCCACCGTGCGCCTTGAACTCGGTGAACAAAGCGAACTCTTCGGTCGGGGTGAGCTTGTAGCGCCCCGGGTGGGCGATCACGGCCACGCCGCCGGCTCCGCTTATCCAGCGCACCGCATCGCCGAGCGACGCCCAGCGGTGCGGCACGAACCCAGGCTTGCCTTCGGTGATGTACTTGCGGAACACTTCGTTGGTGTCCTTGCTGACGCCGATCTCCACGAGGTAGCGCGCGAAGTGCGAGCGCGAGATCAGTTCAGGGTTGCCGACGTACTTCAACGCGCCCTCATAGACGCCCGGAATGCCCACGCGCGCCAGGTCGTCGCTCATTTCGCGGGCGCGTTCCTCACGGCCACCGCGCGTGGCGCGCAGGCCAGCCAGCAGCGCTTCGTTCGTGGGGTCCATGCCCAGGCCGACGATGTGCACCGTGATGCCGGCGAACGTCACGGAAATCTCGGCGCCCGTGAGGTACGAAAGTCCGACCTCGCGCGCGGCGGCGAGGGCACGTTCCTGGCCACCCAGCTCGTCGTGATCGGTCAAGGCCCAGAGTTCCACGCCGTTGGCCTTGGCGCGCTGCGCCAGCGCCTCGGGCGTGAGGGTGCCGTCGGAGACGACGGAGTGGCAGTGCAGGTCGGCGTTGGTCAGGGTGTTCACAGACTCATTCTAGGTTTTGCCCGATCGCCGCGCTGAACAGAGGCTACCCCGTGTTCCGCAGACCCGCCGCAATGCCGTTGATCGAGATGTGGATGCCCCGGCGCACCCGCTCGTCGCGATCGGCCTCGTTCTCGCCAGCCCGATAGCGCCGCACCAGTTCCACCTGCAGGTGATGCAGGGGGTCGATGTAGGGAAAGCGGTGGCGCATGGAGCGCTGCAGCGCGGCGTTGTTCACCAGGCGCTGCTTCTCGCCGGTGATGAGTGCCAGTGCAGCGGCGGTGCGGTGCCACTCGGCCTCGATGGCGGTGAACACCTTGGTGCGCAACCGTTTGTCGTCCACCAGTTCGGCGTAGCGCGAGGCCAGCGCCAGGTCGCTCTTGGCCAGCACCATGTCCATGTTGGAGAGCAGTGTGCTGAAGAAAGGCCACTGCTTCACCATTTTCTGCAGCAGTGCTTTTTGCGCAGCCACGCCCTTGGCGCCATCGCGGTGCAGGAAGGCATGCACTGCCGAGCCAAAGCCATACCAGCCGGGCAGCGTGAGGCGGCACTGGCCCCAACTGAAGCCCCAGGGAATGGCGCGCAGATCCTCGATCTTCTGCGTGGACTTGCGTGAGGCCGGGCGCGAGCCGATGTTGAGTTCGGCGATCTCGCGGATGGGCGTGGCGGCGAAGAAGTACTCGGCAAAGCGCGGGGTGTCGTACACCAGCGCGCGGTAGGCGGCCATGCTCTGGCGCGAAATTTCATCGGCGGCCTCCAGAAAGGCTTTGGGTGCAGCGCGCGTGGGCTGCAGCAGCGTGGCCTCCAGCGTGGCGGCCACCAGCGTTTCCAGGTTGCGCCGGCCGATCTCGGGGTTGGCGTACTTGGAGCCGATCACCTCGCCTTGTTCGGTCAGGCGGATCTGGCCGCGCACGGTGCCCGGGGGTTGTGCAAGGATCGCCTGGTAGCTCGGGCCGCCGCCCCTTCCCACGGTTCCGCCCCTGCCATGGAACATCCGCAGCTGAATGGCGTGCGGGCTTTCCTGGTTCAACTTGTCGAACAGCTCGACCAGTGCGATTTCGGCGCGGTACAGCTCCCAGTTGCTGGTGAAGATGCCACCGTCCTTGTTGCTGTCGGAGTAGCCCAGCATGATGTCCTGCTCGCTGTACCCATCGGCCGCACCACGCTGCACCATCGCGCGCACGCCGGGCAGGTCGTAGTACTCGCGCATGATGGGCGCGGCATTGCGCAGGTCTTCGATGGTTTCGAACAGCGGCACCACGATCAGGTCGCACACCGCGTCCTCGCCCAGCGTGCCTCGCATCAGGCCGGCTTCCTTCTGCAGCAGCAGCACTTCCAGCAGGTCGCTCACGGTTTCCGTGTGGCTGATGATGGCGTGGCGGATGGCCTGCGCGCCGAAACGCCGACGCCCGCTGCTTGCGGTGTCGAAGATGGCGAGTTCACCCAGTGTGTGCGCCGAATAGCTGACGCCGGGGACGCGCAAAGGCCGCGCGTCGTTGAGCTGGCGCAGCAACACGGCCCGCTTGCCCGCTTCGTCCAGTCTGGAGTAGTCGGCCTCGATGCGCGCCACCGCGAGCAGTTCGGCCACCACCTCTTCGTGCTTGTCGGAACTCTGGCGCAGGTCCACCGTGGCGAGGTGAAAACCGAACACCTGCACCGCGCGCATCAGCGGCGCCAGGCGCGCACGGGCCAGCGCCTCGCCGTGGTGGGTTTTGAGCGAGGCTTCGATGACGCGCAGGTCGTCCAGCAATTCGGTGGCGCTGGTGTAGGGATCCTGCGGCGCCACCGCGTGGCGAGCGGCGTCGCCGCCTGTGAGCCATTTGAGCGTGGCGGCCAGGCGCGCATACATGCCTGTGAGCGCGCGGCGATAGGGTTCGTCCTGCCGGTGCGCGTTGGTGTCGGGTGAACGTTCAGCCAGCGCCTGCATGGCCGGGCTCACGCTGTTCAGCATGGCCGAGACCGAGAGTTCTGCGCCCAGGTGGTGCAGTTGCGTGAGGTGGTGGCGCAGCACCATGTCGGCCTGGCTGTTCAGGGCCAGCTCCAGCGTCTGCGCGGTCACGTTGGGGTTGCCGTCGCGATCGCCGCCAATCCACTGGCCCATGCGGAGGAAGGGCGCGATGTCCGCGAACTGGCCGCCCTCGCCCAGACCTTCTTCCAGCTCGCGGTACAGGCGCGGAATTTGGCCGAGAAAGGTGGCTTCGTAGTAGCTCAGCGCATTCTCGATCTCGTCGGCCACCGTGAGCTTGGTGAAGCGCAGCAGGCGCGTCTGCCAGAGCTGCGTGACGCGCGCACGGATCTGCGCCTCGTTGTCGGTGCGCTCGCGCGGCAGGATGTCGTGCTCATCGCGCTCGGCCAGCAGCCGCGCGATGGCGCGTTCCGCGTCCAGGATGCTCTTGCGCTGAACCTCGGTGGGATGGGCAGTGAGCACCGGCGAGATGTGACTTTGCGCCAGCGTGCGCACCACTTCGGCCGGCGCGATGCCGGCCTTGTGCAGGCGCTGCAGCGTGCGCGCGAGACTGCCTTCCTGCAGGTCACCGGCGCGCTCGTGCACCGCACGGCGGCGGATGTGGTGACGGTCTTCGGCCAGGTTGGCCAAGTGGCTGAAATAGGTGAAGGCACGGATCACGCTCACCGCGCGGTCGCCGCTCAATCCCTTGAGCAGTTTCTTCAGCGCCTTGTCGGCCGACTGGTCGGCGTGTCGCCGGAACGCCACCGACAGCTGGCGGATCTGCTCGATCAGGTCGTAGGCGGCCTGGCCCTCCTGCTCGCGGATCACGTCACCCAGGATGCGGCCCAGCAGTCGGATGTCCTCGATGAGCGGCTGGTCCTTGTCGGTGCGGGTGGGCTTGCGCGTCATGGGCATGGCGATGAAAGAAGATGGGCCGGCGTTGCGGCAAACGGCCATGCTAGCATTCAAAAACACCCCTTCAGTTACCAGCCGGGTACCGAATCACGCAGTTGTTCCGGCTCGGCAGATGCACCCTTCACCCATGCCTTCAAGCGCTGCCCCACTGGCCATCACCATCGCCACCCGCGAAAGCCGGCTGGCCCTCTGGCAGGCCGAGCACGTCAAGGCGCTGCTCGAAGGTCTGGGCCACCGCGTGACGCTGCTGGGCATGACCACACTGGGCGACCAGATCCTGGATCGCAGCCTTTCCAAGGTGGGTGGCAAGGGCCTGTTCGTCAAGGAACTCGAAGTCGCTCTGGAGGAAGGCCGCGCCGACATCGCCGTGCATTCACTCAAGGACGTGCCCATGGAACTGCCCGCAGGCTTCGCTCTGGCCTGCGTGATGGAGCGCGAAGACCCGCGCGATGCCTGGGTGTCGCCACATTGCGCGGGGCTGGCAGACCTGCCTGCCAATGGCGTGGTGGGCACCTCCAGCCTGCGCCGCCTGGTGCTGCTGCGCGAGGCGCTTGAGCAGGCGGGCCGTGGCGACGTGCGCATCGAGCCGTTGCGTGGGAACCTCGACACCCGCCTGCGCAAGCTCGATGAAGGCCAGTACCACGCCATCGTGCTTGCCGCCGCCGGGCTCAAGCGCCTGGGCCTGGCGGCGCGCATTCGCCACATCTTCGAACCGGTCGAATCGCTGCCTGCGGCGGGGCAGGGCGCGCTGGGCATTGAGGTGCGCGCCGACCGCGCCGATCTGCTGGCCGCCCTGGCGCCGCTCGCGCACGCGCCCACCTGGCAGCGCGTGGCGGCCGAGCGCACCGTGTCACGCGCCATGGGCGGCAGTTGCTCGATGCCGCTGGCAGCGTATGCCGAATGGGATGCGGGCGGCCAGTTGCACCTGCAAGCGGCCTGGGGCGATCCTGATGGGCGCCAGGCGGTGGTGCGTGTGGCCGGCCAGGCAGCCGTGAATTCTCTGGCGGACGCCGAAGCGCTCGGGCAGCGCGTGGCCAGCGACCTGCGCGCGGCGGGTGCGAAGCCGCCCATGGCGGAGGTCTGACCCCTTGGCCACCACCCAACGCCCGACGGCCGACGCGCGTCGGATGGATCGACTCATCGTCACGCGCCCCGCGCCCGATGCACAGACCTGGGTGAATGCGTTGCGCGAACAGGGTTGGCCCGCGCATGCGCTGCCGTTGATCCGCATCGACGAGCCCGAAACACCGGACGGGCAGGAAAGCCTGCGCCACTGGCGTGCCCATTGGCCGCAGGCCAACGCCATCCTGTTCGTCAGCGGCGCGGCGGTGAACCATTTTTTTGCGCAGCGCGTGGCGTCGCCACCGGCCGACCTGAAGACCCGCTTCTGGGCACCGGGTCCGGGCACAGCACGCCTGCTGACGCAAGCTCTTGGCCCGCTGGGCATCGACACAGGGTGCATCGATTCTCCGCTGGCCGACGCCGAACAGTTCGACTCCGAGCACCTGTGGCCTCGGGTGGTCTCGCAGGTGGGACCCGATCGCCTGGTGCTGATCGTTCGCGGCGCATCACCAGGACATGACGTTTTGCCGGATCGGAGCGAAGTCGCTGGCAGCGGGCGCGACTGGCTCATCCAGCAATGCCTCGCGCTGGGTGCGCGGGTGGAAGGCTGCGTGGCGTATGTGCGGCACCCGCCGGTGCTGAATCAGGCCGATGCGGCGTTGATCCACTCTGCCGTTGAACCCGGCAGCGCCTGGCTTTTCAGCAGTTCCGAAGCCCTTCGCACCCTGCGCGCCTTGCGGCCCACCTCCAACTGGTCGCTGGCCAGCGCACTGGTCACGCATCCCCGGATTGCTGATGCCGCCCGAGAGGCCGGTTTCGGTCACGTGCTTGTGACACGGCCAGCAATTGGCGATGTGATGCGCACCCTAGAATCGGTGTGGTACCGACCATGAGCGCATCTTCCTCCGACTACCCCACCCCCACGCCAGCAGAACCTGCTGTCGCCCATCCCCCTGCGCCCGCAGCGGCGCCTTCCGCAGCGCCGCGCGCCGGCCGAGGCCTCGCCCTGCTGGGGCTGACGCTGGCGGTGCTGGCGCTCGTGCTCGGCGGCCTGCTCTGGCAGAAATTCAACCTGACCCAGCAGGAAATGGCGCGCCGCGCACAGGATTCCGCCACCCTGGCGGGTGATGCGCGCCGCTACGCCGAGCAGGCCGAAGCGCTCACGCAGGAACTGCAGGCCCGGCTCGCGGTGGCCGAGCTGCGGCTTTCCGAGGTGAGCCTGCAGCGCAGCCAGCTCGAAGAACTCATGCTCTCGCTTTCGCGCTCGCGCGACGACAACCTGGTGCAGGATCTGGAGTCGGCGGTGCGGCTGGCCCAGCAGCACGCCCAGCTCACCGGCAGCGCGCAACCCCTTATCTCTGCCCTGCAGGCGGCCGACCAGCGCATTGCACGCGCTGCCCAGCCGCGCCTGAACCCGGTGCAGCGCGCCATTGCTCGCGACATCGAACGCATTCGGGGCGCTGCCCTGGCCGACATCCCTTCGCTCGTGCAGCAGCTTGATGAACTGGCCCGCCAGATCGACGACTGGCCGCTGCTCAACCAGGTCGGTCCCGGCCACCCGGTGACGGTGCCCAGGACCAAGGCCCGCAAGCCCCCTGCGCCTGTGGCTGCGCCCGCGTCGGCTCCGGTCGAGCCGGCGCTGGAAGGCCGTTCAACGGAGGCCGCCGCAGAAGACGGCGCGCCGGTGGGTTGGGGTGAACGCCTGTCCGGCTGGTGGGCGGGCTTGTGGGAGCGCATCGTGGCCGACGTGTCGCGCAGCAGCCGCGAGCTGGTTCGCGTGAGCCGCATCGATCGGCCCGAGGCCATCCTGCTTGCACCCGACCAGGCGCTCTTCCTGCGCGAGAACCTCAAGCTCAAGCTCCTCAATGCGCGGCTTGGCCTGCTGGCTCGCCACATGCGTTCCACCCAGGCCGATCTGATCGCGGTGGAATCGGCGCTGGGGCGCTACTTCGACACCTCGGCGGCGCCCATTGCCCAAGCCCAGAGCACCTTGGCCAGGTTGCGCAAGGAGCTCGTGGAGAGCGATCTGCCGCGCCCTGAAGAAACGCTGGCGGCGCTGAACGCGGCCGCGGGAGGCCGCTGATGGCGGCCCGCTTCGGTGGCGCCATGCGCAGCGTGTTCTGGCTGCTCGGTCTGGCGGCCCTGGCGGTGGCGCTCGCGCTGCTGGTGGGCCACAACAACGCCACGCTCACGCTGTTCTGGTCGCCCTACCGGTTCGACGTTTCCTTCAATTTCGCCATCTTCTGCCTGATCGTCGGCTTCGTGCTCCTGTACGTGGCCATGCGCGCCTTCGCAATGCTGCGCGACTTGCCGGCCCAGGCGCAGCGCTGGCGCAGCCAGCAGGTCGAGCGCGTGGTGGTGGGCCACGTGATGGATGCGCTGTCGCACCAGCTCGCCGGGCGTTTCGTGCGCGCCCAGTCGGCGGCGCAGCAGGCGGTGGACCAACTGCGTTCCGTGCCGGCGGGTCAATGGCCCAGGCGCGACCAGATGCAGTTGCTTGCGCACCTGCTGGTCGCCGAGAGTGCGCAATCCCTTCAGAACCGCGAACGCCGCGACGAGAACCTGCAGGCTGCGCTCAGCCCCAAGCTCGCTCGCAGTGCGCCCGATGCCCACGAAGGCGTGTTGTTGCGCGCAGTGCGTTGGGCAATAGAAGACCGCGATGGAGACGCTGCACGCACCCGCCTCGCCGAACTTCCTCAAGGTGCGGCGCGGCGCATCGTCGCGCTGCGCCTGAAGCTGCGCATTGCGCGCTTGGGTGGCGCATCCGGGGAGGCCCTGGAAACCGCGCGCCTGCTGGCCAAGCACCGCGCCTTTTCCCCCGAGGCCTCGCGCAGCATCGTGCGAGGGCTGGCACTTGATGCCCTGAGCGAGGCACACGATCTCGCCCAGCTCGATGCGTTCTGGAACGGTCTGGATGCCGATGAGCGCACCATGCCCGAACTTGCGCTGGCCGCGGCCCGGCGTGCGAACCAGCTCGCAGTGAGTGTGCGTGCCGAGGGTGGCGAGCAGGATCGGATGGCCGCCTCGCAGCGCGTGCGTGCCTGGCTGGACCCGCTGTGGCCGACGTTCGACACACTGGATCCGGTCCAGCAACGCCAATGGGTCATGGCCCTGGAGCCGGGCCTGGACCAGCTCGACGCGCAGGGGCTGGCGCAACTGGAACAACTGCAGCGTCAGATCCCGCAAAACGCCAACCTGCAGTACCTGGCCGGACAGGCCTGCCTGCGTCGGCAGCTCTGGGGCAAGGCAGCCCAGATGCTGGGCCAGGCCAGCCACAGCCTGCGCGACCCGGCCCTGCTGCGCCGCACGTGGCGGGGTCTTGCGCAACTGGCGGAAGAACGCGGCGACGAAGCCGCTGCCCAGGCGGCGTGGAAGCAGGCCGCAACGCTGGACTGACTCCCCCCTGCGCCGCTGCGCGGCTTCCCCCCTCTCTGGCGCGCCTGCGGCGCTTGGAGGGGGGACGATGCCTGTGGCCCGGCGAAGCCGGTTCCACGGCATCTCTGGACGCTGACACGCGCTTCGGAGAGAAGGGTTGCTCATCAAGAGACAGCGAGGGTCCGGCTCCGCCGGCCCCAGCTGTCGTCCCCCCTCCAAGCGCCGCAGGCGCGCCAGAGAGGGGGGAAGCCGCGTCAGCGGCGCAGGGGGGAGTTCTCTCTACCCTTCAAACGGCAGCGTCATGTTGCGCAGGTCCTTGCGCGTTTCCACCAGCACCAGCGGACCTTCGTCGATCACCACCGGCGGGCGGGGCTCGCGCGGCACGTGAATCGGCTTGGGCTCGGCGGCGATGGCGGCCTGCGCCTGGGCAACTTTCTGCGCGTCGGAGTTGACCCATTCCAGACCACTGGCCTGGGCCACCTGCTGGAGGTCGTCGATCGAGAGCACGTAGGCCTGTACCTTGGGAAGCGTGCGCGCAGCAGGCGCTTGGGCAACGGGCGCGGCCACAGGCGCCGGACGTGCAGGCGCTGGCGGCCGGGGCGCTGGCTGGGGCGCCACCTCGACAGGAGCGGCCACTTCCACGGGCGGCACGGGGGTGACGACCGGTGCCGCAGATTCTGCGGGCGCAGCGGCTTGCGTGGCGGGTGCATTCAGATTCACCGGCGCAGCGTCCGGCGTGGGTACGCTGAAATAGCTGCGCATCGGGGCCTCGTACGCGGCAGCCTCGGCTTCGTCGGCTGGTGAGCTGTAAGCCATCGGTTGCGTCACCGGGGCGTCCGGATCGGCCTCTGCTTGCGCTTCCGCTTCGCGGGGTGCGCGCTCGCGGCGGTCACGGCCGTAGCGATCGCGGTTGCGGTTGCGGCCACTGCGCGGCGTGCCAGCTTCTCCTTCGCCTTCACGGGGCGCAGTTTCGGCAGCGGCGTCTGCGCCGGTTTCGTTGGCGGCAACGTCAGCGGCTTCGGGTCGAGCGGTGCCTTCCTGAGCCTGCTCACCACCCTGGCGGCGGCGGTTGTCTCCGCGCGGACGGCGCTCGCGGCGCTGTCCTTCGGCCTGCTCGGCCACCTGGCCATCACCGGCTGGGGCGCCCAAAGGCAACGCAGCAGCGGCGACGGCACCACCAGCTTCCACCGGTGCGGCATCGCGACGGCCCTCGCCGCGACCTTCGCGGCGGTTGCGGCCTTCGCCGCGGTTGTCGTTGCGCCCTTCGGCACGGCCCTCGCCCCGTGGTTCGCCGCGTCGGCCTTCGCCACGTCCTTCGCCACGACCCTCGTTGCGTCCTTCCACTCGGCCTTCGGCACGGCCTTCCACCGGGCGGCCTTCGCCACCACGGCCGTTGTTGCGATTGCCTTCACGGCCTTCACGGCCTTCGCGCGAGCCACGGCCCTCAGCGCCGTTGCGGCCACCGCGACCCCGGCCATCACGACCACCTTCACGGCGACCATCGGCACGTTCTTCGCGTGCACCGGTCTTGCCGGGAGCTGGCGGCACCACGATCGGCGTTGCGGGTTTGGCTGCTGCCGGTTCGGCACCGAACAGGCTCTTGAGCCAGCCGAAGAAGCCCTTCTCGGCCGGTGCTGGGGCGGGTGCCACCGGTGCCGGCCTGGCCACCACGGGGGCGGCGGCGGCCACTGGCGCAGCAGCGGCCTCGGGGCGCGGTGCGGCCACGGGTGCCGGGCCATCGGGCAGCACGCCCTTGATCACCGGTTCCTGCTTGTTGGTGCGCTCCTGGCTGCGGCGCGTGAAGCTGGCCACGTCGTCCACTTCCTCGGCCATCTTGTAGCTCGCGTCCAGGTTGTCCAGGCGCGGGTCGTCGTGCTTGAGACGCTCGAGCTTGTAGTTGGGCGTGTCGAGCGACTTGTTGGGCACCAGCAGCACGCTGATGCGCTGCTTGAGTTCGATCTTTGTGATCTCGGTGCGCTTCTCGTTGAGCAGGAAGCTGGCCACTTCGACCGGCACCTGCACGAGCACGGCGGCCGTGCTGTCCTTGAGAGACTCTTCCTGGATGATGCGCAGGATCTGCAGCGCCGAGCTCTCGGTGTCGCGGATGTGGCCGGAACCACCGCAACGCGGGCAGGGGATGGAGGCACCTTCGTTGAGCGCGGGTTTCAGACGCTGGCGGCTCATTTCGAGCAGGCCGAACTTGCTGATGGCACCGAACTGCACACGGGCACGATCCTGGCGCAGCGCGTCACGCAGGCGGTTTTCCACTTCGCGGCGGTTCTTCGACTCTTCCATGTCGATGAAGTCGATCACGATCAGGCCGCCGAGGTCGCGCAGGCGGGCCTGGCGCGCCACTTCGTCGGCGGCTTCCAGGTTGGTGCGGGTCGCGGTCTCCTCGATGTCGCCGCCCTTGATGGCGCGTGCCGAGTTCACGTCCACCGCCACCAGCGCTTCGGTCTGGTCGATCACGATGGCGCCGCCCGACGGCAGATTGACCACGCGGCTGTACGCGGTCTCGATCTGGTGCTCGATCTGGAAGCGCGAGAACAGCGGTGCGTCGTCGCGGTAGCGCTTCACGCGGTGCCCGTGCTCGGGCATCACGTGGCTCATGAACTGGTGAGCCTGTTCGAAGATGTCGTCGGTGTCGATCAGGATCTCACCTATGTCGCTGTTGAAGTAGTCGCGGATCGCACGGATCACCAGGCTCGACTCCTGGTAGATCAGGAAAGCGCCCTTGGCGCCCTTGGTCGCACCATCAATGGCGTTCCAGAGCTTGAGCAGGTAGTTCAAATCCCACTGCAGCTCGGCGGCGTCGCGGCCGATGCCGGCGGTGCGCGCGATGATGCTCATGCCGTTGGGGTATTCGAGCTGGTCCAGGGCCTGCTTGAGTTCCTGGCGGTCTTCGCCTTCGATGCGGCGGCTCACGCCACCACCGCGCGGGTTGTTGGGCATGAGCACCACGTAGCGGCCGGCCAGGCTGACGAAAGTGGTGAGGGCAGCGCCCTTGTTGCCGCGTTCTTCCTTCTCCACCTGCACCAGCAGTTCCTGGCCTTCGCGGATCACATCGTTGATGCGTGCCTGGTTGACCGAGACACCGGCGGTGAAGTACTGGCGCGAGATTTCCTTGAAAGGCAGGAAGCCATGGCGCTCCTCGCCGTAGTCAACGAAACAGGCCTCCAAAGAGGGCTCCACCCGGGTGACCACGGCCTTGTAGATGTTGCCCTTGCGCTGTTCGCGCCCTTCGATTTCGATTTCGTAGTCGAGCAGTTTCTGCCCGTCCACAATCGCCAGCCGGCGCTCTTCGGCCTGCGTGGCGTTGATCAACATGCGTTTCATGATGCGTTTTCCTTCGTTCCAGCACAACAGCGCTCGGCCCATCGGGCCAAAGCGCCAACTCGCCGTGAACCAGCGGGAAAAGCGAACGAGGAAGGAATTGCCGGAGAGCCGTTGACCCGCGGTTCGCGGGAGGCGTTCAACACAGGCGGGCACCGGGGTGCCGCGCGTCGAACCGCCAGGTCAGGGCGTAGGCGCGTGGAGTTGGGTGAACAGGGATGGCTCGATGGCTGTCAGCGACATGGATCTGGCCGGTCTCACTCTGGTTTCACTTGTGTCCTCACCCAGCCTCATTCCGGGGCTGGGCGATTGGGGTATTCCGTATTCGGGTTCGCGTTTTCTTCAGCGGATTCGCCCGCAGCTTCAACCGATCCGGTGCCTCACCTGAATTCACGCTGCAATGCGTCAGGCAGAGGCGCCAGACCCGGGTGCTGAGGGTGGCAACCAACCCGTGTCTGGCCTCTTGCCCGGCAAGATCAGGCCTCTGCCCAGGGTGACTGGCTTAAACTCAAAGCAAATCAATCACTTACGGCACACGACGGGTGTGGCGCATTATAGTCAGCTCCCCGCCCTTTGTGGTGGCCTAATTCCGCACCATGTCCAGCCAGCCGCCGTCCGCGGAAGTCCGACAGATCACGGTCGACGAAGAGTCGGCCGGTCAGCGTCTGGACAATTTCCTCATTCGCATGCTCAAGGGTGTGCCCAAATCGCACATCTACCGGATCATCCGGTCGGGTGAAGTGCGCCGCAACAAGGGGCGCGTGGGGGCCGATGACCGGGTCGCGGCTGGCGATGTGCTGCGCATTCCGCCGATTCGACTTTCCGGGCGTGCCGAGGAAAAAGCCGCCAATCCGGCGCCACCGCGCGAGTTTCCCCTGATCCACGAGGACGAGGCCTTTCTGGTCATTGACAAACCCGCTGGCGTGGCCGTGCATGGCGGCAGCGGCGTGAGTTTTGGCGTGATCGAGCAAATCCGCCAGGCGCGCCCGCAAGCCCGCTTCCTTGAATTGGTCCACCGGCTCGACCGTGAAACCAGCGGCCTCCTGTTGATTGCCAAGAAAAAAAGTGCGCTCAAGGCATTGCAGGACCAATTCCGCGAGCGGACGACCGGCAAGACCTATCTGGCGCTGGTCAAGGGCGCCTGGCCGGCGCGGTTGAAGGTGCTCGACCAGCCGTTGCACAAGTTCCTGCTGCCCGACGGTGAACGGCGCGTGAAGGTGACCAGCCGCGAAGACCCGGAGGGCATGCGCTCCGTGACGCTGGTGAAGGTGGCCTCGCGGCTGCAGGCACCGCACGAGCTTTCGAGCTCCTCGCCCGAGGGGTTCACGCTGCTGGAAGTCACCATCAAGACCGGCCGCACCCACCAGATCCGGGTGCACCTGGCCAGTGCCGGGCACCCGATTGCTGGCGATGAAAAATACGGCGATTTCGAACTCAATCGCCTATTGCAACGCTCGGGATTGAAGCGCATGTTTCTCCACGCGTGGCGTCTGGCATTGACGCACCCCCTCACGTCGGCTCCCATTGAGTTACAAACTGAATTGCCTGCGGAACTCCAAAACTGGGTGACATCCCAGAAATCTCATTAAAATTGCACCCGCATCGTTGGGATGCAATAAATAATTCCGGCAAAGATCTTCGAATAAAAGGATATCCAAAATGGCAACCTATTCCGAACTGATGGCGCAAGCCCAGAACCTGATGGCGCAGGCCGAGCAGGCCCGCAAGAATGAAATCTCTTCCGTGATTGCCGACATCAAGGCCAAGATGAAGCAATTCGGCATTACCACTGCCGATCTGGGTGGCAGCACAGGCGGTGGCAAGAAGGCCGGCAAATCCAAGTCGGGGGCCCCCGCCAAGTACCGCGGCCCCAACGGCGAACTCTGGGCCGGTGGCCCGGGCCGCAAGCCCGAGTGGGTGCGCACCGTGCTTGCTTCGGGCAAGAGCCTGGACAGTTACCTCATCTGAAGCCATCTTTCTCTGAGGTACAAGGCCCGCCTCTGGCGGGCCTTGTCTTTGGTAACCTCAACGGAATGTTTCGAATTCTTGTCGTCTGCATGGGCAACATCTGCCGATCGCCCATGGCCGAGAGCGTGATGCGCGCCGATCTGGCTCGCCTGCAACTCCTGCACGCGGTGGAGGTGGATTCGGCCGGGACCTATGCGGGTCGTCAGGGTGAGAAGCCCGATGCCCGCGCCATCGAACTGGCCAGGACGCGCGGCTATCTGCAGATCGAGCAGCAGCGTGCCCGGCGTGTCAACGCAGAAGACTTCGAGTCCTCCGACCTGATCCTGGCCATGGACCGGCTGAACCTGAGTCGCCTCGAGCGGCAATGCCCGCCCGCGCACCGACACAAACTCCATCTGTTCCTGTCTTACGCCGGCATCGACGAGCCAGAGGAAGTGCCTGACCCGTACTACGGGAACATGGACGGCTTCTCGGTGGTGCTGACTTTGTGCGAGCGGGGCAGCCAGGGCGTGCTCCAGCGCGTAGCGCGGGAGCACGCAGCCCCTGGCGTCACTGCCAGATGATCTTCTTGCCCGACGTTTCCCACGCGTCGTAGTTCTTCGCGTACAGGTCTTCGATGCGGTTGCGCTTGACTTTGAAGGTGGGCGTGATGATGTCGTTGTCCACCGTCCACGCGGTGGTGACGACCACCAGGCATTGAAGCTGCTCGTGCGGGTCGAGCGTGCGGTTGATGTCCTTGAGGTGAGCCGCCAATGAGACTTCCAGCTCGGTGCGGGCACCGGCATCTGCCACGCGCGCCACCGCGTCGGCGTTGAGCATCACGATGCCCAGCGGCTGACCGAGATTGGCACCTGTGACCACGCAGGCCTCCACGGCATCGTGCATGACCAGCTTGTCTTCGATCGGTGCGGGCGCCACATACTTGCCCTTGCCGGTCTTGAAGAGGTCCTTGACGCGGCCGGTGATGCGAAGCAGGCCTTGCGCATCGATGCTGCCCTTGTCACCCGTCTTGAGCCAGCCGTCTGCGGTGAAGCACTCGCGGCTCTTCTCGGGCTCCTTGTAGTAGCCCAGCATCAGCGCCTGGCTGAGCATCTGCACCTCGCCCGTTTCCGGATCCAGGCGCTGCTGCACGCCTTCGTACACCGGACCCACCGTGCCTTGCTGGTTCTTGCCGGGTTCGGTGATGTGGGAGAGCGCCAGGTTCTCCGTCATGCCGTAACCTTCGTTGATGTGCAGGCCCAGCTTGCTGTACCACTGCAGCAACGCAATCGGCATCGGTGCGGCACCACCGGCGGCGAACTTGCACTGATCCAGGCCCAGGGCCTTCATCACCTTCCTGCGCACGATGCTTCCAAGGATGGGAATGCCGAGCAGGCGGTTGAGCTTCGCCGGCGGCATCTTGTGATGAATGCCTTGCTGGAACTTGACCCACAGGCGCGGCACCGAGAAGAAGATGGTGGGGCGGGCGCGCTGCAGGTCGGCGGTGAAGGTGTCGAGCGATTCGGCGAAGTACACGTGCATGCCCGTGCGCAACCAGCCATGTTCCACCAGCATGCGCTCGACCACGTGAGCCAATGGCAGGTAGGACAGCATGCGGTCTTCGCCCGACATGGGGATGCGCTTGAGGCCGGCGTCCAGCGCCCAGGCGAAATTACCGAAGCTGTGCATCACCCCCTTGGGCATGCCCGTGGTGCCGGACGTGTAGATGAGCGTGGCGAGGTCGTTGCCGTCGCGCACCGGCTGGCCTTGCAGCGGTGCATTGCGCGCACAGATGGCGTCCCAGCTTTCGTAGCTGCGAATCGCGTCATCGGGAGAGAGCGCGTAGCTGATGCAAGGCATGCCGGCCGGCACGCCAGGCTTCATGCCTTCCCAGCCATCCAGCTTGCCCACGAAACAGGCCTTGGACTCGCTGTGCGTGAGGATCTGGCGGATCGTCTCGGGCGCGAGCGTGGGATAGAGCGGCACCGACACGTAGCCAGCCATCCAGATCGCCAGGTCGCTCATCATCCACCAGGCGCAGTTCTTCGAAAGGATGGCCACCTTGGCACCGGGTTCCCAGCCCTGCGACTGCAGGTGGGTGGCCATGCGGCGCACCTGTTCGCCGATCTGGCCCCAGGTGAAGTCCTGCACCGCGCCGCCACCCATGGGTTGCGTGAGGGCCACGCGGTTGGGGGCGGTTTTTTCCCAGTGGTAAAGGCGCTGAAGGGCCAGCAGTTCAGGTGCGACTTGGCTCATGTGATCTGTCTCCGCTTTGAATTGGAAAGCGCGAATCTAACCCGCTCGGGCTCTCCTGTTTAGAGGGGTTTACCTGCAAGGCCGGCCCGGTGGGTCAGTCGACGAAGCGCACCGAGAGGCCGTCGAGTGATGACGAGAAACGGGCAGACCAGTGCTCGCCCGGCTGCACGGGCCAGGCGTCGGTCCAGGTGCCAGTGGTGACCACGTCGCCTGCTTGCAGTTCCGGTGCACCGGGGCAGGCGCGCAGGGTGCTGACGAAATCGAGCAGGGCGCGCAAGGGGCTGTCGAGCACGTTGGCGCCCAGGCCCTGGTCCACCTGTTGCTCGCCCAGGTGCAGCGACACGCTTGCGCGAGCCAGCAACGCATCCAGCGCGAGTGCGCTGTCGGCCAGTTCGCGCACCGGCGTGCGCCGGCCCACCAGCAGACGCACGTGCAGCGCACCGTCGGCCACGGTGTCGGCTGGCAGGAACTTCCAGTCCGGCAGATGCGACTGCACCACCTCGAACCCTGGCGCGACCCAATCGATGGCTTCGAACAACCGGTCCAGCGTGGCATCGGGCGCTGGTGGGGCTTTCATGCCAAACACGGTTTCAGGCTCCAGGCGCGGCTGGCAGGTGCGTGCGAGCGACACGGTGCCTTCGCCTTCGCACAGCGTGAGCGTGGTGTTCCACACGGTGCCCCAGATGGGCGCAAACACGTTGTAGCGCGGCCAGATGGTGCGGTTGGTGAAGCCCACCTTGAAGCCGCGCGGTTGCTCGCCACGAGCCATGCGCAATTGCCGCACCTCCAGTTGCCGTGCGTACGCCTCATCCAGGCCGAAGTGGGGGTCCTTGGTGAGCGGGGCAGGCCAGAGTCGGCCCTGGTCCAGGTGATCGAGCAGGGTTTGAGGCGTCATGGTTCACATGATATTCAGGCGTCGCCTTTCGCCCGTCCGAACAGCCGGTGCACCTGGGCGCGGATCCATTGGTGCGCGGGATCGCGCGCTGTGCTCTCGTGCCATACCAGGCGCACTTCGTAGGTGGGTGCAGCGGCGCGTGGAAGTTCCCAGACGCGCAGATCTCGGCGCTGGCCCAGGTTGGCGGCGTACATCTGCGGAACGATGGTCAGCAGGTCGGTGTTGAGCGCGAGCTCGGGCAAGGCGCCGAAGTGGCGCGCGCGCAGCACGATGCGCTCGGACAGTTTCATGCGCAACAGCATCTTCTCCACGCTGCCGTGGAAAGTGGCGGTGGGCGAGGCCACCACGAGCGAGGCCTCGGAGAGCTGGCGTGCGCTCAGTGTGCGGCCCACCTTGCCGGAGTGGGGCCGCCAGTCGGTCGAGGTCAGTGCCACGTAGTGCTCGCGAAACAGGAGGTCGGAGCGCACCCCCCGGTGGCGGGGTTGCAGGATGCCGATGGCGAAGTCGATGTCGCGAGATTCGAGCGCGGCGGGCACGTCTTCGGCTGCCACCGAGACGTTGGTGAGGTGCGCCTGTGGCGCTTGCTGGCGCAGCGTGGCGGCCAGCTCCGGCAGGAACATGATCTCTCCCAGGTCCGACAGCGAGAGGCGCCAGCGCATCTCGGTGTGTGCGGGGTCGAATTCATCGCGCACCATCACGGCGCCTTCCAGCAGTTGCAGTTGCACCTGCACCTCGGGTGCCAGGCGTTCGCACAGGCGCGTGGGCTTGAGTCCGCGGGGCGAGCGCACGAACAGATCGTCCTGGAAGTATTCGCGCAGCCGCGCCAGCGCGTTGCTGGTGGCGGGCTGCGACAGCGAGAGTGCCTTGCCAGCGGCCGTGACCGACCCGTTGCGGTGGATGGCCACGAGCACGCGCAGGAGGTTCAGATCGAGCTGCCGGAAGTTCATGTGAGGCCCTGGAACGGTTCTAAGGGTTGTCCCGAATTATCGGTTTCATGAATGTGCCACATCCGATCAATCCATTGGTCAGATGGTGATGCCTCCCCTAAATTCCTGTCCACAACGACAGGAGACCCACGATTGGAACGTTCATTCCACAGCGAGATTGAGGCGCTGAAGCTCGGCAGCGGCCAGACCTTCCATGGTGAAGGCATTCTGGCCGTGACCAAGGCCCTGTTGCAGTCGGGCGTGACCTACGTGGGCGGCTACCAGGGCTCGCCGATCTCGCACCTGCTCGACGTGATGGTGCAGGCCAAGCCCTATATGGACGAACTCGGCGTGCACGTGGAAGCCTGCACCAACGAGAGCTCGGCGGCGGCGATGCTGGCCGCGTCCATCATGTACCCGGTGCGCGGCGCCGTGACGTGGAAGTCGGTGGTGGGCACCAATGTGGCGTCCGATGCACTCTCCAACCTGGCGTCGCCCGGCGTGATGGGCGGCGCGCTCATCGTGGTGGGCGAAGACTATGGCGAGGGTGCCAGCGTGATCCAGGAACGCACGCACGCCTTTGCGCTCAAGTCGGCGCTCTGGCTCATGGACCCGCGCCCCAACCTGCCCACCATCGTGCGCATGGTCGAGAAGGCGTTCGAGCTCTCCGAGGCCTCAAGCACGCCGGTGATGATGGAGTTGCGCATCCGCGCCTGCCACGTGCAGGGCAGCTTCGTCGCCAGCGACAACATCGCACCCGCCATCTCCAGCCGCCTGCTGCAACAGGAAGCCGCTTCCTTCAGCTACGACCGGCTTTCGCATCCGCCCTCCACCTTCCGGCACGAGAAGCACAAGTACGAAGTGCGCATGCCCGCCGCGCGCCAGTTCATCGCCGAGGCGGAACTCAACGAGCTGTTCGACGGCCAGCATGCGGACGTCGGCCTCATCGTGCAGGGGGGCCTCTACAACACCACCATCCGTGCCTTGCAGCAAGCCGGCCTGGCCGACGCGAGTGGCGAGACCCGCTTGCCCATGCTGGTGCTCAACGTGGTTTATCCGCTGGTGCCCGAGCAGATTGCCGCGTTCGCCGCCGGCAAGCGCGCGGTGCTGGTGATCGAAGAGGGCCAGCCCGAGTTCATCGAGCAGGAGATTGCCACGCTGCTGCGCCGCGCCGATCTGCAGACGCACCTGCACGGCAAGGACCTGCTGCCCATGGGTGGAGAGTACACGGCTGAAATCCTGCTCAAGGGCCTCGCCGAATTCGTGGATCGTCATGTGCCGGCGGTGGACACGTCGGCAGCGAAGGCCTTCAGCACGGATCTGGTGGAGGTGCGTCAGCGCGCGCTGGCCGAACTGGGTGGCGGCGTGCCCGCGCGGCCACCGAACTTCTGCACCGGCTGTCCCGAGCGTCCCGTGTTCGCGGCGCTCAAGCTGGTGGAACGCGATGTCGGCAAGCTGCACATCTCCACCGACATCGGCTGCCACTCCTTCGCCACCTTCGAACCGTTCTCGTTCGGCAACTCCATCCTCGGCTACGGCATGAGCATGGCGTCCAGCGCGGCGGTGAAGAACTTCTCTGCCAAGCGGCCGATTGCGATCATGGGCGACGGTGGCTTCTGGCACAACGGCCTGCTCTCGGGCGTGAGCTCGACCCTGCTCAACCAGGGCGATGGCGTGCTGGTGATCATGAAGAACGGCTACACCTCGGCCACTGGCACGCAGGAAACCATGTCTTCGCCGATGTCGGAAGCCAAGCGGGTGGCCGAAGGTTCCAGCGCCACGGCCGACGAGATGACGATCGAAAACACGCTCAAGGGCATGGGCGTGAAGTGGGTGAAGACGGTGCACAACTACCGCGTCTCGAAAGTGCGGGATCTGCTGAAGGACGCCGTGAACTCGCCCTTCATGGGCCTGAAGGTGGTGATCGCCGAGGGCGAATGCCAGCTGGAGCGTCAGCGCCGCCTGAAACCCATTCGTGCGCGCCGCCTGAAGGAAGGCCTGCGCAGCGTGCGCACGCGCTATGGCGTGGACGAGGACACCTGCACCGGCGACCACTCGTGCATCCGCCTCTCGGGCTGTCCCACGCTGACCGTGAAGCCTTCGAGCGATCCGCTGCGTCGCGAACCGGTGGCGCACGTCACCAACGGCTGCGTGGGCTGCGGCCTGTGTGGCGAAGTGGCCGATGCGGCCGTGCTCTGCCCGTCGTTCCACAAGATCGAGATCGTCACCCACCCGAGCTGGTGGGACCGCCTCACCGACCGTTTCAACCGCTTCTTCATCGGCCTGTTGCAGCCGGCCTGATCCATGACGACGACATCACAAGACAAGGCCTACGGCATCCTGATCGCCGCACTCGGTGGCGAGGGCGGCGGTGTGCTGGCCGACTGGCTGGTGCAGTGCGCCCGCATCCAGGGCCTGCCGGTGCAGGCCACCTCGGTGCCCGGCGTGGCGCAACGCACCGGCGCTACCAGTTACTACATCGAGCTGCTGCGCGAGCCGCTGGCCGAAGGCGCTTCGCCCGTGTTCGGTCTCACGCCCGTGGCCGGGCGCGTGGACGTGGTCGTGGCCAGCGAGTTGCTGGAGGCCGCGCGCATGGTCGAACGCGGTTTCGTCACCGGCCGCACGACGCTGCTGGCGTCCACGCACCGGGTCTACACCACGCTGGAAAAAATGCACATGGCCGATGGCCGGCAGGACCCGCAGCGCCTCGCCGCGGCGGCGCGCGCGCTGGCACGTCAGACCGTGCTGTTCGACATGGAAGCGGTCACCGTGAAGGCCGGTACCGTGATCTCGGCCGTGATGTTCGGTGCACTCGCCGGTGCCGGCGTGCTGCCCTGGCCCCGCGCAGTGTGTGAAGAGGTGATCCGCGCGTCGGGCAAGGGTGTGCAGGCCAGTCTGGCGGGGTTTGGTGCGGCGTTCGACGAAGCGCAGCAGCCTTCCGGCTCGGTGGACGTGGTCGCGCCCGATGCCTTGCAGGTGCTGGCCGGCGCCGGCTTGCCCAACCGCGTGCGCGAGGCTTGGGTCGGGCGCATGCCAGCGTGGCCATCGGCGGTGCAGTTGCTGGCTGCGCACGGGGCGCTGCGTTGCCGCGACTACCAGAACGACACTTATGCAGACACCTTCCTCGATCACGTGCGGGCACTGGTGGCCGCATCCCCACCGAGCGCCAGCGATGCGCTGGAAGAAGCCGTGCGGCACCTCGCCTTGTGGATGTGCTTCGAGGACGTGATTCGCGTGGCCGACCTCAAGACGCGGCGCAGCCGCTACGCCCGCGTGGCCAGCGAGGCGCAGGCCCGTGACGGCGATATCGTGCGCGTGACCGAACACTTCAAGCCCGGCATCGACGAGGTGGCCGCTGTGCTGCCGCGTTCGATGGGCGAGGGCCTCATGAAGCTGGCGCAGCGCCGCGGCTGGCTGGGCAAGGCCCATGTGAGCCTGCACATTCGCTCCACCAGCCTCTGGGGTTACCTCATGCTGCGCAGCCTGGCGCGTTTGCGCCCGCTGCGCCCGCGTTCGCTGCGTTTTGCGCAGGAGCACGAGACGCTGACTGTGTGGCTCGGCGCGATGCGCCAGGTGTTGCCGCAGTCGCCCGCGTTGGCCCGGGTGCTCGCCGGCTTGCCACAGGTGCTCAAGGGCTACGGCGACACACAGTCGCGTGGACGCCTGAACTATGCGCGGCTGTGGACGACACACGTGGCACCCACCCTCGCGGGCACGCTCGATGTCGCCACGGCCGCCAGCGCGCTGCGCGACGCGCTCAAGGCCACGCTGGCCGATCCCGAAGGCAGGCTCAACACCGCGCACCGGCCAACCGCCGGTGGCAGCCAACCCGTGTTCTGGGCCGAACGGCCTCGGCGCGACAAACCCGTCACCCCCGCCGCATGAGCGCACGCCGCCTGCGAATTTTCTTAGAAGACCTCAACCAGGAGACAGACATGAAAAAAATCTTCCACCCCTCCCTTCGCGCGGTCGCCGTGGCGGCCCTGTTGCTGGGCGCTGCAGGTGCGCAGGCGCAGGACAAGGCGGTCGAACTCAAGTTCGCCCATTGGCTGCCGGCCTCGCACCCGCTGGCCAAGCTCGGCTTCGAGCCCTGGGCCAAGTCGGTCGAGGCGGCCTCCAAGGGTTCGATCAAGGTGGCCCTGTTTCCCGCACAGCAGCTCGGCAAGGCCGCCGACCACTACGACATGGCGCGCGACGGCATCGCCGACATGACCTGGGTGAACCCGGGTTACCAGGCCGGCCGCTTCCCGCTGGTGGCCGCCGGTGAACTGCCCTTCCTGATCGCCAAGCCAGGCCCTGGCTCCGCTGCGCTTGACCAGTGGTATCGCAAGTACGCCACCACCGAAATGAAGGACGTCAAGTTCTGCTTTGCGCACGTGCACGTGGGCACCTTCCACTCCAAGAAGCCGATCACGGAACCGGGTCAGCTCAAGGGCATGAAGATCCGCTCGGCCAACGGCACCGTGGCGCAGACCATGTCGCTGCTGGGCGCGACCAACGTGCAGGTGTCGGCGCCGGAGTCGCGCGATGCATTGGAAAAGGGCCTGGCCGATGCCATCACCTTCCCCTGGAATTCCATCGTCACCTTCGGCATCGACAAGGCGGTGAAGTTCCACAGCGACATGCGGCTCTACACCTCGGACTTCGTCTGGGTCATGAACAAGGGCTGGTACGACAAGCTGGCCGCCGGCCAGAAGAAGGTCATCGATGACCACTGCAACAACGAGTGGGCCGGCAAGGTGGGTGGTGCCTGGGGCGACGAGGAAGACTCGGGCCAGGCGAAGCTGGAGAAGACCGCCGGCCACACCATCGTGCCGATCTCGGCAGCACAACTCGACGTGTGGAAGAAGGCGGTGGAGCCGGTGTACACCCAATGGGTGAAGGCCGCCGATGGCGCGGGCGTGCCCGGCCAGGCCGCGCTGGATGAGCTGCGCAAGGAACTGGCGGCGCGCAAGGCCTCCAACTGATGAAGCGGTTGTTCTCGGCCATCGAGACGATGGCCGCGCTCACCCTGCTGCTGGTGGCGGTGCTGACGGCGGGCAACGTGCTGGTGCGCTACGCATTCAGCACGCAGATCCCCGACTGGTTCGATGGCTCGCAGATGCTCCAGGGCATTGCCATGTTCTGGGGCATTGCGCTGGCCACCTACTACGGCACGCACATCGGCGTGGACATCGTGTGGGAGCACCTCAAGCCCGCCGGCCAGCGCCGCGTGGATCTGGTGGCCACCACCATCACGGCGGCCTTCATGGTGCCACTGGCGTGGATGGTTTGGGTGAAAGTGGCGGGCACGGGCAGCCAGGGCACCATGGACCTGCGGCTGCCGCTGCAATGGTTCTACAGCGTCGCCGCGGTGGGTGCCACGGTGGCCGCGGTGCTGGCGCTGGTGCGGCTGGTGCACCTGTGGCAGGGCCGTGCGGCCGCGCCCGAACCGCTGGAAGACGACGTGCCGGGAGCCGCCCATGGATCGTGATGTCGTGGCCTTGCTGGGCTTCGTGGCCATGTTTGGCCTCATGGCGGTTCGCGTGCCCATCGGCATCGCCATGGGCATTGCCGGCGTGGGCGGTTTTGCGCTGCTCTCGGGCACCAAACCGGCGTTGAACCTGCTGGCCAATGTGCCGCTGTCGGTGCTCACCGACTACAACCTCAGCGTGATCCCGATGTTCATCCTGATGGGCGCCTTCGCCTCGCATTCGGGCATGAGCACCGAGCTGTTCAAGGCGGGGCGGGCATGGCTGGGGCACCGCCGGGGTGGGCTGGCACTCGCGTCCATCGCGGCCTGCGGTGGCTTCTCGGCCATCAACGGCTCCTCGGTGGCCACCGCCGCCACCATGACGCAGGTGGCCTTGCCCGAGATGCGCCGCGCGGGCTATCACCCCGGTTTCGCGTCCGGGCTCATCGCGGCCGGCGGCACGCTGGGCATCATGATCCCGCCTTCGGTGATCCTGGTGCTCTACGGCATCATGACCGAGACCGACATCACCAAGCTGTTCGCCGCCGGCATCATCCCCGGCCTCATGGCCATCGGCTTCTACAGCGTGGTGGTGGCCATCGTCGCCCGTCTGCGGCCAGACACCATGCCCAGTGGCGAGCGCATGGACTGGCGGCAACGTTTTGTCTCGCTGCGTCCGCTGTGGGCCGTGGTGGTGCTGTTCCTGTTCGTGCTGGGTGGCATCTACGGTGGCATCTTCACGGTGCAGGAGGCCGCCGGAGTGGGTGCCATCGGCACGCTGCTCATCGGCATGCTGCGCCGGCGCCTGGGCTGGCGGCAGATCAAGGCTGCGCTCATCGGTGCGTTGCGCGTGTCCTCGGCCATCATGATGATCGTCGTGGGGGCCTACCTGTTCGGCTACTTCCTCACCATCACCCAGTTCACGCAGAACGCGGTCGAATTCCTGGTGCACCTGCCAGTGGGACCTTATGGCGTGCTCGCGCTCATCATGGTCGGCTACCTGATCCTGGGCGCGGTGATGGACGAACTCGCCATGATCCTGCTCACCGTGCCCATCGTGTTCCCGGCCATGATGCAGCTCGGCTTCGACCCGGTGTGGTTCGGCGTGATCGTGGTGATGGCGGTGACCTTCGGCATGATCTGCCCGCCCGTGGGCATGAACGTGTTCGTGATCAACTCGATCGCGCGCGACGTGCCGCTGGGTACCATCTACAAGGGCACCATGCCCTTTATCGCGGTGGATGTGCTGCGCCTGCTGATCCTCTGCGCCTTTCCTGCGATTTCGCTGTGGCTGCCCGGGTTCATCGAATAGGGATGCGGCGTTATGCTGCGTCCCATGAACACCCCATCTCTCGAACTGCTTGAACTCGTGAGCGGCGGCGATCCGGCCGCCGCGCCGGTGGCCTCCATCATCGTGCTGCACGGCCTGGGGGCCGATGGCAACGACTTCGTGCCCATCGCGCGGGAGCTTGACCTCGATGACATCGGTCCCGTGCGCTTCGTGTTCCCGAGCGCGCCGGTGCGCCCGGTCTCGCTCAACGGCGGCTACCGCATGCGCGCGTGGTACGACATCTTTCCTCCGCCGAGCCAGCCTGGCGCGCAGCGGCCCGAAGACGAGGCGGGCTTGCGCGAAGCCAGTGCGCTGGTTCAGGGGCTGCTGGATCGCGAAGCCACGCGCGGCGTGCCGGCTGCCCGCACAGTGCTCATGGGCTTTTCGCAAGGCTGCGCCATGACGCTCATGGCCGGCCTGCGCGCGCCGCAGCGCCTGGCGGGTCTGGTGGGACTCTCGGGTTACCTGCCGCTGGCCGACACCACCGCGGCCGAGCGCAGCGACGCGAACCGCGATGTGCCCATCTTCCTGGCGCACGGCGAACACGACCCTATGGTGGTGCTCGACCGCGGCGTGGCCACGCGCGACGTGCTGCAGTCGCTCGGGTACGACGTGGACTGGCACACCTACCCGATGGAGCACTCGGTGTGTGCCCAAGAAGTGGAAGATCTGAATGGGTGGTTGCTGCGCGTGCTGGCTCAGCCCGGCTGAAACAGCCGCAGGAAGCGTTCGTCTCCCGCATACGCGATGTTCACGCGCATGCGTGGGCGTTCGGAGTGGCGGTCCGGAAAGAACACCGAACCCGGTGAAATGAAAATGCCCTGGGCGGCGGCACGGCGCACCAGATCGATTTCCGACTCGCCCTCGGGCAACTCCGCCCACGCGTAGTAGCCCCCGGTGTAGCGCGACAACAGCCGCAATCCGACGCGCTCCATGGCCGGAATCGAAAGGCGTTGCGCCGACTCCAGCCGCGCCTTCAGGCGCGCGAGGTGCCGACGGTACTGGCCGCCATCGATGAGCTGGCTGACCACGCGCTCCACGAAGTCCGAGGTGGAGACCAGCGTCACCATCTTGAGGTCGCACAGGTCGTTGATGGTCGCGCTGCGTCCCGCAATGAAGCCCACGCGCAGGCCGGCCGAGAGCGTCTTCGAGAAGCTGCTCACGTAGATCACCCGGTCGAGCTGGTCCAGCGCCGAAAGGCGCGGCGCGCTGGCGGGCATGAGGTCGGCAAACGGATCGTCTTCGACGATCTGCAGGTCGTGCTGCGCGGCGAGCTGCAGCAAGCGGTGCGCCTTGGCCAGCGAAAGCGAACCGCCTGTGGGGTTGTGCGCCAGGGACTGCGTGAAGAACACCTTGGGCCGGTGCGCGGCGGCCAGGGTGTTCAGTGCCTCCAGGTCCGGCCCATCGACCAGGCGCGGCACGCCCACCATTTCCACCTTGGCCAGCTTGAGTTTGCCGAACAGCGGGTAGTAGCCGGGCGAGTCCACCAGCACCACGTCGCCCGGCTGCAGCAACTGACGCACGATGAGGTCGAGCGCGTGGTTGGCGCCCTGGGTCAGCAGCACCTGTCGTGCATCGGCCTGAATGGCGCGCTCGTGCAGCAGCCGCGCAATCGTCTGGCGCAACGGCAGGTAGCCCGACGGCGTGCCGTAGCCGTGCTCAAGCTGGTTCCAGGTGCTGGAGCGCACGCCGCGCAGGTGGCGGCCGAGTTCCGATCCTTCCATCCATGAGGCGGGCGGCCGGCCGTCGCCCACGCGCACTTCGTAGTGCTGCTCGAGCTGCTCGCGCAGCAGCGAGACCACGTCCACCGCTTCGCTCAGGTGGGCGGCCGGTGCTTGCGTTCGCGGGCCGGTGGCCTTGCGCGCGAAGTAGCCTGAGCCCGGGCGCGATTCCGCATAGCCGCGTGCGATGAGGCGGTTGTAGGCCTCCACCACGGTGTTGCGCGAGAGGGCTTCCTTGTCGGCGCAGTCGCGCACGGAGCGCAACCGCGTGCCTGCCGGCAGCAGGCCATGGTCGATGGCGGACGCAATGCGCTTGACCAGTGCCTCCACCTTGGTGTCCGGTGAGGCGTTGTCGTCGGTGGAGGTGGGGATCTCGTGCACGGCGCTGTCTCCATGTATCGATGGGTACGGTTTGTTCTTCCGTCACCAAACTGTACCCTTTGATTGGGATGTCCGTCGATACACTTTGCCCGACGTTGCCCCAGCCGGCGACGCTCACCGCCCGCTCACCGCGCGGGATGCCACAACCAGAATCGAATGGAGACAACAGATGACTCAGAAAACCGTTGCGCGCCGCGCGATGCTCAAGTCCGCCCTGGCCGGGGCTGCCGTCGCGGGTCTTGCCGCGCCGAAACTGGCGAGCGCCCAGTCCACCGTCACCTGGCGCATGCAGGCGCTCTGGGACGGGGGCACCACGCCGCAGAAATTTGAAGAGCAGTTCGTGGCCCGCGTGGCCGAGCTCACCGGCGGTCGGTTCAAGATCAACCTGTTCGCCGCCGGCCAGATCGTGCCGGCCGCGCAGGCTTTCGACGCGGTGCGCGGCGGCGCTTTCGAGATGATGAAGACCTTCGACGGCTACGAAGCCGGCAAGATCCCCGCCTTTGCCTTCACCAGCACCATTCCGTTCGGATTTGCCGAGGCCGATGAGTACGAAGCCTGGTTCTATGAAAAAGGTGGCCTCGACATGGCCCGCCAGGCCTACGCGCCCGCCGGCCTGCACTACATCGCGCCCACGGTGTACGGCCAGGAGCCGCTGCACTCCAAGGTGCCGGTGCGAAAGATTTCGGACCTGACTGGCAAGAAGGGTCGCTTCGTCGGCCTGGCCTCCTCGGTGATGGGGGCGTTCGGCGTGGCGGTGACGCCGCTGCCCACGGGCGAGGTGTATTCCGCGCTCGACAAGGGTGTGATCGACATGGCCGACCGGGGTGACCTCACCGCCAATTTCGAAGCTGGCCTGGCCGAAGTCGCCAAGTTCGTGATCGTGCCAGGCTTCCACCAGCCCACCACCGCCACCGCCTACGTGGCCAACCGCGGCGCCCACGACAAGCTGCCGGCCGAGTTCAAGGCGGCTCTGGCGGTGGCGGCGCGTGAGGTGTCGGGCGCGCTGCGCCAGCGCATCGTGGTCAACGACGCTGCGGTGCTTGCCAAGTACCAGGCCAAGGGCTGCGAAATCATCCGCTTCAGCGCGGCCGACGTGGCCGCCGCACGCCCCAAGGCCATTGAAGCCTGGCGTGGCGCCACCAAGGGCGATGCCCTGGCCGGCAAGATCCTGGACAGCCAGATCGCCTTCATGAAGGAACTGGGCCTGCTGGCCTGATCGCCCGCACCCCGCGTCGCAAGTGCAGCGCGGGGTGTTCTTGTCCTTCAAGGAAACCGGTATGCCTGCCTGGTTGTCGGCGGCCACCTCGGCCGTCACGCGCCTGAACCGCGCGATCTTCTTTCTCACCGTCTGGCTCATGGCCATCGTGGTGCCCGTGATGTTGTACGAGGTGGTTCGCCGCTACCTGTTCAACGACCCCACCGTCTGGGCCATGGAACTCGCCGTGCTGCTGTTCGGCCCGTATTTCCTGCTCGGTGGTCCCTACCTGCTGCACCTGCGCGGCCACGTCACGCTCGACCTCGTTCGTCAACGCCTGAACGCCACCTGGCAGCGGCGCATGGACCTGGTGAACTTCCCCGTGATCATCCTGTTCTGCGCCATCCTCATCTACTTCAGCTGGCCATCGGCCTGGAGCGCGTGGCAGTACCGCGAGACCAGCTTCTCGGCCTGGAACCCGCCCATCTGGCCGGCCAAGGCGGTGGTGCCGCTGTCGCTGGTGCTCATGTTGCTGCAGGCGGTGGTGGAACTGTGCCGCGTGTTCTTCCGCACCGATGGGGAAGCGTCCACGGTTGAGGGGGTGACACAGTGACCCCGAACACCATCCTGCTGCTGATGTTCGGCAGCCTCACGCTGTTCATGCTGAGCGGATTGCCGATCGCCTTCGTGCTCGGTGGCCTCTCGCTGCTCTTCATCGTCACGCTGTGGGAACCGAGCGCGGTCATCGTGCTGGTGCTGCAGATCTACGACACCATGAAGTCGGAGGCGCTGCTGGCGATTCCGCTCTTCATCCTCATGGCCTGCATCCTCCAGCGATCGGGCGTGATCGAGGCCCTCTACAAGGCCATGGAGCTGTGGTTCGGCCGCCTGCGCGGGGGGCTGGCGATCGGCACCGTGATCATCTGCGTGGTGATGGCGGCCATGACCGGCGTGGTCGGCGCGGCCGTCACGGCCATGGGCATCCTGGCATTGCCCGAGATGCTGCGGCGCGGCTACAAACCCGAGCTGGCGCTGGGCACCATCTGCGCGTCGGGCACGCTGGGCATCCTCATTCCGCCTTCGGTGCTCACCATCGTCTACGCGGTCACCGCGCAGGTCTCCATTGGCCAGATGCTGATTGCCGGCCTCGTCCCCGGCCTGATCCTGGCTGCGCTCTACATCGCCTACATCGTGGTGGTGGGGTGGCTCAAGCCCGAGTGGGTGCCGCTGGGCCCCAGCACGCGCCAGGTGCCCTGGCGCGACAAGATCGTGGCCCTGAAGGCGCTGCTGTTCCCAAGCATGTTGATCGTGCTCATCCTGGGCTCCATCTTCTTCGGCATCGCCACGCCCACGGAGTCCGCAGCGGTTGGCGTGGCGGGGGCCATCATCCCGGCGCTGTTCAAGCGCAAGCTGAACCTGCCGATGCTGAGCCAGGCCGGCGTGGACACGCTCAAGGCCACGTCGATGATCCTCTGGATCACGCTGGGCGCCAAAGCCTACGTGGCGATCTTCACCGGCCTCGGGGGTGCAGACACGCTGCTCGAGTTCATCAAGGGCATGGAGGTGAATCGCTGGTGGATCCTGGCGGCCATGATGCTGTTGCTGATCTTCCTGGGCACGGTGCTCGATGAGCTCGGCATCATCCTGCTCACGGTGCCGGTGTTCCTGCCGATCGTGCGCCTGCTCGGCTTCGACGAGATCTGGTTCGGCGTGCTCTACGCCATCACCATCCAGATGGGCTACATCAGCCCGCCCTTTGGCTACACGCTGTTCTACATCAAGGGCACCTTGCCCAAGCACATCGGCATGGGCGCGGTCTACAAGGGAATCATTCCCTTCTTCTTCCTGCAGTTCGTCGGCCTGCTGATCTGCGCCGCTTTCCCCGACCTCATCACCTGGCTGCCGAAGCTCATGGCTTCGCGCTGATTCCGCACTTTCTCATCAAGGTTCAACGCATGAACACCCAGACCCCATCCAGCCGCATTGGCGGCTTCCACAAGCTGGCCGTCGCCCAGCGCATCGAGCGCGTGGCGCAGTTCGCCCGACTCAGTGCCGAAGACCAGGCGCTGCTCGCGCAGACTGGCAACCTCTCGGCCGAGACCGCCGACCACATGATCGAGAACTTCGTCGGCACCATGAACATCCCCATGGGCGTGGCGACCAACCTGCGCATCGATGGCCGCGATCGGCTCGTGCCCATGGCCACCGAGGAGTCGTCGGTGGTGGCGGCGGTGTGCAACGCAGCGCGCCAGAGCTACGACGCGGGTGGTTTCGTGACGTCCATGTCGGGCACCCAGATGATTGCGCAGATCCAGTTGACCGGTGTGAGCGATCCGCAGCACGCGCGCATCCGCATCCTGGAGCGGCTCGAAGACATCCGCGCGATGTGCGACGCCTGCGACCCGGTGCTCGTCAAGCTGGGCGGCGGCTTCCGCGATCTGGAGGTGCGTGTGCTCGACACACGCGGCGGCGCCATGGTGATCACCCACCTCATCGTCGACACGCGCGATGCCATGGGCGCCAACGCCGTCAACACCATGGCCGAGAAGCTGGCGCCGCACATGGCACAGTGGACCTCGGGCACCACCAACCTGCGCATCCTCTCCAACCTGGCAGACCGCCGGCTGGCACGTGCTCGTTGCGTGTGGCCACTGGAGGCCATTGGTGGTGCCGAGGTGCGCGACGCGATGCTGTCGGCCTACCACTTCGCCGACGCCGACCCCTACCGCGCCGCGACGCACAACAAGGGCATCATGAACGGCGTGAGCGCCGTGGTGCTTGCCACGGGCAACGACACGCGCGCGGTGGAAGCCGGTGCCCATGCCTACGCCGCGCGCAGCGGTCGCTACGCCAGCCTCACCGCCTGGGAAGCCACGGCGCGCGGCGACCTGGCCGGCACCATCGAGCTGCCCATGGCCGTGGGCCTGGTCGGTGGTGCGACCAAGGTGCACCCCATGGCGCGTCTGGCATTGAAGATCCTGAACGTGGGCAGCGCCGAAGAACTCGCGCGCATCATTGCCGCAGTGGGCCTGGCGCAGAACTTCTCGGCCCTGAAAGCGCTGGCCACCACAGGCATCCAGAAGGGGCACATGGCCCTGCACGCACAGAACATTGCCATGATGGCCGGCGCCGTGGGCGACGAAATCGACCGCCTGGCCCGGGTGCTGGTGGCCAAGGGCATGGTTCGCATGGACGTCGCCGAGGCCGAACTCCAGCTGCTGCGAGGCGCCTGAGCCCCGGTCTGCCGGCAGGAAACTGTCGGCTTGACTTTCGACTTGATATGAATCATGATTCAGTATTCGTGAATTAGAGTTCATTCATGACCAAAGCCCAGATTCGCAAGCAGTTGATCGCCGACACCGAGCAGCGCGTGCTCGCCATCACCCGGGAAATGGTGTCCGAGGGAGGGTGGGGTGCGGCCCAGATCGCGCTCATCGCCCACCGCGCCGGCGTGGCCACGGGCTCCGTCTACCGCTACTTCGACTCCAAGGCGGATCTGTGCGCACAGGTTCTGGCGGCGGTGTCCCAGCGCGAGATCGATGTCGTCGCCGCCATCGTCGACAGCGAAGGCGATGCCACGGTTCGCCTGCACGACGCAGTGGTGGCTTTCGTGCGCCGCGCCTCGCGCAATCCCCGCCTGGCCTACGCGCTGATCGCGGAACCATGCGAGCGCGAGCTGGACGAGGCGCGCCTGGCCTACCGGGCTGCGCTGGCCAAGCAGTTCTCGCGGTTGATCGCCGAAGGCATCGCGCGCGGCGAATTCGTCGACCTGCCCAGCGACCTGCTGTCCACCTGTGTCACCGGCGCCTTCATGGAGTCGCTGGTCGGTCCGCTGGCGCGTGAGGCCCATCTGGACCCGCAGGAGATCGACGCGCTCGCCCAGCAGGTCGCCAACCTGTGCGTGCGCATGGTGCGCGCCGGCTCACCCGCGCTGGCATTGGTCAAGGCAAAAAAGGGGCGAACATGAACATGCCGACAGAGGGTGAATACCTGAGCACCATAGGTCACGCGGATGCTGCACCAACGCACGAAGTGCTCAACCAGGCAAAGCCTTGTGAAGGCCACAACGCCTTCGAAGACGATGTCGCACTGAGTGGACTGGTCTCGCGCGTGGCGCCGTGGTTTGCGCCGGAGGCGGCTGCACTGGGCCGTCTGGCCGGTGATGCCGGCACACAGGAACTGGCGCGGCTGGCCAACGAGCACTCGCCGCAGTTGAAGACCCACGATCGCTTTGGCCACCGCATCGACTGGGTCGAGTTCCACCCGGCCTGGCACCAGCTCATGGCCCTCGCGTGGGAGCATCAGGTTCCAAGCCTCGCCTGGACTACCGGGCATAAGTTGGGTCACTTCGGTCGTGCCGTGCTCAGCTACCTGTGGAACCAGGTCGAGAACGGCGTCGCTTGCCCGACCGGCATGGCCTACGCAGCCGCGGCCGGGTTTCACGGCAAGCCGGCTTTCGCCGAGTGGCGAGAGAAGGTCCTGTCCCGCAGCTACGACGGACGCCGTGTGCCCATCGCGCAGAAGCAGGGTGTCGTCATCGGTTATGCGATGACGGAGAAGCAGGGCGGCTCTGACCTGCGGCAGACGCAGACCACGGCCACCCTCGCCGGCCGTCACGTCGACACGCCGGTCTATCTGATCACCGGCCACAAATGGTTCTACTCGGTGCCCGTGGCCGACGGCTTCTTCACGCTCGCACAGACCGCCTCGGGCGTGAGCTGCCTCTTCGTGCCGCGCTTCCTGCCGTCCGGTGAGGCCAACACCTTCGCCTTGCAGCGGCTCAAGGACAAGTGCGGCAACCGTTCCAACGCATCCAGCGAGATCGAGTTCCGCCAGACCTGGGCGCTGCTGGTGGGCGAAGAGGGCCGAGGCATTCGCGAGATCCTCTCGCACGCCCATCTCACGCGGCTGGACTTCGCGGTCGGTTCTGCCGGGCTGTTGCGCCAGGCGGTGACGCTCGCGATCCACCACGCGCAGTCGCGCATCGGCTTCGGCCAGTCGATGGCCAGCCTGCCGATGCAGGTCAACGTGCTGGCCGACCTGGCCCTGGAAAGCGAGGCCGCCATGCTGTCGGCCCTTCGCGTGGCGCGCGCCACCGACGGCATGGCCAGCAGCGAACACGAGCGCCTGCTGGCACGTGTGGCCACGCCGGTCACGAAGTACTGGAACTGCCAGCGTGCTCCCACCGTGGTCTACGAAGCCTTGCAGGTCCACGGTGGCAATGGCTTCATCCTGGAGAACCCGGTGGCGCGGCTCTATCGGGAGGCACCACTCAACTCCATCTGGGAAGGCACGTCCAACATGATGTGCTTGGACGTGTTGCGCGCCATGCAGCGCGAGACCGGTGCGCGCGAAGTCTTCGTGGAGGAAGTGCGCGGCGCGGGCTATGCGGGCGACGCGCACCGCCGCTTTGTGCAGCAGCTGGCCAGCGACCTGGGGGCCGTGCAAATCGACGAAGCGCAGGCACGGGCCATCACCACGCGCATGGCGCTGGCCTTGCAGGCCAGCGAGATGCTGCGGCACAGCGATCCCGGCGTGGCGCAGCGCTTCATCGACTCGCGCCTGGGTGGTGCATCCTGTGGTGTCCTGGGCACCCTGCCTTCCGGTGCGGACCTGGGCCGCATCGTGGATCGCGCTTCGGTGGCCCAGCGCGCGGAGGCCGCATGGGCGTGATGGAAGCACTGCCACTGAGCGATGTGCGCTCGACCGTAACCCCGCAGGAATGGCAGATGCGGGTGGATCTGGCTGCGTGCTACCGCCTCATGGCGGTGTTCGGCATGACCGACCTCATATACAACCACATCAGCGCGCGGCTGCCAGGCAGCGATGAGCACTACCTCATCAATCCCTACGGCATGTTGTACGAGGAAGTCACCGCGTCCAGCCTGCTGACGATCGACATCGAAGGCCACACGCTGCTGCAGCCCGACCATGGGTACAGCGTCAACGTTGCCGGCTTCTACCTGCACGCGCCGATCCACCGGGCCCGTGCCGACGTGCAATGCATCATCCACACGCACACCCGTGCAGGCACGGCTGTGAGCGCGCTCGACGAAGGCCTGTTGCCGCTCTCGCAGACGGCCATGCGTTTTCATGGCCAGGTGGGTTACCACGAGTTCGAGGGACCGGCGATCAACGGCCTGGAGTGCGAGCGCGTGGTGCGCGACCTCGGCCTGCGCGACGTGCTGATCCTGCGCAACCATGGCCTGCTGGTGTGCGGCCAGAGCGTGCCGCAGGCCTTCAACGCCATGTACTGGCTGGAGAACGCCTGCCGCATCCAGGTCGACGTGCTGGGCTGCAACCGGCCGGTGCGCGAGCCCTCGGCGCTGGCCATCGACAACACGGTGACCTGCTTCGCGGGCCGAGAGATCACACTGGTCAACCAGGCGCTGACCAATCCTGTGCTCAACGAGGCCGCACGATCGCCGCAGGGCGGTTACGGATCGCTGGAGTGGGCCGCGTTGCTGCGCAAGCTCGACGCGCTGGATCCTTCCTACAAGACCTGAGGGAGCGGCCATGACGTTCCAACAAAGGCGGGTGGGCTTCGTGGGATGTGGCCGTGTCGGCCGTACGCTGGGGCAGGCGCTCGCGCAGGCGGGGTACCGCGTGACGGCCGCCTGGAGCCGCTCGCCGGAAGACCTCGACGCGTTCGAGCGGGAAGTGTCTGGCGCCGCAGCCATGGCCAGCGCGCAGCACGTGGCCGACGCTTGCGACTTTGTCTGGCTCACCGTGTCGGACGATGCCATCGGACCGGTGGCCCGGTCCATCCGGTGGCGACCCTCGCACCGCGTGGTCCATTGCAGCGGCGCCACCGAAGTCGATGCACTCAGGCCTGTGGCCGATGCCGGTGGCGCATGTGGCGGATTCCACCCGCTGCAGATGTTTGCCAACCCGGCCGTGGCGCTGAAAGGGCTGCCCGGTTGCACCGTCGGCATTGAGGCCGAGGGCGATTTCGAGCGCGAACTGGAGCAACTGGCGCGGGATCTGGGTGGCGTACCCATTCGTGTGCCCCATGGGGGCCGGGCGGCCTACCACGCCTCGGCCTATTACGTCGGGCCCTTCCTCATTGCACTGCTCGCGGAGGCCGCCACCCTGTGGCGCAGCTTCGGCGCGAGCGAGCAGCAGACGCTGGAAGCGCTGTTGCCGCTGCTGGCCGGAACGGTGGCGGCCGCGCGCGATTCCGGGTTGGCGGGGGGCATGGGCGGTTGTGTGGCGCGCGGCGATGTCGGTACGGTCGAGAAGCACCTGCGGGCGCTGGACGGACTGCAGCCGGCGATGGGCGAGCTCTACCGCGAACTGGCGCTGCGCACCATCCCGCTCGGTCTGGAGCGGGGCACGCTGAGTGCAGGCGCAGCCCGGCGCATCGAGGAAGTCATCCACGAAGGCGCGAGCGCCGGGAGCATCCAGTCATGAGCCGTTATCTGTGCCACGACCACCCGGACGTGTTCGAGTTCACCGCCACCGTGCTGCGTTCCCGCCCCGGTGGCATGCTGCTGTCGCGAAGTTATTTCTACCCCGGCGGTGGTGGCCAGTTGCCCGACCGCGGTCACTTCACCATCGACGGCGCGATGCACGCCATCAGCGGTGTGGAGGAAAGCGGCAGTGTCTGGTGGCACCTGCACGACGGCCCGGATCACGTGGCGGGTGAAGTGACGGTGCGGATCGACGCCGGCTTCCGCGCATCCATGGCCCAACTGCACACGGCGCTGCACCTGGTCAACGCCTTCGTGTTCAAGGCGTTCGAGGGCGCACTGGTCACGGGTGTGCAGATGGGGGCGGATCGAACCGCACGCATCGACTTCGACCTGCCCGACGCCGACAACGACCGCATTCGCGCGCTGGAACCCTTGATCAACGACGCCATCCGGGCCGGCCTGAAGGTGAGGGAGACCTTCGTCCCGCTGAGCGCAGCGGCCAGCGAACCCGGGCTCTTGCGCAGCCGCTCGGTAGCGCCTCCACCCCAGGCCGACGGCACGGTCCGCATCATCGAAATCGACGGACTGGACCGGCAGGCCTGTGGCGGCACGCACCTGGGAATGACCAGCGACTCGCCCCCGATTCGCATCCTGAAGATCGAGAACAAGGGTCGCCACAACCGGCGGGTGCGGATCGGGCTGGCATGACCCCGGCCGACCCGGTCGAGATCCTGCGCGAACTCGTGGCGTTCGACACCACGTCGCGCAACTCCAACCTGGCGCTGCTCGAATGGGTCGCGGAGCGCGCGCAGGCGGCTGGCGCGGTCGTGCGCTACACGCGCAGCGACGACGGGTGCAAGGCCAACGCGCTGATCTCGATGGGTCCGGTGGATGTGCCCGGCATCGTGCTCTCGGGGCACACCGATGTGGTGCCGGTCGACGGACAGGCGTGGAGTTCCGATCCGTTCACGCTGCGTGACGATGGGGGCCGCCTGTATGGCCGCGGCACCTCCGACATGAAGGGGTTCATCGCCTGCTGCGTGGCCGCGTTGCCGCAGTGGTCCGAGCGGCCGCTGGCCCGGCCGATCCACCTGGCCCTGTCGTACGACGAGGAGGTGGGCTGCCTGGGCGTGCCCCGTCTCATCGCCGACATGCTGGACCATGTGGCCCGGCCGGAATTCATCATCGTGGGCGAACCCACCGGCATGAAGCTCGCCACCGCGCACAAGGGGTTCTGCCTGTACTCGACCGTCTTCGATGGCGAGGAGGCACATTCGAGTCTGTCCCACCTGGGGCGCAGCGCCATCGCGCCTGCGGTGCGCTTCGCCAACTTCCTGCTGGAGACTGGCTCATTGCTGGCCTACCGCACCACGGCCGTACCCGGCATGGTGCCCAACCACACCACCTTCAACATCGGACAACTGGAGGGGGGCACGGCCATCAACATCATCGCAGGCCGGTGCAGGGTGACGTGGGAATTTCGCGCCGTGCCCGACGAGGACGTGGCCGCCATCAAGGGCCGCATCGCCAACTACCTGCGCAACGGGCCCGTGAACGAGGGCAAGGTGACGCACCAGGAACTGCTGGAGGTGCCGCCGCTGATGACCGATCCGACGCAAGCCGCCGTGGAATGGCTCAAGCGCTTCCTGCAGACCGACGAGACGATCTCCGTGCCCTTCGGCACCGAGGCGGGATTCTTTGCTCGGCAGGGGCTGCCCGCGCTGGTGTGCGGTCCAGGCTCGATCGCGCAGGCACACCGTCCCGATGAATGGATCGAAAAGGCACAACTTCGGCAATGCATGCGCCTGATGCAGCATGTAGGCAGCCAGGCCTGGAGCCACTGACGGGTGATGCTGCCTAACGTGCTCCGGCCACGCTGCCGGGCTTGCGAAGCCACCAGGTCCGGCCCAGTTTCATGGCTTCGCGGCCATAGAGGATCAGCGCCAGCGCGAGCAGGATCAGCGGCATCGCCACGAATACCCAGCCGGTCAGGCGTTCGCCGCCCAGCATCACGCCCACGCACAGCGCCACCACGGGGTTCACGAATGAGTAGCTGCCGGCCAGCGCGGCCGAGGTGTTCTTGAGCAGCCACAGGTAGGCGTTGAGCGTGACCATGGTGCCCATCACCACCAGGTACAGCCAGGCCAGCGCCGAGGCGAGCGAGACCTGGGCCCAGGCCACGTTGCGCGAACCGGGTTCCCACAGCCAGGCCACCACCAGCCCGAGCAGCCCGCCCAGCAGCCACTGTGTGGCCGAGGCCATGGCGGGCGGAGGCAGGTCGAGTCGGCGGGAGGCGTAGGAACCCAGGCTCCAGGCCAGCGGTGCGCCGAAGGCGCACAGCGTGCCGACGAGCGTGGTGGAGAAATCACCTTCCAGCGCCAGGAGCGCCGCGCCGGTGGCGCCCAGCACCAGGCCGACCCAGCTCGTCACTGGCACGCGCTCGCCACCCCAGCGTGTCCACAGCGCCAGCCACATGGGCATGGTGGTCACCACCGTGGCCATGAGCCCGGAGCCGATGCCCAGCTTCTGTGCCAGCACCACCAGCGCCATGGCGGCAAAGGCCATGAGCGAACCGATGAGCGCGCTCGCGCGCCATTGCGCAGCCGTGGGCCAGGCCAGGCCTTGCCAGCGTGCAATGCCCAGCATGAGCACGCCCGCGAGCAGGAAGCGCCCGCCGTTCATGAGCAACGGCGGCAGCGTCTGCATGGCGATGTCGAGCGCGAAGTAGGTCGTGCCCCACACCAGGTAGACGATCAGCAAGGCCCCGCCCAGTTTCAGGGTTTGGCGATCCAGGGCATTGGGGTTGAAAATGGACGGCATATCCGGCTCTGCGTAGGATAATTTCCGGCGAATCGCCGTGTGTCCGTATTTTGAACAGATTTCAGCCGCCATGCAAGCAAATATTCAGCTCGACGACACAGACGCCAGAATTCTTACGGCGTTGAGCAGCGACAGCCGTCGTTCCTACGCCGACGTGGCCTCTGAAGTGGGGCTGTCGACCGCGGCGGTGCATGAGCGCGTGAAGAAGATGGTTGAGCGTGGCGTGATCGAGCGCTTCTCGCTCAGCGTCGACCCCGACCGCGTGGGCCTGCGCTTCACCGCTTTCGTGGCCATCCGCAACGACGGTGGCGTGCACTGCCGCGAGGTGGCGCCTCGCCTTCGCGAGCTGCCCGAGGTGCTGGAACTGCACAGCGTGGCCGGCGAGTTCGACTTCCTGGCCAAGATCCGCACCACGCACGCCCGCGCGCTGGAAGATGTGCTTTATCAGATCAAGGCGATTCCCGGCGTGGCGCGCACCACCAGCACGGTCGTGCTCAACACCGAGTTCGAAGATCGTCCCCTCAAGCTGCCCGGCGTCGGCGAGGGCTGAGCCTTCAGGCGCTGCGCGCGGTGTGCGCGAGCTGCAACGCCAGCCGGTTGTGCCGCTCCACCAGCGGGCCGAGGTCCACCGTGGTGAGCTGCCCGTCGCGCACCACCACCCTGCCGTTCACCACCGTGTGCGTGGCGAGCGGGCTGGCGCACAGCAGCAGGCTGGCCACCGGGTCGTGCACCGCGCCGCCGGCAAAGCCCAGGGTGCGCAGGTCGAACAGCGCGATGTCGGCGCACATGCCGGGCGCGAGGTGGCCCACGTCCGAGCGGCCCAGCACCTGCGCGCCGCCGCGCGTGGCGATGTGCAACGCGTCGCGCGCCGTCATCTCGGCCGGGCCGAGGTCGCAGCCGAAGAAGGTCTTGCCGTTGCGCGTCTCGGGGGCTTGCAGCGCGCGCCCTACGCGCGCCAGCAGCAGGGCCTGGCGCGCTTCGTTGACCATGTGCGCGCCGTCGTTGCTGGCGCTGCCGTCTACGCCCAGGCCCACGGGCACGCCGGCGTTCAGCATGCGGCGCACGGGCGCAATGCCCGAGGCCAGGCGCATGTTGCTGCAGGGGCAGTGCGCCACGCCGGTGCGGCTGGCGGCGAACAGCGAAAGGCCTTCGTCGTCGAGCTTCACGCAGTGCGCGTGCCACACGTCGTCGCCCAGCCAGCCGAGCTCCTGCGCGTACTGCGCAGGCGTCTTGTTGAACTTCTCGCGGCTGTAGGCGATGTCGTGGTCGTTCTCGGCCAGGTGGGTGTGCAGGCGCACGCCCTGGCCCTTGAAGGAGCGCGCCAGCGCAGCGCTTTCACGCATCAGCGCCGGGCTCACGGAAAACGGCGAGCAGGGCGCCAGTGCCACCTGCTGCATGGCGCCGTGTCGTGGGTCGTGCCAGGTCTCGATGAGGCGCTGGCTGTCCTTCAGGATCGCATCTTCCTTCTCCACCACCGAGTCCGGTGGCAGGCCACCGGCGCTGGCGCCAACACTCATGCTGCCGCGCGTGGCGAGGAACCGCATGCCGACGGCCTGCGCCACCTCAATGCTGTCTTCCAGCCGCACGCCGTTGGGGTAGATGTAGAGGTGGTCGCTGCTGGTGGTGCAACCCGAGAGCAGGAGCTCGGCCATGGCCACCTGGGTGGATACGCGCACCATCTCGGGGGTGAGACCGGTCCAGATCGGGTAGAGCCCGCGCAGCCAGCTGAAGAGTTCGGCGTCCTGCACGCCGGGTATGGCGCGGGTCAGCGACTGGTACATGTGGTGGTGCGTGTTCACCAGGCCTGGCGTCACCAGGTGGCCCCGCGCATCGATCACCTCGTTCGCCTCGTCGCGCAGCGCCTGGGGCAGTTCGGCATCCGGGCCGATCCATTCGATGAGCGGGCCACGCGCGAACAGCGAGGCATCTTTCAACTCGCGGCCCCGCGCCGGGTCCGCATGGTCGAACGTGGCGATGCAGGTGGCGTTCCGGATCAGCAGGCTGGTGTTGTTCATGGCGTCTCGCGCAGCCAGTAGCCGGGCTGCGAGTAAACCTTCTTGAGGTGGTCGATGAAGAACCGCACCTTGGCCGGCAGGTGACGCTGCTGCGGGTACACGGCCAGGATGTCGTAGGCGGGCAGGGCGAAATCGTCGAGCACGGTCACCAGTTCGCCGCGCTGCAGTTGCGCCTGGATTTCCCAGGTGGAGCGCCAGCCCAGGCCCAGGCCTTCGCTCACCCAGCGGTGCAGCAGTTCGCCGTCGTTGCAGTCCAGGTTGCCTTCGGCGCGCACCGTCACGGTCTTGCCGTCCTGCTGGAAATACCAGCCGCGCTGCTGGCCGCCTTGCAGGTTGAAGGCCAGGCAGTTGTGGCGTTTGAGATCGTCCAGCGTCTTGGGCTTTCCGTGCTTGCGGAAGTAGGCCGGCGTGCCGCACACCACGCGCTGGTTGGTGGCCAGGTGCACGGCCACGAAGTTGGGGTCGATGGCGCCGCCGATGCGCAGGCCCACGTCGTAGCCTTCTCGCACCAGGTCCACCACGCGGTCGGTGAGGTTGAAGGAAATCTTCACCTCGGGGTTGGCCTTGAGGAAGGCGCTGGCGTGTGGCGCCACGTGCAGCCGGCCGAACGCCGCCGGGGCTGACACCACCAGGTGGCCGCTGGCGCGGTGCTTCTGCGCCGACACCGTGGCCTCCGCCGCCGACCACTGCGCCAGCAGCGCGCGGCATTCGTCGAGATAACGAGCACCCTGCTCGGTGAGGGCCAGCCGCCGCGTGGAACGGTGGATGAGCTGCGTGCCCAGCCGGCGTTCCAGCCCGTCGATGCGCCGACCCATCATCACCGGGGTGATGCCCGCGTGCGGAGCGGCAGCGGCCAGGCTGCCGTGCTCCATCACCAGCACGAAGGCTTCGATTTCCTTGAAACGGTCCATGGCCGCATGTTAATGCCGGTTTGGGGCGATTGCATACCTGGAGTACCGAATCAAAGTACCTGCACTGTCATTCCCAAGGAAGAAGCTTCTGCCTAGCATCGGAACCAGTCCACCAACCCAGGTAAGGAATCACACCATGGCTCGAATGACTGCGGCGCAAGCCGCCATCTGTGTGCTGGAGAAGGAAGGCGTCTCGCAGGCCTTCGGCGTGCCCGGCGCCGCCATCAACCCGTTCTACGCCGCCATGCGCGAGCGCGGCAGCATCTCGCACATCCTGGCGCGGCATGTGGAGGCCGCCTCGCACATGGCCGAGGGCTACACGCGCGCCAAGGCCGGCAACATCGGCCTGTGCATCGGCACCAGCGGCCCTGCCGGCACCGACATGATCACCGGCCTGTATTCCGCGCAGGCCGACAGCATCCCCATCCTCTGCGTCACCGGCCAGGCACCGCGCGCGCGGCTGTACAAGGAAGACTTCCAGGCGGTGGACATCGAGAGCATCGCCAAGCCGGTGACCAAGTGGGCCGTGACGGTGCGCGAACCCGCGCTGGTGCCGCGCGTGTTCCAGCAGGCCTTCCACCTCATGCGCTCGGGCCGTCCGGGCCCCGTGCTGATCGACCTGCCGTTCGACGTGCAGATGGCGCAGATCGAGTTCGACCCCGACACCTACGAACCGCTGCCGGTCTACAAGCCCCAGGCCAGCCGCAAGCAGGTCGAGCGCGCGCTGGACATGCTGGCGGCCTCCACCAAGCCGCTCATCGTGGCCGGCGGCGGCATCATCAACGCCGATGCGGCCGACCTGCTGGTGGAGTTCGCCGAGCTCACCGGCGTGCCGGTGATTCCCACGCTCATGGGCTGGGGCACCATTCCCGACGACCACCCACTCATGGCCGGCATGGTCGGCCTGCAGACCAGCCACCGCTACGGCAATGCGACCATGCTCGCGAGCGACTTCGTGATCGGCATCGGCAACCGCTGGGCCAACCGCCACACCGGTTCGGTCGAGACCTACACCAAGGGCCGTAAGTTCGTTCACGTGGACATCGAACCGACGCAGATCGGTCGCGTGTTCGAGCCGGACTTCGGCATCGTCTCCGATGCGAGAAGCGCACTCGAACTCTTCGTGCAGGTGGCGCGTGAGCGCAAGGCCGCTGGCCAGTGGCCGAGCTACGCCAACTGGGCCGGCCGCTGCGCCGAACGCAAGCGCCTCATGCTGCGCCAGACGCACTTCGAACAGATCCCCATGAAGCCGCACCGCGTGTACGAAGAGATGAACCAGGTGTTCGGCCGCGACACGGTGTACGTGAGCACCATCGGCCTCTCGCAGATAGCCGGGGCGCAGTTCCTGCATGTGTACGGCCCACGCCAGTGGATCAACTGTGGCCAGGCCGGTCCGCTGGGCTGGACGCTGCCGGCCGCGCTGGGTGTGGTGGCCTCCGATCCGACTAAGAACGTGGTGGCGCTCTCGGGCGACTACGACTTCCAGTTCCTGATCGAAGAGCTCGCCGTGGGTGCGCAGTTCCGCCTGCCCTATGTGCACGTGCTGGTGAACAACTCCTACCTGGGGCTGATCCGCCAGAGCCAGCGCGGCTTCGACATGGACTACTGCGTGCAGCTCGCCTTCGACAACCAGAACATGGGCGAGGAAGCCGGTGAGCTGCGCGGCTACGGCGTGGACCACGTCGCCGTGGTCGAGGGCCTCGGTTGCAAGGCACTGCGCGTGACCGATCCCGAGAAGCTACAAGGCGCTTTCCGCCAGGCGCAGCAGATGGCTCAGGAGCACCGTGTGCCGGTGGTGGTGGAATGCATACTCGAGCGCGTCACCAACATCGCCATGGGCACCGAGATCGACAAGATCAACGAATTCGAGGCCATCGACTGCCGTGCCCCTCAAGGCCTCGAAACGGTCGGCCTGCTGGACTGAACAACAAGGAAACGAAGCCATGCCGAAGTTCGCCGCCAACCTCTCCATGCTCTGGAACGAGCTGCCGTTCCTGGACCGTTTCGCCGCCGCCGCGCGCGCCGGTTTCAAGGCCGTGGAGTTCCTGTTTCCGTACGACTTCAAGGCCGAGGAGATCGCGCAGCGTCTGAAAGAGAACCGCCTGCAGCTGGTGCTGCACAACATGCCCGCCGGCGACTGGGCCGCCGGCGAACGCGGCAAGGCCTGCTGGCCGGGTGGCGAAGACGAGTTCCGCGCCAACGTGACGCTGGCTCTGCAATACGCCACCGCGCTCGGTTCACCCAGCCTGCACTGCATGGCCGGCATTCCGCCCGCCGGCGCGAGCCGCGCCCAGGCACACGCCACGCTGGTGGGCAACCTGCGCTTTGCCGCCGAGGCCGCGAAGCAACAGGGTGTGCGCCTGCTGCTCGAGCCCATCAACCATTTCGACATACCCGGCTTCTTCGTGAACCGTCCGCGCCAGGCGATCGAGATCCTGGATGAAGTGGGTTCCGACAACCTCTTCCTGCAGTACGACATCTACCACGCGCAGCGCATGGAAGGCGAACTGGCCAACACCATCAAGGACCTGCTGCCGCGCATCGCCCACATGCAACTGGCCGATACACCGGGCCGCCATGAGCCGGGCACGGGCGAGATCCACTACCGCTACCTTTTCGATCGCATCGATGAGCTCGGCTACACCGGTCACATCGGCTGCGAGTACAAGCCGCGCGACGCCGGCCCCGGCGGCACCGACAAGGGCCTGGCCTGGGTCGCTGCGCACCACCAGACCCTGTAAGGACACGAACGCATGACATCGAACAACGCCATCAAGGTCGGCTTCGTCGGTCTGGGCATCATGGGCGCGCCCATGGCACTGAACCTGCTCAAGGCCGGGCACGCGCTCTTCGTCGCCAGCCGTGGAAAGATCCCCGCCGCTTTTGCGGAGCAGGACGCCACCGTCTGCACCAACGCCACCGAGGTGGCGAAGCGCGCCGACATCGTGATCATCATGGTGCCCGACACGCCGCACGTGGAGGACGTGCTGTTCGGCGAGACCGGCGTGGCCAAAGGCCTGAAAGACAGTGCAACCGGCCCGGACGGCCGGGTGGGCAAGCTGGTGATCGACATGAGCTCCATCAGCCCCATGGCCACCAAACAGTTCGCGCAGAAGATCAACGCGCTGGGCTGCGACTACCTCGATGCACCGGTGAGTGGTGGCGAGGTGGGCGCCAAGGCCGCGAGCCTGACCATCATGGTCGGCGGGCCGCAGGCCGCGTTTGATCGTGCGCAGCCGCTGTTCGCCGCCATGGGCAAGAACATCACGCTGGTCGGCGGCAACGGCGACGGGCAGACCACCAAGGTGGCGAACCAGATCATCGTGGCGCTCAACATCGAGGCCGTGGCCGAAGCCCTGCTGTTCGCGAGCAAGGCCGGCGCCGACCCGGCCAAGGTGCGTCAGGCGCTCATGGGCGGCTTCGCGGCCAGCCGCATTCTGGAGGTGCACGGCGAACGCATGGTCAAGCGCACCTTCAACCCGGGTTTCCGCATCGAACTGCACCAGAAGGACCTGAACCTGGCGCTGCAGGGTGCGAAGGAACTGGGCGTGAGCCTGCCCCACACCGCGAGCGCGGCCCAGCTGCTGCAGAGCTGCGCCGCGCACGGCATGGCCGGGCTGGACCACTCCGCGCTGTGCCGCAGCCTGGAGATGATGGCGGGCCACGAGATCGCCTCCGGGGACCAGCAACCGGGGTGAGGGCGCCCGGGCACTAAACTTGCCGCCATGCCCCAGCCGAATGCCACCCCCTCCCTGAACGACCCCAGCGCCCTGCTGCGCCACCTGTACGACGTGGCGGTGCAGCGCGCACTGCCTCTGCACAACACGGCAGCCCACCTGCCCAAACCCCCCAAAGGCCGCACCCTGGTGCTGGGTGCGGGCAAGGCGGGCGGTGCCATGGCGCAGGCGGTGGAAGCCCTCTGGCCGGCAGACGCCCCGCTCAGCGGCTTGGTCGTCACGCGTTACCACCACACGCCCCCGCGCCCCGAAGGCCTGCCACAGCGCATCGAGGTGGTGGAAGCCTCGCACCCGGTGCCCGACGCGGCCGGGCTGGACGCGGCCCAGCGCATCCTGAAGCTGGCCGACGGCCTCACGGCAGACGACCTGGTGCTCTGCCTCATCTCCGGGGGCGGCTCGGCTTTGCTCACGCTGCCCTGCGAAGGCCTCACGCTGGAAGACAAGCAGCGCATCAACCGGCAACTGCTGGAGAGCGGTGCGCACATCGGCGAGATGAACACGGTGCGCAAGCACCTCTCGCGCATCAAGGGTGGCCGCCTCGCGGCAGCGTGTGCGCCGGCGCGCCTGGTCACGCTCACCATCAGCGATGTGCCGGGCGACGACGTGAGCGTGATCGCCAGTGGCCCCACCGTCGCGGATGCCTCTACCTGTGCCGAGGCGCTGGACATCCTGAGCCGGTATGGGATCGACGTGCCCGCCCCTGCGCGCGCCCGGCTGGAGAGCGGCGAACTGGAAACCCCCAAGCCCGGTGACCCGCGCCTGCAAGGGCACGAGGTGCAACTGATCGCCACACCGCAGCAGAGCCTGGAGGCCGCCGCGGCGGCGGCGCGCGCGCTGGGCCTGAACGTGGTGCTGCTCAGCGACGAGATCGAAGGCGAGTCGCGCGAGGTCGGCAAGGTGCACGCCGCGCTGGCGCGGTCCACCGCGCTGGGCCGCAGCAGTTTCGCCAAGCCCTGCGTCATCCTCAGCGGCGGCGAAACCACGGTCACGGTGCGCCCCCGCGCCGAGGGACAGGCCCGGGGCCGCGGCGGGCGCGCCGGTGAGTTCTGCCTGGGCCTGGCGCAGGCGCTGGGTGCTCAGGCCGGCGTGTGGGCGCTGGCGGCCGATACCGACGGCATCGACGGGGTGGAAGATAATGCGGGCGCGCTGGTCACGCCCGACACGCTCGCTCGGGCCAGTGCCCAAGGCCTCAAAATCACCGACCACCTGGCCCGCAACGACGCCTACGGCTTTTTCCAGCCCATTGGCGATCTCGTCATCACCGGGCCGACGCACACCAACGTGAACGACTTCCGCGCCGTGCTGGTGGTCTGATCGACCCTGGCGCGGCCCCGGCGGGCGGTGGCATGCACCCGCCGGGCGAAGTGTTCCAAAGGAAACCTGTTTGCGTTACAGCCATTTCAACCGTTCCCCGCTGGTGCGGCAGCTCGCCGCCTGGTTGCCTCCCGAGGCCGATACCGCGCCCCGGCAGGACGTGGGCGAACGCCTGGGTGAATGGCTGAACGTGGCGGACGCGATTGCGCTGCATTCGGCGCACCAGAGCCTGCCTGCCATCCAGACCCGCCGTCGGCCCGGCAAGCCGGTGGACGCGGGCGCCGCGCAGGCCGAACTGCAAGGTGTGCGTGCCACCTTGTCCAAAGCCATTGCGGCGCCGCCCATCCATCCCGTGCACGCAGCCGACACCGAATTCGCGCCGCACCACCAGCGCTACCTCGATCAGCAGCGCCGTATGGAAATGGCCATCGACGCTCTCAGGGGCCACCTGCGCCAGACCCTGGCCCAGGCCACGCCCCGCCTGGCGCAACTCGCCGCGCTCGATGCCGTGCTGGACCAGATGCTCGGCGGGCGTGAACAGAAGTTGCTGGCCGGTGTGCCCGCCTTCCTGAAAACCCGCTTTCAACACCTGCGCCAGGCCGAGCCGGAAGGCTGGCCACCCCTTTTCGAACACGACCTCCAGCAGACGCTGCGCGCCGAACTGGAACTGCGCCTGCAGCCCGTCACGGGCCTGGTTGAAGCGCTGACCCAAGCAACGAACTGAACGCCTCCCCTATGAGCAGCCCCACCTTGAACCGCTGGTTCCTGATCTTCGCCTTTGTCCTCGGTCTTGCCGCCATCGCCTGGGTGGGCGTGGGCTTCGTGGGAACCGGTGGCATCGCCCTGGCCATGACCGCGCTGATCGGCGCCGTCTACATGATCGGTGCGCAGGAGATCCGGCGCTTTCGCGCGGTCACCGCGTCGCTCGCGCAGGCGCTGGCGAACGTGCCCCAACCGCTGGAGCAACTGGGCGACTGGCTCGTGCACGTGCCGCCCGCGCTGCAGAACGCCGTGCGCCAGCGCATCGAAGGCGAGCGCGGTGCCCTGCCGGGGCTGGCGCTCACGCCGTACCTCATCGGCCTGCTGGTGATGCTGGGCATGCTTGGCACGTTCCTAGGCATGGTGGTCACCTTCAAGGGTGTGGTGTTCACGCTCGAAGGCTCGGCCGATCTGCAGGCCATCCGCTCGGCACTGGCCGCGCCCATCAAGGGCCTGGGCCTGGCCTTCGGTACCTCGGTGGTGGGCGTGGCCACCTCGGCCATGCTCGGCCTCATGTCCGCCGTCAGCCGGCGCGAACGGCAGGACGTGGCGCGGCAACTGGATGCGCTGGCCGCCACCACGCTGCGCCCGTTCTCGCTGGCGCATCAGCGGCAGGAAGCCTTCAAGGCCCTGCAGCAGCAGGCGGGTGCACTGCCTGCGGTGGCCAACCAGCTCAGCACACTCATCGAGCAGATGGAGCGCCGCAGCCAGCAGCTGGACGAACAGCTGCTGGCGCGGCAGGCGCAGTTCCACCAGGAAGCGGCGCAGGCCTACAGCGGCCTGGCCCGCTCGGTGGAGCAATCGCTGAAAGACAACCTGGCCGCGAGCGCCCGCGCGGCCGGCGAGAGCCTGCAACCGGTGGTGAGCAACGCCATGAGCGCCATCGCGCAGGACACCACCCGACTGCACGAACGCGTGAGCGATGCGGTGCACACGCAGATGTCCGGACTGACCGAGCGCCTGGGCCGCTTCACCCAGGACTTTGAACAGCGCTGCGCCACCATGGTGGCCAGCGTTCAGGACACCGTGAGCCGATCGCACACCGCGCAAACCGCAGCCGATCAGCAGAAGCAGGCCGCCTGGACGCAAGCCCTGCAGGGCCTGGCCACCACGCTGCAAAGCGAATGGCAGCAAGCCGGGGCGCAGACCGTCGCCCAACAGCAGGCGGCGGCGGACCAGCTGGCGCAGACCGCCACCCTCTGGCGCAACGAGCTCGCCACCCTGCGCGCCGAAGAATCGGCGCGGGGCGAAGCGCTCATGCAAAACCTGCTGCAAACCGCGGCCGAAGCGCCCAAGGCCGCTGCGGAAGTGATCGCGCAACTGCGACACGACATGAGCCAGCTCACCGAGCGGGACAACCGCGCGCTGCAGGAACGCGCCGAGCTCATGAACCAGATCGACGGCCTGCTCAAGAGCGTGGAGGCCGCCACTGGCGAGCAGCGCTCGGCCATCGAATCGCTGGTGGGCTCGGCCAGCGCCGTGCTCGACCAGGTGGGCCGGCAGTTCGCCGAGACGGTGGGTGCCCAGGCCGTGCGCGCCGAGGACGTGGCCACGCAGGTGAGCGGCAGCGCCATCGAACTTGCCCGCCTGGGCGAGGCCTTCGGCGAAGGCGTGCGGCTCTTCAGCACCACCAACGAAAAACTGATCGCCAGCTTGCAGGGCATCGAAAGTGCGGTGAGCCAGTCCATCGCCCGCAGCGACGAACAGCTCGCCTACTACGTGGCCCAGGCGCGCGAGGTGATCGACCTCAGCATCACCTCTCAGCAAGGCATTCTGGAAGACCTGCGCCGCCTGCGCAGCGCCGAACCAACGGCGAAGGCGGAGAAAAAGGCGATCGCATGATGACCGGCCTGGACGACCGCGCCATCGACGACGACGGCACCGACCGCACCGCGCCCGTGTGGGCCGTGTTCGGCGACCTCATGTCGGGCCTGGTCGGTGCCTTCGTGCTCATCCTGGTGGGTGTGCTCGTGGTGCAGATGGACCTGGTGGCCAGCCTGCAGGCCGAGGTGCAGAAGCGCCAGCAGGAAGAGCAGCGCCGCATGGCCCTGGAGAAGGCGCTGGCGATCCCGCTGCAGAACGGCCGCGTGACGCTGGACAACGGCCGCATCGGCATCAGCGGCAGCGTGCTCTTCGCCTTGAACTCCGACGAGCTGCGCCCCGAAGGCCGGCAGATCCTGCAAAGCCTGGTGCCCCCGCTGCAGGTGTACCTGGGCGAGCGCGACGAGATGCTGATGGTCAGCGGTTTCACCGACGACCGTCCCGTGCAGAGCACCAACCAGCGCTTTGCCGACAACCTCGAACTCTCCGCCCAGCGCGCCCTCACCGTCACCCGCGCCCTCATCCAGGAAGGCATGCCGCCGCAGCGCGTGTTCAGTGCTGCCTTCGGCGCCGAGCAGCCCGTGGCCTCCAACGCCGACGAAAAGGGCAGGGCGCTCAACCGACGGGTGGAAATGGCACCGGTGCCCAAGGCCGCTCCATCGAAGGCACCGACCCGTGAGTGACAAGGCTGCGCCTTCACCGCTGGCCCGGCTCAACCAGCACATCGCCAGCCTCAGCCCGCCGGGCGCCGAACTCCGCAGCGTGCAGGCCTTCCGCGAAACCTGGGCCCGCATCGCCACCGAAGACCAGGTGACCGAAGCCGTGCAACGCGGCCCCGAGAACGCCGGCCCGCTCAACTCGCACATGCTGGTGCTGCGCACGCTGAGCCTGATGCAGGCGCTGTCGCCGGACTACCTGCGGCGGTTCGTGGCGCACGCGGACAGCCTGCTGTGGCTGGATCAGGCGGGCAGCAGGCTCAAGCAGCCAGCGGGCAAGGGCAGGGCGGTGCGGCAGAGGCGATGAGCATGGCCGCGGCCACCGCTTAGCCCGACACCGTTGCTTCCGTCAGTCGCTGCCGCAACACGCGGTGCAGGCTCTTGCCGGTGGCGTTGTGGGGCATGTCGGCGTCCGAAAGAAAGGGCGTGAGCAGCGGATCGGTGAGCGCGATGATCGAGCGCATGAGCCAGGAGCGGGTGAACGCCTGAATAGATGTGGCGTTCATGGGGCCGTCGAAGCGCCTGCCACTCTCCAGATCGACTCAGATCTGTACGTCTGGCAGGTCGGTGCCGGGCAGGAACTCGTCTGCCGAGAGATTGTCGATGGCTGCCAGCAGGCAGCGCCGCGTTGCAGCAACGTCCTGAATGTCCACGCCTCGAAGGGCAATGGCGTTCACTTCTTCAGCCAGCGGCACCAGCGTGTCCTTCAACTGGCGTCCCATTGGCGTCAGGTAGACATAGATGTTCTTGCGGTTCTCTGCCTTGCGCTCCAACGACACATATCCCAGCGATTCCATGGCTCGCAGCGCCACGAACGTCGTAGGCTCCATCAAACCGGCCTCCATGCTGAGCTCGCGCTTGGTGAGGCCATCGCGCTGCCACAGAATCCGCAGGAAGGTCCAGTGGCCCAACTGCACGTGGTGGCGTGCAAGTCGTACCTGCAACGCTCTCAGAAAACATCGGGTGGCATCTTTGACCAGGTGGGCCATTCGGTCGTTGGGTACCGCTTCGTGCCAGTGCCGGAAGACACGCACGACTCCCTCTGCATCGTGTTCGCTCATGGCATTTTTCTTCGGGTTCATTCGTCCTCGTAAGGTTTGAGTGCGACGTCCTTGCCCAGCTCCGCCGAACGCAGAAGAGCCAGACACGCCTGTATCGTCTCACGAGCCCAAGGTCCGTTGTGCAATGGAGCCTTCCCCGACCGAAGCGCCAGAACCAGCTCGTCGATCACTTCTGCGCGGGGAATGGGGGGTCTGGCCAGGAACAGCCGCTCGTGCGACTGATTGCCATGCACATGAATCGCATCGGGAAGTGGGCACAGGTCGGCCTGCTCGCAAGTCACGATGATAGGCCCGAAGTGCTGATGAGCGACGGGGTGCGCCGACGGATCAGGCGGCTGATAGAGGTTACCGCCATAGGCTGCCCTGGCCTTCTGGATGGCTTCTGTGGCGGCACTACCCAGACCAGCCAGTCGAGCGCGCGTCGCCTGGTGCTCGTTGGCTTGTCGAGCCTGGCCCATTTCGCCGATGCCTCCGCACCAGGCATCACTGTCGAAATGCGCGTAGCCGCTGTAGACCAGGTTGGCAAAGCATCCATTGTCAAACCACAGCAAAGCTGCGTAGGCGCCTTCAGTCGGGCGCGTCTCGTCCCAACGCCCGGTGATGGCCCTCACGCGAACGATGCTTCCCAGAGCCAGGAGTCTCACGATGTCGATCTGATGTGCGGCCTGACTGAACACCACGCCACCGCCCTCTTCCGTTTGCAACTCCTCTGGGCGCCGAGGTCGGTACAGGAAATCGGTGTAATTCATGGCGTGAATCATGCGCACGCTCCCATAGCGTCCGCTTCGCACCAGTTCACGGGTGCGAAGGTAGGGTGTGTTGAAGCTGTGGCAATGGCCCACGATCAGATGCACGCCAGCACATGCACAGGCCTGGATCATCCTGTCGCAATCTTCCAGGCTCAAGGCCATGGGCTTCTCGACCAGCACGTGTTTTCCGTGCTGGGCCGCCAATGCTGTGTGCACCACATGAAGCTGGTGAGGGCTGGCAACGTAAATCAGTTCAACGGTTGAATCGGCGCAAAGCGCTTCGGCCGTGTCCCAGACATGGCCCCCGAAGTCACGCAAGAACTGCTGGCGAGGCGCTTCGCGTGGGTCGCAGGCAGCCACAAGACGCACGCGTGGATCAGCCAGGAATGTCGGCAACATGAGCGTGAAGGCCCGCCCCAGACCGATCACACCAATCCGTACGGGCGCCTCGCTCACAGGTCCAGAGTCAGTTCAGCGCCATGCGCTCGCGACACACACAACATGATCTGGGTGTCGACTTCTTCCGGCATGAGCACCATGTCCCGATGATCGGCCTGGCCAGACAGCAACGCTGTACGGCAGGTCCCGCAGGTCCCGCTTTCGCACGATGCAGCCACCTGGCAACCAGCTTCGCGTACCACCTCGAGGATCGACCGCCCTACCGGTACCGTCAAACGATGGCCCGACCTTGCCAGGTGCACACTGAACTCAGTGTCTTCGCGGCGCGGCACGCCACCATCGACAAAGCTCTCGAAATGCACGCGGCCGGCAGCCCAATGACCTGTCATGTCTCGTACCGCCTCCATCAGCGGTCTCGGCCCGCAGCAATACACATGTTGATCGGACTTGGGTTTTTCAAGAGAAGGCCAGAGATCCAATATCTGCGACGGATCTCCCTCGTCGTGGTGGACCACCACCTGACCGCCCTGGTCGAGTTCGCCAAGCTCCTGCAAGAAGGCAGTCTGGTTGGCGTGTCGCGAGAGGTAGAGAAGTTTCCAGTTGATCGCATGCGTATCCTGCAGCGAGCGGATCATGGAGAGGATAGGCGTGATACCTATACCGCCGGCGATAAACAGGCTGGAGCGCGCGCCCCGTGAAAGACGAAACGCGTTTTCGGGTGGCAGGACCTCGATGAGGTCACCGTCCTTCGCTTCATCCACCATACTGATGGAGCCGCCTCGACCTGTGGCGTCGCGTTTGACGGCAATGACGTAGCGGTTGCGCTCCTGCGGATGATTGCAAAGTGAGTACTTTCTAAGCAGACCCGCAGGCGTGCGCAATTTGATGTGCGCTCCGGGCGTGAAGGCTGGCAGCTCGCCACCGCCGGGGTCGACCAGTTCGAACGATCGGATACCCTCTGCGGCGCGCAACGCCCGCGCGATGCGCAACGGCATGAAGGATGGTAATGCCTCACTCATGGCTGAAGATCAGATGCTGTAGGTTTCATATGTGGAGGAGTGGAACAACTCTTCCACCTTCAGTTGCCTGGGCGAAAGCCCTTGCAGGTGATGCTGTCGCAGGAACATTTCCAGCGTGGCGCGGTTGGGCTGAACGCCGTATGACCAGAAATCGTCGCCCATCAGGGCGCGTGCTGCCTTGACTTGTTCCTCCACGAAAGGCAGGGTGACTTTTGTGGCCGACGTGTCTTCCAGTTGTTGCAGCGCAAGCTGTTTGGCCTGGCCAAAGGCTTTCTGCACCGCGTTTGGAAGCCAGGGGTGTTGCTCGGCCAGGCTCCGGCGTACGCCCACAAGATGCATGATCGGAAACACGCCTGTACGGTGGTATGCCGCCTTGGCCACGGCAGTGGGGTCATCGAACAGCCAACCTACATCAGGGTTGTGCAACGCCCGACCGCCAGGTGGACGCGGTGCGATGAAACCGTCGATCTCGCCCCGGTCGAGCATTTCGGAGATCGTCACACCCTCTGGCGCGTTTTCCAACCGGATGTCTGATGGCAGTTCCAGACCGATCTTCTCCGGCCGTCCGGGTGTATCGATGCCGCCACGCACCCATCGAATATCTCGGGGACTCACACCGTGGTCCTCTTCTAGTATGCCGCGCGCCCATACGATGGCCGACAGCTGGTATTCCGGCACACCCACCCTGCAACCCTTGAGGTCCTCAGGTGTTCGAATCCTGTCTTTGCGCACATAGATCGAGGTATGCCGGAACGCGCGTGAGAGAAAGACAGGCACGGCAATGTAGGGGCAGTCACCGCGAGCGAGTTTGACCACGTAGCTGGAAAACGAGAGCTCAGCGATATCGAAGTCTCGACTGCGCATTGCCCGGAAAAACATCTCTTCTGGGTTGAGGAGCATGTAGATCGGGTCCACGCCGTCGATCAGCACACGCCCGTCGTAGAGCGCGCGGGTACGGTCGTAGTCGCCCATGGCCACCGAAAGTTGCAGTCGTCCCATCGGTTCAGCCCTGCACAAGGTAGCTGGGTTCCAGGGTGGGCTGCACCTTGTCCAGCCAGACGGGGCGCGCCTCGTGTGTGCGCCAGTCGGTGGCCTTTGGCACGATCGCCTGGTAGGCGCAGACGTCCCTGGGTATGGCCATTGCACCCGTGCCGATGGCGGGTTCTCCGGCATTGAACCGTTGCAGCGCCTCCAGCATCTGGCGGCGGAACTCCACAATGGCTTGATCACTTGCGCCCAATCTGTCGCGGCTTCGGTCCGCGATGGGTCCCATCGTCACCCACATGGCCAGATCCTGGTTGGGAAACCCCGTGATGCCTGTGAAGTTTCCTGCCTTCATGGCCTGACGATCCTGCCAGAAGGCGTTGCTCCGTTTGCGCAGAGGCCGATATTGCTCATCCAGGTCCACCCCCACGGTCTGGCGCAAGAACTTGCGCCAACTCTCGGTTTCAGGTGTCTGCGAGGGATGGCCCCAGGCGATGAAATAGAAGGCCGTGTTCGTGTCGTCCATCGGTACGTTCACGTTAGCCACGTTGTAGAGGTTGTTGGGAGGGATCAATGCGGTGGACGGTGCAACAAACACTGTGGTGCGCACATAGTCGTGCGTTGCGGCGTCCTTGATGGGACGGCGCAAGGCGGCGTAGCGAAAGCCGTAGCCTGCGCGCTGAACCTGCATGCGCGGCGCCTTGTCGGTCGACGGGCGCAGCCAGTTCTTCTCGTTTGCCTCCGCACCGCCGACACGTGCGGGCACCATGTCCGAGGAATGCAGACTGGAGCTGTGGGCGGAGTCAATGGCCCCTTCAAGTACCTGTGCCCAGTTGCAAGGAAGAACGACCTTGGCGATGCTCACCCGAGCGTCGGCAGTGGGCGCCCAGGCTGGCGGTGCGAATGCCGGCATGGTCTCGGCTGGGCCCATGTACGCCCACACCATGCCACCCCACTCGTGCGTGGGGTAGGCTTTGTGCTTGACCTTCTCGACCAGGGCGCTGGCACCTGGCTCGGAGGCCATCTCCAGCACGTTGCCATGCACGTCCATCTTCCAGCCGTGGTAGAGGCAGCGCAGGCCACAGTCCTCATTGCGGCCGAGCACGAGCGAGGCGCGGCGGTGCGGACAGTACTCGTCCATCACACCCACCCGTCCCTCGGTGTCTCGGAACACCACCAGATCTTCGCCGAGCATGCGAGAGCGGACCGGAGCACCGTCGGGCTCGGACACTTCTTCCCGCAGACACACCGGCAACCAATGGCGGCGTATGAGCTGTCCCATGGGCGCATCGCCCTCCACCCTGCAAAGCAGGTCGTTCTCTTGCGGCGTCAACATGGCAATGTTCCTTCGTTCTATGGTTAGATATCTAAGTTCAAGATGTGATTCACCCTCGATCCAGGAGCCACTCAAGGCTCGAGGGTGATGTTGATGTTCTTGACCTGGGAATAGTGAAAGAGCTCGTCGATCGACTCTTCCCGCCCGATGCCGGATTGCTTGTAGCCACCGAACGGTGCACCGATGAAATGGCGGCTGACGTTGTTCACCCACACATAGCCTGCCTGCACACGCGAAGCGGTGCGGTGGGCATGGGCCAGGCTGCTGGTCCAGATCGAACAAGTGAGACCGTACTCCACGGCATTGACCTGCGCGATCATCTCGTCTTCGTCGTGCCAGCGCAGGATGGAGAGGACCGGACCGAAGACTTCCTCATGCGCAATGCGCATGTCTTGCGTCACGCCGTCGAACAAGGTGGGTTCGATGAAGTGCCCATTGACCAGGGCGGGGTTCTCCGGTCGCTTGCCTCCATGGATCAGGCGCGCGCCGTCGGCATGAGCCATGTCGATACAGCGCATGACTTTGTCAAAGTGCTCGCGAGAGATCAGGGCACCCATGGTCGTGGTCATGTCGGTTGGCAGGCCCGGCCGGAAGTGCTTGACCAGCTCGAGCATGCCGGCCACCACCTCGTCGTACACCGAGTCATGCACAAACAGGCGCGAAGTAGATCCGCAGGACTGGCCACACCATGTGAAGTTCATGCCATCCACCGCGCCCTTGGTGGCCTTGGCCAGGTCGGCGTCCGGGTAGATGATGCAGGCGTTCTTGCCGCCGAGCTCCAGCGACACCTTCTTGAGGCGTTGGGCTGCAGTGCGTGCGATAGCGCGTCCGGTAGGCACGCTACCGATCAACGCGACGTGCTGGACCAATGGATGATCGACCAGCGCCTGGCCCGCCTCGACGCCTCCCGTCACGATGTTGAGCACGCCGTCGGGCAGGATGCCGTGGAGCAGCTCCATGAGGCGGTAGGTGGAGAGAGGAGCTTGATGGGGAGCTTTCATGATCGCGGCGTTGCCAGCGGCCAGCACGGGCGCGAGCTTGCCCGCAACAAACATGAGTGGATGGTTGTAGGCCACAATGCGCGCGCATACGCCCAGGGGCTCGTGCACCGTCATGTTGATCACCCCATCACCCATGGGAATGGTGTCGCCTTTGATCTCGGTCACCAGGCCTGCGAAGTAGTCCACCTGGGCAGCGGCAATCAGCGCATCATTTCCCATTTCACGCACTGGGTTTCCACAGTTGGCCGCATCGATCAGCGCGAGTTCGGCTGCGTTGTCTCGCAATACCTGGGCAATGCGCCGCAGCAGTGCTGCTCGTTCCAGCGGCTTGATCGAGCGCCAGACTTCGAAGCCCCTTTGTGCTGCCTGCACGACGCGGTCCACATCGGCGGCGTTGGCGTGCGCACAAGGCCCGAGAGAATCACCGGTGGCTGGATTGAGCGTGTCCAGATAACCGCCCAGCGGATCGATCCATTGTCCACCGGCGTAGAGGCGGCGCTCGTGGGGGAGCACCGAGTCCAGAGAAAGTGCGTCATGCGTCGTTGCTGTCATGTGTGCTTCCTGTCCTGCTCTTGCTGGGTGCTACTTCGAAGAGACCGGCGCCAGCCCGAGCAGGTCGTTGGCGGCGTCATCGGCGGAAGGTGCGAGCACTCCTTCGCACGATTTGGCCAATTGCCCTCGTATGGCCCGCAGGCAGCTTTTGACCACGGCGTCGTTGCCCCCCCCAAGTGCCGACAGCATGGTGTTGTTGACGTCCTCGGCCACCGCCATGAGCTCGGGCTCCAGCGCGCGTGCGCGCACGGTCAGGCACACTTTCATGCGGCGGCGATCCGCTGCGTCACGGGTGCGTTGAACGAGGTCCAGGCGCTCCATACCGCGCAGTGTCATGACCACGGCGGGTTCGGCAAGACCCAGGCGCTCGCTGAGCTCGCGCTGCGAGATCCCGTCGCGCTGCCAGAGGACGCGAAGCACGAACCAGCATGACCCTGGTATGCCGTAGGGTGCCAGGCGCGCATACAGCACGCGGCGCACATAGCGCGCACTGTCACAGATCAGGAAGCCCAGGCTGTCATCCACACCTGGACCCAGACCCGTTGCACCATTGGATGTCGTGGGGCTCAACGGGTTTTCTCCGTGTTGGGGTACATCACGCGCCGGTAGTACTCGTAGAAGCCACGGATCGGGCCCTCGGTCACCATGTTGCCATCAGGAGGGGCGGAGCCTTCCCTCCCCCCGAGTTCAAGCACGGCCACCTGCGAGGGATTGGAGCGAATGCCGGAACCTGAGTACTCCAGCACCTCGGTGTCGTCGACCGAGACGAACCCCGACGGGCCGGTGAGGTTCGCCTGGCGCAGGCGGCGCAGGGTGGTTTCCTCGTCGTCGTCCTCGTAGCCGAAGTAGGTCCACTGCAGCTCGAATTCATCGGGTCCGCGTGGGATCACATAGCGCATCTGCAGGCTGTTGCCTTGCTGTTGCAGCACCAGATCGGGAAATATCGTCTGGATCTGGATGGTGACATCGTCATCGAACTCCTTGGCACCCGTGACCAGCCGCATGTCGTTGAGCTTGAGGTCCTTGCGGTACGACTTCATGTCCTCGGTGCCAGCAGTCTCGCTGGCAGGGTTGCGCATGGAGGCGAACACGTTGTGAGCGAGCGTGCGCTCGTCGGTGATCGTCACGCCTTTCTGGTCGATGCGGTAAAGACCGAAACTGATCAGGAACACGTGCAGCAGCGAAGCGTGATACGGGTCCTTGATGTTCTCCATGTAGAGCTTCCAGTTGCCTTTGATGCGCTGGCGCTGATACCCCAGCACCACGGCCTTGCGGCCGTTGAAGATACGGGTGAGGTACTGGTAGTTTCCCTCGCCCAGGTATTCGGGCAGCGGAGGAGTTTCGTGATCGAAGCTGGCGAAGATGGCGCCGTTGACGCTCTCGACCTTGAGTGCGCGCAGGCCGTGCTGGGCGGGATCGAAATCCTCGGGGAAGCCCCCCTTCCCCTTGACGCCGCGTCGAAATGGCACCCCCATGAGCTTGCCGCTGAGGTTGTATGTCCACTGGTGGTAGGGACACATGATCTCCTTCTGCGAGCCGAAGCTGGACTGGCAGATCTCCACACCACGGTGTGCACAGCTGTTGAGCAGCACACTGAGTTCGCCCGACTCGGTGCGGGTCACAATGACCGAGCGCTCGCCAATGGTCGCGCGTTTGAAGTCGCCGGGCTTGGGGATTTCGCTCTCCAGCCCCACCATGTGCCAGTGCGGGCCATAGAAGATGGCTTCCAGCTCACGACGGTAGTTGTCTTCGTCGCTGTAGACCCACAGCGGCACGCGCGAGCTGTCTTTGCGAGGCCAGATCTTGATCGGGTGCAGTTCGCTCGCGCTGTCGGAGGATTCGCCAGGGGCCATGGCGTGGGGGCAGGTGTCGTTCATGTGCATTCACCAGTTCGGTAGGTTCTTCAAACGGGGTAGACCAGTGCGCCGGACAGCAGCTCGGTGTCAAAGACGACCAACCGTTCCCTGAAGCGGAGTTCGGGGCCGCTGGCATCCACGACGTCGAAGCTGCGGCCCACGAGCTGCAGTTGGGTGATGCCATCGATCAGCGTCTGATAGACCACGATCATGCTGCGGCATTGCACGCCTTCGCCTTCGCCATCGACGACGCGAACGCCGCTGACGAGGTGCGTCACGCTGCGCGCGGAATACACCAGAGTTTCCCGGATGGCGACCACACGATCGGTGAGCGCACCTTTGCTTTCGGCAAACATCGGGCCGATGCGCAATCCCCGGTCGTGGTTGGTCCGCGGCACCAGCCGGTAAAGACAGTCGTCGGTGAAGTACGACGGCCACTGTTCGATCTGGAGGTCGCAGAGTGTCTCGGCGTAACGCTTGTAGTGGTCTTCAACGCGCTGTTGCAACGTCAACTCGGGCATGCTGGGTCTCCCTGCAAGTAATGTGGTTTTCAAGGCGCGGGCTGGGTCTGGAGAGGGGGCGGGGGTGGCGAGGCTCTTTCGCCGGCTTGTGCCGGTTCCTCGCGATACAGCCGAGCCGATTCAAGAAGCGGTGCGTCGCTGACCGAGAAGAGAACCGCGCCCTCTTGACCGTCGCGATGGCGGTGCTCGTGCCATGCCCATGTGGGCACCACGAACACATCTCGCGGACCCCAGTGAAGTTCGGTGTCACCTACCACGGTTGTGCCCTCTCCTTCAATCACGTAGTACACCGTGCTCGCGGTGCGGCGCACGCGTTGGCCCGAGAATCCCGGTCGCAGTCGCTGCACGCAGCAGCGCAGCGTAGGCAGCACCGACCCCCCATGCATGGGGTCAACGTATTCCAGGATCACGTCGTCACAGGGACTGCCCTGCCCTTGGGAAAACAGGTCGAGTTGGGGCTTGACAGTGGCCCAGGGAAAGCGAAGTGGAAGGGCTCCCGCTACAGGCTTCTCCCACTGGGGCCGCACCATACCCACGCGCTCGCTTGCGTAATCGCGGCGTTCGGTCCGGATGGGCTGGGTCGTTTCGCCCAGAGGCTCATACGCCATCTGGCCGAGCGAGAGCATGAGTGGCACATCCAGTACGTCGAGCCACATGCCCAAATGATCGCTCTCGTTGTGGTGGTCGTGCCAGGTCCAGGCCGGTGTGAGCACCAGGTCGTTGGCCTCCATCGGAAGTTTCTCGCCTTCGACCACGGTGTAGAGCAGTGGGTCGCCCTCGATCACGAAGCGAAGTGCCGAGATCGGATGGCGATGGGCCCAGGCCACTTCGCCTGGCTTGACCGCCTGCATGCCAGCCAGCAGCGTCTGCGAGGTGCCGCCGCGCTCGAGACCGGGGTTGATAAAAGAGAGGTTGCGTCGTGCGGTGAAGCTCTCGGGCATGATTTCGCAGGACTCCATGAGCTTGCGATGCACAAGTGCCCATGGCCAGACCATGGGAACGGCCGTGGTCTTGGGACCGCCGATCAGGCGCTCCAGCATCTCATCGTATTGCCACTGTCCACGAATCGAGACCTCGGCGAGATCCTGGTCAAACTGCTTCATGCTCTTGGAAGCCGCCGGAAACGAAGGGTGGTTCATGAAAGTCCTTTCTGGCACGTCAAGCGCCGGCAAATTCACGCTGAAGACTGGACCAGCGCTGACCACAGATGCGTGAACCTTCCACATAGTCGGCTGGCGCTTCCAGGTAGGGTGGCCGCGAGGGGCCGGGATTGAAAAGACCGGCCTCACGAAAACGCACATGCCCCAGCTGAATGCTGTAGTCCATGAACTTGGAGAGGTCACCACCCGGAAACATGGGCTGCACCGCCCAGTTCAGCTTGTCACTGATGGTCTTGGCTGCGGCCCAGTCTCGAGAGGTCACTGCCTTGGCCAGTGCCACCATGGGCGCTGGCGCACACGCGACGCTGCCCGACCAGCAGGCCAGCGCCTGGTCGGGAAATTCCTGAGCCAGCTTGTACCAGTCGATCTCCAGCGGCAGCAACCGGATGCGGTCGCCTACCGCCCGCATGTCGGTAGCCAATGCAGGCCCACCCACGTGCTTGGCTGCGACCACCTCCGGAATCTGCGCCAGCGCAAGGTAGAGGTCGCGTGATATCTTCCCCTTGAACGCTGAGGGGTTGTCGTACACAACCAGCGGTACGCCGGGCAAAGCGCTGGCCACGTCTCGATAGAAGCGCAGGATGGCCACATCGTCCATGGCCAGCCACATCGGGCGGCCCACGAAAAGCCCGTCGGCGCCAAGTCCCATGAGTTCCCTGCCACGCTGGATCGTGTCGCGCGTGTTGAGCGTGGTTACCCCGGCAAACACCGGGCAGCTGCGACCCACCGCGCGGACCACCGCATCGGTGAAGGTGCGCAACTCGTCCCAGGTGAGCGTGGCGCATTCGCCAAAGGTGCCGGTGGTCATCACCACATCCACACCGGCATCCACCACGGCGCGCACCATCTTTTCGGTCTGTTCCAGCTCCACCGTGTTGGTGGCCTCCCAGCTTTCTGCGTCGGCGGTGGCGGGCGTCGGGATGATGCCCACCACGCCGCGAATATCCTGCATCGTGATCTTCATGTTTGCTCCGGTATGTGTTGGTGTGTTCAGACGCTGAGATATCGCGCCATGATGTCGGGTTCTGCGGCCAGGGACCCGGATGTGCCTGACCAGGCGACCCTCCCTTTTTCAATGACGTAGTGCCGGTCGGCCAGGTGTAACAACGGGCGCAGGTTCTTGTCGATCACCAGCATCGCAAGTCCCTGTGCCTTGAGCGACTCCAGGCACAGCCAGATCTCACGGCGCACAAGCGGTGCAAGGCCTTCGGTGGCTTCATCCAGGATCAGCAGACGGGGGTTGGTCATCAACGCCCGACCGATGGACAGCATCTGCTGTTCGCCTCCCGAGAGGTCGCTACCCAGGTTGCGTGCGCGCTCCTTCAGACGAGGAAACAGTGCATGCACATGATCCAGTGTCCATTGCGCGCCGGCGCCCTGGCGCTCGATTGCTGTGGCGATCAGGTTCTCACGCACGGTGAGGTTGGGAAAGATACCGCGCCCTTCGGGTACCAATCCGATGCCCCGTCGAGCGATTTCGTGGTCGGGGCGCCCCACCACGCTGCTGCCAGCGAAGTGGATCGAACCTGCCTTGATGGGCAGAATGCCCAGTAGGGTTTTGATCAGGGTGGACTTGCCCATGCCGTTGCGGCCGAGCAGCGTGACGAACTCGCCCGGGTGAATGGTCAGGCCCGCACCAAACAACACCTGACTGCTGCCGTAGCCTGCCACCAGATCCTGAGCATGAAGCAAAGGTTCGTTCACAACACGGCCTCCTCATCGCCGATGTAAGCCTCTCGAACCACAGGGTTGCCCCGTATCTCTGCTGCAGTACCCGAGGCGATCACCTTGCCATAGACCAGTACGCTGATGCGGTCGGCAAGCGCAAAGACGGCTTCGAGATCGTGCTCGATGAGCACGATCGCCGCGCTGCTTTTCAAGCGGCGCAACAAAGCCACGATGTCCTTCGACTCGCCTGGGCCGGTTCCCGCCATGGGCTCGTCGAGCAGCATCAGCGCAGGCTCAAGCGACATGACGATGGCCAGTTCCAGCTGGCGCCGTTGCCCGTGCGCGAGGTCAGCCACTTTGCAATCGGCCAGGTCCCCCAGCCCCGCGCAAGCCAGCGCGCTGTTGCCAGCGTCGACGATCTGCTGATCGCGGCCGGCATTGCGCAAAAAGCGAAAGCCATGGCCTGAGCGTGCCTGCACGGCCGTCATCACGTTTTCCAGTACAGAAAGTTCGTTGAAGAGCTCACTGATCTGATAGGACCGCGCAAGGCCCAGCAGGGCCCGCCGATGCACCGGCAGTCGAGTGATGTCCTTGCCCCGGAACTCGATGGTCCCTGCATCCGGTGCAATCTCTCCGGTGAGCTGGTTGATGAACGTTGTTTTGCCCGCTCCATTGGGGCCGATCACGGCATGTATCTCACCGGGCCTGACGTCAAAGTCAATGCCATCTGAGGCTCGCACACCGCGGAATTGCTTGACCAGTTGCTGAACACGAAGCAGCGCGCTCATGGCCGAACCTTCGAGGCGAGCAAACCCGCAATGCCGTGGCGGGTGTTCATGCCGACCACAACAATGAACAAACCGATCAGGGCCAGCCAGTGCGAGCGTATGAAGCCATCGGTCCCCATGGGCAATGGGATCGCCATGTTCGCCAGGAGCTCTTCCAGCAGCAGCAGGCAGATGGCGCCCAGCACGGGACCGAAAACGGTGCCGATGCCGCCCAGCACCACCATCACGATGAGCTCGCCTGATAAAGACCACTGCAGATAGGAAGGTGAGGTCAGGCGCGACAGATTGGCCAGCAGGAAGCCTGCCACGATGCACACCCAGGCCGAAAGCACGTACGCACAGAGCTTGTACAGCAGCACTGGGTAGCCTATGGCTGCCATGCGGCGCGCATTGAGGCGGCACCCTCGCAACGCCCATCCAAATCGCGAACGCGAAGCCATGCCCACGGCGAGCAGAACCAGCAGCAGGGTGATGAAGATGAAGTAGTAGAAATGCGTCGAGTCTTCGATACCCTGGCCCCAGAAGGTGCTTCGAGAAGCCAGTTGCATGCCGTCGTCGCCACCGTAGCGCTTGAGGCTGATCACGATGAAATAGAACATCTGCGCGAATGCCAGCGTGATCATGATGAAAGCCACACCGCTGGTGCGCAAGCACACCAGACCGATCAACAGAGCCAGGACGCCACCGGCCGCAAGCGCGGCGAAGAGCTGCAACCAACCGCTCTGAATACCCGCATCCGAGAGAATCACAACTGCATAGGCGCCCAAGCCCACATAGAGTGCATGCCCGAAGCTGACCATGCCACCGAAACCCAGTGCGATGTTCAGACCAACGGCCGCAATTGCCAGGATCAGTATCCGGCTGGCCAGAGTGATGTAGTAGGACTCACCCAGGGCATGCGCCACCATGGGCAGCACTGCCATTGCCATGAGGAGCAAGCCGGGTACCACGGCAGGCAGAAGGTTTCTGGATAATTTAGCCATGTTTGACAGGGAACAGGCCTTGCGGACGCACGGCCAGCACAAAGGCCATGAAGAGATAGATGAGGACAGAAGCCAGCGCCGGTCCAGCCGCCTGCGCAACCTGGCGCTCGAACACCTCGCGCAGCAGCAGCGGCAGGAACGCCCGGCCCATGGTGTCGACCATGCCGATGATCATGGCGCCCAGGAAAGCCCCTCGAATGGAGCCGATACCGCCGGTCACGATCACCACCAACGTCATGATCAGCACGGGCTCGCCCATTCCTGGTTGTACCGAACTGATTGGCCCTGCCATGAGTCCAGCCAGGCCCGCCAGTGCTGCGCCGAGCGCAAACAGCCAACGCTTGAGGCGCACGATATCGACGCCCAAGGCACGCACCATGTCCGGGCGGACCGCACCCGCTCGCACCAGCATGCCCATGCGGGTGCGGTGGATCAGGAGGTACAGCGCCAGCGCGACCGCCATGGCGACGCCAATGATCATCAGGCGGTAGGCGGGGTAGTTCACGCCCATGAGCGAAACCGCCCCAGCCAGCGCCGCAGGCCCGGCCATGTGTACCGAGGTGGGCCCCCAGACGATGCGGGCCAGCTCATTGAAGAACAACACCAAGCCAAAGGTCACCAGCACCTGATCCAGGTGTTCCCGGTGGTACAGGCGTGCTACCACCAAGCGCTCCACTGCCATGCCCAGCAACAGCGCGCCCCCTACACCTGTGATCGCCGCCACCGCGAAGGAGCCCGACACCTGGTAGCCCGCTGCAGCGAAATAGGCGCCCATCATGTAGAGCGAACCGTGCATGAGGTTGACGAAGCGCATGATGCCGAACACCAGTGTGAGCCCCGCTGACAGCAGGAACAGCAACGCGCCGAGCTGAATGCCATTGAGCAACTGGGTGAGGAAGAGAGCAAGCGTCATGACTGTGCGCGGTTCCAGCGGAGTGGTTTCATTTCATCGCGCACTGGGCGTGGTAGTTGTCGGCTTGAGCCTTGAATGGGGTTGCCACCGTCTTCAGACTCACGCGACCGCGAGCGTCCTTGGCGACTTCCTGGATGTGGAAGTCCTGCACGGGGAAATTGTTGTTGCCGAACTTGAACGGACCGCGCACCGAGTCGAAATCTGCGGCCTTGAGCGCCGCCATGAAGGCTTTCTTGTCCGCCACATTGCCCTTGACCTTGGCCAGGGCCGAGTCCAGCAACTGCGCAGCGTCGTAGCCTTGCGCGGCGAAGGCGGCCGGAATGCGGTTGTGCTTGCGTTCGAATTCATCCACGAATCGCTTGTTTGCCGGGTTGTCCAGGTCAGGTCCCCATGGGAACGCTCCAAGCACACCAATGGCGGTTTCCTTCAGGGCCGGCAAAGTGGTCCCGTCCACTGCACCTCCCGACATCAGCGGCACCTTGCCCAGTAGCCCAGCCTGCTGGTATTGACGAACAAAGTTGATCCCGAGGCCGCCTGGATAGAACACGAACACGCCATCAGGCTTGGTCACCGCCAACTGACTCAGTTCAGCCGAAAAGTCCGGCTGGTTGAGCGCGGTATAGACCTCGTCGATGATCTCGCCCTTGAAGGTGCGCTTGAATCCGGAAAGGAAGTCTTTGCCCGCCTGGTAGTTGGGCGCCATCAAGTAGACCCTCTTGTAGCCCTTCTGATTGGCGTGCACGCCGAACACCTCGGCGAGCTGGTCGACCTGCCATGACACGAGGAACTGATATGGCGAGCAGGCCGCTCCCGCGATGGGAGAAGGTCCGGCATTGGAGCCGATAAGGAAGACTTCTTTCTCTGTCACCGGGCGATGAATCGCCATCATGATGTTGGAGAAGGTCACGCCAGTGATGATGGAAACCTTGTCGCGTTCGATGAGACGCTGGACCACCTGACTGGCCACGTCGGGCTTGAGTTGCGTATCTTCCTTGATGATCTGGACCGGCACGCCGCCCAGCTTCCCGCCGTTGCGCTCCACCACCATCATGAAGCCGTCGTACTGATCCTGGCCCAACGCGCCCTGCGGTCCCGAGAGTTCGCCGACGAATCCGATTCGTACCGGCGCCTGGGCTTGGGCCTGGATGGCCATGAGTGAGGCAGACGCCAACAGCGCCAGTACCAGCTTGTCGAGTTTTTTCATGTGTGTCTCCTTGTGGGTGGGGTGGGGCGGGAAAGAATGACCATGAATGGCACTGTTGGTCAGGCGGTTCCCCTGACGATGTCTTGTGGCTGAAGGAAGACCACCCCGTCTCGTACCTCGACTCGAAAGATCCTGAGGGGCTCAACGCATGGGGCGGCCGTGGCCTGACCAGTGCGTACGTTGAACATGCCTTGGTGCAGCGGGCACTCAACCTCATCGCCAATGAGATAGCCATCGACCAGCGAGGCGTTGCCATGGGTGCAGGTGTCTTGCGTGGCGTATATGCAGCCGTCCACATGGAACAGGGCCACGGCTTGTCCTTGAAGCTCGCAGCGCCGCGCCTCGCCCGGGGGCAAGGCATCCAGCTGAATGACGGGAAGGAAGGGGGCGGTCATGAAGGGCGTTTGTTAAGACGGGCTGGAACAAAACAGATGGCACTTAGCCCGCGAATCGAGTGGATATTGTCTCCAATTTAATTAGATAACTAACTAAGTGTATTCCCTAGCATCCTCCGATCTCGGCGCCGGGCCGGTGGGTTTTCTTCAGCGCGGTGCGTGTGAGCCGTTCACGAACAGGGGCCGCACGCAGGTGGACCGAACGGAGCGTGCGCGGGCGAGCAGCTTGCGTTCGTGTTCCACCAGATTCGCACGGCCCACGCGCTGCTCGCCCAGGTTCTCGCGCATGCTGGCGTTTTCAGCATAGAACGCCTCGATGGCCTCGGCGTGGTCGCCTTGCTCGACACATTCGATGAAGCGTTCCAGGGTGTCGGGGGTGGGCATGTGATGTCCTCGTCAAGATGGCCGTTGTCAGCTCTTCCGGTTCTTCTTCAAATGGTAGGTGAGCGAAGCGGCGATGCAGAACGCCAGTGCATCTTCCGGCAGCTTGCCCTCGAGCGGCAGGAGCAAGGCCCGACGACCTTCGAAACGGAAGTCGTGGGGAAACAGGGTTCTGAAAGTGTCTACCAGCTGGGTCTGGCAATTGAAGTACATCGCACAGTGGCAGGGGTCTTTGTGTTTCCAGTCGATGCGCACGGTGCTACCGCTTCTGTTTGGGGTGAGGTAGGCGGGTTCGCCCCATTTCAGGGTCTCCTCGATCTCACCCACGCCTGCCGTGGTGGCCGCCGTGCGAAAGATCAGTTCCCGCAAGGCCTGCAACCGTCTGCGAGCCTGCGGCGGATACGCTTCGAATCGGGCCGCCACAGCAGCGTTGGTGAAGGGTCTCATGAAGTGCGTTCCACCAGCTTCAGCAGGTTGCCGCGCGCCACGAGCTCTCGCGCTGCGGGGCTCAACTGGCGCAGGAAGTTCTGCACGCTCTGGAACTTCATGGCCTCGCTCTCGGCGGAGCGGTGGCTGGCGTCGGTGCCGACCAGGAAACGTTCGGGTTGGCGTTCGATGAAGGCGAGCCACTGCGGCCAGACGTTCTGGCCGTCGCGCAGGATGGTGTAGTCCGGCGAGCGTGGGTGCACCGGCCAGGTCCGTGCGCTGAGTTCGTAGTGCAGGTTGGCGTGCTGCTCCAGCATGCGCTGCGCGATGAACAAGGGCGTGTAGCCGCCGTGCGCCCAGATCACGGGCACGTCCGGAAAGGCGCGCAGCAGTTCGCTGAACTCGCGCAACCGCGTCCATTCGGCGTGCACCATCACCGGCACGCGGTGCTTGCGCGCCAGCGCGAGGATGCCCCGCAGCGTGGCGCCGTTGGGGTTGAAGTCGGCCTCGGGCAGGCCGGGCGAAGGGAAGTGCGTGACCGAGATTTCGCCGATGCCGCGGTACAGGCCGGTGGCCAGCAGGGCGTCGAGCGTGTCCAGCAGCCGCGCATCGTCCTGCTCCCAGCCGCGCCGGTAGGCGGCGCGCTCGGGCGAAATGGAGACAAACGGAATGAAGCGGTCCGGGTGGCGCTTCGCGCTGGCGGCCACGCTCTCGTTGTCGCTGTTGCGCCCCCAGAACACCACGGCACGCTCCACGCCATGGCGCTGCATCAGGTCGAGCTGCATGCGCTCGTCGTTCAGGTGCACGTGGGCGTCGATAAAGGGGATGTTGTCTGGCTCGGCGGCACGGGCGCCCGTGCCGCCGAGCGCCAGAGAACAGAGGAGCGCGGTGGTGGCAAGGAATCTGTTGATCCGGATGGGCATGGAGGATGAGCGTGGGGGGAAGCAGGATTGTCGTCACAAGGCGGGCGCATGGCCAGCCGCAAGCGCCCGCGCATACCGCCCGGGCGCTTCCCCCACATGCCGGCTGAAGGCGGTGCTGAAGGTGCTGGCCGAGCTGTAGCCCACGCGTTCGGCCACTTCGGCAATGGCGGGTGCGTCGTGGCGGCGTAGCAGGTCCTTGGCCAGCGCCATGCGCCAGGCCAGCAGGTACTCCATGGGGCGCAGGCCCACGGCTCGCAGGAAGCGGTTGAAGAACGCCGAGCGCGACAGCGCCGCTTGAGCGGCGAGTTCTTCCACCGTCCACGCGCGTGCCGGGTCTTCGTGCATCAGGCGCATGGCCACGGCCAGCCGGGCATCGGCCAGGCCGCGCAACAGGCCCTGTGACGTGGCTTGCGCACTGCTCGAGCGCAGAGCCTCGATCAGCAGGATTTCGACCAGCCGTGCCAGCACGAGATCGCGGCCCGGTCGCTGGTCCAGCGATTCTTCCCTCACCAGTTTCACGAGCACCGGAAGCCGCTCCACGCCGCGCACATGCAACAGCGTCGGCAACAGCGACACCAGCAAGGACGCATCGGGCGAGTCGAAGGCGAAGTAGCCACCGAGCATGCGCACGTCTGGCGGACCGTCGGGGTCGCCGTGGCGCAGTTCGTTTTCGGACGCCGGCACCAGGTTCGGGTCCATGGTCACGGGCGCCACAGGCTCCAGGCCCGACAGGGTGAACCCCGGCGTGGCGGGCATGAGCACGAAGTCGCCGGCTGCCAGCGTAAGGGGCTCCTGGCCGTCCACCGCCAGCAGGCACTGGCCTTCGAGCATGGTGCAGAAGCTGGGCTCGCCGAACGCCGAGTAGCGAACGCCCCAGGCGCCGGCGCCGCTGATCACTTTGGAGAACACCGCGCGCGGCCGCAGCAGGGCAATGACTTCAGCCAATGGATCGGTCACGATTGGACTCTTGCAAACAAAATATGGACGATTGATTGTAGATGGTATCGAATCGCCCACGTATCGTTGCGGCTTCCGTTCACCAACCCCAAGGAAACCGCTCATGAAAACCGTTCTGATCACCGGCTGCTCGTCCGGCTATGGCCTGGAAACCGCACGCCACTTTCACGCCAAAGGCTGGAACGTGGTCGCCACCATGCGCATGCCGCGCACCGAGTTGCTGCCCCCTGCCGAGCGCCTGCGCGTGCTGGCGTTGGACGTCACCCGACCCGAAAGCATCGCCCACGCGCTGGAGGCCGCGGGGCCCATCGACGTGCTGGTGAACAACGCCGGCCTCGGCCTGTTCGGCGCGTTCGAAGCCACCCCGATGACCACCGTGCGCGACATCTTCGAGACCAACACGTTCGGCACCATGGCGATGACGCAGGCGGTGTTGCCGCAGTTCCGCGAGCGTCGCGCGGGCGTGGTGGTGAACGTCACGTCCAGCGCCACGCTGGCGCCCATGCCGCTCGTGGCGGCCTACACGGCGAGCAAGACCGCGGTGGAGGGCTTCACCGAGTCGCTCGCGCACGAGCTCGCCGCGTTCAACGTGCGCGTCAAGCTGGTCGAGCCGGGCTATGCGCCCACCACGAGCTTTGCCGAGAACGGCGCCGAGCGCATGCAGGGGCTGCTGCCCGAGGCTTATGCAGGCTACGCACAGACCATCTTTGCCGCATTCGGGCAGCAATCGGCATTCACGCGCGAATCGGACGTGGCCGAAGCCGTGTGGTTCGCTGCGAACGATGGGTCGGCCCGGCTGCACTACGCGGCGGGCGCGGACGCGGTGGCGCTGGCCCGGCAGGCCGATGGCAGGCGGGTCGCATGAAGCCGCGCACCCTGTTGCTGAGCGCCTGTGCCGCTGCCCTGGCGGTGGTCGCCGGTTGCGCCTCCACCGGACAAGCAGTGCTGCCGGATCTGTCGACGCGCACGCTGGTCCAGGTTCGCGACGGTGGCCCGACGCGGCCGGTGAGCGGTGAGCAACCCACCGTGGCCCTGGTGCTGGGCGGTGGCGGGCTGCGCGGTTTCGCCCATGTGGGCGCACTGCTCGCGCTGGAAGAGGCCGGCATCCGGCCGCACATCGTGGTGGGCACGTCGGCCGGCTCCGTGGTTGGCGCTGCTTACGCCAGTGGCCTGAACGCGGCGCAGATCCGGCAGGCGGCGATGGAGGTCAAGGTGTCCTCGCTGCTGGACTTCACCTGGCGTTCCGGCGGCATCATCCAAGGCAACCACCTCGCCAGCTGGGTCGGCGACGTCACCGGAAGTGTGCCGATCGAACAATTTCCCACCCGCTTCGCCGCGGTCGCCACCGACCTCCAGAGCGGCCAGGCCGTTCTGATCGAGAAGGGATCGGCCGGACGCGCCATCCAGGCTTCGTCTGCCGTCCCTGGGGTGAACGTGCCAGTGCCTTATGCCGCCGGTCACCTCATCGACGGAGGCATCACGAGCCTGGTGCCGGTGCGTTTTGCGCGTGCCATGGGCGCCGACGTCGTGATTGCCATCGACATCTATTGCCGCAGCCCCCGTGTGGCGGGCATGAGCATTCCCTCCGTCATCGGGCAGGTGATGCAGACGCAGAGCTGCCTCGTTGCCGCGCCGGAAATGGCCGAGGCCGATCTGCTCATCGCACCGGTGACCGATGTGCCGGGCATGTCGGCGAAGGCCGAGAAGGAGCGCGTGATCGAGGCGGGCTACCAGGCCACGCGCGAAGCCCTGCGGCGCTGGCGCGCAAGCGGTGCTGCCGATGCCTAGGCCATGGTGGTGGTGCTCTCCAGCACGTCGCGCAATGCCACGTGCCCGATGAACGCGCCTGTGCTGCGAGCGGCCTCACCGTGCTCTACCGCGTGGGCGAAATGCACCGCAGGCTCTGCCTTCAGGCGTTCGTGGAGCGCATGCAAGGCGGGGAAGTCGCGTCGGTCCAGCACCTGGTGGAAATCGCTCCAGCGCGCAATGCCCATGAAGTAGGCGTCGGCGGCGGAGCGCTGCGTGCCAGCCAGCCAGGGGTTCGAGCCCAGCATGTTTTCCAGGTCCGCGTGGACCTTGCGCACCTTGTGGTGCCCCATGGCCGTCAGGGTGCGCTGCTCGCCGCCTTCCAGGCCGTGCTCCATCGCGTACCAGAGAGGCGAGAACGACTCGAAGAAGTCGGTGTTGAGAAAGGCCAGCACTTCATTGAATCGGTCGAACCCGGGTGTGCCCTGTGGAGGCACCAGGCCGCTGCCCGGGCTGTGTGCGCCGATATGGTGGAGGATGGCCATGCTCTGGTTCACCTGGCGTCCTTCGGCGGTGCGCAGCGACGGTGTCTCCGCCACCGCGTTGATGCGACGGTAGGCTTCGCTGCTCACCACGGCAGGCATGTCGATGCGGCAAAGCTGGTAGGGCAGGCCGCTCCATTCGAGCGCCACGATGGCGCCGAACGAACAGCCTTCGGGCACGCCGTAGAAAAGGATGGGATGCATGAAAAAGCTCCTGGGGTTTGATGAAGGAGCAGATTCTTGCGGCGTGGACGATGACTGGCTAGACCGTGGAAAGTGGATGCAAAGTCTACATCTGTGGACAATGGCGCCATGAACCTCAACGACCTCACCCTGTTCGCCCAGGCCGTGGAAAGCGGTGGCTTTGCACCGGCGGCGCGGCGCTTCTCGGTACCGAAGTCCACCCTGAGCAAGCGCGTGGCCGCGCTGGAAACCAGTCTGGGTGTGCGCCTGATCGAGCGCAATTCCCGCAGCTTCCACCTGACCGAGACCGGGCGCGATTTCTACCAGCACGCGCGCGCCGCGCTCATCGAAGTGGAGAGCGCGCAGCACATCGTGCAGCAGCGACTGGCCGAACCAAGTGGCACGGTGCGCATCACCGCCGCTGTGCCGGTGGTGCAGTTCCTGCTGGCGCCGCACCTGCCGGCGCTGGCGGGTCAGTGGCCTCGGCTGCAGCTCCAGCTGCACGCCAGCGACCGCTTCGTGGATCTGGTGCAGGAGGGGTTCGACATCGCGGTGCGCAGCCACTTTGCGCCGCTGCCCGATTCGGGCCTGGTGCAACGCACCTTGATGGTGGAGCCGGTGTGGCTGGTGGCGGCGCCGGCCTTGTTGCAAGAGTTGGGCACGCCGCGCAAGCCGGGCGATCTGCTCAAACTACCGGGCTTGCTGACCTCGCCCGAAGCGAGCGAGTGGTCATTGCGCCGCGACGATGGCGAAACTCAGGCCGTGGCCGTGGCGCCCCGCTTGGTGGCGGACGAATCGGTCGCGCTGCTGCACGCGGCCAGCGCCGGGCTGGGCGTCACCTGCCTGCCGCAAGGCATCTGCCGCCATCACCTGGCGCGCGGTGAACTGGTGCGTGTGCTGCCGCGCTGGACCGCCGGCAGCGTCACCACCACGGCATTGGTACCGCACCGGCGCAGCCTGCTGCCGTCGGTGCGGGCGGTGCTGGATTTTCTGTCGGCGCACTTGTCCACGCCGACGTGACTCACTCCGCCTCGATGCCTGCCGCCTTGATCACACGGCCCCACAGCTCCGTCTCGCTGGCCTGGAACTTCACCAGGTCGGCGGGTGAGGTGGGGAACACCTCGCCGCCGCTGTTGGCGAAGAACTGGCGCACGCCCTGGCTGTCAATGGCCTTGTGCAGCAGTTCGTTGAGGCGGTTCACCACCGGCGCGGGCGTGCCGGCCGGTGCGTAGGCGGCGAACCAGTAGCCCATGTCGTAGCCCTTCACACCCGCCTCGGCGATGGTGGGCACGTCGGGCAGGGCGGCCATGCGCTTCGATGCCGTCACGCCGAGCGCGCGCACCTTGCCGGTGGTGATCTGCGGCATGCCGGTGGAGGCGTCGGTGAACATCATGGTGATCTGGCCACCCAGCAGGTCGGTGATGCCCATGGGGTTGCTGCGGTAGGGCACGTGCAGGATGTTCACGCTGGCCAGTTGCTGGAACAGCTCGCCCGCGACGCGGCTGGACGAACTGCCGCTGCCGAACGAGAGCTTGCCCGGCGCTGCCTTGGCGGCGGCCAGCACGTCGGCCACGGTCTTGTAGGGTGCATCGGCGCGCACGATCATGATCTGCCCGCCCTTGCCGATGCCGGTGATGGCCGCAAAGTCCTTCACCGGGTCGTACGAGAGCTTCTTGTACAGGTGCTGGTTCGCCGCGTGCGTGGTGTTGGTGGTGATCAGGACCGTGTGGCCGTCCTTGGGCGCAGCGGCCACGGCCTGCGCGGCGATCATGCCGCTGGCGCCGGCCTTGTTGTCCACCACCACCGGCTGCCCGGTCTGCTCGCCCACCGATTGTCCGAGCGCGCGCGCCAGGATGTCGGTGGCGCTGCCGGCAGCGAAGGGCACCACGAACGTGATGGGCTTGGTGGTCAGCGAGGCCTGGGCCAGGGCTGCAGGCAGCGCGAGCACCGAAGCAAGGGCAACCACGGCGTGGCGGCGGGTGAACGTGTTGATCATGTCTGTCTCCTTGTTGGATGGGGATGGAAACTGCGTCAACCCGAAGGGCCGCGCAGATGGGAAACCAGGTTGTCGGGAATCTCCAGTTCGAGTTCCAGCAGATGAAAGGACAGCGCCTTGCCATGGCTGTCGAGGTTCAGGGCGTCGTTCACGCCACCGTCCAGCACGTCGTCGAGCACGAAGTTCAGGGCGTGCAGATTCGGCAGCTGGTGGCACACCACCTGTCTGGGTGCGCGGTGGCGGAAATGCGAGGACACGCGCTCGGCGGTGATCTGCGCTTCGATGTGCGGCCAGAGCGCTTCGCTCCAGGCAATCACGCTGATGTTGGAGCGGTTGCCCTTGTCGCCAGTGCGGCCGTGGGCGGCGCGCCAGAGCGGTACCTGGATGGTGTTGCTCATGCCACCGTCTCCAGCATGCTGTAGCCCGTGGGCACATGTTCACGACGCAGCGGGCAGGACACGGTGCCCAGCGTGGGCCGCAGCGCGGTGCGCACACCGCCGCCGCCAGCCGGCCCGCAGGTGTAGAGCGCATTGACCTCGCGCGTCAGGCGCTGGGCGGTGGCCCTGTCCGCATGTCGCGTGGCCACGCGCAGGCGCACGTCGGTTGCAGCACCCTGTGGCACCTCCTGCAACCAGTGGCCCTGGTCGTCGGCCAGCACGCTGGAAACGCCAATCAGGTCGATGCGCAGCGCACCGATGCCATGCAGGCGTCGGGTCAGGATGTCGGCGGCGAGCCGGGCACGTTGTTCGGCGCGCACACCGGCGTAGGAAATCTCGCCCTCGGCCAGCCAGCCGCTCTCGAAGCACACGTTCACCTTCAGCGTGTCCGGCCGGCCATGGCCGCGCACGCCCGACAGCCGAACCCGGTCGGGTCCTACCTGCTTCACCTGCGCATGGGTGATGTCGGTCACCACATCGGGTGTGAGGTAGGCGGCAGGGTCGTGCACTTCGTAGAGCAGCTGTTCTTTCACCGTGTGCTCGTCGACCATGCCTCCAGTGCCTTCGGGCTTGTAGATGGTGCAGCTGCCATCGGACTCGATGGCGGCAATGGGGTAGCCCACCCGTGCGAGGTCGGGCACGTCCTTCACCCCGGGGTCGGCGTAGTAGCCACCCGTTACCTGCGCGCCGCATTCCAGCAGGTGACCCGCCATGGTGGCGCCGGCGATGCGGTCCCAGTCGTCCATGCGCCAGCCGTGGTGGGCCAGCGCGGGCCCGAGCACCAGCGAAGGGTCGGCAACGCGGCCCGTCACCACCACATCGGCGCCAGCGCGCAGTGCGTCGGCAATGGCCTGCGCGCCGATGTAGGCATTGGCGCTGATCACCGCGCGACCGGCGAGTGCGGCCTGCAGAGCCGGCGTCATCAACTGGTCGGTTACCAGGCGGGACACGTCGTCCCCGTGCACCACGGCCACACGCGGTTCGCGCAAACCCAGCGATTTCGCGATGGCGAGGATGCGCATGCCCGCCCCTTGCGGATTGGCAGCACCGAAATTGCTCACGATCGGAATGCGGTGCGCCAGACAGCGCGCGAGCACGGGGCGCACCAGGTCGTCCAGCAGTGGCTCGAAGCCGCCCTCGGGATCCTGCAGACGGGCGAGCTGGGCCAGGGCCAGCGTGCGCTCGGCCAGCGTCTCGAAAATCAGGCAGGCCGGTTCGCCGGTATGGATGAGGGCATCCACCACGGCATCTGCGGCGTCGACGCGGTCACCGGAAAAGCCGGCGGCCGAACCCACGTGGAGAAGTCTTGTGTCTGCCATGCCGGGCACTTTAGGTGCGATGCAATCATTCTGGAAACTCAAAGTTCAGATATATTGATTCGTGATGCAGATCAATCTTTCCACCCGCGAATTGCGTGCCTTCGTCGCACTGGCCGAGCAGCGCAACTTCACCCGGGCAGCTTCGCTGTGCCACCTCTCGCAACCGGCGTTCTCCGCGCTCATCCGCTCTCTGGAGACCAACCTGGGTGGTCGCCTGTTCGAGCGCACCACGCGGCACGTGGAGCTCACGGCAGAAGGCGATGCGTTTCTCGACGCCGCGCTGCGCCTGCTCAAGGACGCGGACGGCGCCATCGAGGGCGTGCGCGACCATGTGGCCCGCCGCCGTGGGCGTGTGGCCATTGCCATCCTGCCCTCGCTGGCGGCTGGGTGGTTGCCGCCGCTGCTGGCCCGGTTTCACCAGGCGCACCCGGGCATCGAGCTGGATGTGGCGGACGTTCTCTCTGACGAATGCCTGGAGCGCGTGCGTGCGGGCCGCGCGGATTTCGCGCTCGCATCGACGCGCACCGATCTGCCCGAGCTCCGCACCGAGCGCTTCTGTTCGGACGACTTTCATGTGGTGTACCCGAAAGGCCACTCGCTGGCGAAGGCAGCGGGCCCGGTGCGCCTGGGTGAACTGCATGCCTTCCCCATCATCCAGCTCGCGCGCTCCAGCAGCGTGCGCCAGTACGTGGAGGCCGCGCTCTACCCACACCGCATGCGCACCGTGCTCGAGCTGGAACAGCTCAGCACCGTGGCCGGCATGGTGCAGGCGGGCCTGGGCATCACCATCGTTCCTTCGCTCACGCTGTTCCATTTCCATCAGCCCGACCTGCTGGCGCGCAAGATCCGGTCCACCGGACTCAAAAGGCAGGTGTTCCTGATCCGCCGCGCCGACCGCGCGTTGTCTTCTGCGGCGCAAGGCTTGTACGCCTTGCTCATGAAGCACCGGCCCTGACACCTGGGTGCGCGAGCGCACAGACCCTCCCGTCGTCCAGCAGATACGGTGCAGTTCCATATCGCTGACATTCGGAGGATCTTCATGGCCATCACCACATCGAACACCGGTAGACCCGGTCAGATCCGGCAATACAACGACGACACGGACGACGGCTCTCTCATATTGCCGGGTGCGGTGTCCTGGGGCGCGATCTTTGCTGGCGCTGCAGGGGCGGCCGCGCTGTCGCTGATCCTGCTCATGCTCGGTGTCGGCCTCGGACTCTCTTCGGTTTCACCCTGGACAAGCGAAGGCGCAAGCGCCGCGGTGCTCGGCGTGTCCACGATCGTGTGGATCACCGTCACTCAGTTGCTTGCCTCCGGCATGGGTGGCTACCTCGCGGGTCGGCTGCGCACGCGCTGGACACACACGCACATCGACGAGGTCTACTTCCGCGACACCGCCCACGGGTTTCTGGCCTGGGCGGTGGCAACACTCGCCACCGCCGCACTGTTGACCTCCGTCATCGGCTCGATCCTGGGTGCCGGCGTGCAGGCCACGGCCTCGGTGGCCGGTGGCGCTGCCAGCACGGCCGTGACCGCCGCCGCGGGCGCTGCGGGTGCCGCGTCTTCCGGGCAGGACATGGATGGTGGTGAAGGCGCCATGGGGTACTTCGTCGATTCGCTGTTCCGCCGCAATGCGTCTGCACCACCAGATGCGGCTGCCACGCCTGCGTTCACCTACCAGCGCACGCCACAGGATGGCATCGAGGTGGCGCGCATCTTCATGAATGCCGGTTTCACGGACCCGTTGCCGCCCGATGACATCCGCTACGTGGGCCAGCTCGTGGCGCAACGCACAGGCCTTTCGCAGCAGGAAGCCGAAAGGCGCGTGACCGAGACCTACGAACGCGCTCAGACCCGGTTGCGCGAAGCCGAAGCCACCGCCCGCGAAGCGGCGGACAAGGCGCGATCGGCGTCGGCCAAGAGCGCGCTCTGGCTGTTCATCTCGCTGCTCGCCGGCGCGTTCGTGGCCAGCCTGGCCGCCACCTTCGGTGGTCGCCGCCGCGACACCTGATCCTTCAACCCCACATCCCAAGAGGTCGCCATGCGCTCACTTCTGCTGCTCTTTCTCGGTGTGCCACTGCCCATCATCATCCTGATCGCGATCCTCACCTGATCTCCCCGGTGCCATGGAAGAAAACCACCTGGCACAGTGGATACTCCGGTCATGAACAAATACCTCGCTGCGTACGCCGGCACGGCGGTCGTCATGATCGTGCTGGATCTGATCTGGCTCGGCGTGATTGCAAAACCGATGTACCAGCAGGGCATCGGGCACCTGATGTCCGAGCGGCCCAACATCGCGGTGGCGGTGGCCTTCTACGTGCTGTACGCCGCCGGTGTGGTGCTGTTCGGCGTGTCGCCCCAGTCCGGCGGAAGCGACTGGGGCACCACGCTGGCCATGGCCGCGCTGTTCGGCTTTTTCGCTTACGCCACCTACGACCTCACCAACCTCGCCACCTTGCGCGACTGGCCCTGGCGACTGTCGGTGATCGACATCGCGTGGGGCACTTTCGTGAGCGCCGCCGCTGCTGCGGGCGGCAAGCTGGCGCTGGATTGGGCGCAGAAGGCGTGAGGCCACCACGCGCATCGCGCTGCCACCGATGATGCGGTCGCTCTTTGCGTTGATCCGCGACACGCTCAATGCGTGGATCGACGACTACGCGCCCAGCATGGGTGCAGCGCTGGCCTTCTACACCATCTTCTCGATCACGCCTTTGCTGTTGATCGTGATCTCGCTGGCGGGCCTGTTCTTCGGTGAGCAGGCCGCGCGGGGCGAAATCCTCGAGCAGCTCTCGGACCTGCTCGGCCCCGAGAGTGCGCTCACGGTGCAGACGCTGCTGGAGAGCCTGAACCGGCCCGAGGCCGGCGCGCTCGGCACCTTGGTGGGGGTGGGCGCGCTGATCATCGGTGCCACCACGGTGTTCGTCGAATTGCAGGACGCCATGAACCGCATCTGGCGGGCGCCCGAGCGGCGCAGGAGCAGCGGCATCTTCAACTTCGTGAAAAGCCGCCTGCTTTCGGTCGGCATCGTGCTGGGCATCGTGTTCCTGTTGATGGTGTCGCTGGTGGCCAGTGCGGCGCTGGCTGCGCTGGGCAAGTGGTGGGCGCCCTGGTTTGGCGAATTCGCCCGCGTGGCCACGCTGGTGGACTGGGGGCTGAGCTTCACGCTCATGACCGCCCTGTTCGCCATGATCTACAAGTGGGTGCCCAGCGTGCGGGTGGCCTGGCCCGATGTGCTGATCGGCGCGGCGCTCACCGCCTTTCTCTTCACGGTGGGCAAGTTCCTCATCGGCCTGTACATCGGGCGCAGCGGTATCGCATCACCGTTCGGCGCCGCCGCTTCGCTGGTGGTGCTGCTGATGTGGGTGTACTACTCCGCGCAGATCTTCCTGCTGGGCGCCGAGTTCACCTGGATCTACGCGCACCGCCACGGCTCGCGCAAGCGACTGGCGCCGCAGCGCGAGGCCGATCAGGCATCCGATTTGGGCCGGCGCACCGAGCGCACCTTGCCGGTGGGGCCGCCACCGGCGTAGAACAGATCCGCACCGTCGGACTCCAGCCCGCTCACGCCCACGCCGGCCGGCATCTCCAGCCGCTCCAGCACTGCGCCAGTGACGGGGTCGATGCGGCGGATGTCGCTCTCGTCGCCTTCCCAGGTGCCGTGCCAGAGTTCACCGTCGACCCAGGTCACGCCGGTGACGAAACGGTTGGACTCGATGGTGCGGCGGACCGCGCCGGTGGCCGGGTCGATCTGGTGGATGGTGCGGTTGCGGTACTGTCCCACCCACAAGCTGCCTTCGGCCCAGGTGAGTCCGGAGTCTTCACCCTTGCCGGGCGCCGGGATGCTCGCAAGCACCTCGCCGGTGGCCGGATCGATCTTGTCGATGCGCTGCTCGGCGATCTGGTAGAGGTGCTTGCCGTCGAAGGCCGTGCCCGCGTCGCTGGCGCACGCCAGGGTGCGGGTTGGCTCGCCGCTGGTGGGATCGAACGCGACCAGCGTCGCCCCGGTGGCGACCCACACGCGCTGGCCGTCGTAGGTCACGCCGTGCGCGCGCTCGGGTTCGGCAAAGGGGCCATACTCGCGCACGATCTCGGCTGCACGGGCCTTGGGTGCCGGGGTTTTCTGAATGGTCGTGGTGTTCATGCTGGTTCCTTCAAGTGGCCCGCAACGCGGGGCCATGTAGCCACTCTATTCAATCGGCAGCGAAGCAGGGAGTAACAAGATCGTCGTGAAATCGGTCAGGGGAGGGGCCTGCCAGCGGCGGGCGCGGCCTTGTCCGATGGCGCGCACGCGCCCCTGGCTTTCGAGTTCGGCCAGCACGCGCTGCACGGTGCGCTGGCTGATGCCCAGGGCCAGTGCCAGCGAGGACGTGGACCACGCTGCGCCGTCCGAGAGCAGCGCCACCACCGACGCCTGCTCCCCTTCGATGGGTGGCGCCAGCACGACGATGGTGCGTTCGTCCAGCGGCCGCAGTGCAAAACCACGCGGGGTGGCTTCCATGCGCGCCAGAGTGGGTGCCAGCGCGCGAAGGCGGCCCATCTCCACACGCAACCGCGCGCGGTGGGTCTCGTCCGGCCGCCGCGTGCGAAAAGCCCGTTCGATCAGGGTCTCGCGCGCTACGTCATCGGGCCAGGCTTCGGCCAGTGCGCGCGCCAGCGTGAACAGCACGGGCCTGCGCGCCAGGGACAGCCACTCGGTCGACGTACCGAGGCCGCGCCGGCAGGCGTCCAGCACCAGCGCATTCGAGGCCAGCAACGCGGCCACCTCGTCCAGCGGCAAGGCCTGTTCGCCATCGGCACGCCGGTGCCGGGCGGCGGGGCGCTCCAGTTCGCTGCGCGCCTCTGCCACCTCGGCCAGCAGCGCCGGCACGCCCGCACGCGTGGCGGCATGGTGAGCCTGTGCCAGCGCCGCGCGGGCCTCTTTCACGCACAGCGAGCGCAGGGCCAGTTCCGCTCGGGTCAGCTCGGCCACCGCCGCCAGCGGAAGCGGCAGGCCTTGCAGGTCGGGCTGTCCGAGAGTGGCACGGGCGTCTGCCAGCCGACCCAGCAGCAGCAACCGGCGTGCCGCGATCAGCCGTGCGAGAAGTGCGTTGGCGCGGTCGGCGTGTGCTTCCAGCGTGATCGCGGCGGCCGCGAGCGCGCGCGTTGACCCGCTGAAATCGCGCATGGCCATGGCCACCTCGGCCTCGGCCACCACGCAGCGGGCGCGTGCCCGCGTCTCGTGGGCGCCAAAACGGCGCGCCGCGCGCTGCAGCAGTTCGCGTGCGCGGGCATGCTCGCCGAGCTGCGCCATGGCAATGCCGCGCAGCGCGAGGGCCGGCGGGTCTTCGCGCAGGGCCACACGCTTCAACGCACCCAGCGCATCGCCGGCGGCCAGCGCGCGGGCTGAGGCGGCGATGAGCGAGTCCATGGCTGGGCTTCAGCGCCGCAGCTTGTAGCCCGTCTTGAAGACCCACCAGATGAAGCCCAGGCAGGCCGCCATGAAGACCAGCGTCATGCCGGTGCTCACCGCAATGTGCACGTCTGCCACGCCGTAGAAGGCCCAGCGGAAACCGCTGATGAGGTAGACCACGGGGTTCACCAGCGACACCGTCTGCCACACGGGTGGCAGCATGTTGATGGAGTAGAACGCACCGCCCAGGAACGTGAGCGGCGTCACCACCAGCAACGGAATCACCTGCAGCTTCTGGAAGTTGTCGGCCCACAGGCCGATGATGAAACCGAACAGGCTGAAGGTGACTGCGGTGAGCAGCAGGAAGCCGAGCATCCACACCGGGTGGGCGATGTGGTACGGCACGAACACGCGCGCGGTGAGCAGGATGAGCAGGCCCAGCATGACCGACTTGGTGGCCGCTGCACCCACGTAGCCCAGCAGCACTTCGATCCACGACACCGGCGCGGACAGCAGCTCGTAGATGGTGCCGGACCACTTGGGCATGTAAATGCCGAAGGAGGCGTTGGAGATGCTCTCGCTCAGCAGCGAGAGCATGACCAGGCCGGGAATGATGAAAGCGCCGTAGCTCACGCCGTCGATGTCGCCCATGCGAGAGCCAATGGCGGTGCCGAAGACGATGAAGTACAGCGAAGTGGTGAGCACCGGCGCGAGGATGCTCTGCGTGATGGTGCGGAAGGTGCGCGCCATCTCGAAACGGTAGATGGCCTTGATGCCGTGGACGTTCATGCCAGGGTCTCCTGTTTCTTGTGGACGAGGCTCACGAAGATGTCTTCCAGCGAACTCTCGCTGGACTGCAGGTCCTTGAAGTCGATGCCCTGTGTGTTGAGCGCCCGCAGCAGTTCCGCAATACCGGTCTCTTCCTTCTGGGTGTCGAAGGTGTAGGTCAGCGTGAGCCCGTTGCCCGAGAGTTCGAGAGGCCAGCGCGACAGCGAGTCGGGCAGCCGATCCAGCGCGTGTTGCAGGGTGAGCGTGAGCTGCTTCTTGCCGAGCTTGCGCATGAGCACGTGCTTGTATTCCACCACGATCAGTTCGCCCTGGTTGATGACGCCGATGCGGTCGGCCATGTCTTCCGCTTCCTCGATGTAATGCGTGGTGAGGATGATGGTGGTGCCGCTCTCGCGCAGTTTGCGCACCATGCGCCACATGTCGTGCCGCAGTTCCACGTCGACACCCGCGCTGGGTTCGTCGAGGAACAGGATCTTCGGCTCGTGCGAGAGCGCCTTGGCAATCAGCACACGCCGCTTCATGCCGCCCGAGAGCGTCATGATCTTGTTGTCCTTCTTGTCCCACAGCGAGAGGTCTTTCAGCACCTTTTCGATGTAGGCCGGGTTGGGTGGCTTGCCGAACAGGCCGCGGCTGAAGCTCACGGTGGCCCAGACCGTTTCGAACGCATCGGTGTGCAGTTCCTGCGGCACCAGTCCAATGGCTTCACGAGCCTGGCGGTATTCGCGCTCGGTGTCGAAGCCATCGGCCAGCACCACGCCTTCGCTGGGTTTGGCAATGCCGCAGACGATGCTGATGAGGGTGGTCTTGCCCGCGCCGTTGGGACCGAGCAGCGCAAAGATTTCTCCTCGGCGGATGTCGAGATCGACGCGCTTGAGCGCCTGGAATCCGCCCGGATAGGTCTTGCTGACGCCGCGCACGGACACGATGGGGTCGACGGTGCCTGCCGCCGGTGAAGATGGGTTCATGGAGCCTCCTGGAGGGCCCACTCTACACTGTTTTTGTGTACAGTGATCGTCCTCATGAAAAGCGTCCACATTCCCATTCAGGCCATCAAAGGGCGGGGCGTTTCGCACCAGCAGCCGCACCGCTTCGAGCGCGATGCGCGCGAATCCTTTGACGATGGCTGGGGCGCGCTCGATGAGGTCGCGCATGCGCAGGACGAAGCGCCACCGCCGTTCACCGAGGTCACCTGGGAAGACTGCAAGAGCGCCATCACCCGCAACGAATCGCCCGATGTCGGTTTCAACCTCGGCCTCAATCCCTACCGCGGTTGCGAACACGGCTGCGTGTATTGCTACGCCCGCCCCACGCACAGCTACCTCAACCTTTCACCGGGGCTGGACTTCGAAACGAAACTCATCGCCAAGCGCAACGTGGCCGAGGTGCTGCGGCGCGAACTGGCCAGCCCGCGCCACGTGCCCGAGCTGATCGCCATCGGCACCGTGACGGACGCGTACCAGCCCGTGGAGCGCGAGTGGCGGTTGATGCGCGATGTGCTGCAGGTGCTCTCCGACACGCGCCACCCCCTGGCCATCGTCACCAAGGGCAGTGGCGTGGAGCGCGACATCGACCTGCTCGCGCCCATGGCTGCGCAGGGCCTGGCCGCCGTGTACGTCACCATCACGACGCTGGACGCGAAGCTCGCGCGCATCCTGGAGCCGCGCGCGGCCGCGCCGCACCGACGCCTGCGCACCCTTCGCACGCTGGCCGAGGCCGGCATCCCGGTCGGCGTGAGCGTGGCACCGCAGATCCCCTTCATCAATGACGACATGGAGCAGGTGCTGGAAGCCTCGTGGGAGGCCGGCGCGCGCCGCGCCTTCTATACCGTGCTGCGCCTGCCCTGGGAGGTGAACCCCATGTTCCGCCAGTGGCTGGAACTGCACTACCCGGATCGCGCCGCGCGCGTGATGGCGCGCGTGCAGGAGATGCGCGGCGGCAAGGACTACGACGCCGATTTCTCGCAGCGCATGCGAGGGCGCGGTATCTGGGCCGACCTGATCCGCCAGCGCTTCGACAAGGCCTGCCAGCGTCTGGGCTTCAACCAGGAGCGTGAGCCGCTGGACACCTCGCAGTTCAGGCCGCAGGCGGTGCGGGCGCAGCAGGAGTTGTTCTAGCGAGCGCGTCCACGCGCCAGTGGTGCAGGGCTTCGTAGAACCCTTCCCACACACAGCCGTTGCACCCGCGTCCGCAGCAGGTGGTGGGCTCGGGTGGGGGAGGCCGCCCGGCCCGCGCCCGCAGGTGGGCAATGAGCGCCTGCGCAGTCGCCAGGTCGGTCAGCGGCACGGTCGCCGGGTCTTGGCGGGTGAAGCGCGGTTGTTCTCGTCCCTCGAACACGCCGACCTCGGCGAACATGGCCGCCGGCCGCACCCATAGGCCCCAGCCGCCATACAGCGCGCGGTACAGCGTCATGCCCTGCAGGGTCTCGCTGCAGCGCACGGTATCCAGCACCTCGTACCAGCCGCCCTTGTAGTGGCGGTACAGGCCGGGTGGCGTGGGTTGCAGCGAGGGCAGGTCGTCGTCGGTCATGCCGGCGAGTTTATGCGTCGGCCTTTTTCGCGATCGATGCCACCGGCACGTAGAACTCGCCGCCCGTGGCCCTGAACTCGGCGGACTTCGCGGCCATGCCACGAGCGAGGGCTTCGGCCTCGCTCAACCCCTGCCTTTCTGCGTAGTCGCGAACGTCCTGCGTGATCTTCATCGAGCAGAACTTCGGGCCGCACATGCTGCAGAAATGCGCCTCCTTGCTGCTGTCCTTGGGCAGCGTCTCGTCGTGGAAGTCGCGCGCGGTGTCCGGGTCCAGACCGAGGTTGAACTGGTCGTGCCAGCGGAATTCGAAGCGTGCCTTGCTCATGGCGTCGTCGCGCGCGCGGGCACCCGGGTGCCCCTTGGCGATGTCGGCCGCGTGGGCCGCGATCTTGTAGGCGATCAGGCCCTGCTTCACGTCGTCGCGGTCGGGCAGGCCCAGGTGTTCCTTGGGCGTCACGTAGCAGAGCATGGCCGTGCCCATCCAGCCGATCATGGCCGCGCCGATGGCACTCGCGATGTGGTCGTAGCCCGGCGCGATGTCGATGGTGAGCGGGCCCAGCGTGTAGAAAGGCGCCTCGTGGCAGTGCTTCAGCTGCTCGTCCATGTTGGCCTGGATCAGGTGCATGGGCACGTGGCCCGGCCCTTCGATCATGGTCTGCACGTCGTGCTTCCAGGCGACCTGCGTGAGCTCGCCCAGTGTGCGCAGCTCGGCGAACTGCGCCTCGTCGTTCGCGTCCGCCGCGCTGCCCGGGCGCAGGCCGTCGCCGAGCGAGAAGCTCACGTCGTAGGCCTTCATGATCTCGCAGATCTCTTCGAAGTGCGTGTAGAGGAAGCTCTCGCGGTGGTGCGTGATGCACCACTTGGCCATGATGGAGCCGCCGCGCGAGACGATGCCGGTGCGGCGGTTGGCCGTGAGGTGCACGAAGGGCAGGCGCAGGCCGGCGTGGATGGTGAAGTAGTCCACCCCTTGCTCGGCCTGCTCAACCAGGGTGTCGCGGAAGATGGCCCAGGTGAGGTCTTCCGCCACGCCGCCCACCTTCTCCAGTGCCTGGTAGATCGGCACCGTGCCGATGGGCACCGGCGAGTTGCGCACGATCCAGTCGCGCGTGGTGTGGATGTTGCGGCCGGTGGAGAGGTCCATCACGTTGTCTGCACCCCAGCGGATCGCCCACACCAGCTTGTCCACTTCTTCCTCGATGCTGGAGGTCACGGCCGAGTTGCCGATGTTGGCGTTGACCTTCACGAGGAAGTTGCGCCCGATGGCCATGGGCTCCAGCTCGGTGTGGTTGATGTTGGCCGGGATGATGGCGCGGCCGCGCGCCACCTCGTCGCGCACGAACTCGGGGGTGATCACCTCGGGAATGCGCGCGCCCATGGGGTTGCCGCGCAGACGTGCTTCGCGCGTGGCATCGCCCAGGTACTCGGCCATCCACTCGCGTTTTCCGTTCTCGCGCAGCGCCACGCATTCCATTTCGGGTGTGACGATGCCGCGCCGCGCGTAGTGCATCTGCGTCACGTTGATGCCGCTGCGTGCTCGGCGCGGCGCGCGCTGCAGGCCGGCGGCCTGGGCGCGCAGTGCCTCGATGCGTTCGCTCTCGCGCGCTTCATGCTTCACGCCGTCATCCAGTGCCTGGCGAGCGCGGCCCGCGTAGGTCTCGGTGTCGCCACGGGCTTCGATCCAGGCGCTGCGCACATCGGGCAGGCCTCGCTTCACGTCGATGGCGGCCGTCGGGTCGGAGTAAGGCCCCGAGGTGTCGTAGACCACCACACGTTCTCCGTTGGTCAGCGCGATCTCGCGCATGGGCGCGCTCACGCCCGGCTGCTGGCCGGGCACATACAGCTTGCGTGAAGCAGGGAAGGGCTCGCGGCTCTGGGCAAGCGAGGCCAGGGCGATGGGATCGGGGGCGTTCATGGGGCGGTCTCCTGGACGTGGGCGTGGATGGAAATGCCCCGGAGCCGCCCACCCGCGAGGGTGTGCGTGCGCTCTTCTTTCGCCGGTACTAACCGGATCAAGTTCGCGGGTTCGGCCATTCGGCCATCTCAGCACCGGACCTTTTCAGGTCCGCGCACCCCGGAGCAGTCGGAAGTATAAAGTCGTGCGGACACGGCATTCGATGATGGAGAACAGCGTGGGCAACCAACAGGCAAAGACCGGCAGCGTGCGGGTTGGCGTGGGAGGCTGGACCTTCGAGCCCTGGCGCGACAACTTCTATCCCAAGGGGCTCGCCCACAGCAAGGAACTGGAGTACGCCAGCAGGCAGCTCACCGCCATCGAGGTCAATGGCACGTACTACAGCACCTTCAAGCCGCCCACCTTCGCCAAGTGGCGCGACGCCACGCCCGAGGGCTTCGTGTTCTCGCTGAAGGCGAACCGCTTTGCCACCAACCGCAAGGTGCTGGCCGAGGCGGGCGATTCGATCCAGCGCTTCATCGGCAGCGGCATTGGCGAGCTCGGCCCGAAGCTGGGCCCGCTGGTGTGGCAGTTCGCGCCCACCAAGGCGTTCGACCCCGGCGATTTCGAAGCCTTCCTGCAGCTCCTGCCCGACCAGGTGGACGGCGTGCCGCTGCGCCATGCGCTGGACGTGCGCCACCCCAGCTTCATGGATCCCGCCTACCTCGTCCTCGCGCGCAAGTACCGCTGTGCCACCGTCTTCACCGATTCGGACGACTACCCCTCGTTCGCCGACCTGACGGCGGACTTCGTCTACGCGCGACTGATGCGCACCGAATCGAAAGTGAAGACCGGCTATGCGCCGAAGGCCCTCGACCGTTGGGCCGAGGCGGCGAAGACCTGGGCGGCGGGTGCGGAACCGATCGACGTGCCACGGGTGGCGCCCACTGGCAAGCCGGCGAAGCCGCGTGACGTGTTCATGTACTTCATCAGTGGCGCCAAGGAGCGTGCACCCGCTGCGGCCATGAGCTTGATCGCGCGGCTGAGTTAGCTGACAGCGAGACAGTCACTCAGCGCCAGACCGGGGCGCGCTTCTGCTGGAAGGCAGCCAGCCCTTCGCGCGCGTCGCCGGTGCTCACCATGGCCGGCACCATGGCCTGCGCGTATTCCTGTGCCTGCTCCAGCGTCATGTCCTGCATGGCGTGGAAGGCCTGCTTGCCCAGGCGCAGTGCAGCAGGGGATCGGTCCACCGTGCGCTCGAGCAGCCAGGCCAGCTTGTCGTCCAGCTCGGCGCGCGGCACCGTGTAGTTGACGACGCCCAGCGCCAGCGCGCGCGTCGCGTCGATGGGTTCGGCGGTGATGCACATCTCCATGAGGGCGCGCGGTTGCAGCACGCGCAGCATGGTCGGCAGGATCATCATCGGCGTGAGCCCGATCTTGCTTTCGGGCGTGCCGAACAGCGCGTCGTCTGACGCCACGGCCATGTCACAGGCGCACAGCAACCCGAAGCCGCCTGCCAGGGCGTGGCCGTTGACACGCGCCACGATGGGCAGACCGCAAGCCTGCATGGTGCGGAACAGCGCGACCAGGTAGTGGCGCGGGCGCGAGTAGTCGACGTCGAACGGGCTGCCGGCACCACTTTGCTGCAGGTCGGCGCCAGCGCAGAACGCCTTGTCGCCCGCGCCGGTGATGACGATGGCGCGGCAGGCCGGGTCTGCCTGCGCGGCCACGATGCCTTCCCCCAGTAGTCGCACCACGACTTCATTGAGGGCATTGCGACGCGGCTCGCGGTCGATGGTGAGCCACTGCACCGCATCCCGCCGCTCGACCTTCACGACGGGTTGTTCTTCATCAGCCATGGTGCTTGTCTTTCATGGAGGCCTGCAGCCAGGCCTGGGGCACGTCCACCGGCATGTCCAGCAGGATCTGCGCGTGGGCCTTGCCTTGTGGGTCGTACCTCAGGGACGCCACGCCACCGCCGCCCAGGGCCTGGTGCATGAGGAAATTCAGGCCGTGCAGGCCCGGCCAGTCGAAGCGTTCGACCTTGCCGAGCACCAGGTGCGTGAACCATGCCTTCACCCGCTCCGTGGTGAGCTGCTCGCGCAGCAACGGCAGGCTTTCTGGTAACCGAGCCATGACGGCGATGTTGGACATGTCGCCCTTGTCCCCGCTGCGGGCATAGGCGATGGTGCCCAGTGGCACGCGCACCATGGGACCTTCGGCCAACGGTGCGGCCTCGGTTTCGGTGGTCATCGCAGCCGCCATGGCATCTGGCGAGGCATCTGCCCAGGCCACCTGGAAGGCTTCGTCGTCGGCCACCTTCACGCGCACCGGTATGCGGGCCTTGTCCAGCAGGAAGGAATACAGGCGCACCACAGGCTGCACCTTGGGTCGACCGCCATGCGCCCCCGCCACACCCTGAACCGTGCCGGTGGCGGCCGGAAACACCTCCCCGGCCAGAACCTCCAGCGCGCGCGCCTGCGCGTGCCGGGCCGCCAGCTTCAGCACCACCTCGCGCGGCGCATGGCCACTGGCGTTGGGACCGTAGGCCTCCTCGGCGCCCAAGACCTCGACGGAGGTCTCGGTGAAGGGACCGAGGTTCTCGCGCTGCAGGATGCGTCCACTGCGTTCGAGGATGGCCCTGGCCACCGCGCGGGCCTTGGCCGCGGCGTCCTGGCCACGCACCAGCAGCGTGGCAATGCAGCGATGTCCGTCCACCCACGTCGCACTGACCTTGCAATGCGGGCTCGGCGCCCGGCCACGCGCGCCTTCGACGCGCACACGGTCAATGCCCTGAGGCGTCACGCTCACGGTGGACCAGTCGCAGCACACGTCGGGCAACAGGTAGGCGCGCGGGTCGCCGGTTTCGTAGCTGATCTGTTCGCTCACGGTCGCCACCGTTACCGCGCCGCCTGTGCCTTCGGGCTTGGTGATGGTGAAGCTGCCGTCGGCAACGCAGGCCGCGATCGGGAAGCCGATATCGGCCCACTCGTGCTGCAAGGTTTGCCAGTCGGTGGAGAAGCCGCCGGTGCACTGCGGTCCGCATTCGATCACGTGCCCGGCCAGCGAGCCCGCTGAAAGCCGATCGTATTCGTGCGCCTGCCAGCCGAATTCGTGGATCAGCGGGCCGAGCACCAGCGCGCTGTCCACGCAGCGGCCCGTGACCACGATGTCGGCACCGGCATCGAGTGCCTGCGCGATCGGGAAGGCGCCCAGGTAGGCGTTGGCCGAGACCAGCCCTTCAGGCAGCGGTGTGCAGTCGGCCATCTCCCGAACACCTTGCTCGCGCAGCGCGTCGACCTGCGGCATCAGGTCGTCGCCGAACACGGCAGCCACCTTCAGCGCAATGCCCTGGGCCGCCAGCTCCTTCTCGATGGCGGCCTTGCAGGCCTCGGTGTTCACACCACCGGCGTTGACCACCACCTTCACGCCCTGCCGGGCGATTTCGCTCGCGAATGGCCGGATCACCTGCGTGATGAAGTCGGGCACGTAGCCGGCTTGCGGGTTGCGCGCGCGCATGCGCGCCAGGATCGACATGGTGACTTCGGCCAGGTAGTCGAGCATGAGGTAGTGCAGTTCGCCGCGCTCGATGAGCTGCCGCGGACCCTCGGGCGTGTCGCCCCAGAAGCCGCCGCCGCAACCGATGCGAACCTCGTTGCGTTCGGCGTTCATGCGGTGGGCGCGCGCCGGTCCACGCGTTGTTCGTCCAGCCGCGCCAGCGAGGCCCGCATCTCTTCTTCCAGGCGCGCGGTGATCGACGCGAATTGCTCGATGCGATCGGCGAAGGTCACCGCCTGCCCCAGGGAAATGAGGCCGCGTGTGGCATCGCCCGAGGCATAGGCGGCGCGTCCGAGCTTGCCGGTGATGTGCGGCATGAGATCGGCCAGGCCGGCACCTTCGCGCTCCAGGTCGGCGACGGTGCGCGTGGTCTCGTTGGCCAGCGCGCGCGAGGTGTTGTTCAGGCTCTGCATCACCAGCGCAGTGGCAGTTTCGTTGGCGGCCACCAGGCGTTCCTTGTAGTCACGGTGCGACCAGGCTTCTTCAGCCACCAGAAACCGCGTGCCCATGGCCACGCCGTCCACGCCGAGCGCAAGCGCCGCCACGATCTGCTCGCCAGTGCCGATGCCACCGCCGATCACGGTCGGGATCTTGATCGCGCGTGCCAGCAGTGTGGCCTGCACCATGGTGCCGATGAGGTCGGCCGAAGGATGCCCGCCTGCCTCGGCGCCCACCAGGCAGACCGCGTCCACGCCCAGCTTCTGTGCAGAAAGGGCATGGCGCAGGGTGGGCACCTTGTGCATGAGCTTCACGCCCGCCGAGCGCAACAGCGGCAGGAGCAGTTGCGGGTTTCGTCCAGCGGTCTCCACGAAGGGCACACCTTCCGTGGCGATGACTTCCACCAGTTCCTCCATGCGCTCGTGGGGCTGTGGCGAGGGCAGCATCGAGAGGTTCACGCCGAAGCGGTCGCTGCCACACAGGTCGCGGCAACGGCGGATCTCGTCGCGCACCGCCTCGGGCGAGGCAAACGAACGCGCCGTGATGAAACCCATGGTGCCGGCGCGCACGGCGGCACTGACGTAGCTGGCGTCCGAAATCCATTGCAGACCCGCTGCCAGGATGGGCAGGCGGATGCCGAAGAGCTGGGTGATGCGGGTCTGGAAGGGCCCTTGCGGCCCGCGCTCATGCACGTCGTGCTCCCTGGCGCACCGGCAGCGCGTTGCGTGGATCCTGTGCCAGCACCAGGTCCCATATCTGCTGGCCGGTTGGCGACTCACGCTCTTCAAGAATGTGGGCCACCAGGCCAGCGCTGCGCCCGATCAGGCCGAGGCCGCGCGCGAGCAACGGATCGAGACCCATCTCGGCAAAGATGGCGCCGACACCGCCGGCGGCGTTGAGGGGCAGGGGGCGGCCGAAGTCTTCGCGCAGCACGACGGCAATGGCCTCCATCAGCCGCCAGTGGCGGCCGTAGTAACCGTTGTCGCGCGACACCGCCGCCAGGGTGGGAATGCGCGGGTCGCCGTCGATGTGGATGGGATGGCCGACCCCACTCAGTGGTCGGCGCGCGTCGCGGAACTCCTGAACCAGCGCGCGCGCGCATTCACGCACCTGCGCGTCGCTGGCTTCGTCCGTGAGCGGTGCGGCGCCGCGCACCAGCATCTCCGTGACGTTCTGGGCCGAACCCAGGAACACGCTGCCCGCACCCAGCAGCCCGGCGGCCACGGCACCCTGCAAGGCTTCGGGTGCACCCAGGTAGGTCAGGCGAGCGCTGATGGCGCTGGGCGTGAGGCCGTGGTCCGTGGCCATCACCAGCACCAGGTTGGCCATGTTCTTCTCGCGCTGCTCCGGCATGCGGGCGAAGGTGGTCCACCAGATCATGTCGACGAAGTCGAACTGTCCCAGGATCTCGGTGGAAATGTTCTTGCCGCGAACCGTGATGCGGTCGGGCGTGGTCGTGCCGATGTCGGTCTTGACGGTCATGTTGCGTGGTCTCCGGAAGGGATGGCGAGCGCGTCCAGCGCCAGCACACCCTGGCCTTGCGCTCCCACCCAGAGGGGGTTGATCTCGAGTTCGGCGATGGCGCCGTGATGCGCCGTCACCAGGTCCGACACGGCCACCAGCGTGCGGGCCAAGGATTCGGTGTCGCGCGGTGGTTGCCCGCGCACGCCGCGCAGGATGGCGTGGCCGCGCAACTCGCGCAGCATGTCGCGCGCATCGTCCAGGTGAATCGGCAGCAGGCGGCGGCTCACGTCCTTGAGCACCTCCACGTGGATGCCACCCAGGCCGACACTGAGCACCGGGCCAAAGCATTCGTCCTGGTGCACGCCCACCAGCGTTTCCACGCCACCAGGGGGTGCCATGCGCTCGATCAGCAGACCCTGGATGCGAGCGTTTGGCAACGCCGCTGCAACGCTGTGGTGAATACGTTCCCAGGCCTGTGCCAGCTCATCGGCATTGCGCAGGCCCACCGCCACGCCGCCGGCGTCGGACTTGTGGAGCACATCGGCGCTGGCCACCTTGGCCACCACCGGCCATCCCATGGCGGCGGCGGCTTCCTGTGCCTCTGCCAGGGTACGGGCCAGGCGGTGAGCCGGCATGGGAATGCCATGGCCTGCGAGCCAGGCCTTGGCCAGGGGTTCGGTGGACACGTCGGGCAACGCCTGGCCCCTGGGTGCAGACAGCTGCAGCGGCTCGGGCACCGCCGTGGCATCGGCGCGCAGGCGCCATTGGCCGTAAGCCACCCAGCGCGCAATGGCCTTCACCGCTTTGCCCACGCTGCGAAATGGCATCAGGCCACCGTCCACCAGCACGTCGTAGCCGGCGCCCAGGCGGTCGCTCATCCAGACGGCCACGATGGGCTTGGAGGTCTCGCGCTGAACCCGAACGACGCTCTCCGCGACGACCTGCGTGACGGGACCGTATTCCAGGGGAATCGGGTACAGCACCAGGCCCACCGCCGGGTCGCTGACCACCGCGCGCAGGGTGGCGGTCATCGCCTCAAGGTCGCGCATGATCTCGCCGGTGGTGTCCACCGGGTTGGTTGCTGAAGCGAAGCTTGGCAACAACCCGGCCAGCTCGGCCCGTGTCCTGCCCTGAAATTCCGCGAGTTCCAGACCAGCCGATCCGATCATGTCGGCACTGAGGGCGGCGGTGCCGCCAGAAGAACAGAACACGGCGATCTTCTCGGCAGGGCCGGGCCGTGCGCGTGCCAGCAGCGCGGCGGTATCGATCAGTTCGTCGATGTCGTCCACCTCGATCACGCCCATCTGCCGCATGACTGCGCTGTTGACCTCGGCGGAACCGGCGATCGATGCGGTGTGCGACTGGGCGGCACGCCGGCCGTATTCGGAACGGCCGATCTTCAGCGCCACCACCGGCTTGCGCTGGAGCGCGGCGTGCCGCACCGCGTGCAGGAAACGCGCCCCATCGCGAACACCTTCGAGCAGCGTGGCGATCACCTCGATGCCGGTGGCGCCGGCCATGTGGTGAATGAAATCGCTGACCTCCAGGTCCACCTCGTTGCCGGCCGATGTCCACACGCCCACGCCAATGCCACGCTGCATGGCCTGCAGCAGGCAGCGGCCGAGGCCGCCTCCTTGCGTGGCGATGCCGATCGGGCCGGCCAGCAGATCCAGCTTGAAGGCGGGAGAAAAGGTGAGGCCCAGGCGCCGGTTGACGTTGGTCAGGCCAGGGCAGTTGGGGCCGTAGATGCGCATGCCGCTCTGCGCCACGATCTCCCTCATCTGCGCCTCGAGCGCCTTGCCTTCTTCACCGGTTTCGCCGAAGCCCGAGGTGAACACGATGGCAAAGCGCACACCGCGCGCCGCGCATTCCTGCAAGGCCGGCAGCACATCAGGCGCGGGCACCGCAAGCATGGCGAGATCGGGGGTGGCGGGCAGCGCCGCCACCGATGGCCAGCAGGTGCGGCCACCGATGTCGGTCCGGCGCGGATTGACCAGGTAGAGATCGCCCGTGAAATCGGAATGCTCGGTGATGTTCTGCAAGGCGTAGCCACCGATGCTGCCTGCCCGGTCCGAGGCGCCAATCAGCGCCACCGAGCGCGGTTCGAACAGCAGGCTCAGGTCCTGGGCGCCGCTCATGACGGCCGGCGCGAGACAAGCTGCGTGACCAGGCATTCGGCCACGGCCTCGCCGCGCTGGTTGATGGCGGTGCGCTTGAAGGTGACCACGCCGCGTTCGCTTTTCGAAGTCTCTTTCTGCTCCACGACTTCAATGTCCACTGCGATGGTGTCGCCGATGAAGGTCGGGGCGGGGAACTTGCAGCGCACTTCCAGCAGACCCAGCAGCGAGGGCTCGAGCATCTGGTAGGCCATGGTGCGCGTGCTCAGGCCTGCCATGTAGGAGACCACCAGCATGCCATGCACCAGCCGCTGGCCGTACATCGGCAGGGTGGCGGCGTACTCGGCATCCACATGCGCGCGGTTGAGGTCGCCGCTGTAGGTGGCGAACTGCACCACGTCGGCTTCGGTGATGGTGCGGGTGCTGGTGCGCCAGGCCACGCCGGGCTTGAGGTCCTCCCACCAGTAGCGCAGGGCGGCGAGTTCGGCTGGCGGTGGGGCCTGCAGGGATGTCTGCATGGTGAGGTCTCCGTTGTAGTTGGGTGCGTGGCCGCTCAGGACGAGTAGCGACCGCCGGTGACGTAAAGCGTGGTGCCGCTGATGTAGCGGGCGGCGTCGGATGCCAGGAACAGCGTGGCGTTGGCCACGTCTTCAGGCTCGCCCAGAAAACCCACCGGATTGCGGGCCATGGCGGCTTCGCGCAGTTGTTCGAACTTCGGCAGGGACTGCATCTGCTCGGTCATGATGAAACCCGGGGCGATGGCGTTGACGGTGATGCCGAACTTGCCTTGTTCCTGCGAGAGCGCGCGCGTGAAGCCCACGATGCCGGCCTTGGCGGCGGCGTAGCTCGTCTGGCCCGGGTTGCCGAACAGCGAACGCGAGGAGATGTTGATCACACGGCCCCAGCGGCGCGCCATCATGCCGGGCAACATCGCCTGGGCACAGTTGAAACTGCCCTTGAGGATCACGTCCATGGTCTTGTCCCAGAGCGAAGGATCCATCTTCGTGAGGTACACGTCCTTGGTCCAGGCGGCGTTGTTGACCAGGATGTCCACACCACCGAAGGCCTGCGTGGCCATCTTCTCCATGTGCTGCACGCTGGCCACATCGGTCACGTCGCATTCGAGCGCGATGGCTTCGAAGCCATCGTCCACCAGTGCCCTCGCGGTGGCACTCGCATTGCCACCGTCGATGTCGCTCACCACCACGCGTGCGCCTTCCCGCGCGAACGCGCGCACCATCGCCGCGCCAATGCCGCGGCCCGAGCCCGTCACCAGGGCCACCTTGTCCTTCAGATTCAAATCCACGGGTTGTTCCTTTTCAATGTCTGCGCTGACCGAAGGCAATGGCTGCCACTTCCTTCAGTGCGACCACGTAGTCGTCCAGATTGCGGCGCATGCGCTCGGCTGGTCCGCCCACGGAGATGGCCATGGCTTCTTCACCGATGTAGCCCCCCACACCCAACGCCGACACACCCTCGTTGCCTTCCTCTTCCGCCAGGTACCAGCCACGCTCGCGACCGGCCGCGAGATCGGCTTCCAGAAGACCGGCGTCGGTGAGGGTGCGCGGGGTCAGCTCGCGCATGGGCTTGAGCCGCATCTGGCGCGCGGCCTCCGCGGGGTCTTCTTCCCCGATCAGGCCAAGCAGCGCCTTGCCCAGGCCCGAGGCGTGCAGGGCGATGCGTTCGCCGGTGTTGAGCACGTAGCGCAGCGGGTGGCGGCCTTCCTGCATGGCAATCACCTTGACGGCACCGTCGTCGAGTCGGCCACAGAAGGCGGTTTCGCCCGTTTTGGCCACGAGCAGCTCGAGCGCCTCCACACCGGCTGCGTAGAGCGGGTCGTTGCGAACGATCTCGGAGGCCACGGTGTAAATGCGGCTGGTCGGATAGAAGCGCCGCGTGCGCGCCGTGCGCAACACGTAGCCCCCCTGGTGCAGCGTGTGCAGCAGGTCGGAGCAGGAGCTGTCGGGCAGGTCAAGGAAGCGGGCCACGTCCGAGTTGGACAGTTCACGTTTTTCGCGTGCGAAGACCTCGAGCACGGCCATGGTGCGGGTGCAGGCGGGGACGATGGAGGGCATGGTGACTTTCGGTTCTGGTGGGTCGATGAGCAAAATGTACAACAGCTATCTGACAATGTCTACGAAATATCGGAATCGTTAAAAATTGAATCGATGATGGATTGTAGACAAATTAAGGTAAAAAAACGATTGCACTTCAAAACATTGCGGTGTATCGTAGATGTCTGCGAGATATCGTGAAATGACATTGGAGCGTCGTTGGACATATTCACCGGAGACAACATGAGACCCATCCGCCACGCGCTGCGACACGCGGCCCCCTTCCTTCTGGCTTTGGCGGCGGCAGTTCCGCTGGCGGGGCATGCCCAGGCGCCAGCGCCTGCCTGGCCAACGCGAGCGCTGACCATCGTGGCGCCGTTCCCGGCCGGTGGCGTGGCCGATGCGCTGGCCCGCAGCGTGGCCCAGCGCCTGTCCGAACAGCTAGGCCAGCCTGTGGTGGTGGACAACCGGGGCGGTGCCGGCGGTTCGGTCGCCGCTGCGGCTGCTGCGCGTTCTGCACCCGACGGCCACACCCTGTTCGTCGGCTCGCAAGGTACGCAGGCCACCAACGCGGTGTTCTACAAGTCGCTGCCCTACGACCCGGTGAATGACTTCGTGCCGGTGCATGCCATCGCCGGTGGCGTCAATCTTCTGGTGGTACCACCCGACCGGCCCTACAAGACCGTGCGCGAACTGGTGGCCTACGCCAAGGCCCATCCCGGCAAGCTCAACTTCGCCTCGGCGGGTGCGGGCACGTCCACCCACCTGACCGCACTGATGTTCCAGCGCGCCGCCGGCATCGAGCTCACGCACGTGGCCTACAAGGGCAGCTCACCTGCGCTCACCGACCTCATGGGCGGGCAGGTCGACCTGATGTTTGACTACCCCGCCTCATCCGGGCCCCATGTGCAGGCGGGCACGCTGCGCGCGCTCGCCGTCACGTACGGCCAGCGCGTGGCCTCGCTGCCCAACGTGCCCACCATGGCCGAGGCCGGCGTGGCCGATGTCGAGTCCGTCGCCTGGACCGGGCTCTTCGCGCCTGCCAGAACGCCACCGGCCATCGTGGCGCGCCTTTCTGCCGAAATGGAGAAGGCGATCGCCAGCCCCGAGTTCACGCAGGTGGCGGCCAAGGCCGGTGTGCTGCCGCTGAACATCGCCGGGCCGAAGTTCACCGCTTTCGTGGCCAGCGAAACCGTGAAGTGGCAAGACCTGGCGCGCCGCTCCGGCGCCGTACCGCAGTAGCACCACGGAGATACCCACATGCCGGCATGGATGAGCAGCGCCGCTCGAACGAGCGAGGCGTCAGGGGAGAACGCGCGCCACGCACTGGCCCAACTGGGCTTGCTGCGTGAGCTGGAGGCGCGCACACGCGCTGCGTCGGCACGCGCCGCGCCACTGTTCGAGAAGCGGGGTCAGTTGCTGCCGCAGGAGAGAGCGGGTCTGCTGCTCGATCCGGGCGCACCCTTTCTCGAACTGTCGACCATGGCCGGTTATCTCCAGGACCACGACGATGCCGATCGCACCGTGCCTGGCGGGGGCATGATCTGCGGTATCGGTTGGGTATCGGGCGTGCGCGTCATGGTCGTCGTCGACGACGCCGGCATCGAGGCCGGTGCGATGCAGCCCATGGGCATCGAGAAGTTCCAGCGCGCGCAGCAGATCGCGCTGGACAATCGACTGCCTTTCCTGCACCTGGTGGAGTCGGCCGGCGCCAACCTGTTCAACTACCGCGTGGAGCATTTCATCCACGGCGGCGCGAACTTCTACAACCTTGCCCGCCTGTCCGCTGCAGGCATCCCGGTGCTGGCGGTGGTGCATGGCTCGTCCACCGCCGGTGGCGCCTACATGCCGGGGTTGTCCGACTATGTGGTGATGGTGCGCGGCCGTGCCAAGGCCTTCCTGGCTGGCCCGCCTCTGCTCAAGGCCGCCACGGGGGAGATCGCCACCGACGAAGAACTGGGCGGCGCGGAACTGCATGCGGGCACCACCGGCCTGGCCGAATACCTGGCAGAGGACGATGCCCACGCCATCGGCATCGCACGCGAGCTGGTGGCCTCACTGGGCTGGAACCGCGACCTGCCGCCGCGTGCCGACGAAGGCCCGGCGCCCCTTCTGGACCCGGAGGAACTGCTGGGCCTGTTCGGCCCCGATCAGAAGAAGCCGGTGGACATGCGCGAGGTGATCGCGCGCATCGCCGATGCCTCCGAGTTCCTGGAGTTCAAGGCCGGCTACGGGCCTGCGACGGTTTGCGGCCACGGCGCGCTCTACGGCCGGCGCGTGGGATTCATCGCCAACAACGGCCCGCTCGACCCGGCGGGCGCCACCAAGGTGGTGCACTTCATCCAGGCTTGCTGCCAGTCGGATGTGCCGCTGGTCTTCCTGCAGAACACCACCGGCTTCATGGTGGGTCGGCAGTCCGAACGCGAGGGCATGATCAAGCACGGCTCCAAGATGATCCAGGCCGTGGCCAACGCCACCGTGCCCAAGATCACCGTGCTGTGCAACGCCAGCTTTGGCGCGGGCAACTACGGCATGTGTGGCCGTTCGTTCGGGCCGAGCTTCGTGTTTGCGTGGCCGCATTCGCGCACCGGACTCATGGGTGCCGAACAGGCCGCCGGCACCATGACCGCGGTCACCGAAGCCGGCCTGCGCCGCCGTGGCAAGGAGGTCGACCCGGTCGCCATCGCTGCCATGCGCGAAAAGCTGATCGACACCTTCGAACGCCAGACGCCGGCCTTCTACACCTCGGGCTTGTTGCTCGACGACGGTGTGATCGACCCGCGAGACACGCGCCGCGTGCTCGGCATCGTGATGGGCGTGTGCGAGGACGCACGCCGCCGCGCCATGCGGCCCATCCAGTTCGCCGTGTCGCGTCCCTGACCTCCATTCATTCCCCGTTTCCGGACACCGCCTTGAAACTCACGCACGAACACGAGCAGATCCGCCGCACGCTGCGGCGCTTCATCGACGACGAGATCAACCCGCAAGTGGACGCCTGGGAGGCTGCAGGTCGCTTCCCCGCGCACGAGGTGTTCGGTCGCCTCGGCGAACTCGGGCTGCTGGGCCTGACCAAGCCGGCGTCCTGTGGCGGGGCAGGGCTGGACTATTCCTACGGCGTGGTGATGGCCGAAACGCTGGGGCACATCCGCTCAGCAGGCGTCCAGATGGCGATCGGGGTGCAGACCGACATGGCCACGCCTGCCTTGGCGCGCTTTGGCAGTGAGGCTTTGCAGCGCGAGTTCCTCGAGCCCTCCATCGCTGGCGAACGCGTGGCCTGCATCGGTGTGTCCGAGCCCGGCGCGGGTTCCGACGTGGCGGCCATCCGCACCCAGGCGCGCCGCGATGGCGGCGACTACGTGATTGACGGCACCAAGATGTGGATCACCAACAGCCTGCAGGCCGACTGGATCTGCCTGCTCGCCAACACCACGAGCGAAGGCCCGGCGCACCGCAACAAGACGCTGATCTGCGTACCGATGGACGCGCCCGGCATCACGGTGCAGGGCGGCATCGACAAGATCGGCATGCGCGCCTCGGACACCGGCATCGTGCATTTCGACGGCGTGCGCGTGCCGCAGCACTACCGCATCGGCGAAGAAGGGCAGGGCTTCACCTACCAGATGCTGCAGTTCCAGGAAGAGCGCCTGTGGGCGGCCGCCAATGCGCTGCAGATGCTGGACATCTGCATCGAGGAAACGGTGAACTACACGCGCGAGCGCCAGATTTTTGGGCGACCCGTGCTGGACAACCAGACCGTGCATTTCCGCCTGGCCGAATTGCGCGCCGACGTGGAGTGCCTGCGCTCGCTGGTCTGGCGCGCCACCGAACATTACGTGGATGGGTCGGACGTGACCGAGCTGGCCTCCATGGCCAAGCTCAAGGCCGGCCGGTTGTTGCGGACCGTGAGCGATGCCTGCCTTCAGTACTGGGGCGGCATGGGCTTCACATGGGACAACCCCGCCTCACGGCTGTACCGCGATGGCCGACTCGCTTCCATTGGCGGTGGTGCCGACGAGGTGATGCTGTCGGTGATCTGCAAGCACATGGGCACGTTGCCCGCGAGGGCACGCGCATGAGAACACTGCTGATCGCCAACCGGGGCGAGATCGCCGTGCGCATCATGCGCACCGCGCGCCGCATGGGCCTGCGCACCGTGGCCGTGTATTCCGAGGCCGACAGCGATGCCGAGCACGTGCGCAGTGCCGATGCAGCGCTGTGCATCGGCGCTGCCGCACCACGCGATTCGTACCTCAACATCCCGGCGCTGCTGGCCGCCGCGCGCAGTGCTGGCGTCGACGCGGTGCATCCGGGGTACGGCTTCCTGGCCGAGAACGCCGCCTTTGCCGCCGCCTGCGAACAGGCCGGACTGGTCTTCGTCGGTCCCTCGGCCGAAGCCATCGAAGCGATGGGCAACAAGGCGCTGGCCAAGCAGCGCATGCGTGCGGCAGGCGTGCCCTGCATTCCGGGTTACGACGGCGAGGACACCACCACCGTACACCTGGTTCAGGAGGCTGGCCACATCGGCTTTCCGCTCATGGTCAAGGCCGCCGCCGGTGGTGGTGGTCGCGGCATGCGGCTGGTGATGCAGGCGGCCGACCTGCCGCAGGCGCTGGACTCGGCGCGATCCGAAGCGCAGAGCGCGTTTGGAGACGGCCGCCTGATCCTGGAGCGCGCCTTGCTCGCGCCACGCCATGTGGAGGTGCAGGTGATGGCCGATGCGCACGGCCACACCATTCACCTGGGCGAGCGCGACTGCTCGATCCAGCGTCGCCACCAGAAGATCGTGGAAGAAGCGCCGTCGCCTGCGGTGGATGCCGCGCTGCGCGAGCGCATGGGCGCCAGCGCCGTGGCGGTGGCGCGCCAGATCGGCTACCGGGGTGCGGGCACGGTGGAGTTTCTGCTGGACACGGACGGTGCCTACTACTTCATGGAGATGAACACCCGCCTGCAGGTGGAGCATCCCGTGACGGAAGCCGTTACCGGCCTGGATCTGGTGGAGCTGCAGTTGCGCGTGGCGGCCGGCGAGCCGTTGCCGCTCACTCAAGACGACGTGCGCATCACCGGCCACGCGATTGAAGTGCGCTTGTGCGCCGAGTCGCCGGACAGCGATTTCCTGCCGCAGACGGGCACGGTGGCGCTGTGGCAGGCCGCACCGGGCCTGCGCACCGACCATGCGCTGCGCAGTGGCAGTGTGGTGAGTCCCTGGTACGACTCCATGCTCGGCAAGGTGGTGGCGCACGGCAGCGACCGCGCGCAGGCCGCGCAGCGCCTGGCCGATGGACTCGATCGCACGGTGTGCCTCGGTCTGCCGAGCAACCGCGCCTTTCTCGCAGCGGTGCTGCGGCATCCGGCCTTCCTCTCCGGCGACTTCTCCACCGGATTCATCGCTGCGCACTTCTCCGCCAACAGCGATCGTGCGCAGGTGCCTGGTGCGCACTTGTGGGCCGTGGCTGCTGCAGTGGCTGCCGCCATGCCGGTCTCGGACCAGGTGGTGGGTGACGATTTCCTGGGCTGGTCGAGCACGGGTCTGCGCGCGCGTTCGGTGCGGCTGGGCCTGGGTGACGAGACCCGGCGTTTCTCCGTCGTCGTGCAGCGCGACATGATCAACGTGCACGAAGGCAACGGCCCGACCACCACGCTGCGCTGGCTGGCCCGGCCCGCAGGCCCGCTGCTGCGCCTGGAACTGGATGGCCTTGCCCGTGAGGTGCACCTGGCGCGCAAGGCTCGGCGCATGGCCTTGCAGATGGAAGGGCGCGAGGCCTTGTTCGAAGACCTCACGCTGGAGCCGGTGGCCAGTGCCGCGAGCGCAGGTGCCAGTGGCGCCCTGCGTGCGCCGCTCAACGGCCGCGTGGTCAAGGTCATGCACACGGTGGGCGATGCCCTGCAGAGAGGTGACGCGGTCGTGGTGCTGGAGGCCATGAAGATGGAACACGTGCTCACCGCGCCGCACGACGGCACGCTGGCGGAACTGAATGTCGTGGTGGGCGACCAGGTATCGCCCGGCCAGCCCCTGGCCCTTGTCGAAGCGCCTGCGGCGGTGGTCGCCGCGGTGAATTGAAGAGAACACCATGCCCATTCCCGACCTGCTTGCCGGCCGCCTGAGCTTGCCCGCCATTGGCGCGCCCATGTTCCTGGTGTCTTTCCCGCCGCTGGTGATGGCCTTGTGCCGCGCGGGCGTGGTGGGCACCTTCCCCCACGTCAACGCCAGGCCTTCCTCGCAACTCGACCAGTGGCTCGACGAACTTCGCGCTGGCCTTGCAGCCGCTGCCAGCAGCGATCCAGCGGCGGCGGTGGCTCCCTTCGGCGTGAACCTGGTGTGCCACCACAGCAACCCGCGCTTCCTGCCCGATCTGGCCATCGTGGTGAAGCATCGCGTGCCGCTGGTGCTCACCAGCCTGGGCAACCCGGCGCCCGTCGCCGAAGCCGTGCACGCCTATGGCGGCGTGGTGTTTTCCGACGTGGTCACCGCCGCGCAGGCACGCAAGGCCGCCGCAGCGGGCGTGGACGGCCTCATCTGCGTGGGTGGAGGCGCGGGCGGCCATGCCAGCCACCAGAGCATGTTTTCGCTGGTGCGCGAAATTCGCGAATTCTGGGACGGTTGCCTGGTGCTGGGCGGCGGCATCAACGACGGCTGGCAGATCCGCGCCGCCGAAGCGCTCGGTGCCGATCTGGCGTACATCGGCACGCGCTTCAATGCCACGCAGGAGTCCCACGGGCAGCAGGCCTTCAAGCAGATGATCGTCGACTGCGGTGTCGATGACCTCGTCAACACCGATCGCTTCACCGGCGTGCACGCGAACTTCCTGCGTCCTTCCATCGAGCGCTTCGGCATCGACGTGGCCACGCTGCCCCCCAAGCGGCCCGACATCGCCGCGATTGCCGACGGCGATGCCAAGGCCTGGCGCGATTTCTGGAGTGCGGGCCACGGGGTGGCCACCATTCACGACATCCCGCCGGTGCGGGAACTCGTGGACCGCATGGCCGCCGAGTACGCCGCAGCCTGCCGCTTGCCGGTGAGCCCTGCGCTGCGCGGAAACAGCGAGGCCATCCTGCCATGACGCCCACGCACCGCACCGTGCGGTTCGAGTGCGAGCGCGGCATCGCCCGCGTGACGCTCGACCGGCCCGCGCAACTCAACGGCCTGTCGGCCGACATGCACTGCGATCTGCGCGAAGTGCTGACCGTGCTCGAACAGGACGACACGCTGCGCTGCGTGCTGCTGACCGGCACCGGGCGCGGATTCTGCTCGGGCGCCGACCTGGCCAGCACACCCGAATGCGGCCCCGATGGACGGCGCGACCTGGGCACCATGCTCGAGCGCGACTTCAATCCCCTGGTGATGCGGCTGCGTGCCTTGCCCGTGCCCGTGGTGGTGGCGGTCAATGGCGTGGCAGCCGGTGCGGGCGTGAGCCTGGCGCTGGCGGGTGACGTGGTCCTGGCCGCGCAAGGTGCTTCGTTCGTGCTGGCCTTCGTGCGCATCGGGGTCATGCCCGATGCCGGCGCCACCTGGATCCTGCCTCGCCTGATCGGTCCGGCTCGCGCAATGGCCTTGTGCCTGCTGGGCGAGGCGATGACCGCCGAAGCGGCGCAGCAGGCCGGCCTGATCTGGCGTGCGACATCCGCCGACGCGCTCATGCCCGAGGCCGAGGCGCTGTGCGCGCGATTTGCCAGCGGTCCGGCCCTCGCACTGCGCCACATCAAGACCGCCTTGCAGGCCGCCCCGGAGGCAACGCTGCACGAGCAACTGGCCCTGGAAACCCGCCTTCAGCACGAACTCGGCCGCAGCGACGACTGCATCGAGGGCGTGAACGCTTTTCTCGAGCGGCGAGCGCCGCGCTTCACGGGTCGGTAGGCGGCCAAGCGCTTGCCGACCTTCTTTTTCCTCCCTTCCCCCAACCAAAACCCTGGAGACATCGATGAGAAACAAGAAAGCCCTGCTGAGCCTTCCCCTGTTGGCCCTGTCGGCCGCCGCGTCCGCGCAGAGCAACGTGACCCTGTTCGGCGTGCTGGACACACTGGTGGCAGTCGGCCACGGCAGCGTGTCCAACCGGACCCAGCTCACCCATTCCGGCAACACCACGACGCGGCTGGGCTTTCGCGGTGTCGAAGACCTCGGCAGCGGATGGTCCGCCGGCTTCTGGCTGGAAGCGGGTGTCGCTACCGACACGGGTGCGGGCTTCGCTTCCAACGTGAACAACCAGCCGGCCGCAGGGCCTGGCCTCGGAGGTGCCCAGGGTCTGACCTTCAACCGGCGCTCCACGCTGAGCCTGTTCAGCCCGTTCGGTGAGCTGAGGCTGGGCCGCGATTACGTGCCCACCTACAGCAACATGGGCGCGTTCGACTCCTTCGGCAATGCCGGCGTCGGCACCAGCATCTCTGCGCTGCTGGGCGTCACGTCCAGCACGCCGGCGGGCATTCGTGCGTCCAACAGCATCGGCTACATCCTGCCTTCCGGCCTGGGCGGCTTCTACGGCCACGCCATGGTGGCGTTTGGGGAGAATGCGGCTGGCGCCACCGAAGACGATGGCAACTACCAGGGCTTCCGCCTGGGCTGGGCGCAAGGCCCGATCAATGTGGCCTTCGCCACCGGCAAGCTCAAGCAGCTCGGCAACGACTCACGCCCCGGCAACGTCGGCATCTCCTACGATTTCGGCAATGCGAAGGTGGCCTTTGGCTACGCGAACGAACGTCTGGGCACGGTCAAGGGCGAAGGCATCCAGACTGGCGTGGAATGGCGCGTGGGCTCCGGCCTGGTGCGCGCCTCCTACGGCGACTACCAGCGCAAGACCGGCCTCGAGCCCAAGACCCGAAAACTGGCGGTGGGCTATGTACACAACCTCTCCAAGCGCACGGCCGTCTACGGTACGCTGGCGCACGTGAGCAACCGGGGTGGCGCGACGTATTCGCTCAATGGCTCGGTGACCGGAGCCAACGCCTCGTCGCGCGGCATCGACCTGGGCTTGCGCCACAGCTTCTGATGAAAGAGCGGATGGGGGGCCGCACGGCTCCCCTGGCGCTCAGATCGGATCGGCCAGCAGCTTGGACAGCGCGGCGATGTTCGCGGCGCTGGGCACCTGCGGTTTCATCTCGTCTTCCTCGGCCGTTGCATTTTCGTGCGCCTGAATGGCATTGACCATGGCGTACTGGCTCTCCCACGACAGCGTCTTGCCTTCCGGGCACAGGTCGCGCACGGTGCCGAACCAGTAGTAGCCATCCTTGCCGCCGAAGAGCTGGTCGATGCCGCCCGCATCGCCCGGCTTCAGGCCGTGCGCGGCCAGGATGAGCTTGAGCTTGTGGTGGGAGGCGGAGTAGTGCATGGGGGCAGTGGGTGGTAGGCGGGTCGGCGATTGTACTTAAGGGCATGACGCCGGCGCAGGCATAAGATGTCTGGCACTGAGCTTGCTTGGGTGGGCCAGTCCTAGGAGCTTCCCATGACGTCCGCAGATTCTTCGTCGCCGACAGGCCTCGTGGCCGCTGAAGTACCACCCTCGCCCAACTCGCCGCATCCCCGGCACATCCGCCTCACCTCGCATTCCGGTGGTTTCGGCGCGCTGCCCATCCAGTGGGGCGCGGCCACTGCGCGGGAGCGCGGGCCGGTGGTGGGCACCACGCTGAACCTGGCGCATCGCAACGTGATCGGCACGCACAGTGGCAGTTACAGCGTGTATCGCGCACTGGCGGTGGCGGCAGGGGCGCTCAAGCGTGAGCATCGGGCCGACCTCACCAACACCTCGCCCACCGACATCATTGGCCCCTATCCGCAGTGGGCCGACCCGGAGAAGATCGTCAGCATCGACCCCTGGGGTGCGGTGGTGGCCGATGTGTACGCCACCGAACTGGGCGCGGGCTACGACATCCGTCCCACCATCGCCGTGACCAAGGCGCACGTGATCCTGCCCGAGGTGATCGATGCCTTGCTGAAAGGTCGGCTCAAACCCGACGGCAAGTTCCTCACGCCGGGTGGCGCGGCGGTGGTGACCAAGGTGGCGGTGGAACCGGTCTGGTACCTGCCGGGCGTGGCGAAGCGCTTTGGCTGCAGCGAGACCGACCTGCGCCGCGTGCTGTTCGAGGAAACCGGCGGCATGTACCCCGAGCTGGTCACGCGATCGGACCTCTCGGTCTTCCTGCCGCCCATTGGCGGGCAGACGGTCTACATCTTTGGCGAGCCGCGCGACCTCGCCAACCCGGATGTGACGCTGACGGCCCGCGTGCACGACGAGTGCAACGGCTCCGACGTGTTCGGTTCCGACATCTGCACTTGCCGGCCTTACCTCACGCACGCCATCGAAGAATGCATCCTCGGCGCGCAGCGCGGCGGCGTGGGGCTGGTGGCCTATTCGCGCAAGGAAGGCCGCGCGCTGGGCGAAGTGACCAAGTTCCTGGTCTACAACGCGCGCAAGCGCCAGGTAGGCGGCGACACGGCCGACCAGTACTTCGCCCGCACCGAATGCGTGGCCGGCGTGCAGGACATGCGCTTCCAGGAACTCATGCCCGACGTGCTGCACTGGCTGGGTGTGCAGAAGATCCACCGCCTGGTGTCCATGAGCAACATGAAGTACGACGCCATCACGGGTGGCGGCATCGAGGTGGGCGAGCGCATCAACATCCCGGACGAACTCATTCCCGCCGACGCGCGCGTGGAAATGGACGCCAAGATGGCGGCGGGCTACTTCACGCCGGGCCTGGTGCCCGGCGCGGAGGAACTCAAGATCGCCAAGGGTCGGGGGCTGGGCGCTTGAGCGGCATTCAGCCCGAGGCCGATATGGCCACCGCCGCCGGGGCGGTGAGTGCGCTGCGTTCTACCGTGGCGATTCGCGAGCGCGCCCAGGCCTTGCTGGTGCGGGCCCGCGCGGGCAAGTCGGCCAACTTCGCGGTGGATGATGCTGCCTTGAAATCGGCCGCCCGCACCGTGGCCGAGCTCACGCGGCAGCGCTTCCCCGACCTGCGCATCCCGTACCACAGCCGCTGGCGCCACTTCGAGGCCGGGCAGGTGGACCGGCGGGCGCAACTCGATGCGCTGCTGGGTCCGGTGGATGCCAGCGAGCGGGCACGCACGCAGATCGACCTGGCGCTGGTGAGCGTGCTGCTCGATGCCGGTGCGGGCGCCGCCTGGCGCTATGTCGAAACCGCAAGTGGACAGAGCTTCTCGCGCTCCGAAGGCCTGGGCGTGGCGAGCATCCATGCCTTCACCGCCGGCCTGTTCTCCGGCGATCCGGCGCAGCCGTTGCGCGTGGATGCAGCGGGCCTGGCCGCACTCACCGCCGAAAAGCTGGGCGAGGCGTTTCAGGTGAGCGAGGGCAATCCGCTGATCGGACTCGAAGGCCGGGTCGATGTGCTGCGCCGTCTTGGCGTGGCGATGCTCGGCCACACCGGAACCTATGGGCCAGCCGGGCGCCCGGGTGCGCTGTACGACGCCCTGCAGGCACCCACACTCAAAGCGCACGACATCCTCAAGACGCTGCTCGACACGCTGTCGGACATCTGGCCCGCGCAGAACCGGCTGGGTGGCATCGCCGTAGGCGATTGCTGGCGGCACGCCGACGTGCAGGGCCCGGGGCTCACCGAGGGCTGGATGCCATTCCACAAACTCTCGCAATGGCTGACCTATTCGTTGCTGGAGCCGTTTGAATGGGCCGGCGTGAAGGTGGACGGGCTGGATGCGCTCACCGGTCTGCCCGAGTACCGCAACGGCGGCCTGCTGATCGATGCTGGCGTGCTGCGTCCCTTGCCCGCCGACCACGCCACCCGCACCTGGCAGGCTGGCGACGAATTCATCGTCGAATGGCGGGCACTCACCGTGGCCTTGCTGGATGAACTCGCGCCGCTGGTGCGCACCGAGCTGGGCCTGCAGGCCCATCAGCTTCCGCTGGCCTGTGTGCTCGAAGGCGGCACATGGGGGGCGGGGCGGCTGCTGGCACAGCGCTTGCGTGGCGGTTTGCCGCCCTTCCACATCGCCAGCGATGGCACGGTGTTCTGACTCTTTCCACCCTCAAGGGCTACCACCATGAGCAACGTCCACCTCATCAACCACCCCCTGGTGCAGCACAAGCTCACCCTGATGCGCCGCAAGGACGCCAGCACCAACAGCTTCCGTCGTCTGCTCAACGAGATGGCCATGCTCATGACCTACGAGGTCACGCGCGACATGCCCATGCAGGACATCGAGATCGAGACACCGCTGGAGACGATGCAGGCCAGGGTCATCGACGGCAAGAAGCTGGTGTTCGTCTCCATCCTGCGCGCGGGCAACGGCATCCTGGACGGCATGCTCAGCGTGGTGCCGGGCGCGCGCGTCGGCCACATCGGCTTGTACCGCGACCCGAAGACGCTCACGGCGGTGGAGTACTACTTCAAGATGCCGACCCACATGAACGAGCGCGACGTGATCGTGGTCGACCCCATGCTGGCCACTGGCAACTCGGCGATTGCCGCCGTGGACCGTCTCAAGGAGATCGGTCCCAAGTCCATCAAGTTCGTCTGCCTGCTCACCTGTCCCGAGGGCATCGGCGCGTTGCAGCGCGCGCACCCCGACGTGCCCATCTACACCGCCGCGATCGACCGCGAGCTCAACAGCCACGGCTACATCCTTCCCGGCCTTGGCGACGCGGGCGACCGCATCTTCGGCACGCAGTGACACCGTTCCGTTTCCTGTTCTGTCCCCACCTACCAAGGAGTCGCGCCATGTCCCTCACTTCCCTTCGCCGCCGCCCGCTGCTGGCCCTGGCCGCCGCGCTCGCGTTGTCGTCCCCAGGCCTCGCACTGGCCCAGGCCAAGCTGAAAGTCGCCGCCATCTACACCGTTCCTTTCGAGCAGCAGTGGGTGAGCCGCATCCACAAGGCGCTCAAGGCCGCCGAGGCGCGTGGCGAGATCGAGTACAAGGCCACCGAGAACGTCGCCAACGCCGACTACGAGCGCGTGATGCGCGAATACGCCACCGGTGGCAACCAGCTCATCGTGGGTGAGGTGTTCGGCGTGGAAGCCGCAGCGCGCAAGGTGGCGAAGGACTTTCCCAAGACATCGTTCGTGATGGGTTCGTCCGGCAAGCCGCAGGCGCCCAACTTCAGCGTGTTCGACAACTACATCCAGGAGCCGGCCTACCTCACGGGCATGATCGCCGGCGGCATGACCAAGACCAACAAGATCGGCCTGGTCGGCGGCTTCCCCATTCCCGAGGTCAATCGCCTGATGCACGCCTTCATGGCGGGTGCCAAGGAGACCAACCCCAAGGCCGAGTTCACCGTGAGCTTCATCAACAGCTGGTTCGATCCGCCCAAGGCCAAGGAAGCGGCCTTCGCCATGATCGACAAGGGCGCCGACATCCTCTACGCCGAACGTTTCGGTGTGTCCGACGCGGCCAAGGAAAAAGGCAAGCTGGCCATCGGCAACGTGATCAACACCCAGGACCAGTACCCGGACACGGTGGTGGCCTCGGCGCTGTGGAACATGGAACCTTCGATCGATCGCGCCATCAAGCTGGTCAAGGAGGGCAAGTTCACCGCCGAAGATTACGGCCCGTACTCGATGATGAAGCACAAGGGTTCTGAAATGGCGCCCCTGGGCACCTTCGAGAAGAAGGTGCCGGCCGAGATCGTGGCGAAGGTGAAGGCGCGTGAGGCAGAGATTCTCTCGGGCAAGTTCACCGTGAAGGTCGACGACAGCCAGCCGAAATCGAGCAAGTAACCTCATCCGTCCTCCAGGGAGCTCCTCATGAACGTCTGGAACCCATGGCGCGCCGCCGGAATGGCGTGTGTGCTCGGTGCCGGCTTGCTGCTCGGCGGCTGCGCGGGCACCGCACCACACGCCGCATCGGCTGCATCCGCCGCACCTGCCAGGACCGCCACCGCAGCGGCCGGTTGGCTGGATGCCACACCGCGGGTGGCGGTGCTCTCGGCCTTCGCGCCGGAGTTGGTGCTGCTGCGCCAGCAACTGACCGAGCCGGTCACCCACCGGGTGCAGGGCGTGGAATTCACCACGGGCGTGCTGGCCGGGCGGCCGGTGGTGCTGTTCCTCTCGGGCATCAGCATGGTCAACGCGACCATGAACACGCAGCGTGTGCTGGACCGCTTCAACGTGCGGGCCCTGGTGTTCAGCGGCATCGCCGGTGGCGTGAACCCGGGTCTGCACATCGGCGACGTGTCGGTGCCGCAGCAGTGGGGCCAGTACCTGGAAGTGCTGATCGCCCGTGAATCCGGCCCCGGCCGGTACACCGCGCCGCCGTTCATGAAGGACGCCATGCACCCCAACTACGGCATGTTCTTCCCGCGCAGCGTGGAGGTGGTGACGGCGCAGCGCCAAGAGGTACATCGCAAGTTCTGGTTCGAGGTCGACCCCGGCATGCTGGCCGCGGCGCGCCGGCTCGAGGTCCCACTGTCCGCGTGCACGGCGCCGGGCAAGTGCCTTTCGCGCTCGCCCAGGCTGGTGGTGGGTGGCAACGGTGTCTCGGGCCAGGCGTTCATGGACAACGCGTCGTTCCGCGAATACACCTTCAAGACCTTCGAGGCCAACGTGCTCGACATGGAAACGGCCGCCGTGGGCCACGTGGCCTACAGCAACGGCGTGCCTTACATCGCCTTCCGCTCGCTGAGCGACCTGGCCGGCGGCGGCGAGGGCGAAAACGAAATGGGCACTTTCTTCGGACTGGCGGCCGACAACTCCGCCAAGGTGCTGCTGGCCTTTTTGCGCACGTGGCAGCCGTGACCGACGCGCCAGCGTCGGGCGAGCGCCAGACGGTATTGCGTCTTGTGGGTATCACCAAGCGCTTCGGCGCGCTGGTGGCCAACGACGCGATCTCGATTTCGCTCGACGAGGGCGAGGTGCTCGCGCTGCTGGGTGAGAACGGGGCCGGCAAGTCCACGCTGGTGTCGATTCTGTTCGGGCACTACGTGGCCGATGAAGGCGAGATCGAGGTGCATGGTCAGCGCCTGGCACCAGGGCAGCCGCGCGCGGCGCTGGCGGCCGGCATCGGCATGGTGCACCAGCACTTCACGCTGGCCGACAACCTCTCCGTGCTCGACAACGTGATGATGGGCACCGAGCCGCTGTGGCGGCCGTTGTCGCGCCGGGCCGAGGGCCGTGCGCGCCTGGTGCAGGTGGCCGAGCGCTTCGGCCTGGCCGTGCAATGCGATGCGCTGGTGGGCAGTCTTTCGGTGGGCGAGCGCCAGCGCGTGGAGATCCTGAAGGCGCTGTACCGGGGCGCGCGCATCCTGATCCTGGACGAGCCCACCGCGGTGCTCACGCCGCAGGAAAGCGAAGCGCTGTTCGCCACGCTCTCGCAGATGGTGGCGCAGGGCCTGTCCATCATCTTCATCAGCCACAAGCTGGCCGAGGTGCTGCGCGTTTCGCACCGGGTGGCCGTGCTGCGCCAGGGGAAGCTGGTGGCCGAAGCGCCGGTGGCCGGCACCACGCAGGCACAACTGGCGCAGTGGATGGTGGGGCATGCGGTGGACGCGGCCGAGCGCCGGCCGGCCGGCGCCGTGGGCCGCGAGGTCTGCACCTTGCGCGAGGTCAGCACGCCGTCGGGTGTGCGCGACCGGCTCGATGGGGTTTCGCTGAGCCTTCGCGCGGGCGAGATCCTGGCCATCGCTGGCGTCTCGGGCAACGGCCAGGTGGCGCTGGCGGAGTTGCTGTGCGGCATGCGTGCCGCCAGTGCGGGCGAGGTGCAGTTCCAAGGGCAAGCTTTGCGCGCCTCGCCGGCCTGGCTGGTGTCGCAGGGTGTGGCCCGCATCCCGGAAGACCGGCACGCCGTGGGCGTGGTGGGCGATTTGCCGGTGTGGGAGAACGCCGTGGCCGAGCGCCTGCGCAGCCGGGCGTTTTCGCGTGGCCCCTGGGTGCGGCTGCGTGCGGCGCGGCGGCACGCGCAGCGCGTGATCGAAGCCTTCGACGTGCGCGGTGGCGGGCCGGCCATGCCCGCGCGTGCGCTCTCGGGCGGGAACATGCAGAAGCTCATTCTGGGACGCGCCTTGCTTTCTCCGGAAGGTGAGGCCGCAACACCTGTCCTGATCGTCGCGCACCAGCCTACATGGGGACTCGACATCGGTGCCGTGGCTTACGTGCACCGCCAGTTGATCGAGGCGCGCGACGCCGGCGCAGCGGTGCTGGTCATTTCAGACGACCTCGACGAGGTCATGGCGCTGGGTGACCGCATCGCCGTGATGCACCAGGGCCACTTGACAGAAGCCTTGCCCGCGGATGCATGGACGCGCGAGCGCATCGGCCTGGCCATGGCGGGGGCTGGACATGCGGTTTGAGCGGCGGGCGCAGGCCTCACCGCTGGCCGTGGCTGGTGCCTCGGTCATCGCCATTGCGTTCACGCTGCTGGTCAGCAGCGGGCTGGTACTCTGGGCCGGCGCGCCCGTGGGCCAGACCTTCGGCTTGCTGATGCAGGGTGCGTTCGGCTCGCTCTTCGCCTGGAGCGAAACCCTCACACGCGCCGTGCCGCTCATGCTCACGGGGCTGGCCGCCATGGTGGCATTCAAGGCGCGCCTGTTCAACATCGGCGCCGAAGGCCAGCTGTACGCTGGCGCGCTGGCGGCGGTGGCCGTGGGTGGGCTGCATGGTGGCACTGGGCTCGGATGGCCGGTGTGGCTGCTGTTTCCGCTCATGATGCTGGCCGCCGCGCTCGCCGGTGCTCTGTTGCTGCTGGGACCTGCGCTCATGAAACTGCGCCTGGGTGTGGACGAGGTGGTGACCACGCTGTTGCTCAACTTCATTGCGCTGTTGCTGGTGTCTGCGTTGCTCGACGGTCCCATGAAAGATCCCATGGCCCTGGGCTGGCCACAGAGCGTGGCGCTGATGCCGGAGGTGGAGCTCGGCCGGCTCGTCGAACGCACGCGCCTGCACACCGGCCTGCTGTGGGCGGTCTCGCTGGCCGTGATGCTCTGGGTGCTGATCAAGTACACCGTGCTGGGCTTCGACATTCGCGCGGTGGGCGCCAATGCGCGGGCCGCCGCCTTTGCCGGCGTGCCGGTCACGCGCACGGTGGTGCTGGTGGCGCTGCTCTCGGGCGCACTCGCCGGGTTGGGCGGCGCCATTGAGGTGGCGGGGCGGGCCGGCTACGTCACGCTGGACATGTCGCCGGGCTACGGCTACAGCGGCATCGTCATCGCCATGCTCGCCGGCCTGCACCCATTGGGGGTGATCGCGGCGGCGGTGTTCATCGCGGGTGTGCTGGTGGGTGCCGACAGCATGAGCCGCGCCATCGGTGTGCCCACCTACCTGGCCGACGTGATCGTGGCCGTGTCGCTGCTGTCGGTGCTGGTGGCCAGCCTGCTCGCGCAGTACCGCCTGCGCCGGAGCTGAGTCGCCATGAGCGAGTGGATCGACATCCTCACCAACCCCGCGTTCTGGATTGCGGTGCTGCGCATCGCCACGCCCCTCATCCTGGGCACGCTGGGGGTGTTGTGGTGCGAGCGTGCGGGCGTTCTCAACCTCGGCATCGAAGGCATCATGGTTGCCGGCGCGCTGGCCGGCTGGCTCGCGGTGTACCTGGGTCTGCCGCTGTGGAGCGGGGTGGCGGTGGCAGCGCTCACCGGCGCGGTCTTCGGCCTGCTGCACGCCGCGCTCACCGTGGGTCTGGCGCTCTCGCAGCACGTGGCGGGCCTGGGCATCACCCTGCTGGCCACGGCGCTGAGCTACTTTGCCTACCGCGTGAGTTTTCCGAAGGTGAACACACCGCCCACCATCACACCCTTCGCGCCCATGGAGTGGCTCGGCATCCCGGTGCTGTCCGCCCAGACGCCGCTGACCCTGCTGGCGCTACTGGCCGTGCCGGTGTTCGCCTGGGTGCTCTACCGCACGCCGGCCGGGCTGGCTGTGCGCATGGTGGGCGAGAACCCTCAGGCCGCCGAAGGGCAGGGCCTGTCGGTGGCGGCGGTGCGCACCAGCGCCATCGTGCTCGGTTCGGCCCTCATGGGCGTGGCCGGCTCCTTCCTCACGCTCTCGGCTTTCAACGCCTTCTTCTTCAACATGGTCAACGGCCGGGGCTGGATCTGCGTGGCGCTGGTGGTGTTCGCCTCGTGGCGCCCCGGCAAGGCGCTGCTGGGCGCGCTGCTGTTTGCCTTCTTCGACGCGCTGCAGTTGCGCCTGCAGCAATCCGGTGGCAGCGTGGTGCCCTACCAGATCTACCTGATGCTGCCGTACGCCTTGTCCATCCTCGCGCTGGTGCTGGTGGCGCGCCGCGCGGCGTATCCTCAGGCGTTGATGAAACCCTACCGCAAAGGTGAACGCTGATGCTCGACCTGCTGATCACCCAGGCCAGCCTGCCCGACGGCCGTACCGGCATGAGCGTTGCCGTACAGGGCGGGCACATCGTGGAGGTGAGCCCCGGGCTGGATGCGCCCGCGCACGAAACGCTGGATGCGGGCGGCCAGTTGCTCACACCGCCTTTCTGCGACCCGCACTTCCACATGGACGCCACGCTCAGCTACGGCCTGCCGCGCGTCAATCAGAGTGGCACGCTGCTCGAAGGCATTGCGCTGTGGGGCGAGCTCAAACCCTTGTTGACCGAAGAAGCGCTGGTGGAACGCGCGCTGGCGTACGGCGACTGGGCCTTGGCCAAGGGTCTGCTCGCCATTCGCAGCCACGTGGACACCAGCGACCCCAGCCTGCGGCCGGTGCGTGCCATGCTCGAAGCCAGGAAGCGCATGGCGTCGTACCTGGACGTTCAACTTGTCGCCTTCCCGCAAGACGGCGTGCTGCGCTCACCGGGAGGGCTCGACAACCTGAAACGTGCACTGGACCTGGGCGTGGATGTGGTGGGTGGCATCCCGCACTTCGAACGCACCATGGGCGAGGGCGCAGCCAGCGTAAGGCTGCTGTGTGAACTGGCCGCCGAGCGAGGCCTGCCGGTGGACATGCATTGCGACGAGAGCGACGACCCGCTCTCGCGCCACATCGAGACCCTGGCCTTCGAGACGCAGCGCCTGGGTTTGCAGGGGCGCGTGAACGGCTCGCACCTCACTTCCATGCACAGCATGGACAACTACTACGTGAGCAAGCTGATCCCGCTGATCGCCGAGTCGGGTGTGAGCGCCGTGGCCAACCCGCTCATCAACATCACCCTGCAGGGCCGGCACGACACCTACCCGAAGCGGCGCGGCATGACGCGTGTGCCCGAGCTCATGGCCGCCGGCGTCACGGTGGCTTTCGGCCACGACTGCGTGATGGACCCCTGGTACTCGCTGGGCAGCGGCGACATGCTGGAAGTGGCGCACATGGGCCTGCATGTGGCGCAGATGACCAGCCAGGCCGGCATGCGCCAGTGTTTCGACGCCGTGACGACGAATGCGGCGAAGGTCATGGGCCTGGGCAACTACGGGATCGCGCCGGGCAAGGACGCCAGCTTCGTGCTGCTGCAGGCGCGCGACCCCATCGAGGCCATCCGCCTGCGTGCCACGCGCCTGAAGGTGTGGCGCAAAGGACGCTTGTTGTCGGAAATGGCGCCGGCCTGCGCGCGGCTGTCACTGCCAGGTCGTCAAGGGGTCTTGCCATGAACTCGTTCGGTAGACGCGCCCAGGGCGAACGGCTGGAGCGCATGCGGGCATCGAATCTTTGGACTGGCGAAGGCTTTCGCAACCAGCATCCCGTGTTGCCGGGATTGCGGGATGCCAGCGTGCCCCGGCCCACGCTCAAGGAGTTCCTGAGTTCCGGTGGGCGGCGCACACCGGGCGGGCCGCTGCCGTCCGTCGATCCGCGCGAGGCCTGGAGCCGACCGGTGCAAAGCGGCCTGCGCGCCACGTGGCTGGGCCACTCCACCGTGCTCATCGAGATCGACGGCCACCGCGTGCTGACCGATCCGGTGTGGGGCACGCGCGCCTCGCCCTTTCGCCTGCTCGGTCCCAAGCGCTTCCAGCCGGTGCCGCTGCGCCTGCGGCAGATGCCCGAGGTGGACGTGGTGGTGATCTCGCACGACCACTACGACCACCTGGACTACCCCACCATCCGGGCGCTCGCCAGACACAGTGCCGTGCCCTTTGTCACCTCGCTCGGCGTGGGCGCCCACTTGCAGGCCTGGGGCGTGGCGGCCGAGCGCATCACCGAACTCGATTGGTGGGAAAGCCACCGAGTGCCGGGAACAGGCCTCACCATCACCGCCGCGCCCTCCCAGCATTTCTCGGGCCGCGGCTTCAAGGACCGCAACGCCACGCTGTGGTCTTCGATGGTGGTGCAGTCCGAGCGCCACCGTGTGTTCTTCAGTGGCGACACTGGCCTCACCACCGAATACGCCGCCATCCGCGAACGGCTGGGCCCGTTCGACCTGGTCATACTCGAGGTGGGCGCCTTCCATCCGGCGTGGGGCGACATCCACCTGGGGCCGGTCAACGCCCTGAAGGCCCACGCGCTGCTGGGCGGTGGTGCCTTCCTGCCCGTGCACTGGGGCACCTTCAGCCTGGCCATGCACGAGTGGGATGAGCCGGTGGAGACGCTGCTGAAGCTCGCGCCCTCGCACGGCACGCCCCTGCTCATGCCCCGCCTGGGCGAAGCGGTCGAGCCCGCGCATCTTCAGGCGGTGGTGCCCTGGTGGCGCGGGTTGGAGGTGGGGGACGAAAGCCCGGGCACCCCACCGGCATCCAGAATTCAACGAGACCTGCCCTGGCCGCTGGACTGAGGACCGGCCCTCGCGCCATTCCTTGCCACCATGCCGGGAACTCTGCGGGCCGGGTGCGTTCCATCAGCGGGTGAAAAAACCAAAAGACAACACAGGAGACAAGCCCATGAGGCCTGGATGCAGAAGAGGGGTGCCGCATGGCCGGACCGCCCCGCGCTGAGGTGCACGCGCGGCCACAGCCGCAGTTGTCCGTCTTCGATGCGGTGGTGATCATGGTGGGGCTGGTGGTGGGCATCGGCATTTTCCGCACGCCCTCCATCGTGGCCGATGGCGTGGGCTCGGAAGCCATGTTCATCCTGGTCTGGCTGGTGGGCGGCTTGATCACCCTCATTGGTGCACTCTGTTACGCAGAGCTGGCCGCCGCCCATCCGCATGCGGGAGGTGAATACCATTTTCTTTCGCGGGCTTACGGCCGGCCCGTGGCCATGATGTTCGGCTGGGCGCGCTGCACGGTCATCCAGACCGGCTCGATTGCCCTGGTCGCCTTCTTGCTGGGGGACTACGTCTCCCAGGTGGTGCCCATCGGCCCGCATGGGTCTGCGGTCTACGCCGCGCTGGCCGTGATCGTGCTGACGGGTGTCAACGTGGTGGGCACCGCCGCCGGCAAGAACCTGCAGATCGTGGTGACCTTCATCCAGATCGGCGCCATGCTCGCCATCATCGGTTTCGGTTTTTTCGGACCGGCCGCGCCCGCGGCCCCGGCCACCCTGGCCGTGCCCGAGGAAGCCGCCGCGCTGGGCGTGGCGATGATCTTCGTGCTGCTCACCTATGGTGGATGGAGCGACGCGGCCTATCTGAGCGGCGAGCTGCGCGATGCGCCGCGCAACATCGCCAAGGTGCTCACCCTGGGCACCGCGCTGCTGGTGACCCTGTATGTGCTCGCCAACATGGCGCTGCTCTCCATCCTCGGCCTCGATGGTCTGCGCGCGTCAGACGCCGTGGCGGCCGACATGATGCGCGCGGCGGCGGGGCCATCGGGCGAGATGCTGGTCACGCTGGCCGTGGTCGTGGCCGCCATTTCCACGCTGAACGCCACCATCTTTACCGGAGGCCGTGTGTTCTACGCCATGGGCTGCGACCTGAGCGTGATGCGCTGGATGGGCGTGTGGAACGGGCGTGGCGGAACGCCCGCGAATGCTCAGATCGTGCAGGGTGTCATCGCCCTCGCGCTCATCGCCATGGGCTCCGTCACCCCGGATGGCTTCAAGGCGATGGTCGACTACACCGCGCCGGTGTTCTGGATGTTCCTGCTGCTCATAGGCGGTTCGCTGTTCGTGCTGCGCTGGCGCGACCCGCACCGGGCGCTGCCGTTCCGCGTGCCGCTGTATCCCATCACGCCCATCCTCTTCTGCCTGACCTGCATGTACATGCTTCACGCCAGCGTGATGCACACCGGTCCCGCTGCCCTGGTCGGGCTCGGCGTCCTGATCGCAGGAGCGCCGATCCTGCTCTTCCAGTCCACGAATTCCCAACCATCAGGAGACCCATCATGATGAAACTTCGCCCCTCCTTGCTGGCCGCTGCGATCTTCACGGCAGCCTCGGCATTGGCCACCCAGGCCATGGCGCAGACACCCGCGTCCGCGCCCGCGCCCACTTACCAGCCTTCGGAGGGTCAGTCCGGCAAGGACGTCATCTGGATCCCCACGTCGCAGGTGCTGGTCGATCGCATGCTGGAGATGGCGAAACTCACCCCCCAGGACCACCTGATCGACCTGGGTTCGGGCGATGGTCGCCTCGTCATCACCGCCGCCAAGCGCGGTGCCACGGCCCACGGCATCGAATACAACCCCGACATGGTGGCGCTGTCCAAGCGCGCCGCGCAAGCCGAAGGGGTGAGTGCGCGCGCCACGTTCGAGAAGGCCGACATCTTCGAGTCCGACTTCTCGAAGGCCACCGTGATCACCCTGTTCCTGCTGCCCGAACTGAACATGCGCCTGCGGCCCACCCTGCTCGCCATGAAGCCCGGCACGCGCATCGTCTCCAACTCCTTCAACATGGACGACTGGGAGCCCGACCAGGTGCAGCGGGTGGTGGAAGGCTGCCGCACCTACTGCGAGGCCTACCAGTGGACCGTGCCTGCCCAGGTGGCCGGCACCTGGCGCATGGGCAATGGCCAGGAACTGGTGCTGGAACAGACGTTCCAGAAGCTCAAGGGCACGCTGCGACAAGGCGGCCAGGCCTTGCCCGTGCGCGATGCGCGCCTGGTCGGGACTCAGATCCAGTTCATCGTGGACGGTCTGCGCTACGCCGGCGAGGTGAAGGGTAGCGACATGCAGGGCAGGGTGAATGGCGGCAGCGCCTGGAAGGCCACGCGCGCACAATAGCGGCCGATGTCCCCCGACCGCGACGCCCTCTTCAAGACCGTGCTGCAGGTCGTCAGCATCCTGATCCTGATCGGGATGCTCTCCATGATCTTCCACAAAGGGTACGCGGACGTGTCGGTGATCTGGCGGCAGCATTCAGGCGGTGATTTCTGGGCTGCGCTGGCGCGCTACCTGTTCCGCAACCTGGCGGGCTGATCGATCGCAAACCCGTTTGCTCAGCCAGGCTCAGCAGTGCTTCGCACTCTGTAGCGCTCAAAAATTGCCGTATCACGAAAACTCGTGGACTTGGAAATTCAAGTTGCAATTGATCTCCCTCCGCATTCACCGTCGAATCCGCACAAGCGTCGTGTGAAGCGAGCGCGATTGTGCGACGTCTCGACGATGTGAGGACGGTGAGGTATGAGTGACGTTCAAATCAGGATGTCGAACAGGTTCGAGAACGTGTCCGTCCAGGGACGGAACCCGGGTGTGGGTGTCAGCACCTTCGCGCCTTGCAGCACCGCTGGCAGCGCAGCGGCCTGCGCGGGATTCACGAACACCACCCACGACGATCGGCGGCAGAACGGGTCGCCATGGCCGGCGCTCAGTTCCAGCAGAAGCGCCACCTTGCCCAGATGCTGTGCGGCCGAGGCCATGACCGGGCGCAGGTCCAGATACGTGTTGGTGATGTGCACCGCCAGCAGGCCATCGGGCTTCATGTGGCGCTGGTAGGCCTCGAAGGCTTCCAGCGTGAGCAGGTGCGTGGGAATGGAGTCGCCCGAGAAGGCGTCCATGGCGAGCAGGTCGAAAGCCTGCGGGGGATCGCGCTCCAGCACCAGGCGGCCATCGCCCAGCAGGGGCACGATGGTGGCGGCGCTGTCGGCCAGGTAACTGAAGTGCTTGCGTGCCAGGTCCAGCACCTGGTCGTTGATCTCGACCATGCGCATCTCGTCGCCCGCGCGCCCGTACATCGCGAGCGTGCCCGCGCCCAGGCCCACCACGCCGATTTTTCGTGGCCGGTCGGTCGGCAGGCTTTGCAGCGCCCGGCCGATGCCGGTGCGCTCGCAGTAGTAGGCGGTGGCGCGCCGGGGATGGTTCAGGTACTGCTCGCCATGGGTGATGCTGCCGTGCACCATGCTGCGGACCGGACCCAGACCGTCCTGGTCCATGCTGTCCTCGATGCGGGTCTGGCTGTAGAAGTTGCGCACCACTTCGGTGTAGCCCTGCACATAGTCCAGCGAGATGCTGGAGAGCCTCGCGCCATACAGCAGCAATGCGACCAGCAGGGCACCGCGTGCCCAGCGGGCGTATGGCCTGCCGCGCAGCTCGGGCCACAGCACCAGCACCATCAGCAGCGCGCACAGGAACAGACCCAGGGGCAGTTCGAAATATGCGTTGAACGCCACGGGCGCCAGCAAGCCCACGAACAGGCCGCCGAGCGCGCCGCCCACTGAAAGCATGAGATAGAACAGCGTGAGGTGGCGCACTGGTGGCCGGCGCCGAACCAGTTCGCCGTGGCACACCATGCAGAAGATGAACACGGCGGCGCTCAGCAGGCCCACCAGCACCGAGGCGCTCACGCCTTCGTTCATGGCGACATCCAGCGCCACGAAGGCCAGCGGCAGCGTGCCCAGGAACAGTGGGCGCACGTAGTAGCGCGGCGCGTCGAAACACAGGATGAAGCTCAGCAGGTACAGCGCCAGGGGCAGCACCCAGAGGAAGGGCACCGGTGCCACGTCCTGCGTGAGGTGGCGCGTGATGGCCAGCAACAGCATGGAGGCCGTGGCCGCCAGGCCCACCCACATGAGGCATTCGCGCCAGCCGGGGTGCGGTGCATGGTCTGCAGGTGCTTCTTGCGTGCGGGCGTCGGTACCCTCCTGGCGCCGCAGGGTGTAGCCCGCCGTGACCACGCAGGACAGCACGAACAGCGCGTAGCCCGCGGACCACACCCAGGCCTGTGGCTTCACCGCCATGGCCGGCTCCACCAGCACCGGGTACGACAACAGCGCCAGCATGGACGCCAGGTTGGACAGCGCATACAGCCGGTAGGGCTGCACGCCTTGCGCCACAAAACTGCGCGCGTACCAGGCCTGCATCAAGGGGCCGGTGGTGGAAAGCAGCAGGTAGGGCACGCCCACCGTGGTGGCCAGCACCCCCAACACGCTTCAGGTAGGGTGGGCCTGCGCGTCCAGCTTCCAGGAAGGATCGGCCACCACCGGCAGCGTGGCCAGGCTCAGCAGCAGCAGCGCACCATGCACCCAGGGCTGTCGGCGGGCGCTGAGCTTTTCATGGACCAGGTGGACATAGGCATACCCCACCAGCAGTTCCACCTGGAAGAACACCATGCACAGTGTCCATACCGAGGAGGACCCGCCGAACCAGGGCAGGATCATCTTGGCCACGATGGGTTGAATCTGAAACAGCAGGAATGCTGAAAGAAAAACCGTGGCGGCGAAGAGGGGCATGAAGCGGTATCCAGTGCCGGTCGGGGATCAACTGGAAGCGCTGGTCATTGATCTTGCGTGATTTCTTCTGCGCGAAGCATCAACTTCTCCAGTGTTCGCGCGAAGCTGGCAAGTTCCTCCTTGCTCAACACGTCGAACAGGAGCCGGTTCTGGGCTTCCGAATGTGGTGCGATCGATTTGAACAGGGTTTCACCTGTCGGTGTCAGCCAGAGCAACATGCGACGGTGGTTTTCCGGGTCTCTCGCCTCTTCGACCAACCCGCGCTTTCGCAAGGCGATCACCGCCCGGCTGATGTTCATCGGATGCAGGCCGGTTGCCGCGCTCACGTCCTGCGCGGCGCTGCCAGGCTTGTTGGCCAGCACCACGATGGAACGCCATTCGTTCAGGGTCAGCTCGTGCTGTTTGGCAAACTGGCCAAAGAATGGCCGGCTCATGAGGTTGGTCAGCTTGAGCAGGCGGAATCCGGCCATGTCGGGCGTCAGAACGCTGGATGTTCCGGTGGACTTCGTGCGACGCTTCGGGCGTTCCGGTGAGGGGGCTGAAGGGGTTCGTTGCATGGCGTTCATGATTTGGCGGCTGGAAAGCGACAAGAGTGCATTCTGTGCGCAGATGGTGCATTCAGGGTAAACACCGATATCGATAACATTTGATATCGATAACATTTTACAAAGTCAAGCTGATTCCAGTTTGATGACTGAGCGTAAACCGCAGGAGACACCGATGGCCCCAAGACTTTCCCCATTTCTCCCGAGCGCCGGCATGCGTCGCGTCACCACCCTGGCGCTGACGGCCCTCGGGCTGCTGACCGGTGCCATGCATCTGACCGCTTCGGCGCAGAGCGCGCCGCCCCCCTTGTTCGAGCGCTTGCCCGCATCCGTCAAGACGGCAAAGGTGCTCAAGATGGTAGGCGATTCTTTCGCTCCCTATCGAATCGTTGGAGACGACGGCAAGACCGTGACCGGAATCGATGCGGACATGGCCCGGGCGCTCGAGCCCTTGCTGGGCGTCAGGATCGACATCACCATCGTCAGCAACCTGCCTGCCATGCTGGCAGGCATCGACACTGGGCGTTACGACCTCTCAGCCGGCCCCCTGCTGTCCACCAAAGCCCGTGAAGAGCGTTATGACATCCTGACCTGGCTGCTCAGCAAACCCGCTTTCGTGCTGCCGGTGGCAGGCGGTCACAAAACCTCCCGGCTGGCCGATCTTTGCGGCCTTCGCATTTCATTTCCCGCTGGCTCGGCGCAGGAGGATTACGCCAGGAAGGTCAGCGAGCGCTGTGTTGCCAGCAAGCAGGCGTCATTGCAGATGGTGCCGCTGGCAGACCAGAACGCCACGGTGCTTGCCGCGCAGTCGGGCAGGGCCGATGTGGCAGGCATGCAGATGGCCGCAGCGCTCTACCTGCAACAACGCAATCCAGGCAAATTCACGATCCAGACCGACGAGACCGACGGCCTGGGTGTTCTGCACCAGGGCTTCGTCCTCAAGAAAAATTCCGAGCTCAGTCCGGTGTTGAACGACGCCCTCAAGGTGCTGTGGACTTCGGGTGAATACGGCCGCATCATGGACAAATGGGGCCTCACGCTGGCGAAAGCGCCGGCACCGCAGTTGAACCCATCAAGCAAGTGAGTTGAGCGTCATGTCACAAGGAGTTCTGGCCATGTCCGTCGCCGAACGCGTGCGAGCGCCCGCCTCTCAAGGCGACCCGGTGGACGTCTCGACGGCCCGCCACCGGACCAGCCCCTTTCGTTGGGGCCTTACTCTGTTGCTCGTTCTCGCAGCTGTGCAGGTGGTGTATTTCCTCTTCACCAATCCCCGCTTCGAATGGGCGGTGGTCTGGAAATACCTGTTCTCGGCGAACATCCTTCTGGGGCTGGGCACCACGCTTCTGCTGACGGTCATCGCCATGGTCATCGGCACCGTGATCGGCACCATCGCCGCGTTGGCGCTGGTGTCTGACTTCAAGCCAGGTCGCTGGGCGGCGCAGACCTACCTGTGGGTGTTCCGTGGCACACCTTTGTTGATCCAGTTGATCTTTTGGTACAACCTGGCGTACCTGATCCCCAAGATCACCATCGGCCTGCCGTTCCTGCCGCCCCTTGCGGAGTGGCCGACCAATTCGGTCATCACGCCGTTCCTCGCCGCACTGCTGGGACTCGGGCTGGCCGAAGGCGCCTACATGACGGAGATCGTGCGCGCCGGGCTCTCGTCGGTCGATACCCGGCAGCACGATGCCGCCAGGGCACTGGGCATGACACCCGCAAAGGCCTTTTTCCGCATCATCTTTCCACAGGCCATGCGGTTCATCATTCCTCCCACGGGCAACCAGATCATCGGCATGGCAAAGGCCACCGCGCTGGTCAGTGTCATTGCCATGAACGACCTTCTTCATTCCGTGCAGATCATCTACAACCGCACGTACGAAATCGTCCCGCTGCTGATGGTCGCCGTCATCTGGTACCTCGCGGTCATCACCCTGCTGTATGCCTTCCAGTCGCGCCTGGAGCGCCATTACTCCAAAGGCCACCGTCGGGACACCACCCAAACATCCCCTGCGGTCGAGCAGGCCTGAAGCGATGACGGAACAATCCATGCCCAGCGTCACCCCATCCTCCACGCCGAAAGGCCATGTGCTGCGCCTGCACAACGTCGTCAAGCGATACGGCAGCCTGCAGGTGCTGAACGAAGTCTCGCTGGACATCGACGAAGGCGAAGTGGTCGCCGTCATCGGTCCTTCGGGTTCCGGCAAGTCCACGCTGGTGCGCTGCATTCACCAGCTCGAAACCATTGAGGGCGGTTCGATCTACCTGAACGGTGAACTGCTGGGCTACCGGCAGGAAGGCCGCCAGCTTCGGGCGCTCAGCCCCAGGGACATTGCCCGCCAGCGGCAGCAACTGGGCATGGTGTTCCAGCAGTTTGTGCTGTTTCCGCACATGACGGTGGAAGAAAACGTCATGGAAGGGCCGGTGCAGGTGCACGGCGACTCCGTCGCAGACGCGAGAACACGTGCACACCACCTGCTGGGTCGTGTCGGTCTGGCGGACAAGATCACCGCGTATCCCCAGATGCTCTCGGGTGGGCAACAACAGCGTGTGGCCATCGCGCGGGCGCTGGCAATGCGGCCCAAGGTGATGTTGTTCGACGAGCCCACCAGCGCACTGGACCCTGAACTGGTGGGCGAGGTGCTCGGCGTGGTGTCCGATCTCGCCCAGGCGGGCAAGACGATGGTGATCGTGACCCATGAAATCGGCTTCGCCCGCGAGGTCGCCACGCGCGTGGTCTTCATGGAAGGCGGCCGCATCCTCGAACAGGGGGAAGCGCGGGAAACGCTGTCGAATCCGAAGACCGATCGACTCCGGTCCTTCCTCTCGCGGGTGATGTGACGGCAGTCTTTTTTTTGGCCTTTCAATAACTTTTGATATCGATAACAGAAATCCACAAAACAGCACCATGGACAACTCAGACCATCACCGACACATTCGATACCTGTCGCCGACCGGCGTCCTTGGCGTGGGCTTCTCGGAAGACCATTTCCGCGCGGCGCTCTCTCGCGGCCTGGCCTTCATCGGCTGCGATGCAGGCTCCACCGATGGTGGGCCCGCCAACCTGGGAGGCAACAAGCCGTTCTTTTCTCGCGCCGCCATCAAGCGCGACCTGCGCATCCTCGTCACCGGGGCACGTTCCATCCAGGTGCCCCTGCTCATTGGGTCGTGCGGGGGCAGTGGCGGTAACTGGAACCTGAACTGGGTGCGCGAGATCGTGCGGGAGATCGCGCAAGAGGAAGGTCTGAACTTCCGCATTGCGGTGATCGAGTCCGAGCCTCCGAGGGAGCTCTTGCTCCAGAAGTACCGTGAAGGCCGCATCCGGGCGCTGGACCCGGCGCCGGAGATCGATGAAAGCGTGCTGCGCGACGCCGACCACATTGTTGCGATGATGGGCGCTGAAGCCTATGTGGCCGCACTGGAAGGGGGCGCAGATGTGGTGCTGGCGGGGCGCTCCACGGATGCCGCCATCTTCGCTGCCATTCCTGTATCGCAAGGCTTTCCTGCGGGCCTCTGCTGGCACGCGGCCAAGATCATGGAATGCGGTGGCGCTGCCGTGGTCACCATGGAGAAGCCCGAGGGCATGATCTGCACGATCACCGACGGGCATTTCACACTGGAGCCCGTGAGTCCCACGCAGCAGTGCTCACCGCTCAGTGTGGCGGCCCATGCGCTTTATGAGACGGCCGACCCCTACCGGATGCTCGAACCTGGCGGCGAGATGGACCTGACCGGGGCGCGGTACGAGGCGGTCAACGAACGCGAAGTGCGCGTCAGCGGCAGCGAATTCCGTCCCCTGCCTTACACCGTGAAGCTCGAAGGCGCCAGGCTCATCGGTTACCGCGCCATGGTGCTCGGTGGCGTTCGGGATCCGGTCATTCTCGAGCAGTTCGACACGTGGTTCGATGGGCTCAAGGACCACATTGCCGAGAACGTCGAAGCGGTCTATGGACCCGCCATCCGCGGCGAGTACCAGATCCACTACAAGCTGTATGGCAAGTCGGGCGTCATGGGGGAACGAGAGCCGTTCCCGGAGCGAGTCGGCAACGAAATCGGCCTGTTGATGGTGACCCTGGCCAAGACGCAGGAGGTGGCGTATGCCATCGCCGGCCAGGCGGCTCACATGGTGCTTCACCATTCCGTGCCCCAGTGGCAGGGGCTGCTTTCCAACCTGGCCTTCCCGATCGCTCCGCACTTCTGGAGCCTGGGCGAGGCATACCAGTTCGTGCTCAACCACGTGGTCGAACTCGACAACCCGCTCGAACTCCATCCCATCCGTTACGAGGAGGCCTGAACATGCCACGTCTGCGCGACATCGCCAAACTCATCCGGACCAAGAACGCCGGCCCTTTCCAGCTCACGCTGGACATCATGTTTCCTGACGCCGTCAGCTATGAGCACGTGGTTGCCAGTGGGGTGATCAACAAGCCGGCCATGGCGGCCTTCTTCCAGGTCGACGAATCCCGGGTACGGCTCTTCAACTACGCACCCGGCAATGCCATCAAGGTCACGGTGCCGCGTCTGGTGCCCTCCGGGGACCCGGCGGATACCGACCTCTTCGGGGGACAGCAGTTCGGCCCCCTGGTCGATCTGGACGTTCCACCGCTGCCTGCCTGAAGACGCTGCCTCCAGGCTCCACTCCTCACATTCCACATCAAGAGACCCATCATGACCAAGTCCATTCTCCGCACCCTCGTCAAGGACGCCACCGCGTGGAAGGCCGCCGACGTTCAGAACGACCGCTCCTGGATTTACCACCTGACCACGGACGAACTCGACGAAATCGATGAAGCGTTCCAGGTCATCAAGGCCGAGGGCCTGGCCTGGGGGGAGTTCGGCAAGGAAGCGTTCCCCTTGCCGGTGTTCGGCTGCAAGCTGATCGAGATCGATGACCAGATCCGCAATGGCCGGGGCTTCGTGCTGCTCAAGGGTTTCCCGGTCGAGCGCTACAGCATCGAAGACATCAAGACGATCTACTGGGGCATCGGGACCCACATGGGCCAGGTGATCTCTCACAACGTGGCGGGCGACTTCGTGGCGGCTGTGACCGATCTCGCGCTCAACACCACCGACCCGAACCGGCGCAACAACACCACCAACCAGTTGCTCGATCCGCACACCGACCTGGCCGATGTGGTCGCGCTGCTCTGCGTTGAGAAGGCTCAGCAAGGGGGCATCAGCAGCCTGGTCAGTTCGGTGGCGATCCACAACGAAATCCTGCTGAACCATCCCGAGTACCTGGAAGTGCTGTACGAGGGCTTCTATCACGACTACCGGGGCTATGGGCCCAATGCCGACCCCAACGAGGTCACGGCCACGCCGATTCCGGTCTTCGAATACAACAACGGCCGCGTGAACTGCGCCTTTGCAAAAAGGATCATCGAAACCGGAGCGAAGAAGCGGGGCGTTCCCCTCACGCCGCTGGAGCAGGAGGCGATCGACTATGTGCACGAGCTGGGCACGCGAGAGGACATGCGCCTGGACATGCTGCTGGAGCCGGGTGACATCCAGATCATCAACAACTTCATCACGCTGCATGCGCGCAGCAACTACTTCGACCATGACGACGGCCGAAAACGCTACTTGCTGCGGATGTGGATCAACCTTGAAGACAGCGTGCAACTCTCGCCCGATTTCGCGTCTTTCGTCCGTCGTGGTATTCCCGCCATCAAACAGACCGCCTGAACCATGACCGCTGTGACATCGATGCTGGCCCGCTTCGCGGCCGATCTGCGATTCGACGACCTTCCCGTCGAGGTGGTCGAACGAACCAAGCTGCTCTTCATGGACTTGAGCGGCATCATCATCCGTTCCCAGAGCCTCGATTCCACGCTCGTGCTCAAGGACACGTTGCGCGATCTCGGGCTTGACCGGGGCGACATTCAGGTGGCGGGCACGAGGGAGCGCTGGAGGCCGCAGGCCGCAGCGCTGCTGGCAGGGGCCGCGGCCCACAGCCTTGATTTCGATGACACCCACGCGCCCGCTCAGCTGCATCCGGGAGCGCCGGTCATTCCTGCTGCGCTGGCCGCTGCGCAGATGGTGGGTGCCAGCACGCGCGAGTTGATCGGAGCCATCGTGGCGGGTTACGAAGTCATGATCCGCGTGGCCCTGGGTTTGCCGGTGCTCAAACACAGCGAGCGTGGATTCCATGCGAGCGCCACCGTCGGCGTGTTTGGTGCTGCCGCCGCAGCCGGAAACCTGTTCAAGCTCACCCCTCTGCAGATGGAACACGCTTTCGGTACCGCGCTCAGCGAATCGGCCGGCACCGGTCAGTTCGTGGTGAACGGGGCCTGGACCAAGCGCTTTCACGTGGGCAACGCCGCCGCAGGTGGTCTGTTGGCGGCATCGCTGGCTCGACGGGGCTATACCGGGGCGACCCAGGCGTTTGAGGGCAAGGAAGGCTTTTTCAACGTCTATTCGCCGGAGCCGCAGCCAGCCAGGGCTGTCCAAGGCCTCGGAACCGTGTGGGAGATCATGCAGTCGGGATTGAAGCCCTATCCCTGCTGCCGGGGTATCCATTCGCCGCTGGACGCTGTCTTTGCCTTGCATGCGCGCCACGCCATCGACATCGCCCAGATCGAATCGGTGCGTGTGGGACTGGCCAGGCGCAGTGTGTATGTGGTGGGCACACCGCAGGAACGGCGGCGCGACCCCAAGAACGTGGTGGATTGCCAGTTCTCCACCCACCTGTGCCTGTCCATCGCACTCAAGCACAAGCGCATGGGGTGGGACGACTATGAGCCGGCGTTGGCCGATGCCGACATCCGCGCGCTGATGCAGCGCATTGACGTCTATGAGGACGCCGAATGCGAAGCCAACTTCCCCGCAGCCTTCTCGGGCGTGGTGGAGATTCGCACCAGGTCTGGAGAGGTCTGGCGCGAGTTCGTCCACGCACCTCGTGGTGAGCCGCAAACCATGCTGACGCCGGGCGAGCTGCGTGCCAAGTTCTCGCTTCTGGTGAAAGACGTGCTGGGAGAGTGGGGTGAATCCACCTTGTTCGATGCCATCCAGGCCATGGATGGTGCCAACCGCATCGAGACACTTTTCGTCATGCCCCGGGAACGGTGAGGAGCTGCCATGTCGCCACCACGGGATGCCCTTGAGGATGAACTGCGCAACGACCTTGCGGCGTGCTACCGGATTTTTGCTCTGCTGGGTTGGACCGAGCTCATCTACAACCACATCACGGTGCGTCTGCCGGGACCGGAAAGGCACTTCCTCATTAACCCGTTTGGGTTGCACTACAGCGAAGTCACCGCGTCGAACCTGGTCAGGATCGACATGGACGGCCGCATCGTGGGGGCATCGAGGTGGCCGGTCAATCCCGCGGGATTCATCCTGCACGCCGCGATTCACCAAGGCATTCCCGAGGCCCACTGCGTGATGCACACGCATACCACGGCCGGATGTGCCGTGGCCGGCAACCAGGCAGGCCTTTCGATGGACAATTTCTACGCAGCGCAACTCCATGGTCGGCTTGCGTACCACGACTTCGAAGGCATCACCGTGCACGCCGACGAAGGTCCCCGCGTGGTCCGCTCCATCGGCGACAAGCGAGCTGTGATCCTGCGCAACCACGGCCTTCTGTCATGGGGTTCCCATCTCGCGCAGGCCTTTGCCTATCTGTGGACCCTTCAGCGCGCCTGCGAAATTCAGGTGGCTGGTGCTGCGCTGGGGCCAGCCACGGCCATTCCCGAGGCCATCCAGCGCAAGGCCAGCGCCGACGCCTTGCAGTTCGATACCACACGAGGTGGAGGTCGAGACGTCTTCGCGGCGCTGGTGCGGCAGGTGGATCGACTGGATCCATCATTTCGCGACCTGACCCGGGCAAAGGACTGATCGATGAAGCGCATATGCATCTACGGCCTGGGTGCCGTCGGAGGACTCATGGCGGCTCGTCTGGCGGCGGCGGGAGTGGCGGTGAACGCCGTGGCACGCGGCCCCACGCTCGCGGCCATCCAGTCCAACGGAATCGAACTCCGCGAGACGATCTCGGGTCGGTCGGTGATCACTAGACACGCCTTGAACGCTGCGGAAGCGCCGGCAGAACTGGGCGTGCAGGACCTCGTCGTTCTGGCCGTGAAGACCACCGGCATGCAGCAGGTTGCCGCCGAAATAGGACCTTTGCTGGGCAAACACACCACGGTGCTGTCGGCCATGAACGGGGTGCCCTGGTGGTTTCTTCATGGAATGGACCCGGAGCTGGCCCGCATCGGGCTGAACACGGTGGACCCGCAGCGCGTCATTTCACAAGCGATCGATCCAGCGAGTGTCATCGGCTGCGTCACGCACCTATCGGCCGCCGCTCCAGCGCCCGGCGTGGTGCAACACGTGGCAGGTCATCGGTTGATCATGGGCGAACCCATGGGCGCCGTTCCAGGTCCACGTTGCGAACAGACCATGAATGTGTTCCGAACGGCTGGATTTGAAGTGGAGCCGGCCGATTCCATCCAGCGCGAAATCTGGTTCAAGCTCTGGGGAAACATGACGGTAAACCCCATTTCGGCACTCACGGGAGCGACGGGCGACCTGATCATGGCCGACGACCTCGTTCGTGCTTTCATGTCGCGCTGCATGCTGGAGGCCGCAGCCATCGGCCGGCGCATCGGGCTGCCCATCGAAGTCGACCCTGAAGAGCGCCATGCCGTCACCTCACAACTGGGCGCATTTCGCACCTCCATGCTGCAGGACGCCGAAGCCGGGAAACCCCTGGAACTCGATGCACTGGTCGCGGCCGTGGTGGAAATCGCTCGGCAATTGCAGATTCCTACTCCCCAGATCGATACCCTGCTGGGACTTGCGCGGTTGAAGGCGCGCGTGGCCGGGATGTATTGAAACCCCTCGCAGAGACCATCAAAGAAGAGCGCCGACGCCGGGTCGGAATGCACATGCGCTTCAGGCGAGGTACACCGCAATGAATGCCAGCATGAAAATCTGCAGCGCGCCCGCCAGTGGCAACACGATGGGCATGTAGTGGATGACCGTCTCCAGGAGGTCCTCGGCCTGCTCGTCGGTGTACTCCTTGAGCTCCGGATCGGAATAGTCCGTCGGGCGCTCGGCCAAGGCCTGGTCAGGTGGCGGCTGGTGGTGATGGGTATCCATGTGTTGTCCTTTCGCGTAGGAACGCCCTCAGGGCAATTGGCGTTCCTGCGGTGCGAGGCGCCAGACAGCGGCGCTTGCCGCAAGAAATGCGGTTTGCGCTGCTGTCCTGCGCGAATCAGGCAGGTTCCACGGCCATCAGGGCATCCTTGCGCGCTTGCAGTTCCTCGCGCATCGTCACCAGATCGAGGCCGCGAACCGCGCGCGCCTTCGGAAAGATTTCGTTGCGTTCTTCCTTCACGTGGTGGTCGATGTACTCGCCCAACACCTTGACCTTGGCATCGAACATTTCGTCGGCCGTGTCCATGGCCTCGATCTGTGCGATCAGATCCTTGGCGCTGGCGTGCTCGACCTCCGCTTCGGCGAGCAGATCGGTGTCCTTGAGCGCCGCGCGCAGAGCGGGGTAGAAGATTTCCTCTTCGATGGTGGCGTGCACCGTGAGCTCCTGGCAGATCTGGCGGGCCAGGTCGAGCTTTTTCTGCTCGGCAGATTTCGCTCTGGATGAAGCCAGATCGTCGTAGTCCTTGAACATCTTCTTGACGGCTTTGTGGTCGGCATCGAGCAGCGTGCATGCATCGGGGGCGTTGCGGGTGGTGGCCATGAAGAGCTCCTTTTGACGTGGGTATGAATCGGGTTGTGGGTGCATTCGTCGCGTGCAACGAACGCTCAGACCAATGGCAAGCGATGTGCCCGATGGGCTGTGAAGATGTGTGCGACTCAGCTCAGGGTGGCCAACACCGCGCGCAGGTCTTCCACCTCCGCCGGTTTGACCAGATGGCCGTCAAAACCGGCTTCGTGCGAACGCAGCAGGTCTTCCTTCTGGCCCCAGCCGGTCAGCGCGATCAGCGTCACGTCCTGCCCTTGCGGGCTCTGTCGCACCTGGCGTGCGACCTCGTAGCCGTCCATGTCCGGCATGCCGATGTCCAGGAACATGGCGCAGGGCCGGTAGTTGTGCAGCGCCTCCAGCGCGGCCTGTCCGTCGTAAACCGTCTGTACGTCTGCACCCAGGAATTGCAGCACCATTTCCAGGCTGTCGGCGCTGTCGCGGTTGTCGTCCACCACCAGGATGCGGTGCAACTTCTGCGCCTTGGCGTGCTCCTGGCTCCCCGTTTTCCCCGGAATGCGGTCCGCCATCACCAAAGGAAGGCGCACCAGGAATTCACTGCCATGGCCGAGCCCTTCGCTGCGCGCCTCCACGCTGCCGCCATGCATGTTCACGATGCTGCGCACCAGCGTGAGGCCGATGCCCAACCCGCCCTGGGCGCGGTGGTAGGTGTGGTCGGCCTGTGTGAACAGATCGAAAACCCGAGGCAGCATGGTCCCCGGGATGCCCGCACCGTTGTCCCGCACGGAAATCACCACCTCGGGGCCTTCGCGCCGGGCGGTCAGCCAGATGCGGCCACCTTCCCCGGTGTACTTGGAGGCGTTGTTCAGCAGATTGGCCAGCACCTGAGCAAGGCGCATGCCGTCGGCCTCCAGTGTCAGCACTTCGTCGGGCAGAGAGACCGAGAGTTCCTGTGAAGCGGCGCGAATCAACGGCTTGTTGGTGTCCAACGCGTTCTGGACCACATCCCCCAGTTCAATCGATTCCTTGCGCAACTCGAACTTGCCGCGTGTGATGCGCGAGACTTCCATGAGGTCATCGACCAGCCGCACCAGGTGCGAAACCTGCCGCTCCAGCATGTCGTGCAGCCGATCGGCACCCACACCTCCGCTGTTGGTCAGACGCAGGACATGCAGGCTGTTCCGGATCGGCGCCAGCGGATTGCGCAGCTCGTGCGCCAGCGTGGCCAGAAATTCGTCCTTGCGCTGGTCGGCTTCCCGCAGGTCCTGTTCGGCTCGGCGCAGTTGCGTGGTGTCGTAGTAGAAGCAAGCCACGGCGTGGCGACCATCGGGCATGGTGATGCGCAACAGTTGCCAGTTGTAGGTCTCCACTTCGTTGATGTCGGCACGATCGCTGATGAGGCTGTTCGACACGTAAGGTTCTCCCGTCTCCAGCGTGTGGCGGAAGATGGCGATCAGCTCCGTGGCCAACGGTTCTGGCCACAGCACGCGCATCGCTTCGTCCAGCCGCGTGCCGATGGCGGGATTGACGTTGCGGAAAGCGCGCGCCTGCGTTTCCGCATTGATGTGTGAAACGCGGAAGTCGGCGTCGACGACGTAAAAACCGCTGGGTGAATGGTGGATCAGGAAATCGAGCAGTTCCGTGCCACGCCGCGCTTCAGCCTCTTGTTGCTTGCGCGCGGTGATGTCCAGCGTCACGGAGATGATGCCTGTGGGCCGGCCTGCGCCATCGCTGAGTCGGGACACGCTGTTGTGCACCCAGATGATCGAACCGTCCTTGCGGACATACCGCTTCTCGATCTCGAACTGCTCGCCGTAGTGGATGAGCCGCGCGCGCCGTTCCAGGTTCACCGGGCGATCTTCGGGATGAAGAACGTCCTGCATCCGCATGCCCAGCAGCTCCTCCTGCGAATAGCCCAGGATCTCGCAGTAGCGACGATTGACGCTCAGGAACCGGCCATGCAGGTCCGTCTCCGCCACACCGCCCAGCATCTGACTGAACAGCGCTTTCTGCCGGGCGTCCGAGACCTTCAGGGCCTCTTCAGACCGGGCTTGTTCCAGCCGGGTCCAGACCCGTGTGGTCAGTTCCTGCATCAACTCCACTTCGTTGTCGAGCCAGTCGCGCGGCTCGGCTTGCTTGACCGACAGCAGGAATCGCCATCGCCCGTCGCGGATCATGGGCACGCAGACAAAGGCCGCGGCGCGCATGGCGATCAGCTTTTCGGCATACACGCGGCCATCGTTGCGAACGTCCTTCACCACCAGAGCCTCGCCTCGGCGCAATGCAAGAACGGCGTCTTCACCCAGAAAATCGGCAACGCGGTAGACCCCACGGTGGCCCGGCATGCCGCTGCGGTGCCACTCATGCCCCACCGTCACCTCATCGCCAGCCTCGTTGGTCTCGGCCAGTTCGCAGCGCGCTATTTTCAGGTGGGCGCCGATCTTGGCGCCCACCAGCGCCAGGGTTTCGTCGGCGTTTGACAGTTGAACCAGGTCGCTGCTGATCTCAGAGAGAAAGGCCAGGTTCGCTTCGCGGCGCCTGCGCTCGGTGATGTCGTTGAACACCACGGCCACCTGGTGTTCCTCGGGTGAACCGATGCGGAAGGCGTGCACCTCGTAGAACCGGTTGAGTGCCCTCGCGACGTGTTCAAACCGGCGCGCTTCGCCGGTCAGCGCGATCTGGCCGTAGACCTCGAACCAGAAGGCCTCGTGCTCTGGCACCATGTCGCGCACCCGCTGGCCGAGGGCATTGGCCAGGCCGGTGTGCTGCTCGAACGCGCTGTTCGTGCGCAGGAAGCGGTAGTCGTTGGCCTTGCCGTGCTCGTCGAACAGCACCTCGACGGTGCAAAGCCCCTGGTCAATGGAGTCTAAGAGTTGGCGATAGTGGCTTTCCGATCGGGCCAACGCGGTCTCCGCGCGTGCGCGCTCCACCGCCGCCCAAGTGTGTTCGGCGGTTTCTTCTACCAAGGCAATCTCAGGGCCGGTCCATTGGCGCGGCCCTTTGCTGTGCACCGCCAGGCCCAACACGAATTTGCCGCTCTTGATGAGCGGCACTCCGATGTAGGCACCTACCTGAACAGCCGCATAGGCTGTGTGCTGCTCCTCGGACAGCGAGTCGTCGGCCGCGACGTCGCCGGCCACGGCAACACGGCCTGCGCGATACCGCTCCAGCATTTCCTGACCAAAAGAAGCCACTGGATAACGTCCGGCGATGGATGCGACACCTTCCACATGGTCACGCTCGATGAGGTACTCGTCCCGCTGCACATCAAAGTAGGCCACCCGGTTGGCGTTGAGTTGCCGCGCCAGCATGCGGCTGGCGGTGGCCTGGATCTCCATCGGGTCGCCCAGCGGGCGCAAGGCGTCATTCAGCGCCTGCAAATACGCGTGGTTCGATTCAACATCGACTGGGCCTGTCATCGGGTTGGCTGTCATGGGCTCCTTTCATGCGAAGCGCCCGGACGCAGGGCAATCGGCGTTCCCGCCCGCTGAGTGTGCAAGCGTGGCCATGGCCGGGCGATGTGCGTCTCCCGGTCATTCTTGCCGCAGATTCCGCCATCGGCGGGTTGGCGCACTTCGTGCGCGAGGATGAGCGCGAACGCTTCCATCGGGCACGCGCTTTGCCGGGAGGTCATGCGTTCGGCCCCATGCGGTCGGCGCATCCCTTCCACATATCGCAGGAGAACTTCCATGGCAGCGAACAAGCAGGGCCAGCAAGGCCAGCAGCAAGACCAGCAAAGTCAGGATCGTCAGAACCCGGGCCGTCAGAACCCCGGCCAGCAAGGTGACCAGAACCGCCCACAGGGCCAGCGCGAGCAGAGCAATCCAGGTGGCTCCGACCAGCAAGGCCGCAAGGAGGTCAACCCTTCCACCCAGAAAGACTACCCGGGCTCCGGCACGCGCGAGCAACGCGACAACGAGGCGGATCGTCGCGATCGCCCGCAGCAGCCCTGAGCTGCAATCCCTCGCTCTCGCCCACTTGTGCGCAGGTGGGCGGGGGCGCTTTTTCTTGCATCGGAAGCCCCCCATGTCCAACACCAGAAACTCCCCACCCCGCAGCGATGCCAAGGCCGCTGCCCGCCAGACCGACAGCGGTCCCTCGCAGGTAAACGCCGCCGCCGCCGATACAGCCACCACGCAGGTGGTGCAGACGCAGGACATGGTTGCTGGCATGCCGTTCAACCCCAACAAGGCGGGTGAACACGGTTTTGACAACGGCCTCCAGCCGCAGCCCGGCGCCACCGTGGAGCCAGCATCGACCCTGCCCACGGGCAGCACGCTGTCGGAAGAAAACGTGTCCGCCAAAACCGGCACGCAGGCGGCTGAGGGAGTGAACTGGACCATCGAAGCGCTCGACCGCGTTCGCGTGGATTCTTCTGGCCAGGCACTCACCACGAACCAGGGTGTGCCCATTGCCGACAACCAGAATTCCCTGAAGTACGGCGTGCGGGGGCCTGTGCTGCTGGAAGACTTCATCCTGCGCGAGAAGCTCACCCATTTCGATCACGAGCGCATTCCCGAGCGCATCGTGCACGCGCGCGGCTCCGCCGCGCATGGCTACTTCGAGTGCTATGAGCCGCTGACCGACATCACCAAGGCCGCGCCCTTCAAGGAGGCGGGCAAGATCACCCCCGTGTTCGTGCGCTTCTCCACCGTGCAGGGCGAGCGTGGCTCCAAGGACACCGCACGCGATGTGCGCGGCTTCGCCGTGAAGTTCTACACCGACGAAGGCAACTGGGACCTGGTGGGCAACAACATGCCGGTGTTCTTCATTCAGGACGCCATGAAGTTTCCGGACCTGGTGCACGCCGTCAAGCCTGAGCCGCACAACGGGATGCCGCAGGCTGCCAGCGCGCACGACACCTTCTGGGATTTCGTCTCGCTCATGCCCGAGTCCACCCATATGCTCATGTGGGCCATGTCCGATCGCGGCATTCCGCGCAGCTATGCCACCATGCAGGGCTTTGGCGTGCACACCTTCCGCATGGTCAACGACGAAGGGGAATCGGTGTTCGTGAAGTTTCACTGGAACCCGGTTTACGGTACGCATTCCCTGGTGTGGGAAGAAGCCGTCAAGATTTCCGGTGCCGACCCGGATTTCCACCGCCGCGACCTTTGGGAGCGCATCGAGGCCGGCGCCTACCCCGAATGGGAACTGGGCCTGCAGGTGTTTACCGAAGAGCAGGCCGACCAGTTCAGCTTCGACATTCTCGACGCGACCAAGATCGTGCCGGAAGAACTGGTGCCCGTGCGTCCCGTGGGTCGCATGGTGCTCAACCGCAACCCCGACAACTTCTTCGCCGAAACCGAGCAGGTCGCGTTCTGCACCGCGCACATCGTGCCCGGCATCGATTTTTCCAACGACCCCTTGCTGGCGGGCCGCATCCATTCGTATGTGGATACGCAGATCACCCGCCTGGGCGGACCCAACTTCCACGAGATTCCCATCAACTCGCCATTGGCCCCTGTGCACAACAACCAGCGCGATGGCATGCACCGCCAGGCCATCCACCGGGGACGTGTGAGCTACGAGCCCAACTCCCTCGGCGGCGGTTGCCCGTTCCAGGCCGGTGCTCAGCAGGGCTTCGTGTCTGTGCCTGCGCGCATCCACGCCAAGGAAGAGCAGGGCAAGGTGCGCGCCAAGCCCGAGAAATTTGCCGACCACTACACCCAGGCCACGCTGTTCTTTGAGAGCCAGAGCCCGGTGGAGCAGGCGCACATTGCCGCGGCTTTCCGTTTTGAACTCTCCAAGGTCACGGTGCCCGCCATTCGCGAGCGCATGGTGTCCTCGCTGCGCAACGCATCCGAATCGCTGGCACAGGAAGTGGCCCAGGGTCTGGGCATGGCGGTGTTGCCCGATCCCATGCCCCGGGCGCTGGAAAACCCGACCATGCCTGAAGTCACCCATTCACCCGCGTTGTCGTTGATGGCGCGGCCTGGAGACGGCTCCATCAAAGCCCGCAAGATTGCCGTGCTGGTGGGCGACGGCATGGACGGACAGAGCGCCATGAATGTGCATGCCGCGCTGTTTGCTGAAGGCGCGGTGCCGCGCTTTGTCGGCCCCCGCATCGGGCCCGTCAAGACGTCCGACGGCGTGGCCATTGACGCCGACGCATCGCTGGAGAATGAGCCGGGTTTCCTGTTTGATGCCCTGGTGCTGCCCGATGGCAAAGGCGTGGCCGAGGCGCTGGCCAGGGATGCACACACGCTGGACTTCATTCGCGACCAGCACCGCCATTGCAAGACCGTGCTGGTGATGCCGGCATCCGATGCGCTTTTGAAGGCGGCCGGTGTGGCGCCCACCCTTCCGTCGGGTGAGGCCGATCCCGGCATCGTCCAGGGCACGAACGTGGACGCTTTCATTGAGGCGATGGCCAGGCACCGCCACTTCGAGCGTGAGACCGATCCGCCTTCGGTCTGAAGCGCGCACGCTTCCCGCCATCAGGCCTTGACGAGGTAGGCGATCTCGGTCTGGTGTTTGCGGGCGTCGGGCTCGGACTGCGCGTCAATCAGGTAGGTCTCCAAGCGGGAGGTCCAGTCGGTGGCGTCTTCGCTTTCTCGTGTCTGGAACCGGATACCTTGCTGCGCTGCCCAGCGCTGCATCTTCTCGTTCGCAGCCACGAGACCGGCCTGAGGCCCTGTGTGGACCAGCACCGCGTATTGCCCGGCGGGCAGGGCATTTCCCCGTACCCGCCCGTCCCCCGGGGGCGCCGATTTCACCGGCAGGCACACATCGATCTCCATGCGATCCGGCATGTCGGTCATGCGATAGCGCACGAAGGGCGGGCCTGTTTCGGCAATCTGGCGCGACCGCATCCATTCACGCAGTTCGGCGAGATGCCGGGCAATCACCTGGGCCTCCTCGTTCAGGGATGTGAAGACGGGAATGCCGAGATAGGGCCGTTCGGCGCGGTAGTCGAGATAGATTTGATCGGGCATGGGCAGTCTTTCTGGTCAAGCAGGGCCCTGACCGTGGCAATCGACGTGCCGCCACTCTCGAAAGGCGTCAATGGTCAGCCAGGACGGTCGACCTCGCTCGTGATCCATCGCACGAGTGCTTGCAGGTCTTTGGACTGCCGCAGGTGGGGCGCAATCCAGAGCAGGATGTTGAACTTGCCAGCTGCAAATCCAAAGGGCGCGATGAGTCGACCCGACGCCACCTCGTCCTGCACGATCATCCGGGGAGTAATGGCCACTCCCAGGCCACAGGCCGCCGCCTGGATCATCAGATAGAAGTGCTCATAGACGTCCTGCTCCGGGATCTCCATCGTGGGAAATCCCATGGCGCTCAGCCAGTCGCCCCAGGCCGATGGCCGGGTCTTGGTGCCCAGTATGCGAGCCCGTTGCAGGTCCTCGATGCGTGCCTCGAGTCCTGCGTTCTGCAGATAGTGGGGTGCGCACACCAGACCCACTTCCTCCTTCATGAGGTGCTTCACGATCACGTCCTTGGGCGGCGGCACCATGTCGTTGCGTATCGCCACCCCGACTTCGTCTCGAACAAGATCGATCTCGGCGTAGTTCACATCCAGGTGCAACTGAACGTTCGGATGCTTCTGCTTGAAACGTCCCAGCCGTGGAATGAGCCAGTGCATCATGATCGTGGCCGAGCAGGAGAGCGTCAGCGGGCCCGGCTGCAACTGCGCCACGCTGGTGTTGATCAGATCAAATCCTTCCGTGAGCTTGGCCGCCAGCCTCGCACCCTCGTCGGTGGCGACGACCGAGTGCGACAGGCGCTTGAGCAGCACCACGCCGAAGAGGCTCTCCAGCGTCTGGATGTGCCGGCTGATGGCGCCGGGCGTCACGCTGAGCTCTTCAGCGGCGCGGCTCATGCTTCCCAGGCGCACGGAGACTTCGAAAGCCCGCAGGGCGTTCAGGGAGGGGCGGGGGGCATTCATGGGATGGCCAGACCTTTCAGGGGGACACGTGCAGCATCGCCTGCAATGATGTGAGTTTTTTTCATTCCGATCAACAGAAAATGTGCATTGTTGACATGGTAGACCGCCTCCTAGAATCGTTCAGCAAAACTCATGGACTGGACCGTTTCACATGCTTCTGGATTCGATCGCTACACCCGCATCACCCTCCGGTGAGCCCGCTGGAACCGAGCAGGAGCAACTGGTCATTGCGACCTACCTGATCGAGACTGCCTTTTCGCTGGAGGCCGCTGCCGAAGTGATTGCCGGGGAACAGTCTTGCGGGACCTTTGTCGATGTGCCAGGTGAAACGGCCGAACTCAAGGCGCGCCATGGCGCCAAGGTGATGGACATTCAACCCCTGGAGACCGTGGACCACCCTTCCCTGGAAGGCGCCACCGTTCCCCGATCGGCCAAAGGCAAGGCGCGCTTCCAGCGCGGCACGGTGCGGATCGCATTTCCCCTGCGCAACTTCGGACCGTCGATTCCCAATCTGCTGACGACCGTGGCAGGCAACCTTTTTGAGGTGCAACAGCTCTCAGGTGTGCGGCTGATCGACCTGGATCTGCCCGCCCCCTTTGCCGAACGCTATGCCGGCCCAGCGTTCGGTATCGAGGGAACGCGCCGACTCGCAGGGGTGCACGGTCGGCCACTGATTGGCACCATCATCAAACCCAGTGTGGGGCTCACCGTGGACCAGGCCAGGCCCCTGGTGCGCGAGCTGGCGATGGCAGGGCTGGACTTTGCCAAGGACGACGAGCTCAACGGCAACGCGCCCTACGCGCCTCTGAAGGATCGCGTGAGGGGGGTCATGGACGAGATCAACCGCGCTGCCGACAAGACCGGCAAGAAGATGATGTATGCCTTCAACATCACGGGCGACATCGATGAAATGCGCCGCGGCCACGATCTGGTGCGCGACAGTGGCGGTACTTGTGTGATGGTGGCGATCAACAGCGTGGGATTCGCCGGCCTTTCCTACCTTCGCCAGCACGCTGAATTGCCCATCCATGGGCACCGTGCCATGTATGGCGCTCTGGCACGTTGCAGCATGTTGGGCATCGGCTTCACGGCCTATCAGAAGATCTGCCGACTCGCCGGGGTCGACCACCTGCACGTGGGTGGGCTCGATAGCAAGTTCTATCAAAGCAATGCGGAAGTGCGTCAGTCCATCCTCGATTGCCTGGAGCCCCTTTTCAGCGGCTACCGTGTGATGCCTGCCATCTCATCGGCGCAATGGGCAGGATCGGCCATCGAGACCTACGCACAGACAAAGACCATCGACGTGCTGCACCTGGCCGGCGGCGGCATCATCGCCCACCCAGGAGGTGTGGCAGGCGGCGTGCGCAGCATGCAGCAGGGATGGGAGGCTGCGATGGCAGGCAAGGGGTTGCTCGAATACGCAGCCAGTCGCCAGGAGCTCCGAAGCGCGATCCAGAAATTCGCGCCTCGCCAGTCAACAAAATAAGACCGATCACGAAACATTCCCCCATCCGGGAACCCAGAGGAAACAAACCATGAAATTGACGGATGTTCAACTGCAGAACTATCGCGACAATGGCTTTCTTGTCGTGCCTGGCGTTTTCTCGCCAGAGGAAGTGCAAGCGCTTCGCGAAGAAACCATCCGGATCTTCGACCATGAAAGGCCGGAGATCTGGCGCGAGAAGAACGGAGCCCCTCGCACCGCTTTCGGTTGCCACGAATACAACGACCTTTTCCGGATGCTGGTGAACGACAGCAGGCTGGTCACACCCGTCGAGCAGATCACGGGCGAGGCGCTTTATGTGCACCAGTTCAAGGTCAATCCCAAAGTGGCCTTCGATGGCGACCCGTTTCCCTGGCACCAGGACTTCGCGACCTGGCACCCTGACGACGGCATGCCCCTTCCCAAAGGCATGAACATTGCCATCATGCTCGATGAAGTCACCTCATCGAACGGCGCGTTGATGTTCGTGCCGGGTAGCCACAAACTGGGCATGCTGGAGGCGCCCGACATCAATGGCCGGCGATGGATGGAGCGCAAGGACGTGACCTCCCTGATCCGCAGTGCCAGTGACATCGCGGTGGCCGCAGGCCAGGCTGGCGACGTGCTGATGTTTCACGGCAATGCCGTACATGGATCCGCAGGGAACATCACGCCACTGCCACGGCGGATCCTGTACGTGACCTACAACGCTGTGTCCAATGCGTTGCGCAATCCCACTCGGGCGCCGTTCATTGCCCACCGCACCTTCGAGCCCGTCCACGCGGTGGAGGGCTCGTTCCTGCAAGCGAACGTGTAATTTCTCGCGTATCCCAAGACCACCCTGGAGACAAGACATGAACTTTCGATTCACCCGCCGCGCTGCCGGCGCGGCCCTGGCATCCCTGGCCTTGCTCGGGTTCTCCCCGAGCGTGCTTGCCCAGCAGATGAAACTTCGTCTGGCCCACTATGCGGCTGCCAACAGCCCGGTCGATCAGGCGGCTCAGGAGTTTGCACGGTTGGTCAACGAGCGCACGCAAGGCCGAATTTCGGTCCTGCTGTTTCCGAGCAGCCAACTGGGCAGTGTGGAAGCCAACGCCCGCGACCTCTCGCGGGGTACGCTCGATCTTGCGCTGCTCACGCCGGGTTCGCTTGCGGGCCTTGATCCACTCCTCGACATTCATTACCTTCCCTTCATCGCCACCAACTACCAGCAGGCCGACGCGCTGTTTTACAACCCGTCCGGTGTGTTGCAGAAGACCGTGCGCGAGACACTGGCCAAGCACCGCATCCAGACGATGGGCTTCTACGAGCTGGAGTTCCGAGCCGTGACCAACTCGCAGCGGCCAATTGAGAAACCCGAAGACCTCAAGGGACTGAAACTGCGCGTGCCGGGTTCGGCCGCCATCAAAGGCTTTTTCGAGGCTGCGGGCGCGCAGGCCGTGGTCATGCCTTTCCCGGAACTGTTCACCGCCTTGCAGCAACGCACGGTGGATGGCCAGGACAATGGCGCGTCGTTGACTTACGAATCCCGGTTGTTCGAAACGCAGAAGTACATGACCACGCTTCAGCATGTCTACGCCTTCGGCACCTTCAACGCCAGCAGCCAGCTTTGGTCGAAGCTCTCTGAAGCTGACCGCAACGTGATGCTCGCCACGGCCCAGGAGGTGGGCAAGCGACAGATTCAGAAGAATCGGGAAATCAATGACCAGTTCCTGGTGAAGCTGGAGCAGGCGGGGATCAAGATCACCCGACCGAGTGACAAAGTTTTCGCCGAGTTTGCGCGCATTGGTCAGCAGGTGTGGGACAAGTTGACTCCGGTGTACGGTGCCGAGCGCATCAAGGCATTGCGCGAAGAGGTGGCGAGTACCCGCGCCAGCACGACGCGCTGATCGCACATGGACATGATTGCGAACGTGCGCCATTCAAGGCCCCTCGTTTCCAAAGTGTTCTGGCTGGAACGGCAGGTATTCGAGATCGAGAAGTGGGTGTGCGTGGTGGCACTCTGGGTGATGCTGCTGGCCATCATCAGCAGCGTCCTGGTTCGCTACTTCCAGTTGCCCTTTCCCAACCTGAGTGAGTGGGGGGTGGTGGCCATGGCCCCGCTGACGTTCATCGGCATGGCGATGTGCAGCTATCTGGGCGCCCATATCGCGGTCGATCTGGTGAAATCCGTGGGACGGCCGGGGGTTCAACGCGTGGCGCGTTTCATCACGGGTCTGGCCACGGTGGTGTTCGCCACCGTGTACCTGCAAGTGGGCTGGACGTTTTTCCGCGGCACCTTCGAATCGGGCGAACGCCTCATTGACATGGGGACGCCGGTGGCCTTGCCTCTGTTCTTCCTGCCCGCCGGCATGGTGCTGGTCCTGTTCCACACCGCCCTCGAAATCTGGCGCACCATCCGCGACCTCGAAGCGGTCCATCAGGAGCAGGAATGACCATAGGTATCTCGATTCTGTTGGCTTTGCTGCTGGTTGGTGTGCCCATCGGCATTGCGTTTCCACTGCTGGTCATTGCTTTCTCGGAGGCCTGGAACATTGATTGGGCGATGCTGCCCTCGACCACGTTCGACACCATCTCCAGCTTCCCCTTGCTGGCCATTCCGCTCTTCATCCTGGCCGGCGAGATCATGAACCGTGGCGGGCTCATCGGACAACTGACCGAAGTGTGCGACCGCCTTCTGGGATGGTTGAAGGCGCCGATGGGCCATGTGATGATCGGTGCCAGCGCACTGATGGGCGCCATCACCGGGTCTTCTGTCGCCACCGTGGCGGCCATCGGAGGCACGGTAGGGCCCGAGATGCTGCGACGCGGTTATCCGCCTGGCTACATGGCCGCGCTCAATGCGGCTTCGGGCTTGCTCGGCGTGCTGATCCCTCCGTCGATTCCGCTGATCCTCTACGGCTCCATCGTGGGTGTGTCCATCACGCAGTTGTTCATGGCTTCCATCGTGCCGGGCCTGATGACCATGCTGGCATTCATGCTTGTGCACTATGCCTTGGCGCGCAAGGTGCTACCCGAAGGCCGCGAATTGCAAGCAGATCGGTCTGCCCTGAATATCGGGGGAGCCACATCGAACCTGGGTGGGCTGCTGGTGCGCTCCTCACCCGCGCTGTTTCTTCCCGTGGTCGTGCTGGGGGGCATCTATTCGGGCGTTTTCACACCCACGGAAGCCGCCGCGGTGGCTGCGGTGTACGCCCTGTTGGCGCTTCTGCTCGGCCGTACGGGCAGAATGGGCGACCTCAAAGGCATCTTCTCCAGAGCAGCCGTCAGCTCGGCCGCCATTCTCTTCATCATCGCCTTTACCAGCGTATTCAACCGGGCACTCGTTCTCGAGCAGATACCGCAAGCCATTGCAACCTTTGCCACCACGTACACCGACAGCCCACTGATTTTCCTGCTGGTGGTCAATCTGGTGTTGCTGCTCATCGGCATGATGATGGAGACCAACGCGGCCACTCTGCTGATGGGTCCCTTGCTGGCCCCCGCAGCGGCCGGGTACGGTATCGATCCTGTCCACTTCGGCATCATTCTGGTGGTCAACGTCGAGATCGGCTTGCTCACACCCCCACTGGCGGCCAATCTTTTCGTCGCAGCGCGAACGAATGGCGTGCCTCTGACCGCCATGTTCCGCTACCTGGGATGGTTCATCGCGGCGACGCTGGTGATGCTCGCGTGCATCACCTTCATCCCATCGTTGCCTCTTTGGTATCGCCACTTCTAGACGCCCGATGAACCTGCCTGCGGACGTGCCCTATCCCGTGGTGTTTTACGGGGACGATTTCACTGGCGCGAGCGCCAACCTGGTCGAATACCATCGACAGGGCCAGAGCGGGGTTCTTTTCGTGGAGACCCCCACACAGGCCCAGGTCACCCGGCATGCGCGAGCGGGCGACATCGTGGGGATAGCCGGCGTGGCTCGTTCGCTGTCACCTGCCGACATGGCCGCCGAAGTGCGACCCGCTCTGGAACTCTTCAAGGTGCTGGGCGCCCGCCTCATCCAGTACAAGCTCTGCGCCACCTTCGATTCATCGCCTGGCAAGGGGAACTTCGGCGTCGTGATGGAGTTGGCGCGTGAGATCTTTGGCGCGCACAACATGCCCATTGTGGCGGCCCATCCCGACTTCGGACGGTTCACCGTGTTCGGGAACCACTTTGCCGACTTCCAGGGTTGCACCTACCGCCTGGACCAGCATCCCAGCATGTCCCGGCACCCTCAGACTCCCATGAACGAGGCCGATCTGCGACGACACCTGGCTCGACAGACCGAACTGCCGATCGGCCTTTGCGATCTGTTCACCCTGAGGTCCGCCTCCCTGGATGCACTGCAACAGCTGCTCGAGAACAACGACTGGGCTGGGACCGTGTTCGATGCCCTCGAGCACCAGGATCTGGTGACCCTGGCCGCTGGCGTCTGGAGGGCGGCGCAGCGGCGATCCATCTTTGTTCTCGGTTCGCACGGTTTTGCGGCCGGACTGGCACCGCAATTGCGTCCTGCTGATCCAGGCAACACCGTGTCAGCCCGCGAGCCCCAGGGCCCAGTGGATCAGCTCGTGGTGCTCTCGGGGAGCTGTTCTCCCCGGACCGCTGCGCAGATCGAATACGCCAGGGCCCAGGGGTGGGCAGATTTCCGCCTGCCGCTGGAGCAGATCGCTCAGCGCGGCATGCAGAGTGTGGTCGATTCGATGTGTGGACGGATCCTGAGCGCCCGGGCTGAGGGACGCAGCGTGGTGGTCTATGCTGCGTCGGGCCCGGATGACGCCACCATCTCCGTTGGCCGTGGAATCTTCGACGCCATGGCCAGGGAATCTTCAGCGGTGATCGGTCAGATGTACGGCGAGATATTGAAGCAACTGGTGAGCGATCGTGCCATGCCCCGGATCATGCTCGCCGGCGGGGATACGTCGAGCCAGACAGTGCGGGCCCTTGGCATCGAAGCGCTCACGGTGGATGCGATCAATCCGTCGAGCACCGAAGCCCTCATGCGCATGCACGCCGAAGGCAACCCCTTCGATGGCTCCCAGGTGCTGATGAAGGCTGGCCAGAACGGCAGCGACGACTACTTCATCCGGGCGCAACTCGGCACGGACTGGATCTAGGCCGACGTGGTGCTACCTGGCCACTGGCGGCATGCTGCCGCCAGCGGATTCACATCTGGTCGAACAACGACGTGGTGCCGCTGCCATGCGATGCTGAGACGCGCAGCCGCATCACGCGCTGGAAGAACAGGCTGTTCGGCACCTTCAAAAAGACCGGTTCTTTGCCAGGTACCGCATCTTCGCGAAGGGTGGTGTAGATGAGGTTGATGTCCATCACCTCGCCACCCAGCCCGGGCTTGTCGCCGCTTTCGACCAGCTCGATGTGGTCGCGCAGGCCGAAGGGCCGCGTGGTGTAGATCAGCACGGCGCAGAAGATGTTGGAGAGCACGCTCCACGCTGCGAAGAACGCCACCGCCGCCACAGCGGCAAAACCGGTGAACGCCGTCCAGATCACCCCGCCGGACACGCCCAGCCGGTCCAGGATCAACAGCACCGCCGCACTGAAGAGCACGAAGCTCACCAGCCGGCGGCTCCCTACCACCAGTTCCAGCGGCAGGTGCTTCTCTTCGCCCAGCCGGCTGATGAGGCGGTGCAGTAACGACCGCAGCAGCAGCGTGAGGAGAATGATCAAGGCCGCCTGCAGGCAGACCGTGATGACGTCGATCCAGGGGTGAGCCCAATCGGGCAGGAAGTTCTTCATGTGTTGCATGGGGAGCAGGGCGCTTAGGGCGCCAGGGCTCCGAGCATAACGGGCTCTGAATCGCTGACTGAATGGACTTCCCCCAAAGTCCAGTGCTGGGCCAACTCAAAGCTCCGTCCGCAACCGCCAGATCTCCGGAAACAGCACCACGTCCAGCATCTTGCGCAGGTAGCTCACACCACCCGTGCCGCCGGTGCCGCGCTTGAAGCCGATCACGCGTTCCACGGTGGTGACGTGGCGAAAGCGCCAGAGGCGGAAGGCGTCTTCCAGATCGGTGAGTTCTTCGCCCAACTGGTACAGGTCCCAGTGGTCCTTGGGGTGGCGGTACACCTGCAGCCAGGCTTGTTCCACTTCGTCGCTGGTTTCGTAGGGCTGGCTCCAGTCGCGCTGGGTGTGGCTCTGCGGCACGGGCAGGCCTCGGCGGTCGAGCAGGCGCAGGGCTTCGTCGTAGAGAGACGGCGCTTCATACGCGGCCTGCACCACGGCCAGCCGCTCAGCGTTGTGCTGATGGGGCTTGAGCATGGCGGCGTTCTTGTTGCCCATGGCGAATTCGATGCAGCGGTACTGGTGGCTCTGGAAGCCGCTGCTTTGCGCCAGGTAGGGGCGGATGGCGCTGTATTCGGGTGGGGTCATGGTGGCAAGCACGTCCCAGGCGTGCACGAGCTGTTCCATGATCTTGCTCACGCGCGCGAGCATCTTGAAGGCAGGTTGCAGTTCGTCGGCGGCAATGTGGCGGATGGCGGCATGCAGCTCGTGCAGCATGAGCTTCATCCAGAGTTCGCTGGTCTGGTGCTGCACGATGAACAGCATCTCGTCGTGCGCGGGCGAGAGCAGCTTTTGCGCGTTGAGGATGGCGTCGAGGTTCAGGTAGTCGCCGTAGCTCATGTCTCGACTGAAGTCGAGCTGCGCGCCTTCCTGGCGAACGATGTCTTCGGGTTGGTTGTGAGGGCAGGTGCTCATGGTCAGATCACGTCACCGCGTGCCTGGTGTTGAATTCGGGGCGCTTCCATTCACCGCTTTCCAGCACCTCGCGCAGGTGCTCCACGGCGGTCCAAACGTCTTCGAAGCCGATGTAGAGCGGCGTGAAGCCGAAGCGCAGGATGTCCTTGTGGCGGGCGCCGTCGCCAGCGCGGAAGTCACCCACCACGCCGCGTGCGATGAGCGCCTGCACGATGGCATAAGCGCCTTCGTCGCGCGTGAGGCAGACCTGCGACCCACGCTGCGCGTGATTCAACGGCGTGGCCAGGCCCAGGCCGTGACCCTGGCAGCGCTCGTCCACCAGGCCGATGAAAAGGTCGGTGAGGGCGAGAGACTTCTTTCGCAACGCAGCCATGCCGCCAAGTTCGTCGGCGGCCAGCAGCGTGTCCACGCCGCATTCGAGTGCGGCCAGACTGATCATCGGCTGCGTGCCGCACTGGTAGCGCGTGATGCCGGGGGCAGGGCGGTAGTCGGGCGTGAAGTCGAACGGTGTGGCGTGGCCCCACCAGCCGGCCAGGGGTTGCCAGAAGCGTTCGGCGTGGCGCGGGTTCACCCACACGAAGGAGGGTGCGCCGGGGCCGCCATTCAGGTACTTGTAACCGCAGCCCACGGCGTAGTCGGCGCCCGCGCGGGTCAGGTCCACCGGTACGGCACCGGCGCTGTGGGCCAGGTCCCACAGCATCAGCGCGCCGGCCGCGTGGGCGGCGGCGGTCACGGCGGGCATGTCGTGCATGGCACCGGTGCGGTAGTTCACGTGGGTGAGCATGAGCACGGCCACGTCGCTGCTCAGCGCGGCGGCGATGTCTTCGGGCTCCACCAGCACCAGTTCAAAGCCGCGTTCCTTGCACAGGGCTTCGGCGATGTAGAGATCGGTAGGAAAGTTGCTGCGCTCGCTCACGATGCGTTTGCGCTGTGGGGTGTCGGTGGCGGCCAGGCTCATGGCGGCCGAGAGCACCTTGAAGAGGTTCACCGACGTGCTGTCGGTGGCCACCACGGTGCCCGGGTCCGCGCCGATCAGTCGCGCGATCTTGTCGCCCACCTTCTTCGGCTGCGCGAACCAGCCGTTCTTGTTCCAGCTCTGGATGAGGTCGGCGCCCCATTCGCGTGTGACCACGTCGGCCACGCGGGCGGGCGCGCTGCGCGGCATGGCGCCGAGCGAATTGCCGTCGAGGTACAGGGTGCCTTCGGGAATCAGGAACAGGTCGCGCAGGGGGCGCAGCGGGTCCTGTTCGTCGAGGGACTGGCAGTCTTGAAGTGTGGTGGTTGTCATTTCAGAGTTCTCGCAGCACAGCGCGCACGGGGCTGGCGTCGGCAGTGGTGAGTTTCAAGGGGAGGGCGATGAGTTCGTAGTCGCCTTCGGGCACGTCGTCGAGCAGCAGGTTTTCCAGCACGCGCAGGCCGCGACGGCGGATGGTCTGGTGGCTGGGCAGGGCCTTGCTGTCGGCAGGGTCGATGCTGGCGCTGTCGATGCCGATGAGCACCACGCCGAGGTCGGCCAGCTGTTCCACGGTCTCGGCGGCGAAGGCCGGCAGCTCGTTGTCGAAGCGGTCCTGCGGTTGCAGTTGATACACCCGCAGCAGCACGCGCGGCGGCAGGTCCTTCAAGGCATGCACGATGTGCTCAGGCTTCACCAGCGGGCCACAGCCGATGGCGTGGATGACGCGGCACGGACCGATGAACGCGTCGAGGTTCACCGTGCCAATGGCCGCGCCGTCGGGGTCGTAGTGAAGGGGAGCGTCGGCGTGCGCGCCCACGTGGGGCGACAGGGTGATGGCACTCACGTTGACCGGGCAGCCGGGGCCGATGGTGGTGGCCCAGGTTTGCGAGTAGGCCGTGTCACCCGGAAAAACCGGTGCGCCAGCGTGCACGGCAGGAGAGATGTCCCAGAGTTTTTTCATGGAGCGGTGAAGGTAGCACCGCGAAAAAAACCATGGTGTCGGTTAATCCCAACACGCCGCAAAAAAGCTTCAGGCCTGAATCAAATCGGGGCCATGCCGTGGCGCTGGCGTGCGCGGGTGCAGGCGTCGCTGCCTTCTTCGAACTCGCGGCAGGGCGAGGGGCGCCATTCGTAGATGCCGCAGATGGCCTTCTGGCCCACCTTGCCGGTGAGCGCCGCGCAGCGGGGCGGCGAATGATCGGTGCCGCGCAGGCGGGCGATGGTGTCGTTCACCTCCACCGCCAGGCCCGAAGGTACGGAGCCACCCATGTCGTCCACCTCGTGCACCGAGAAGTCGACGCGGAAACAGGCGCAGCAGGCGCCGCAGGTGGTGCACGCGCTCACGGTGCTGCCTTGGGCGGGACTGGCGGTGCGCGGTACACCAGCACCTTGAGCGAGCGCTCGGGCGAGGCATCGGCAAAGGCTTCGGGGTTGGGCAGGCGCTGCTCGAAGATCAGTTCGGGCGCGGCCTCGCGCATCTGCTCCTGCAGGAAGGCGGTGCTCAGCTCGGGCGCATTCAGGCAGAGCAGCACCCGGCCTGCGGGGCGCAGCAGATCGGGCAGGCGGCGCATGAGGCGCAGGTAGTCCTTGGTGGCGACGAAGCTGCCTTTCTGGAAGCTCGGCGGGTCGACGATGACCATGCCGTACGGGCCGCCACGGGTGATCTTTCCCCAGGTCTTGAAGATGTCGTGGACGAGAAAACTGGCGCCGCCCGGCAAGGCGTTGATCGGGTGGTTCTGCTGACCGATCGCCATGGCGCCGCTGCTCATGTCCACGTTCACCACGTGCTTCGCGCCGCCCTGCAGCGCCACCACGGAAAACGCACAGGTGTAGGCGAACAGGTTCAGCACCTTGTGACCTTCGGCGTGTTCGCGCACCCACTGGCGGCCCTCGGCCATGTCGAGGAACAGGCCGTGGTTCTGACCCTTGAGCACGTGCACGAGAAAGCGCGCGCCGCGCTCGCTCACCACATGCGGCTCGGGCACTGTGCCGGCCATCAGCCGGGTCTCGTTGTGGCCTTCGTGTCGGCACTGGAAAACCCAGTTCAAGGGCTCGCCGGGTGCGACCTGTGCCCAGCGTTCGGCCAGGGCGTTGTGGATCAGTGCCAGCGTTTCCTCGGCCACGGGCTTGAAGCTGGTGAGCAACCAGACCGGCGGGAACACGTCCAGTGCCCAGTGCTCGTTGCCCGGATGCAGCCCGCCCCGCCCATGGAAGACGCGCTGCGCATCGGCAGAGGGTTCGATGCGCGCAATGGCGTCGAGCAGGGCCTGCATCAGGCCAGGCGGCCAAGCAGCAGGAATTCCATCAGCGCTTTCTGCACGTGCATGCGGTTCTCGGCCTCGTCCCACACCACCGACTGCGGGCCATCGATGACTTCGGCGCTCACTTCTTCACCGCGGTGCGCGGGCAGGCAGTGCATGAACAGCGCATCGGGCTGGGCCGCGCGCATCATGTCTTCGTCCACGCACCAGCGCTTGAAAGCGGCGCGGCGCACTTCGTTCTCGGCCTCGAAGCCCATGCTGGTCCACACATCGGTGGTGACCAGGTGCGCGCCCTTGCAGGCTTCGCGCGGGTCCTTGAACACCTTGTAGCAGTCGCGGTTGCTGATGCCGGCGAGCACCGGGTCCACCTCGTAGCCGCCGGGCGTGCTCACGTGCACGGTGAAACCCAGCAGTTCGGCCGCCTGCAGCCAGGTGTTGGCCATGTTGTTGCCGTCGCCCACCCACGCCACCACCTTCCCTTCAATGGAGCCGCGGTGTTCGATGAAGGTGAAGATGTCGGCCAGGATCTGGCAGGGATGGAATTCGTTGGTGAGTCCGTTGATGACCGGCACGCGCGAGTGCGCGGCGAAGGCTTCGATCTTGCTCTGCTCGAAGGTGCGGATCATCACGATGTCGACCATGCGGCTGATCACGCGCGCGCTGTCTTCGATCGGCTCGGCGCGGCCAAGCTGGCTGTCGCCGGTGGTGAGGTGTACCACGGAGCCACCCATCTGGTACATGCCGGCCTCGAAGCTCACGCGGGTGCGGGTGCTGGCCTTCTCGAAGATCATCGCCAGCGTGCGGTCGGGGTCGGCGAAGGGTTGGTACTTCTCGAATGCCTTGAACTTCTTCTTGATGTGTGCCGCACGCTCGAACAGGTAAGCGTAGGCGGCGGCGTCGAGATCCTTGAACTGCAGGTAGTGCGGAATCGTCATGGCGGAAGTCACTCGGCAAGGAAGGCGTGGATCAGCGGCAGCAGGATGCCCGCCACCTCGTCGGCCTCGGCCGTGGTCAGGATCAGCGGCGGCACCAGGCGGATCACGCTGTCGGCAGTGACCGAGAGCAGCAGGCCGGCATCGGCCGCGCGCTGGGTGAGTGCGCCGCAAGGTTTGGTGAGCTCGATGCCGATCATCAGGCCCTGGCCACGGATCTCCTTCACGCCGGGCTTGCCTTCCAGGCCTTTGGCGAGCGCGGCGCGCAGGTGCTCGCCCACACGCGCGGCGTTCTCCAGCAGGCCGTCTTCTTCCATGATGCGGATGGTTTCCACCCCTGCGCGCATGGCCAGCGGGTTGCCACCGAAGGTGGTGCCGTGGTTGCCCGGCTGGAAGATGTTGGCAGCCTTGGGGCCGGCCACCACCGCGCCAATGGGCACGCCCGAGCCCAGGCCCTTGGCCAGCGGCATCACGTCGGGCACGATGCCGGCCCACTGGTGGGCGAACCACTTGCCGGTGCGACCCATGCCGCACTGCACCTCGTCGATCATCAGCAGCCAGTCGTTGGCATCGCACAGGGCGCGCACGTCCTTCAGGTACTGCGCGCGCATGGGGTTGATTCCGCCTTCGCCCTGGATGGTCTCGAAGAACACGGCCACCACGTTGGGGTTGCCAGCGGTGGCCTTTTTCAGAGCCTCCACGTCGTTCAGCGGCACGCGGATGAAGCCTTCCACCAGCGGGCCGAAGCCGGCCTGCACCTTGGGATTGCCGGTGGCTGACAGGGTGGCGATGGAACGGCCGTGAAAGGCTTTTTCATAGACCACGATCTCCGGGCGTTCGATGCCCTTGTCGTGCCCGTACTTGCGCGCCAGCTTCAGGGCAGCCTCGTTGGCTTCCAGGCCGGTGCTGCAGAAGAACACGTTGGTCATGCCCGAGCGTTCCACCAGCATCTGGGCCAGCACTTCCTGGTTGGTCACGTGGTAATAGTTGCTGGAATGGATCAGCTTGGCGACCTGGTCCTGCAGGGCAGGCACCAGTTTGGGGTGCCCATGGCCCAGGGTGTTCACGGCGATGCCGCCCAGCGCGTCCAGGTATTCCTTGCCGTTCGTGTCCCACAGGCGGCAGCCACGGCCATGCGACATCGCAATCGGCAGGCGGCCGTAGGTGTTCATCACGTGGGGCGAGGCGACAGGATTCAGGGCGGCATTCATGCGGTGGCTCCGGTGGAAAAGCGGCGGATCGGCCAGAAAAAGAAGCGGCTCAACGCAGGTTGAGCCGTCGAAGCGCGATTTTAGGGGCAGCGCCGGGCATCATCATTGCTTGTTGGGCATCGCTGCCATGCTGGGCGGCCCGTGGTCCCAGGGCGCGGGTATTCCCTGGGTTTGAGTCTTATATAAGATAGAATACCTGCCAGCCACCGACGTGCGAGCGATCCTCATCCGCTGGTGTCTTTCTCCCCGCAGGCCCTCCATCCGAAGGCTTCTCCCCCGATGGTCTCACCCACAGCCAAACAAGTCTTCATTCAAGGCATCACCCAGGATGGACGCACGTTTCGCCCGAGCGACTGGGCCGAGCGCCTGGCCGGTGTGATGAGCCCGTTTCGTCCCGGCGGCGCCAGCCCGGGCAGCCACCTGAGCTATTCCCCCTGGTGCGTGCCCAACACCATCAACGGCATCAAGTGCGTGGTGGTGCACGTCGATCTGAAAGAAGCCGAACCCATGGCCTGGGACTTCGTGATGCACTTTGCCCGGGACAACCGACTGCAGGTCGCCGAGGCTTGTTTGATACCCGATACCCCGCCCAAGCCCTGAACAAGGGCCGGAAACAGAAAAGCCGTCTTGCGACGGCTTTTTTGCTTTTGCTGGCAGCGCACCGTTTCAAACGGCGGACCGTGAGGTCCGGGCTGGTGGCCTGATCGGGTCAGGCCGGGGAGGGTGTCAGGCAGCGGCTGCTGCGAGGCCCTTGACCTTGGCCGACAGGCGGCTCTTGTCGCGCGCGGCCTTGTTCTTGTGGAAGATGCCCTTGTCGGCCACGATGTCCACGACCTGCTGCATCTTGGCAAACAGTTCGGTGGCCTTGGCCTTGTCGCCGGTCAGAACGGCTTTTTCAACGTTCTTGACGGCGGTGCGGTATTTGGAGCGCAGCGAGGTGTTGGCTGCATTGAGTTTGACGTCCTGGCGGGCGCGTTTGCGGCCGGATGCCAGGCGGGGGTTCTTTTTCTTCGGCTTGGTTGCCATGGTGAAGTTCCTTCAGATGTTTGGGGATGATGCCAGCAAAGCCCGCGATTTTAGCACGGGCAGGGGTTCCAGCAACCCAGGCGCCCTGGGCGCGGAAAGCCGGGTCGTTACACTCGCGCCGTGACCCTGTTCAAGTCCGCCTCCCTCGTCTCCTTGCTGACCCTGGCCTCGCGCATCACGGGCCTGGTGCGCGAACTGCTGATGGCGGCCACGTTTGGCGCCAGCGCGCTCACCGACGCCTTCAACGTCGCCTTCCGCATCCCCAACCTGCTGCGCCGGCTGTTCGCCGAAGGCGCGTTCAGCCAGGCGTTTGTGCCCGTGCTGGCCGGCGCTCGCGAGAAGGACGGCGACGAGGCCACGCGCCAACTGGTCAACCAGATCGCCACCGTGCTGGCCTGGGCACTCACCATCACCACCTTGCTGGGCGTGCTGGGCGCACCCCTGCTGGTGTGGGCCATGGCCAGCGGCCTGAACGACCAGGGTTTCGATGCCGCTGTGTTCATGACGCGCTGGATGTTCCCCTATATCGCTTTCATGTCGTTCGTGGCGCTCTCTGCCGGCATTCTCAACACCTGGAAGCGTTTCGCGGTACCCGCCGTCACGCCCGTGCTGCTCAATGTGGCCATGATCGCCGCCGCCGCGTGGGGCGCGCCCTGGTTCGGCTCGATGGGCATCGAACCCATCTATGCCATGGCCGGCGGGGTGCTGCTGGGCGGTGCCTTGCAGCTGGGCGCCCAGATTCCGGCGCTGCGCCGCCTGGGCCTGCTGCCACGCGTGAGCCTGCGCTGGTCGGGCGTGAAGGCGGCCTGGAGCCACCCGGGGACCCGGCGGGTGACCACACTCATGCTGCCCGCTCTGCTGGGCGTGAGCGTGGCGCAGATATCGCTGCTGATCAACACGCAGATTGCTTCCCACCTGACGGTGGGCAGCGTGAGCTGGCTGACCTACGCCGACCGCCTCATGGAATTCCCCACCGCACTGCTGGGCGTGGCGCTGGGTGTGGTGCTGCTGCCGCAGCTCGCTGCGGCCAAGGCGGCCGACGACACTGGCCGCTACAGCGGTCTGCTGGACTGGGGCTTGCGCCTGGTGGTTCTGCTGGCCGTGCCCTGTGCGGTGGCGCTGCTCACCTTCGCCCAGCCGCTGGTGGCCGTGCTCTACCACTACGGCGCCTTCACCGAGGCGGACGTGCAGCGCACCGCCACCGCCCTCATGGGCTACGGAGCCGGCCTCATCGGGCTGATCGCCATCAAGGTGCTGGCGCCCGGCTTCTATGCGCGCCAGGACATCCGCACGCCGGTGAAGATCGCCATCGGCGTGCTGGTGCTCACCCAGTGCCTGAACCTGCTGCTGGTGCCCCGGCTGGGGCATGCCGGGCTGGCCCTGGCCATCGGCATTGGCGCGCTCGTGAACGCGTCGCTGCTGCTGGTGGGTCTGCTGCGCCGGGGTGCCTACAAGCCTTTGTCGGGCTGGACACGCTACGGTCTGCAGGTGGTGGCCGCCAGCGCCTTGCTGGCCGTCTACCTGATGTGGGTGTCTGCCAACGTGAACTGGCTCGGTTTCGAGGGCCAGGCGCTGCGCCGGGTCAGCCTCCTGACCCTGAGCGTGTTTGGTGGGGTGTTGGTGTATTTCGTCACCCTGCTGGTGGCGGGATTGAACTTGCGCCAGTTCCTCCGAAAATGACGTAATCTGCGGTTTTCGCGACCGCGCCCACCATGTCCTACCCCTACGACATCCCCGAGGCAAGCCCGCTCGGCTATTTCGCCACCCTGGTGGGGGACGACGAGGCCTTGCCGCTGTTCGAGGCGGCCACGTCCATCGCGCAGGACGAATACCCCGATCTGGACGTGCAGCAGGTGCTGGGCGACGTGGACCAGATGCTCGCCCGCGTGCGCCGCCGTTGCGCGGCCGACGCCGGCCCCCTGCAGCGGCTGCGCACCCTGAACCAGTTCTTCTTCCGGGACATGGGGTTTGGCGGCAACGTCAACAACTACTACGACCCGGACAACAGCTACCTCAATGCCGTGCTGCGCACACGCCGGGGCATTCCGATCTCGCTGGCCGTGCTCTGGCTCGAGCTGGCGCATGGGCTCGGCCTGAAAGCGCGGGGTGTCAACTTTCCTGGTCATTTCATGGTCAAGATCAACCTGCCCAACGGGCAGGTGGTGATCGACCCGTTCACGGGCCAGTCCCTCAGCCGCGAAGACCTTTCCGAGCGGCTCGAACCTTACAAGCGCCGCAACGGCCTGGTGGACGATTTCGACGTGCCGGTCGGTTTGTACCTGCAGGCCGCGACACCGCGCGAGATCCTGGCGCGGTTGCTGCGCAACCTCAAGGAAATCCACCGCACGCAGGAAGACTGGCTGCGCCTCATTGCGGTGCTCGATCGCCTCGTCATCCTGCTGCCCGACGCCTGGGCCGAGTACCGCGACCGGGGCCTGGCCTGGGCCGAGATGGGCGACCTCCGGTTGGCCGTGACCGACCTCGAAACCTACGTGGCGCATGCCGACGACACCCTCGACCGCGAGGCCACCTCGCAGCGCTTGCAGGAACTTCGCCGCGCGCTCAACTGACTTGCCATGAAACAACTGATGCTGGTGGGAGCCAGCGGGCTGGTGGGTAGCCATGTGCTGCAGCAGGCCTTGGCCGACCCCGCCGTGGAACGTGTGGTCGCACCGACCCGCAGACCCCTCACACCGCAGCCGAAACTGATCAATCCGCAGGTGGATTTCGAACGCCTCCCGCAAGACGCCGACTGGTGGCCCGTGGACGCGGTGATCTGCACCCTGGGCACCACCATCCGCGTGGCCGGCTCGCAAGCTGCCTTCTACAAGGTGGACCACGACCACCCGCTTGAGGTGGCCTACCTGGCACGCCGTCATGGTGCCCGTGCCTTTGCCCTCAACTCCGCACTGGGCGCCGACACCGCTTCGCGGGTGTTCTATTCGCGCACCAAGGGCGAGATCGAACGCGACCTCCAGGCCGTCGGTTACCCCTCCCTCACCCTGGTGCGCCCGGGGCTGATCGGCGGGCATCGAACGCAGAGCCGTCCGATGGAGCAACTCGCTGTGAATGTCTCCCGCCTGGTGCAACCCCTGCTGCCCCGGCGCTACCGCGTGGTGCCCGCCGAACGCATTGCCCACCACCTGTTGCAGGCGGCATTGGCGGCCACGCCGGGTGTGCACGTCCTGCCGTCGGAAGCCTTGCTTTGATCAAGGAGGGCTTTGGACTACCCTGGGGGGTGGCCCCGATAGAATTCGATCCTGGCACCGCGGATGTGCACTCCCCGTGCCCCCTGCACCACCCAGCCTCATGTCACTTTTTCCAACGACCTTTTCCCCGCCTCGGACCACCCTTGCCGTGGTGTGCGCATGAGCACCGGGCCGGCCCCCATGAAGCAGATGGCGCTGGACATCGGTCTGGCGTCCGTGCCCCTGCTGTCGAACTTTGTCCCCGTGGGCAACGAAGCGGCGCTGGAACATCTGCAGCTCTGGACCGGCAACCCGACGCGCTCGCCCGTGCCCACGTTTTTGTGGGGCGTAAGCGGTTGCGGCAAGACGCACCTGCTGCGCGCCACCCGCGAAGCGCTGCACGAGCAGGGGGGGCGAGTGGGCTGGATGGATGCCGGCACGCTCGACCCGGGTGAGTTCGACGACCGGTGGGATGCGGTCCTGCTGGACGACTGCCATCTCTACACCGCCACCCAGCAGGCCGCTGCCTTCAACTGGTTCGTCAATGCCCAGAACCCGGCCCACGGCCCTTCGCGCTGGGTGCTGGCCGCCGCCACCTGCCCGCCGGCCGATCTGAGGCTGCGTGAAGACCTGCGCACCCGCCTGGGCTGGGGCCATGTGTTCCACCTTCAGGCACTGGGCGAGGCCGAGCGCCGCGCCGTGTTGCGCCGTGCCGCCGACGAGCGTGGCGTGTTCCTGGGCGACGAGGTGATGGACTTCATGCTCAGCCGCTTCTCGCGCGATCTCTCCAGCCTCATGCAACTGCTCGAACAGCTTGACGCGTACGCCCTTCGCACCCAGCGCGCCATCACCATCCCGCTGATCAAATCGATGCTGGAAAACGAATCAACATGAGATTGGCCCTTTTCGATCTGGACCACACGCTGATTCCTCTTGATTCCGACCACGCCTGGGGCCAGTTCACCGTCCAGCTCGGCTGGCGCGATGCCGAGGCCTTCTCGCAGGCCAACGACGGTTTCTACGCCGACTACAAGGCCGGCACGCTCGACATCCATCGCTACGTGCGCTTTGCCATCGATGCGGTGCGCGAACATGGTCAGGCCGAGGCGGGCCTGGCGCACGAGCGCTTCATGCGCGACGTGATACGCCCTGCGATGACCGAGCAGGCCATCGACCTGGTTCGGGCGCACCAGGCGGCGGGGGACCAGGTGGTGATCGTCACCGCCACCAATGAATTCGTCACCCGCCCGATTGCCCAGGCTTTTGGCGTGGACGAACTGATCGCCATCGAGCTGCAGACCGACGAAAGCGGCGAGCCCACCGGCGAGATTCTGGGCGTGCCCTCGTTTCGCGAGGGCAAGGTCGCGCGTGTGGAACAATGGCTGGCTGCGCGCGGGCTGGACTGGTCGCGCGTGCAGCACAGCACCTTCTACAGCGATTCCATGAACGACCTGCCGCTGCTGGAACGCGTGCACGAGCCCGTGGCCACCAATCCGGATGCCCGGCTCCGCGCCCTGGCCCTCGAACGGGGCTGGCGCATATTGAACCTATTCGAATGATCAAGAAATTCATCAACAGGCTGCTGGGCAAGAGCGATGCCGGGAACACGAGCCGCGCAAAACCCTTCGGTAAGCGCGAAGACGTGCCGGCCGACGTGCACGGCATCGACCGCGCGCTGGTCGACCAGCGGGCCCTGGACGTGGTGCACACGCTCAAGCAGGCCGGCTTTGACGCCTACATCGTCGGCGGTGCGGTGCGCGACCTGCTTCTGGGCCTGCGGCCCAAGGATTTCGACGTGGCCACCAGCGCCACGCCCGAGCAGGTCAAGGGCCTGTTCCGGCGCGCCTTCATCATCGGACGGCGTTTCCGCATCGTGCACGTGGTGTACGGGCGCGGACGCGAACACGAGGTGATCGAGGTGTCCACTTTCCGCGCCTACATGGACAACGCGGTGGCCGAACAGGTGGCAGGCAACGAGCGCACCAGCAAGGGCGAACTGGCCGGCATGAAGCATGCGGTGGACGCGAGCGGGCGGGTGCTGCGCGACAACGTCTGGGGCCCGATCGAGCAGGATGCCGCGCGGCGCGACTTCAGCATCAACGCCATGTACTACGACCCGGAAACGCAGACCGTGGTCGACTTCCACCATGGCATTCGCGATGCGAAGAAGCGCACCCTGCGCATGATCGGCGACGCCGCCACGCGCTACCGCGAAGACCCGGTGCGCATCATCCGGGCTGTGCGTTTCGGCGCCAAGCTCAGCCACCTGGGTTTCACCTTCGACCCGAAGACGCTCGAACCGCTGGCTTCGTCGCGCAAGCTGCTGGCCGACGTGCCGCAGAGCCGCCTTTTCGACGAAATGCTCAAGCTGCTGCAGACCGGCCACGCACTGGCCAGCATCGAGCAGCTCAAGGCCGTGGGGCTGGGCACCGGCATCTACCCGCTGCTCGACGTGGTGGTGGAACGCGCCGACGACGAATTCGTGAAGCTCGCGCTGCAGGACACCGACCGCCGTGTGGGGGAGAGCAAGCCGGTGGCACCCAGCTTCCTGCTGGCCTGTGTGCTCTGGGCCGACGTGCGCAAAGGCTGGATGCAGCGCCTGCAGCCGCGCCCCGGCCAGCGCGCTCCTGCCCCCGTTTCCGCCTTGCAGGAAGCGGTCGATGACGCTTTCGAGGCGCGCGTAGGGGATGTGTCGGGTCGCGGCAAGCTGGGCGCCGACATGCGCGAGATCTGGATGATGCAGCCGCGTTTCGACAAACGCGTGGGTACCTCGCCCTTCAGCCTGGCCGATCAGCCGCGTTTCCGTGCCGGCTTCGACTTCCTGCGCCTGCGCGCCCAGGTGGGCGAGGTGGAAGAAGAACTGGCCCACTGGTGGGAAACCTTCAGCATGGCCAGCGATGACATGCGCGACGACATGGTGGACGCGCAGCGCCGCGAGAACCTGACCAAACCCGGTGCCGGCAAAGCACGGCGCGTCAAGCGCACCGACGCCGACCATCCCGCCAGCGCGCCCGCAGCCGATCCGCGCTTCCGCGCGACCGACGAAGAAGGTGATGAGGACGGATCCGGGGAAGAGGAAATCGCCCAGGGTGCACCCGCCGATGGCTCGGCGCCTGCGAAAAAGCGCCGCCGTCGCCGCCGCAAGCCGTCGGGTGCGGGCCGTGCCGAGGACGGCCCCGGCGAGAGCGGTCCCACCGACTGAACCCCTGTGTTGCGCCCCGAGGTTACGGCGTTCATCTCCCTCGGCGCCAACCTGGGTGAGCCTCTCCAGGCCGTGCGCGCTGCGCTGGAATCGCTAGGCACCGCACCTGGTGTGCGGCTGGTGAACGCTTCCAGCCTGTACCGCACGGCGCCGCAGGACTCGAGCGGTCCCGACTACATCAATGCGGTCGCTGAAATCACCACCACTCTTAGTGCGCCCGCGTTGCTGGATGCGTTGCAGGCGATCGAGCAAGGCGCTGGACGCGAGCGGCCCTACCGCAATGCACCTCGCACCCTCGATCTCGATCTGCTTTTGTATGGCGGAGGGCGAATCGATTCGCCTCGGTTGAGCGTTCCACACCCACGCCTGTGGCAGCGCGCCTTCGTGCTTCTGCCGCTGGTGGAGATTGCGCCTTCGCTGGTGAGCGCAACCCAGTTGGAGGCGGTGGCGGATCAGGCCGTCGTCATCGCAGCGCCTGGGGCTGTGCACCCGTCAGAGCGCAATGCCGGTGGTAGTCCTCAAGGCGGTTCGCCGCGCTGATCCTTTGCAGCACGCGCTGGTGCGCGCCGAGGTATTCGACCTCACCCTTGACCACGACGTGCACGATCAACTCTTCGGTGCCGGTGGCTTCCCACCAGTCCACATTGCCCGCCGGTTCGTGGATGTAATCGCCGGCGCGCACCAGCCGGCCGTCGTTCAGGCGCCGCCCACCCGCCAGGTTCAGTGCGTGCACTTCGCCGGTGTGCCGGTGCAACCCGAGGCGCACGCCCGGCAGCAGGCGCATCAATTCGACCCAGCCTGCGCCGTCTGGCAGGAAATGCAGCGGCAGCGACCACTTGCCTTCACCCTCGGGAATCCAGGTGTTCAGGCCGGCGCGCTGCATCGCGGCGGCCACGGCGAGATCAGCGAGTTCCATGGTGGCCCCTTTCATGAGACCGGGTGTTGATGGCGGAACTCCTGCGTCCGCCCGCCGAAACCATAGGCGGAGGCCCGCACGTCCTGCACGTAGACATAGCTTTCGTGGTGCAGATCGCCCAGCAGGAGCGCAAAGGCGTCGAACGCCTCGCCTACATAGGCAGCCTTCTCGGCCTTGGTGTTGGTCTCGTCCACCACCTTGACATCGAAGTAGAAACTGGCCTTGTTCAAGTCGGCCAGCGATTCACCGCCGACGAACCAGTCGCGCGGATCGACATAGTCGATCGTCACGGCCGTGAGGTCTCGACGTTTGCCCAGCACGCGGCTGGTCAGTTCAAGCAGGGTTTCGGTGATTCGACGGGACAACTCGGGTGTGCGTTGCGCCGAGACCTTGACGTTGAGAATGGGCATGGCTGATTTCCTTTCGTGTTGGGGTGCCGTGACTTTAGGAAAGACGGTCCGCTGCGGAAATCCTCCAGCGCCATAATTGGTTTTGCTTCAAACGCAAAGGCAATCGCATGCAAGACTTCATGCCGGATCCCACCGATCTGCGTTGGCTGGTCCGCTCGCTCGACCTGGGCTCGTTCTCCGCGGCTGCTCGCGAACAGGATGTGGCTGTCTCGGTCGTCACGCGGGGGATCGATCGTCTGGAGGCCGGCTACGGCGTCACGCTGTTGCGCCGGTCCACGCATGGTCTGTCGTCCACGCCGGAAGGCGCCGAACTGGCGCAGGAGGCGCGTGAGTTGCTGGAGCGTTTCGAGGACATCTCTCAGGCGTTGTCCACGCAGCGAAACCGTGTGGCGGGCGCCGTGCGTCTTGCATCCAGTCAGGAAATCTGCGAGCAACTGATCGTTCCCCAACTGACCCGGTTGCGCGCGCTGCACCCTGCGCTGCGCATCGAACTGGTGGCCGAGGACCGTGTCGCCGATCTGGTGACGGACGGGATCGACGTGGCACTTCGCACCACGGTCGGGAACAGTGAGTCGGTGGTGGCTCGCGCGTTGGGATCGTTCGAGCGTCGGCTGTACGCCGCGCCCGAGTACCTGCATCAGCAGGGGGTGCCGGACATCCCCCAGGACCTTCACAAACACCAGGTTGTCGCCCACACGGCGCAGGGGCCTGCGGTGACCTGGGCGTTCCGCAAGGCCGGACGCCGGATGGACGTGACGCTGAGGCCACAGCTCGCGGCCAGCACGTCGGCGCTGGTGCACCATGCGCTGGTGGCGGGAGCAGGCATCGGCATGCTCTCCTGCCCGTTGGCAGCGGGCGATGTGACTCGCGGGCGACTGGTGGAGGTGCTGCAGCCGTTCGCTTCCGGCCTGGAGCACACGATGTACGCTGTCTCGCTGCCAGGCCGACGTGGTGCGGCGCGCGTGCGGGCCGTGGTCGACTTCCTGCGAGACACCGCTCGCAAGCACTGGCGTCTTGCCTAAGGAGCGAGCCGCTCGCGCAGCCAGCCACCCTCGGCCTGCGCGGTGTAGCGCAGTCGGTCGTGCAGGCGACTCTTGCGCCCCTGCCAGAACTGCCATTGCTCGGGCTTCAGTCGATAGCCGCCCCAGTGCGGCGGACGTGGCGGACGCAGCAGGAATTGCGCGCCGTATTTCGCCGCATTGGCCACCAGCACCGAGCGGCTCTCGATCACCTCGCTCTGCGGGCTGGCCCAGGCGCCGATGCGGCTGTCGAGCGGGCGGCTGTGAAAGTAGGCATCGCTTTCCTCATCGCTCACCTTTTCCACCACGCCTTCGATGCGCACCACGCGTTCGAGCTCGACCCAGTGGAACTGCAGGGCAGCGAAGGGATTGCCCGCAAGTTCGCGTCCCTTGCGACTCTGGTAGTTGGTGTACCAGACGATGCCGCGTTCATCGAAACCCTTGATCAGCACCACCCGTGTGCTCGGGCGCAAGTCCGGGCCCACTGTGGCCAGCGTCATGGCGTTGGGCTCGGGCACCTCGCTGCGGATGGCTTCCTGCAACCATTGTTCAAACTGCTTCAACGGGTCGGCATGCGAAGCCGACTCGCTGAGTTCGGCTTTCTCGTAGCTCTTGCGCAGGTCGGCGATGTTCATGGGCTCAGTATAGGAGGGGCTTCGGTGTCGGCCAGCCGCAGCAGCTTCTCCAGCGCATGGTCGTGGATGCCGTGGCGCAGCAGGCCTTCGAAGGTCTGGCGCGCGTAGTCCAGCGTGGTGCCGTAGCGCCCGCAGGAGTGCGCAAAGATCTCGCGGTAGCGCTCGTCGCTCAGCGTGCCCGTGTGGCTGGGGCTGTGCCGCGAGAGCGTGAAGGCCAGTGCGCTGACCGGACCTTGGGGGGTCTGGCATTTCAGCCAGCGCGGATCGTAGACGGGGTTGGGCATTTCGCGCGCCCAGAGCACCGGCATCAGCGCCTCCACCTGCTCATGAGGCACCCGCAGTGCCAGGCCCGCGCAACTGCCTCCACCCATGAGGGCGAACACCAGACCGGGGCATTCATAGGTGCCGCGGTTGACGCGGCTCCACATTTCCAGGCAGCGGTGGTAGCCCTGCACGCGCGCCGGGCGCTGTTCGGCGGCCTCGAATTCCGGGCGCCAGACCAGGGACGCATAGGCGAACACCCAGAGGTCGGGGCGCGGCCCTTGCGCGCGCCATTGGGCCAGGGTGTCGGCCATCATCCGCGCGCCGTCGCGCTGCGCGGGATCGCGTGGCGGCGTCTTCAAGGTTTCGCGAGGCGGCATTTACAATCAGCGGCTGTTTCCGTCCATTATTCTTCACGGAGTGCTGCCCATGTCTTCTCAGGACGACGAACCCGAGTTCCGCGTACTGGCCTTTGTTTTGATGATCGCCGTCGTGATCGCCATCGGCCTGGCCGTTGCCTTCGGCATCCAGAAGTCGCGTGGCATCGGTTCGCCCAGTGGGGCTGCAGCCGCGCCGGCCACCGCCGCGGCGGCTGCACCGGTTGGCGACGACGCCAGCGTGGTTGTGGAAAACGGCGTGGTGAAGTTCTACTTCGCATCCGGCAAGGCCGATCTGGCTCCCGGTGCACTTGACGCGCTGGCCGACGCCATCCGCGCGGCGAAGTCGGGCAAGCGTCTGACGCTCTCCGGGTTCCACGACGCCACGGGCGACCCGGCCTTCAACGCCGAACTTGCCAAGCAGCGCGCCATGGTCGTGCGTGACGCGCTGGTGGGTGCGGGTGTGGCAGAGACCGCCATGGAACTGAAGAAGCCCGAGCAGACCACAGGCAGTGGCAACAACGCCGAGGCGCGTCGCGTCGAAGTGGTCATCGCCCCCTGAGCAGCTCCACCAGTTTCGCCGCCGGGCAGCGACCCACGAAGCGGCGGAGCGTGGGGGCGAAGCTTTCAGGGTGTCTGCGCTTTTTGTGCCTGCTGGGCCTGTTGCGGTGCTGCCACGTCGTGAATGAGCGACGGCGGTATCTCGTCGTGGCCTTGGTCTTGCGCCGTGCGTCGGCGAAAGAGTTCGGTGCGCGCGAGCAGGATGGTGGTCACCGGCACCGTGAGCGAGAGGAAGATGATGATGAGCCAGGCATGCAGCGCCAGGCGCTCGTTCTGTACCGAGAAGTAGATGATGGTGGCCAGCGTGACGCACCAGGCAGAGAAGCTGAAGGCCAGTGCCGGGGGATGCATGCGCTGGAAGAAGCTCTTGAAGCGTGCCACACCTACCGCCGCCGAGAGCGTGAACACACCACTCAGTGCAAGAAGCAGCGCAACCGACCATTCCGCCCAGATGGGGAGTTCCGCCATCATTCGATCACCTCGCCACGCAGCAGGAATTTGGCCATGGCCGCGGAGCCTACGAAGCCAAAGATGGAAATGAGCAGAGCGGCCTCGAAATACACCACGCTGCGGTAGCGGATGGCCAGCACCATCAGCATGAGCATGACGGTGGTGCAGATCAGGTCCATGGCCAGCACGCGGTCTTGCGCCGAGGGGCCACGAAACAGCCGCACCAGCGTCAGGCCCATGGCCAGCGAATAGCACGACAGCGTGAAGACGATGGCGGAAAACAGCACCGTGCTCATTCGAAAATCTCCATCAGAGGACGTTCATAGCGGCTCTTGATCCATCGGATCTCGGCTTCGCCGTCCTGCTTGTCGAACACATGCACCATCAGCGCGCTGCGATCGAGTGCCATTTCTGACCAGATGGTGCCGGGAATCACACACATGATGGCCGCCAGCACCGCCAGGCCATTGGGGTCGCGGATGTCGAGCGGCACCACGATGAAGCCACCCTCTGGCACGCGGTTGCTCGGGGCGATGGTTCCACGCAGCACGCGAAGGTTGGACTTGATCACATCCACCCCGACATGCATCAGCAGGCGCAGCGCGGTCATGGGGTGGCTGAACCGCACCGGGGTGGGCCGCAGTGAATGGGTGAGGTAGGGCACCAGCCATCCCAGCAACAGGCCCATCAGCCATTGGCCCAGGCCGAAGCTGCCGTTGAGCAGCATCCACATCGCGACCAGCGCCAGCGAAAGAATGGGTGAGGGAAAGATGCGTCGGATCATCGGCTGATTCCCGGTGGTGGCACGCCCAGTCGCTCGGCATTGGTGGGTGTGACCAGGGGCCGCGCAGTGAACACGGCATCGATGTAGCCGCGCGGGTGGTAGAGCGCGGCGGCGGTGGCGCTGGTGTAGCGCATCACCGCTTCAGCACGCACGGTGAAGAGCACGCACAGCGCCACCAGAAGCGCGATGGGCAGGAACTCCACGACCCGCAGTACGGGTGCAGGGCGGTCCACCGGTGCCCAGAAGAACCGGATGCCGGCGCGAGAGAGCGCCAGCAGCGCGAACAGGCCCGAGACGATCACCAGCGCCATGAACACCCAGCTCGACGTGGCCACGGTGTCCGCGGGCGACTGCAGCAGGGTGGAGAGCATGGCGAACTTGCCCACGAAGCCGGAGAAGGGCGGCAGGCCGGCCAGCAGCAGCGTGCAGGCAATGAAGGCCATGCCCAGCAGCGCGGTGGATGCGGGAATGGCACGGCCGACGAGGGGTTCTTCGTCCTCGTCGAGGTTGGCGCCGTGCAGTTCGAGTTCGGCCATGGAGAAGGGCAGGTTGTCCTCTTCGTCTTCCGGTGCGCGCTGCCGTTCGGGATCGTCCTGGCGGGAGCGGTCCAGCAATTCGGTCAGCAGGAAGAATGCCGCGATCGCAAAGGTCGACACGGGCAGGTAGTAGAGCGCGCTGGCCGTCACCTCAGGCCGAGCCAGACCCAGCACGGCCATGATCGTGCCGGAGGAGGCGATGACGGCGAAGCCACCCAGGCGCGCGGGCCGTTGCGACGCCAGCATGCCGATGGCACCAAAGGCGAGGGTGGCCATGCCGCCCCAGAGCAGCCAGTCGTTGCCGAAGCCGGCCGAGTCGCCCGCATCGGCCGAGAACAGCAGGGTCGACAGGCGCAGCAGCACGTAGATGCCGACCTTGGTCAGTAGAGCGAACACCGCCGCCGATGGCGCACTGGCGCTGGCGTAGGCCGGCACCAGCCAGAAGTTGAGCGGCCACATGGCCGCCTTGGCCAGGAAGGCCACCGCAAGAATGGCGCAGCCGGCGTGCAGCAGCACGCGGTCGCTGGCGGCCACCTCGGGAATGCGCGCGGCCAGGTCCGCCATGTTCAGCGTGCCTGTGGTGCCATAGATCAACGCGGCGCCAACCAGGAACAGCGACGACGCCGCCAGGTTGATGGTGATGTAGTGCAGCCCTGCCTTGACGCGGGCCGGGCCGGAGCCGTGCAGCAGCAGGCCATAGGAGGCGGCGAGCATGACCTCGAAAAACACGAACAGGTTGAACAGGTCGCCGGTGAGGAAGGCGCCATTCAGGCCCATGATCTGGATCTGGAACAAGGGGTGGAACTGGGCACCGGCCTTGTGCCAGCGCGCCAGCGCGAACAGCAGGGCCATCAGCACCACCAGTGCCGCGACGAACAGCATCAGCGCCGAGAGACGGTCGAGCACCAGCACGATGCCAAAGGGCACATCCCAGTTGCCCGGCAGGTAGACACCGTAGTCGCTGGTCTGCACGTCGTCCTTGGCCCAGACCAGCAGCAACACGGCCACGACCAGGTTGGCGACGGTGGCCAGCAGGCCAAACGTGGCCTTGATGCGGTGACGCCGTTCGCTCATGAGCATGAGCACACACGCCGCGAGCAGCGGCAGCAGGATGGGCACCGCGGTCAGGTGCGGCATGAAGGCGTCGGCCAGTTCGATCATGACGCGCCTTCCTCGTCGTCGTCACGACCGTCGACGTGGTCGTTGCCAAAAAAGCCTCGCTGGGCCAGCATCACCACCAGGAACAATGCCGTCATGGCAAAGCCGATGACGATCGCAGTGAGCACGAGCGCTTGAGGCATGGGATCGGTGTAGTGCTGCAGGTTGGCGGGCACGCCGGGCAACAGCACGGGTTCACTGTCCACCGCCAGGCGGCCCATGCTGAAGATGAACAGGTTCACGCCGTAGCCCAGCAGGCACAGACCGATGATCACCTGGTAGGTGCGCGGGCGCAGCATCAACCAGACGCCGCAGGTGGTGAGCACGCCAATGGCGATGGCCAGCACGATTTCCATCAGATCTCTCCCGGTACTTGTCCGCCGGCATCCCGGGCATCGGATGTCACGCGGCGATGGCCGCGCACCGACTGGTGGCCCAGGGCTGTGAGGATCAACAGGGTGGCGCCGACGACCAGCGTGAAGACACCGATGTCGTAGAACAGGGCGCTGGCCACGTGGATCTCGCCCAGCAGCGGCAGGTCGAGGTGGGCGGTGTGGGTCGTCAGGAAGGGGTAGCCCATCACGATGGCCCCGAGGCCGGTGGCGGTGGCGATCAGCAGGCCGGCGGAGATCCAGCGCACCGGTGGCAACCGCATGTTGGCCTCGACCCACTGCGTGCCCGAGACGATGTATTGCAGGATGAAAGCGGTGGACACCACCAGACCGGCGACGAAGCCGCCGCCGGGTTCGTTGTGGCCGCGCATGAACAGGTAGACCCCGATCACGCCTGCAATGGGCAGGACCAGGCGCACCAGCACGGCAGGCACCAGCAGGTAGCCGCGAGCGGTGTCGGCCGCGGTCTGCGCGTTCACGAGATCGGTGGCCAGGTCGGCCGGCAGGGCCCGTTGTTGCGCAGGCAGGTCCATGCTCTCGGGCGCCGGGCGGAAGCGCCGCAGCAGCGCGTACACCGTGAGGGCCACGATGCCGAGCACGGTGATCTCGCCCAGCGTGTCGAAGCCCCGGAAGTCCACCAGCATCACGTTGACCACGTTGGTGCCGCCGCCCTCGGGCAGGGCGCGATCGAGGAAGAAGGGCGAGATGCTCTGCGGGAAGCTGCGCGTCATGACCGCATAGGACAGGGCCGCCATGCCGCAGCCCGCGGCCAGCGCCAGCAGCAGGTCGCGGCTGCGCCGCATGCGGGTGCGCACGCGGGTGCGCAATGGCAGCAGGCGATCGACGGCTTCAGACCGCTTGGGCAGCCAGCGCAGGCCCAGCAGGATCAACACCGTGGTCACGGCCTCCACGGACAGTTGGGTGAGCGCCAGATCGGGGGCAGAGAACCAGGCGAACGTGACCACCGTGACGAGACCCGCCACGCTCATGAGCGCCAGCGCGGTGAGCCGGTGGTACTTGGCCTGCCATGAGGCGCCAATGGCAGCGGCAATGCCCACCAGCCACAGCAGCGCGAACATGGGCGAGAAGGGCAGCGAGGGTCGATCACCGATAGCAAGCCATTCGGTGAAGTGCACCAAGCGCACGCTGGCAAATGCAGCCACCACGGTGACCCCCATCAACAGCAGCACCTGCATCTGCAGACGCCGTGTGCCCAGCAGCCGCAAGGCCTTGCGGCTGGCGGCGGTGAGCAGCGTGATCAGCCCTTCATACACCGCCTTGCCGTTGACCAGGCCCAGCAGGGGCGTGCGGGCGATGCGCCCGTCTTCCAGCGGCTTGCGCAGCAGGAGGAACAGCGCGATGCCTCCCGCCATGGCGAGCAGGCTCATCCACAGCGGCAGGTTGAAGCCGTGCCAGACCGCCAGATCGAATGCCGGCAAGGTGCCGCCCACCACTGGCGCGGCGGCAGCGCTCAGGACGGCCTGGATCGACCATTGCGGCAGCACGCCCACCACCAGGCAGACCAGCACCAGCAGTTCGATCGGCACGCGCATCCAGTGGGGAGGTTCGTGCGGCATGCGCGGCAGGTGGTTGCACGTGTCGGGGCCGAAGAACACGTTGACGATGAAGCGCAGGGAGTAGGCGACGCTGAGCGCGCCGGCGATCACCGCTGCCACCGGCAGCATCTGCTGGAACCACGGCGCCGCATTCACGAACACGGCCTCGGTGAAGAACATCTCCTTGGAGATGAAGCCGTTGAGCAGGGGCACGCCGGCCATGGCCGCGCCGGCCACCATGGTGAGCGTGGCGGTGATCGGCATGTAGCGTCGCAAACCACTGAGCCGGCGAATGTCGCGCGTGCCGGTCTCGTGGTCGATGATGCCCACCGCCATGAACAGGGACGCCTTGAAGGTGGCGTGGTTGATGATGTGGAACACCGCAGCCACCGCCGCGAGCGGGCTGTTGAGGCCGAGCAGCGTGGTGATGAGGCCCAGGTGCGAGATCGTCGAATAGGCCAGCAGTCCCTTGAGGTCGTGCTGGAACGCAGCCGCAAAACCGCCAATGAGCAAGGTGATCAGGCCCGAGCAGGTCACGATCCAGAACCATTCGTCGGTACCGGCGAGCACCGGCCACAAGCGCGCCAGCAGGAACACGCCAGCCTTCACCATGGTGGCCGAGTGCAGGTAGGCCGATACCGGGGTGGGCGCCGCCATGGCGTGCGGCAACCAGAAGTGAAACGGAAACTGCGCGCTCTTGGTGAGCGCGCCCAGCAACACCAGCACCAGCGCCGTGCTGTAGAGCGGGTGCGCGCGCACCACGTCGCCCGCAGCCAGCACCACGTCCAGATCGTAGCTGCCCACGATGCGGCCCAGCACCAGCACGCCGGCGAGCAGACACAACCCACCTGTGCCGGTCACGGTCAGCGCCATTCGCGCACCGCGCCGTGCGTCCTTGCGGTGGTGCCAGTAGCCGATCAGCAGGAAGGAAAAGATGCTGGTGAGTTCCCAGAACACCACGAGCTGGATCAGGTTGCCCGACAGCACCACGCCGCTCATGGAGCCCATGAAGGCCAGCAGCAGTGAGAAGAAGCGCGGCACCGGATCGGCGGGCGACATGTAGTAGCGCGCATACAGCACCACCAGCGCACCGATGCCCAGCACCAGCATGGAAAACATCCACGCGAAGCCATCCATGCGCAGCACGAGGTTCAGGCCCAGGGAGGGCAGCCAGACGATTTCCTGCCGGATCACCGCGCCCGAGGCCACCTCCGGAAACAGCATGGCCGCCTGCACGGCGCAGAACAAGGCGATCGCACCGGCGAGCGTGGATTCGGTGTTGCGGGCGTTCGAGGGCAGCAAGGCGGCCACAAGGCTGCCCACGAAAGGGAGGAGGACGAGGGTGAGTAGCGGCAGGTTCATCGACGCCCGAGTTTACGGGGTCGAGGAGACACCGCCGCAGCGCATCGCGCCAGCGGTTTCCACAGCATCAACGCAGACCGGTGCCGCCGGCGTTCTCCAAGCGCTGAATCAGTTCGATCTTGTAGCGGATTGATGTTTGCCTGATCATTTTAAAAATCCTTATAAATCAATAGATTACATGATTGTCGGAAGCTGGAGAACGCCTCAAATATGCCAGCAGCCGCCACAAAATGGCGGCTGAGAATCGATCAGATCATGCGATGATCCATCTGGTTGACGTGATGGAGATGTGGCATGGCAAAACCTCGACTCAAGCCTTCCGGGAAGTGGGAAATAGGGCTCAGGCACCCGTCGCTCCCGAAAGGGCGCAAATACTTCATCTTCGATACGGAAGGCGAAGCCATTGCCTACGCGCAGCAATGGAAGCTGATGAAGCATGCGGACATCCCGCCGCCGGCGGAGTTGACCGCTCCCACGTCCCCCGGCGACGGCGTGCGCTTGTCGCGCATTCTTGGCGCGTGGTCGGACAGCGGCTTCGCGGCGCCTTCGCAGATCCTCACCCTCAAGACGGTGACGCGCGAGGTGGGGTCGGTGCGGCTCTCGGATGCCAACTACAAGTGGCTGACCGGCTATCTCCGTACCTTGAAGGTGGAAAAGAACCTGTCGCCTGCGTCCATCAAGCATCGCATCCAGGCACTCGGCCGCGCGATCGACGAGTACCTGCGCCATAACGTGGACGTGAAGATCAGCAACCCAGTGAAGTTGCTCCCCAAGGGCTACTCGACCTATTCCGATGTGGATGCTCAGATGGTGCAGGCCAAGGGCGGCAAGGTGAAGGTGAACGTGATGCGCGACAGGCGTCTGCTGCCAGGGGAGCACGAGAAGATCGTGGCGGTGCTGTCGGGCTATGAGCGGCCGGACCGCTCGCGCGGCCTGCAACTCAAGGGCGGCGATGCGCTGCTGACCTTGTACCTGTTGATCCTGAACACCGGACTCCGGCTGAGGGAAGCGTACACGCTGACCAGGGGGCAGGTGGACATGGCGAACAAGGTGATTCACGTGCAGGAGACGAAGCAGTGGCGCGGGAAGATTTCCTATCGGGATGTGCCGATGCGCCCGGAAGTGCATCAGGCGCTGTCCTCGTACTTCTCCACGCGGCCGCCGTTTGAACCCGGTGCGCATATCTTCCCGTTTGTCCATGAAGAAGGAGTCGAGGACGGGAAAAAGGGCTTGGTGCGCGCCAGCCAGAGGCTGTCGTTCCGTTTCAGGATCGCTTTCGAGTACATGGACATCGTTGGACTCCACGAACACGACTTGAGACACGAAGCCACCTGCCGGTGGCTTGAACTGAAGGATGCGGACGGGCGCGATTTGTTCCGTCTGGAGGAACTGAACAAGATCATGGGATGGAAGCCGGGTTCGGTGATGGCCCAGCGCTATGCCAGCTTCAGAGGTGTGGACCTTGCGCAAAGGCTTTGGCCGGCACCGGAAGCGGCGGAGGCGTCTGGCGCCGCGGCCTGAAAGCTATGTCCAGGCGCGGGACCGACTTTCTTGCGTTGAGGTCCTGGCGCCGTTCTTCCGCTTCTTTCCGTGCGCGGTCGGCGATATAGGCCAGCAGATCTGTCTTCACGTAGATCCAGCCACGACCGAATTTCATGCCCGGTAGCTCGCCGCTCCGGGTCAGTTCCTCGATCCGCTGCTCGGTGCAGTGCAAGAGTTCGGCGCACTGCTCCGCATTGATCGTTTCGTCGGTCATGCTGCACCGCCTTGCCGATCATCAAACACCACGAAGCCGCTGCCCGTGCCGCTCTCGGCTGTGTGGTGTGCGGCGTTCTCGCTGTACCCGGTAGCGTCGGTGAATCGCGTCACCAGTACCCAATGTCTGGGACTTCTCATGGCGGCCTCCATGCGTGGCCACCCTGGTGCGTGGCCGTATCGACATGGAGAGAAATTGTCCTAGCGACGCTTCGCGCAGAAAACCCGCGTGGGCGTGCATGGGCGTAGACGAGCGTGCGACGGCCGGGCCGAATTCTCGTATCACTGATACGACATTTCGCGGCTTCGCAGGGAGATGGCTTCGCCTGCAATTTCCGAGACAGTGTCTGGGAAATTCGCTCGACAGTGTCTGGCGGATCGTTCTCTGTAATGCCTGAAACCCTGGGCGTCCCGGCGTTCCGCCGTCGCGCTGTCGTGCTGGCGCATCGAGCCGCCTGCGGCGTCTCGCCCCTGTCGGGCTTCCATCGTCTCCTCGCTTCGCTCGGCTGACGCCTCCGGCCCTGGCGTGCCTGCGCGCTGCGCTTGCCCGATCCCGGGTGGTGTGGTGATCCGAGGGGGCGGTCTTGCTGTGTCCCTTCACCGTATCACGCCGTGCTCGCCGTGCAAGGGCTGCGCGCCGTTGGCGCTTGCGTCCTGGCGGCCGTTTTCGACCCCTGACTGCTGCGCTGCGCCGTGATGGCGACGGTTCCGGGCAATTCCGCCCGAGTAACCGGAGACCATCATGGAAGATAAATCCTACGTTTCGCTGGAACAGCGCGTGTGCCTTGTGTGCGGTGCTTCTTTCGACACTGGCAGCCTGCTGCTGGACAAGCGCCTGCGCGCGAGCATGAAGCGCCATACGATGACGGGCTGGGGCCTGTGCCCCGAACATCAGAAGATGTCCGACGATGGCTTTGTCGCATTGGTCGAGTGCGACCCCGAGCGTAGCGGCGCGGCAGCGGCTGGCCGTTTGAAGCCCGAGCAGGCATATCGCACGGGCCGGTTGGCCCACCTGCGGCGCGCGGTATTCGCGCAGGTGTTCAACGTGCCGATCGACGACAAGCAGGCTTGCGTGTTCGTAGAGCCCGGCGTGATCGACCAGTTGGCGTCGATGGTGGCGCCGGCGCACTGATCGCGCTTGCCTCGCAGCGCCGCCCCTGTCGGGCGGCGCTCTTTTTTTGCTGCGCCTGGTGTGCGGGAGGTGCGGCTTGCTGATCCCCTCATCGTGCCACGGCGTGCTCGCCGTCAATGACTGCGCGCCGCTGGCGCTTGCGGCCTCGCGGCCGTCTTCGATCCTTGACCGCTTGCGCTGCGCCGTGCCCCGGGAGGGTCGGGCAATTCCGCCCGGCACCCTTTCAGGAGATCACCATGAACAACGCACTCATCACCGACGAGCAGCGCATCGTGCTGCTGGCCAACGGCCGCGAAGCGCTGGAGAACCCGCAGTTCGATCCGGTGCCCGTGGTCAAGCTGTTCACGCCCGATGCCGGCGCGACCTGGCTGCTGACTTCGATAGACCCTGACGACTATGACCATGCCTACGGGCTTTGCGACCTGGGGCTGGGGATGCCGGAAATCGGCTGGGTGAGCCTGGCTGAGCTTGCAGCAGTACGCGGCGGGCTGGGCTTGCCGGTCGAGCGTGACCTGTATTTCCGGGCGGAGAAGCGCCTGAGCGGCTATGCGCGCGATGCGCGGCTGGCCGGCCGCATCGTTGTCTGACCCAGCCCTTCACGCTTTCGGCGATGCGCGCTTCGCTTGCCTCCAGGGGAAAGCCCTGCGGGCTATCCCCGCCGCGCTGCGCTTGGCGCCCCTCGATACCGCCGAACCGGCTGCGCCGGATCGGCCAGACCGTGCAGCCAACCTGCTCATGCCCGGGTCATGGGGTCGATCCTGGGTGTGCTGCTCATTGGGCTTTGAGGTCTGAGCGTCCCCGGCCACCTGGGAGATGGCCGGTCGCGCTGTCGTGCGCGCAGCGCATCGAGCCGCCTGCGGCGTCTCGCCCCTGTCGGGCTTCCATCGTCCCCTCGCTCCGCTCGGCTGACGCCTCCGGCCCGGATTCCTAGATCCGGGCCTGCGCGCTTCGCTTGCCGTGCGGTCGGCGTGTGGAGGGGCCGTTGCCTTGTCCAGCCATCTTCCCTGACTCCATCACCTTCATCGCGACTGTAGCCCGAGGCCATGGGCCGTCAAGGCGCGCCAGGCCGTGTCCTCGCTTCGCTGCGGGCCGCATCTACCTGGCGCTTGCCTCCTTGACGGCCCCCGTCCACGGGCTCCCTTCCGTCGCGGGCGATGAACTCAGGAAAGACGGTGGCAACAGGGCCAACCGGGTTCCTCGTGCCGACCGCACCGAACAGCCGAAAGGCTGGGCTCCGAATCTTGGAATCCGGTGTGCGGTTTTCTTCAACAGCCTTTTTTGTTCAGGAGAAAGACCATGCAACTCGCATCCCGTTTCGCTTCCCGTTCCCCGGCACTGCGCAGCGATTACCCGCTGTCCGATGACCAGATTCACCGCGTGGCCCCGTCCATCTTCGCGGACGCCCCGCATGAAAGCCGTTCGCAGCGGTACTCCTATATCCCCACCGCCGCCGTTCTGACCGAGCTTCGCAAGGAGGGGTTTCAACCCTTCATGGTGACGCAGACCCGCGTGCGCGATGAAGGCAAGCGCGAGCACACGAAACACATGATTCGCTTGCGCCACGCCAGCCAGATCAACGGCGCGGAGGCCAACGAAATCGTGCTGCTGAATTCGCACGACGGCACCAGCAGCTATCAGATGCTGGCGGGCCAGTTCAGGTTCGTTTGCAGCAATGGGCTGGTGTGCGGTGACACCGTGGCCGATGTGCGCGTGCCGCACAAAGGCGACGTGGCGGGGTCGGTCATCGAAGGCGCCTACGAAGTCCTGAGTAACCGTCTTGGAAGTCAAGCGCCGTGAAGCGATTTATCCCAAGGTTTGCCGGTTCGAACCATGGCGTTGAGCGTGGTCAACAGCTTGCGCATGCAGGCGACCAAGGCGACCTTGGGCAGCTTGCCAGCGGCCTTCAATCGCTCGTAGAAGGTCTTGATGGCCGGGTTGTAGCGCGTGGCCGTCAGCGTGGCCATGTACAGCACGCGCCGTATCTCGAAGCGCCCACCCTGCACCCTGCGCCTGCCCTTGCTGCTGCCCGAGTCATTGGCCATGGGCGCCACGCCCACCAGCGCGGCGATCTCGCGTCGGTTCAGCCGGCCCAGCTCTGGCAGCTCGGCGATCAGCGTCGCGCTGGCCACCGGGCCGATGCCTGCCGGGGACTGCAGCAACTTGTCCAGGTCGCCGAAGTGCTCGCGCACGTGGATGACCATCTGCGTCTCGATCTCGTCGAGCTGCGCCTTGATCGCAGCCACGATGGCCTCGATGCTGGCATGCAGCTTCTTGGGCGTGATCTGCAGGCGCTGGCGCTCCGAATGCATCATGGTCAGCAACTGGCGCCTGCGCGTGACCAGGGCTGCCAGCCACTGCTGACGCTCATCGGCCAGCGGGCGCAAGAAGCGACCCAGATCTTCGCGGCGCACCAGCACCGAGCCCAGCTCGGCCAGCATGCGCGCGTCCACTGCATCGGTCTTGGCCAAGCGCCCCATGGACTTGGCGAAGTCGCGCGCCTGGCGCGGGTTGACCACTGCCACGGGCAAGCCCGCTGCCTGCAGCGCGCAGGCCAGCGCCGCCTCGTAACCGCCGGTGGCCTCCATCACCACCAGGTCGACGCCCAGGGGCTGCAGCATCGCCGCCAGCGCCGAATGCCCCTCGGCATCGTTGTTCAACCGCTGGGCATCGCTCTTGGCGCCCAGCACAAAGACATCCACGTGCGCCTTGGCCACGTCGATGCCCACCGTCACTGACGAAACAGACATGATCTCCAGATCCCTTGCTTGTGCATGCGCACTCATCGAAGGCGCGCGTAACCGTTCGGGCTTGACGAAGACCAGCGCGGCGGCCGTGCGTTCTGTACTCAGGAACGGGCTCGATCACCCCAGCGGCTACCAAACTGCACGGGCCGGTCTGGCCGCCTCAACGGCGTTCAGACTCTACCGCGCTGGTCGGATCTGAAGATACAAGCGGCTTTGACCGCGTGCGCGATTCCCGCGATGCCATGCGCGCCGTCACGCTGGACGATGGCGAATCCGAGGTCTTCGCCCGCGCCGCACTGGCCCTCAAGTACGACGACCCGGCCAAGCCCGCGCCCGTCACGGAATCGCAAATCCTGATGCCGCGCCGCTTCGAGGACCGCCGCCCCGATCTCTGGAGCGTGTTCAACCGCACGCAGGAGAACTTGACCAAGGGCGGATTGTCCGGGCGCAGCGCCAACGGACGCCGTCAGCAAACCCGGCCCGTGCAGGGAATCGATTCCGACATTCGCCTGAACCGCGCCCTGTGGCTGCTGGCCGATGGCATGCGCGCCCTCAAGGCCTGACCCCCTTTCCGACGCTTTCCCCGCCGGAGGGGCGGTTCCCCTCCATTTCCTTGTTTCACTTGATTGGAGATTCACCATGAATGCCGTTAACCACACCGAAGCCCGAGCCGTCAGCACCGCAACCAACGTGCTGCAAGCCGCAGACCCGAGCAAGCACATGATTCTGGTGCCGCTGTCGCGGCTGGTGCTGCGCCCCACGGGCCGCAACGTGCGCAAGACCGTCCCGCGCATGTCCATTCCCGAACTGGCCGCGTCCATTCAGCGTGTCGGCCTGCTGCAAAACCTGATCGTGATTCCTGCCGCCGATGGCGAGCATTACGAGGTGGTGGCCGGTGGCAGACGCCTTGCCGCGCTGAAGCTGCTGGCGAAGAAGCACCGCATCGCTAAGGACTGGCAGGTGCCGTGCCTTCAGGTGGCCGATGGCACGGCCCGCACTGCCAGCCTCACCGAGAACGTGCAGCGCGAAGCCATGCACCCGGCAGACCAGTTCGAAGCCTTCGCGGCGCTGGTGGCCGAAGGCCGTCCCATCGAAGACATTGCGGCGGATTTCTCCGTCACGCCGCTGGTGGTGCAGCGCCGCTTGAAGCTCGCCAACGTGTCACCGCGCCTGATGGCCGACTACCGCGCCGATGCCGTCACGCTCGATCAGTTGATGGCTCTGTCCATCACCGACGACCACGCCGCGCAGGAAGCCGCGTTCTACGATGCGCCAACGTGGCAGCGCCACCCATCCAACCTGCGCGAGCGCTTGACCGAGCGCGAAATCGACGCCTACCGGCATCCGCTGGTGCGCTTCGTCGGGCTGGACACCTACGAGGCCGCAGGCGGTGGCATCCGCCGTGACCTGTTCGCGGAAGGTGATGCGGGCGTGTACCTGACCGATGCCGCGCTGCTGGAACGGCTGGCGCAAGACAAGCTGGCAGGCATTGCCGCCGAGGTGCGCGGCGAGGGCTGGGCCTGGGTGGATGCCACGCCGGGCGTGACCCATGCCGACCTGCACGCCTTCCAGCGTGCTCCGCAGGCGCGGCGCGAACCGACCAAGCGTGAGGTGCAGCGCATCGAGAAGCTGCAAGCCAAGATGCAGGCCATCGGCGAAGCGGTCGATGCCGCGATGGACGAGGACGACGAGGACAAGGCCGACGCCTTGCAGGAGGAAGGCGAAGCCGTGGGCGAGCAGTTGCAGGCACTGGAAGATGGCTTGCAGGACTACAGCCCGAACGTGAAGGCCGCAGCCGGCGCCATCGTCACCATCGATCGCAACGGCGGGGCCGTGATTCATCGCGGCCTGATGCGCGAGGCCGAGGCCAAGGCATTGCGCACTCTGGAACGGCTGCGCCAGGGCTTCGGCAGCGATGGCGAAGCCGCGAACGACGAAGGCGAGGACGGAGACGACGACACTCAACCCAAGACCGCCGCCATGTCCGACCGGCTGGCGCAACGCTTGAGTGCCCACCGCACCGCTGCGCTTCAAATCGAAGTCGCCCGGCATCCGCAAGCCGCGCTGGCCGCCGTGGTGCATGGCATGGTGCAGACCGTCTTGCAGGAAAGCCACTACGGCCACGACTTGCCGCTGGGCGTGAGCCTGAAACTGCAAGACCGGCTGGAAGGCATGGCCCCGGACTGGCCGGAATCGCCCGCCGCTATGGCATTGCGCGAGGCACAGCATGCATGGGCGGGCAAACTGCCTGGGGACAGCGCCGAACTGTTCGCCGCGCTGCTGGCGATGGAGCAGGGCGAACTGGTCAAGCTGCTGGCCGTTTGCGTGGCCTCCACGGTGGACGTGGTGACGCCCCGCACTACGCAGCAGCAACCGGGCGCGGAACTGGCACAGGCCGTGGGCCTGGACATGGCCGCATGGTGGCAGCCCACCAATGAAGGCTATTTCAAGCACGTATCCAAGGCCGTGATCTTGGAAGCCGTGGGCGAGTTCGCCTCGGTGCACGTCACCCGGCTGGCGAAGCTGAAGAAGGCCGACATTGCCAGCGAAGCCGAGCGGCTGGCCGATGGCACGGGCTGGATGCCCGCCATCTTCAAGGCCACAGGCTCGCAGGATGCCGTGCAGGACGCCCCAGAGGATGCCGACGCCGTGGCGGATGAACCCGCCGAGGCAATGGCCGCCTGACCTGCGCCGAAGGCAAGCGCCCCGGCCTCGACCGGGACGCTTCGCTGGAGGGAGAACCGCCCATGACTCGCACCACGACCAGCCGCCCACGCATGGCGGCAATCTATGCCTCTGGCACGGTACGCGCCCGCCGCTGGCATGGTGAAGGCGACGTGCGCGGCTATCGTCCGCCCTCGGGCTGGACGGCCCGCGCCGACCTCACCGACATTCATCCCATCACGGGCCACGCCTTGCCGCGTGCCGTGTGATGGCTCATCGAGACAAAGGAGTAACCGCGATCAGCACCGCGCCCAGGCCGTTCCGTCCGGGGCGCGGTGGACGCAAAATCCGGGCGCGGCCACTGCCGCGCCCGGTGGTCAAGGTCAACAGCCGAATCAGAACGCCGCCGCCTTCGCGCTGGCTCAGGCGGTGGCGTTGAAGGCATCGCTGTAGTGCGCGATGCCTTCCGGCACTGTCCCATGCAGGGCCAGCGCCATGAAGTAGCCGGGCGGCACGCCCGGCAGTTGCAGGCCCGCATGGGCCTGAAAGCCAAAGCGCCCGTAGTACGCGGGTTCTCCCAGCAGCACGCAGCCTGCGGCCCGCATGGCCCGCAGTTCGGACAGCGCCTGTTCCAGCAGGCGCGAGCCGATGCCGTGCCCCTGCCTTGGCGGCAGGACGGAGATCGGCCCCAGCCCATACCAGCCCACGGCCTGCCGGCCTTGGGAATCGGTGATCGTGACCGGGGACAGTGCGACGTGGCCGACGACCTGCCCATGTTCCTCGGCCACGATGGAAAGCGTCAATTCATTGGCTGCGCGCAAGGCGCGCACGATGAATTGCCTGGTGTGGCTGGTGTGCGGTGCATTGGCGAAGGCGGCGATGGTCACGGCCTCGATGGCGGCAATGTCATCTGGGGCTTCGTGTCGGAGTTGGATGGTCATGGTGTTCTGCGTTCCCTGTTCAAAATGTAGAGCGGCCTGGGCGTGTCGGCGCTTTGCGCCGCCGGGCTTTCGGGCTGCGCCCCGTGCCGACTTCGCCGTCACGGCCATTCGGCTTCAATCCCTCACGCTTTCGCGCCTGCGGCGCTGCGCGCTTCGCTTGCCTCCAGGGGAAAGCCCTGCGGGCTATCCCCGCCGCGCGATGCTTGGCGCCCCTCGATACCGCCGAACCGGCCTGAGCCGGATCGGCCCGGCCAGCGCCCCGCCGCGATGGACGGGGCGGGGCAGGTACGCCGTGGCTTGCTGCGGCAGGTTGCACGAAAGCGTGCAGTCCTCGACGCTGGCGGTTCGTTCTTCAGGCGTCACGAAGGCGGGTTCACGGACACGCCGCTTGGCCTTGCGGGGGCTTCCATGCCGCGCCTTCGGGGGAGCCGCCGCAAGAGAGTAGGGCGCTTTTCCGCAGTCGTTGGGCATGGCCTTGGCAGTGTCAGGGGGCGTGCCACTGAATCCGCCAGGCGGGATGCCGAGGTGGCCATGCTCCTTTCGGGGGCGGGTCGGCCCAAGGCGTCCTGTCTGTTTGTGAATCCTGGCGATGGCCGGGCTTCGATGGCCGCAACCTTGCAGCCCAAATAATTTCCCCTGCGCTGCGCGCATTCCTCGCGAGGCAAATTATTTGGGCTTCCAGGCGCTCCACTGCGTTGCGCCCGCAAGCGGTGCAGCCAGCCCGTCCCCCGCCGGCCGGATCACAACAGGACGCGATGGGCGCGAACCTGTTTCAACCGAAAGGAGATTCATCATGGCAACCATCGGCAACTTCACCGCGGACAAGGAAGGCTTCAACGGCACGCTGCGGACCCTGACGCTCAACGTCAAGGCCAAGCTGGTGCCCAACGACAAGGGGGAGAGCGAGAAAGCCCCGGACTTCCGCGTGCAGGCGGCCAGCCACGACATCGGTGCGGCATGGAAGAAGACCAGCGAGGCCGGGCGGAACTACCTGTCCGTGACCATCGACGATCCTTCGTTCCCGGCGCCGGTCTACGCCCGTCTGATCGAGGGCGAGGACGGCACACACGACCTGATCTGGTCGCGCAGCAAGCCGCAGGCGGCGTAACCGCCGCAGCGCCCCGTCAACATGGCGGGGCGCAGTGTTGCTCGCGCAGCGCTGCATCGACCAGCGCGGTCCATGTCGGGTTGCTTCCCTTTGCGCTGAGTCTGTGGCTTCAAAAGGAGCAAGGCGTGTCGGCGCACAGCACCGCCGGGCTTTCGGGCTACGCCCCGTGCCGCCTTCGCCGTCACGGCCATTCGGCTTCAATCCCTCACGCCTTCGCGCCTGCGGCGCTGCGCGCTGACGCTTGCACTCCAGAGGAAAGCCCTGCGGGCTATCCCCGCCGCGCCGGGCTTGGCGTCCCTGGATACCCCGAACCGACTGCGCCGGATCGGCTAGGTAAGCGCCGATGCGCGCTATGGCGCATCGCCTTGCCGCGTCACGGCCTCCAGCTCCTGGCGCACCTGCGCCAGGAGCCGCTCGACCCGCCGCATGTCATCGCCAGCATAGGCCAGCGTTAGTAGCGTGAGCGGATGGACCTCCATGACCTCGCACAGCTCGGTCAACTTGCTGAGGGTCGGGCTTTTCAGATCGCGCTCCAGCGAACTCATGTAAGTGCGGCTGGAGACATTGGAGAAGGCTTCCTGGCTCAAACCCCGCGCCTTCCTGATGGTCTTCAACGCCTCCGACAACGTGTGCTTCGCTCCCAACCTTGGATCTCCACCAAAATCCAAGATGAAATCCGATTGCGCCCTATAGGGCTACAATCTATAGTGTTCATTGATGCGCTTTCTCGGTTTTCCGCCTTCACGGAAACCCACTTGCGCTGATTCCCACAGAACCGTAAAACCGCATTTGTGCCTTTCCCCACATGCGTCGATGCGGCTTCGCGCTTTCACGCTTCCGCAGATTCGTCCAATAAAGGGGCCGCCCATGAACCGACTCATCACCGAGGACGAACGCCGGCAGCTCCTGGCCCACGGCCAGGGCCGCGCCGCGGGTCAGACCATCGACCCTTGGCCTGTGGTGCGGCTGTTTACCCCCGATGCGCATGCCACCTGGCTGCTGGCTGCGCTCGACCCCGCCGATGACGACACGGCGTTCGGCCTGATCGACCTGGGGTTGGGGATGCCGGAACTGGGTCAGATCAAGTTATCCGACCTTGCGTCCATCGTCGGGCCGCGCCAGCAACCCGTGATGCGAGATCGGTTTTTCAAGGCGGTGCGTCCGCTGTCGGTGTACCTGCGGCTGGCACAGGAGGACGGAACCGTCCCTGATTAACTCGGCCGTATTGAGACTATTTTTGTCACGCTCAAGACCCATCAGGTCTTAGTCTGTACCGTTGCACCAAAACGGTTCGGCCCTGGCGCGAAAAGTCATGATGACCGACGCGGCTTGCTTCAGTGTGGGCGCTTGCAGAGACCATTTGATCTCAGGCACCGCAGTAGCTTTCAGACGATTCGAGCAATGTACCCCATGTATATCGTCTTGACACAAAAGTTACGCCCCATTCTGCTTTTTTTGCGATTGGATTCTGTGCGGTAGTGGTTGCACGGTGTGGCCTGTGGCTCCTGCATTCGACCTAGGAGCTTGCGCCATGACCGACCATCCAACCGAGCCTTGGTATCCGACAGCCGCGTATCTCTACGTGCTGCACCTTGACGGCCCGCAATTAGCCTGGGAGTTCCTTCGCAGGAATCCAGACTACCGGCTCGACTGGCTGCGTCGTCGCCGCAGGCCGAACGCAGCACAAGGTTGGGGTCTGCGTCTGATGGAAGACCCGGCCCTGGACGCGCGTGACGCGCATCCAGCCTGGTTTCCCGACCATGACGGCGTGCTCCAGGTCCACCCCGACGCGGACGCGCCGCCGGATGCCGGCGCCTTCGAGTTCTGGAACGTCCCCGGACGCAAGCACCTGGTCCACGACGGCAAGCGCCTCGTGTTGACCGCGCATTGGCCTGGCTGCTGCGCGCGCCTGGTTCTCGCGCCGGGTCTTGCCGATGGCATGGCCTGTCTCTATGCCAGGCGCTCTTGCGCCACGCCCTGCATCCACTACCGTGCGCTGGCAACTGCACTTGATGCGCTGACCGCCGCGTCTGTGGCCGTACCCGTGGCGGCGGTCCGTGCCCGACCCACGCCTGCGGCGCTGCAAGAACTGCACACCCTGCAAGCGCTCGACGCGGTCCTTGCGGGCGCGTCCTTGCGTCAGGTGGCCGAAGGGCTGTTCGGCGCTGATGCGGTGGCCGACTGGCACGCCGATGGCGGCCTGCGCTCGAAGGTGCGTCGCCTTGTGCAGCGCGGCGATGCGCTGATGCGCGGCGGTTATAGCCGCCTAGCACAGCTGCCCCCGCTTGAGAAGGGTCGTTCTGCATCCAGCGCAGATCGGCCCTGAGCAGGAGGGCTTCGTTTTCTGAGACTGCCTCCATCCGGTTGCGCTGTGCGGCCGGAGCTTTGACACCGATGGAGGTTCACACCATGCGTCCTGCTCCCTTGCGGCCTGCCGCCGCTGCCGCAACTGTCTCGACCACGGCCGCGCAGCCGCAACGCTATCTCACCAACGACGAAGCCGCAGACTACCTGCGCCTGTCGCCGCGCACGCTGGAGAAACAGCGCGTGTTCGGTAGCGGCCCCAAGTTCCGCAAGTTCGGCCGGCGCGTCATGTACGCCGTGGCCGACCTCGATGCCTGGGCCGCCGAGCGCAGCTTCGACAGCACGTCCGATCCCGAATACGCCGAGCACCATGCGGCGGACAGTCGTGCGCGCTGACCGCTGGCGCGCGGATGGCCTTCGCCCTGTCCAAGCCATCGCAGGAGCGCGAACAGCTCGACCTGTTCCGCGCCCTGCCGGGCGACATGGCGCCGCGCGACAGCCAGGACCTGATGGCCTTTCCGTTCTTCTCGCTGGCCAAGTCGCGGCGCACAGCGCCGATCGACTTTCGCGGAGGGAACGTCACGATCCGCGTGGAGGGCACGGCCGAGCATGGCATTGCCACCATCTGGGATGCGGACCTGCTGATCTGGGCGGCCAGCCAGATCGTGGAAGCGCGCGACGCGGGCCTGCGCCCGTCGCGCCTGATGCAGGCCACGCCCTACGAGATCCTGCGCTTCATCGGGCGGGGCACGTCGCTGCGCGACTACCAACGCCTGAAGGCGGCGCTGGACAGGCTGCAATCCACGACGGTGGCCACGTCCATCCGCGAAACCACTGGAAGGCGACTGCACCGCTTCTCATGGATCAACGAGTGGAGGGAACTGGCCGATGCCCGCGGCACGCCGCTGGGCATCGAGATGATCCTGCCGGACTGGTTCTATGCCGGGGTGATGGACGAGGCCCTGGTGCTCACCATCGATCCGGCCTATTTCCGGCTGACCGGCGGCATCGAGCGCTGGCTGTACCGCCTGGTGCGCAAGCACGGCGGGCGCCAGGAAGCTGGCTGGCAGTTCGACTTCCAGCACCTGTACCGCAAATCGGGCAGCGTGGCGCGGTATTACGACTTCGCGGCCGACCTGCGCGCCCTGGTGGCGCGGCAGGCCTTGCCTGGCTACCACTTGCGCATCGAGCAGGTGGCGGGCATTGCCTCGCCGTTGCTGATGTTCCGGCCCGTGCCGTCCGCGGCACGGGGATAAACGGTGCGTGGCCTGTGGACGGGCTCGTGCTATCAGGCAACAAAGGTATCGTGCTATCAGGCAACGAATCCTCGTGCTATCAGGCAACAAAATCGGCCGCAAAGCCAATGCTGGCGCGGATTTCGGCCTCTCTTAACTTTCCTAACTCAAATTCTCTAACTGGTAGTAGAGGCGCCGCGCCACGGTGGACAACCGCCAGGCGGCACGATGCGCGGCGGAGAAAGACCGGCTTTCCAGCACGGAGGGCCGCGCCATGATCGTCGCGCTGCTCAACCAAAAAGGCGGCGTGGGCAAGACCACGCTCGCCACGCACATCGCCGGCGAGCTGGCGATGCGCGGCCAGCACGTCGTGCTGCTGGACGCCGACCCGCAGGGTTCATCGCTGGACTGGACACAGCGCAGAAGCCAGCAAGGCTTGCCACGGCTGTTCAGTGCCGTGGGCCTCGCCCGCGAAACGCTGCATCAGGAAGCGCCAGAACTCGCCAGGCGGACCGATCACGTCGTCATTGATGGTCCACCCAGGATCGCTGCCTTGGCGCGCTCCGCGCTGCTGGCGGCCGAGCGCGTGCTGATCCCAGTGCAGCCCAGCCCCTACGACCTGTGGGCCAGCGCCGAGATGGTGGCGCTGATCCGCGAGGCGCAGGTGTTCCGGCCGCTGCTCCGCGCGGCCTTCGTCATCAATCGGCGCGTCAGCACCACGGTGATCGGGCGCGAAGCGCGCCAGGCGCTCGCCGACCAGCCGCTTCCTGCGCTGCGCTCGGAAGTGCATCAACGCATCGTGTTCGCCGACAGCGTGGCCGCTGGTCGGCTTGCACGCGAGACGGCACCGGACAGTGCCGCCGCCCGCGAAATCACCGCGCTGGTGGACGAACTGCTGCGGTGGCCGACATGACGGCGAAGCCACCGATACGTGCAAAGCGCGTCGGCATCGGCGCGCGTCCACCCGCGAATCCGCACGCCGAGGCGTGGATTCGCCAGGGCGATGCCGATGCGCTGGGCAAGGGCGACCTCTACACGGCTCGCCTGACCCTCGACATCACGCCCGCCATGCGGGCGCGCATCAAGGTGTCGGCCTTCACGCAAGGCGTGACCGTGGCCGATCTGCTGCGCGGCCTGCTGGAGCGCGAGTTTCCAGAGAACCGCAGGGAGAACACACCATGACTGCATCCGCTTCGCCGGCCTCCGCACCTGTTGCCATCGCGGCCACGGCTGCACTCGCAGCGCCTACCGGCCAGCCTGCCAGCGCGCCGCTGACGCGCGTGGCGCTTGCCTACATCGAGGCCCGTTTCAAGCTCTACCTGCGCTTCGGTGAACCCGCGCGCACCCTCCAGCTCGACCGCTGGCGGCGTTGCGCGGTGTTCCTGCCGGGCGCCGTGTTCTGCCGCATCCGCTGGCAGGCTAATGACTACGGCACCGTGCGCTGGCAGCTCATGGTCATGCAGGCTTGCACGCCGCTCGATGCGGCGCAGCGCATCCCCGGCGTGCAGCCGGGCGCGCGCTTGCTGCTGCACGCCGAGGGTGAAAACCAGGTGCGCGCCGTGCTGGAACGCATCGACGCCATCGAGGCGCTGGGCATCGCACCTGTCGGTGCCTCGCCCGCGTACTGGCGCACGCTCGCCAACCGGCTCGCTGCGCGCCTGCCGCTGCCCGAATACACCGCCGAGCGGCACGCCGCATGGCTCATCGGGAGGGCGCTGCCATGAACGCCGTTTCGACTACCGGCACCGCGCCGCGTCCTCGCTCGCGCCTGCGCGCTCGCATCGTACTTGCGGGCCTGTCCGCCTGCGGCCTCGCTGCGCTGGCCTGGGCGTCCTTCGTGCATCCGCTGCCGCGCCTGATCTACAACCCGTCCGATAGCGTGGCGGTCGGCTGGTATCGCGTCGATCCACTGGGCCACGGCACCGGCTCGCTGCCACGTCCTTTGTCCGTGGGCAGCATCGTCCTGACCACGCTGCCGCCAGAGGCTGCCGCGCTGGCTGCGCAGCGCGGCTACCTGCCGGCGCGCGTGCCGTTGCTCAAGCGGGTGGGCGCGATCGCGCCGCAGGAGGTGTGCATCACTGGTCGCACCGTCCGCATAGACGGCGTGCCTTCGGCCGCCGCGCTGCCTGCTGATCGCTGGGGCCGGCTGCTGCCATCCTGGCAGCAATGCCGTCGCCTTCAACCCGGCGAACTGTTCCTGCTCAGTACGACCAACCCGGCGTCGTTCGACAGCAGGTATTTCGGGCCGGTCAGCGCATCCGCCGTGATCGGCGTCGCGCATCCGGTCTGGCTGGAGTCACGCCCATGATGGCCGCCGACTCGCTGCACGTTGCCGTGCATCTTGTCGTGCCATCGGGCATGTCGTTCTGTTGGCCGTCGCCGTGTCGTCATGCGTGCAGTGCAGGTGCATTCGCACCGCACTTCGCGCTGCCTCCGGCGCAGCCGTCCCGTGTGCAGGCGTCTTGCCTCGAACGCGCCCGGCCTATGGCCGTCGCCGCGTTCGCCGGCGCGCTGGCTGCTCACGCAGCAGCGCCGCCGGGCCGCCGCTGCCCGGAGCGTCAGAGAGGGGCAAAGGCGGAAGGCAAGACAAAAGGACGCGGCACCGGGCCGCGTGGAAAGCCAGCCTGCACGTGGGGTTGGCGCAGCACGGAGCGGCTTCGCCGCCGTGCCGCCTGTGGCGCGAGGCCCGCGCCAATGCAGGCATGTCCGCGTGCTTCGCACGACCGGACACGCCAGAGCTTGCAGAGGGCACAGCCATGACCGACCGCCGCGACGACGATTTCCGCATCCGCCCCAGCGCCCCGAAGAACCGGGGCCAGGGCTTCGTTTCCAAGGTGCTCAAACAGGCGGGCAAGGCCAGCAGCGGCAAGTCCTCGGTGCGCCGTCGTGGGGCGGCTGGCGGCGCCGGGAGGGGCACCGGCCAGCGGCCCGGCTCGCGCCTGGGACGCGGCCACACGGCAGCGCGCTTCGCCAGCGCCAAGCTGACGCCCATGTCGCGGCGCGTGACCATCAAGACGCTGCTGGTCAACCAGCGCCAGGCCAGCCCGCAGTCGCTCGCCAAGCACCTGCGCTACATCGAGCGCGACGGCGTGGGCCGTGATGGCGAGCCGGGCCAAGCCTACGGGCCGCAGACCGATGCCGCTGACCTCGACGCCTTCAAGGAACGCTGCGCCGACGACCGGCACCATTTCCGCTTCATCCTCTCGCCCGAGGACGGGGCCGAGTTGGAAGACTTGCACACCTACACGCGGCACCTGATGGGCCGCATGGAGGCCGACCTAGGTACGGGCCTTGATTGGGTGGCCGTCAACCACTGGAACACCGACAACCCGCACACGCACATCGTCGTGCGCGGGCGCGACGACACCGGCAAAGACCTCATCATCGCGGGCGAATACATCGCCGATGGCTTCCGCCGTCGCGCCGCCGAGCTGGCGACCGAGTGGCTGGGGCCGCGCACCGAGCTGGAGATCCAGCAGACCTTGCAGCGCGAGGTGGAGCAAGAGCGGTGGACGAGCCTGGATCGCACCCTGCAACGCGAGGCCGGTGAGGACGGCCGAGTGCAGATCGAACGCTTCAACGAACCGCGGCTGCAACGCCAGCGCCTGTTGCTGGTTGGCCGGCTGCAACGCTTGCAGCGCCTAGGCCTGGCCGACGAAATGCAGCCGGGCACCTGGGCCGTCCACGCCGACGCCGAAAAGACCCTGCGCGCCCTGGGCGAGCGTGGCGACATCATCCGCACCATGCAGCGGGCCATGCGCGGCGAGCCGCGCGAGCTGGCGGTGTTCGAGCCGGGCGACGACGGCCGAACCATTCTCGGCCGCGTGGCCGCAAAGGGGCTGTCCGACGAGCTGCGCGACCGGGGCTATCTGGTCATTGATGGCGTGGACGGCAAGGCCCACTACGTCGCGCTGAACGCCCGCGACGAGCTGGCGAACTATCCGGCCGGCGCCGTGGTGGAGGTGAAGGGATCGGCCGACGTGCGCGCGGCCGACAAGAACATCGCCGCGCTGGCTAGCGATGGGCTGTACCGCACCGATCATCACCTAGCGATTGAGCAAGGCCGAGCCAAGCCCGGCCGTGATCCGCAGGAAGTCGTTGCGGCCCATGTCCGCCGCCTCGAAGCTCTGTGCCGGGCCGGCATTGTGGAGCGTGTGGCCGAAGGGTTATGGAAGGTGCCGGACGACCTGGCCGAACAGGGCCGCCGCTACGACGCGCAGCGCCTAGGTGGCGTGGCCGTGGAATTGAAATCGCACCTGCCCATCGAGCGGCAGGCGCGCGTGATCGGGGCCACCTGGCTGGATCAGCAGTTGATCGGCGGCGGCTCGGGCCTAGGCGACCTGGGCTTTGGCGGCGAGGCGAAGAACACCCTGCAACAGCGCGCCGACTTCCTGGCCGAGCAAGGGCTGGCCGAGCGGCGCGGGCAGCGCGTGATCCTGGCGCGCAACCTGCTGGGCACGCTGCGCAACCGGGAACTGGCGCAGGCCACCAAGGACATTGCCGCCGAAACCGGCTTGGAGCATCGGCCCGTGCTCGACGGCCAGCGCATCGCTGGCATCTACCGGCGCTCCGTCATGCTTGTCAGCGGGCGCTACGCGATCCTCACGGACGGCATGGGGTTCAGTCTGGTGCCGTGGCGGCCTGTGATTGAACAGCGGCTGGGACAGCAACTCGCTGCGACGATACGTAGCGGTGGGGTATCCTGGGAGGTTGGGCGGCAACGTGGGGTGTCGGCGCCGATTGAACTTTGACCCCTCAAGGTCTCTGCGAGTGGCTACTACGCTTGGCTTAATAGATCGCCGTCGAAGCGAACGATCGACGACGCGGTGCTGGCGGAGCGAATCCGAGCCATCCAAGCCGAATCCGACGCGACCGATGGCATGCCGCGCGTACGTGCCCAACTTGGTCATCAGCGGCAAGCGCGTGGTGCGGCTGATGCGCATGAACGTGATCCGAGGCGTCAGTCGGCGCTGAGGCTTCATCGTGATCACACGACGCGACGAGCGCCAACGATCGGCGCCCGATTTGGTCAAACGCGAGTTCATTGCTAGCGGCCCGAACGAGCTGTGGGTCGCCGACATGACCTACGTGCCCACCTGGGCGGGCTTCATCCTTCCCGACCGTTGTGCCGGATGTCTGGAGTCGGCGCATTGTCGGCTGGGCAATCGACGACGCCTACGACAACGCGATGGCCGAAGGTTTCTTCGCGACGCTCGAATGCGAACCGATCGACCGGTGCAGTTGGCAGACCAAGACTGAAGCCCGACTGGCGCTGTTCACCTACATCGTGAGCTGGTACAACCCGCGCCGGCGGCACAACGCCTTGGACAGGTCTCACCGGCGACGTTTAAAAGAATCTTCAACGCAAGTGCACGCAGCCGCCTCGTCTCAAACACGACGCGACCACGCCGCCGGTGACAAGTCTTCGTTGCACACTATGGAGTCCAGATCGCGGGGCTTGGCGGTCCGGGCCTGAATGCTCCGCTGCGGGCGACTCTTCGAATATAAAAAGGGGCTACCGATAGCCGGAAATGGCAAACCGCCGCGCACTTGTCCGATTCTCCAAGCCTCAGGGGCACTTCCAGGGCTGCAAATTGAGGGCACTCACGCAGCCTATGGCCCGAGACTGCGACGGGCTGAATCCGGCGAGGCTAGTGGCGGACGGTGGAGAAATGGGATTCGATGGTTTTGACGAGCGCCACCATGGTCTGGTTGGCGCTGGCGTCTAGGCCCAGTTGCGCGCTGCCGCGCACGATCGCGGTGTTGAAGCTGTCGATTTCGGTGAGCCGTTTCTGGCGCAGGTCGAACACCACGGATGGGTAGTGCTCGGCCGAGGCCTTGGCCACTTGCTGCAGGAAATCGCGTGCGGCGGCCGCTGCCAGCGGTATCCCGCGCGCGCGGGCGAGCGCCGCAGCCCCCCCCCGCTGCTGGTTCGATGGCGGCGATCCGGAGCGTACGCTCCGCAGCGCTACCGCTATGTCTTCGGCCCCAGGGGCTTCATCGCCGCCGCCCTGGACATGGCCCGCACGTCTCAAACTCGTTGAGAAGCTCGGTTTCATTTTTACGAATCGAATTCGCAAATCCAGTCTGTACGACGCCAAGTTGACCAATGACAATTCAATTGGTGCCGAAGTGGATTCGTTTTACGTAGAACACCGGAGTGGAGTTAAAGAATTGTCGAATTTTGACGCGTTGCGCCAAACAAGAAAAGACTAAAAGTAAATTAACCCCAGGAGACAAAATGAGCAAAAAATTCATTGAGCAATATGGGCTGTGGACGGACGTCCAGAAGGCTGCGGCCACCGAGGTACTAAAGCAAGCCGAGAAAGCGGGTTTGCAGATGGTGCGCCTGTCCTGGCCTGATCAGTATGGCCTGCTGCGCGGCAAAATGCTTTCGATTGCCGCCCTCAAGTCGGCTTTTGCCAGCGGCTCGGAAATCACGATGGCGCCGTTCTTCTTCGACACGGCCAGCGCCATCGTCTTTAACCCGTTTTCGACCGATGGCGGTCTGGGCAGCGCCGAACTGGCCGGCAGCCCCAACGTGGTGATGGTGCCCGACCCCACCACCTTCCGCATCCTGCCTTGGGCCGACCGCACCGGCTGGATGCTGGCCGATCTGTACATGTCCAGCGGGCGTCCGTTTCCTTTGAGCCCACGCGCCATCCTCAAGAAGGCACTGCGCGAGATGGAGGAGCTGGGCTATGACTTCCAGGCCGGGCTGGAGGTGGAGTGGTACTTGACACGTATTGTCGATCCCTGTCTGGAGCCCGCAACCATCGGCAGCCCAGGCACGCCTGCAGCGCCGCCCAAGGTAATGCCTGTGGCCAAGGGATATTCCTACCTCCTGGAAAACCATCTCGACGAGGTGGAGCCCATCATGGCTGAGGTGCGGCAGCACCTGCTGACCCTGGGTATGCCCTTGCGCAGCATTGAGGACGAATGGGCGCCGAGCCAAATGGAGACGACCTTCGACGTGATGCCCGGTCTGGACGTGGCCGACACCATGGTGCTGTTCCGCAATGCGGTCAAGCAAATCTGCAAGCGGCGTGGTTATCTCGCCAGCTTCATGTGCAAGCCCGCCATTCAGGGGTTCTATGCCTCCGGCTGGCACTTGCACCAATCGCTCACGGGGCGCGAGACGGGCGTCAATGCTTTCATTCCGCAGCCGGGCGAGCCGCTGTCGGCCTTGGGGCGGGCCTACGTGGGCGGCATGCTGGAACATGCCTGTGCGGCCTCGAGCTTCACCACGCCCACGATCAACGGCTACCGCCGTAGACGCCCCTTCTCGCTGGCGCCAGACCGCGTGAGTTGGGCCAAGGACAACCGCGCGGCACTGGCGCGCGTCATCTCCGCACCGGGTGACTCGGCCAGCCGAGTGGAAAACCGCGTCGGTGAACCGGCGGCTAACCCGTACCTGTACTTGGCCTCGCAGGTCTTTTCGGGCATCGATGGCATTCGCCGCCAGCTCAACCCTGGGCCGCTGCAAGAAACCCCATACAACGCTGATGTCGCGATTCTGCCGCACAACCTGTCTGAGGCGCTGGACGTGCTGGAGCCCTCGACTTTCTTCCGCGCGGCTTTCGGCGAGGAATTCATCCGCTATTGGCTGCATCTGCGCCGAAGCGAATGGCAGCGCTTTGTCGCCGCCGAGGGCGAAGTGGACATGGCGGGCGACCTCGTGACCGAATGGGAGCACCGAGAATATTTCGAACTGTTCTGAAAGCAGCTCATGAAAAAATATGCCGTGATTTGGTGCACCGACGTTTCAGGCGATGTGGAATTGCAGGGGAAGATGATTTCCACCTTCGGCCGGGAAAACGAACAGTGGGAAATTCTTTACCCAGCGCAAGAACAATTTCTTGAACGGGCGTTCGGTTACGCGGGCTACGTGATCAGCGGCAGCCCCATGTCGGTGGTCGAAGATGCCGATACGCCGTTGGTTCGCAATCTCCTTGCATTTGTGCGCGCTGCCGCCCAGCGCGGTGACGTCCCGGTGGTCGGGTTGTGCTTCGGTTCCCAGGCCATCGCCGCCGCGCTAGGCGGACAGGTGCAGAGGAATCCGTCCGGCGAGTTCAAGCTCGGCGTGGACCGCCTCGACTGGAGCAACCAGGCCCTGGCGTTATTTGGCCCGCAGATCGCCAGCGACCGTACGGTGCTCGTGCAAAGCCATGGCGAATGCGTGTCGCGACTGCCAGCGGGCGGCGTGGCCCTGGCCTCGTCAAAGAGCATTCCACACGAGGTTTTCCTGGTGAATGGTCAGCTCCTGGGCATACAAGGTCATCCGGAGGTGGACCGCCAGTTCCTGCAGCAGAACTTCATGGCCTACCACCGTGCGCTGTTCGACGATGCCCAATGGGAGCGCGTGCAGCACGAGGCGCAGCAAGCGCTGGACCCCGCGCTCGCCATTGCGCTGGGCCGCCGGCTGCTGGACGACGGATGCCTGCCGTTGGGCATCACCACTCCGGCGATGGGAACGGGTCGCGAAGCCCAATGCCAATGAATCAACCTCCCCACGAGACATCACCGATGACAAACGCCAAACTGTCGGTCATCTCCCGTTTGCCGGTCTCCGCTGGCGCCTGGGACGACCTAGTGCAGCCTGATCGCGTGCACCGCCGCCTCTATACCGACGACGGCATCTTCGCTCGCGAGATGGACAACATTTATGCCGCCACCTGGGTCTATCTGGTCCATGAGAGCGAAATCCCTGAGCCCAATGACTTCAAGCAGGCATGGATTGGCGTACGCGAACTGATCGTCACGCGCGACGAAGAGGGCGCCATCCGTGTCTTCTCCAACCGCTGTTCGCACCGCGGTGCGAGCGTCTGCCGCGAGCATAGGGGCAACGCCACCGACTTCACCTGCCCCTACCACGGGTGGCGTTTCGACAACCGGGGTCAGTTGTTTGGAGTCCCGGGCAAAAACGCTTACGGCTCGGGTTTCAAGGGGCGCGACATGCACTTGGCGCGGCCGGCGCAGGTGGCCTCGTACAAGGGATTCGTGTTCGCCACCCTGAATCCCGACGCGCCGCCGCTCGAAGAGCACCTGGGCAACGCCAGGCGCTACCTGGATGCCTGGATCGACCACAACGGTGGCGCCGCCAACCTGCGCCTGGTGGGCGCGCAGCGCTTTCGCCTGAGCTGCAATTGGAAGCTGGTGTGGGACAACGCCGGGGATGGCTACCATGTGCCGTTCTCTCACCAGTCGCTGCTGATGATGACCAACGAGCGCTACGGCGGCGGCGACATGGCGTACTTTGCCGACGCCGACCGCTCCAAGATGAGCAACAGCGCGCTGGACAATGGCCATTCGGTGATTGACCAGCGCCCCGAGATGCACGGCGAGTCGGCCTGGAAGCAGCAGCGCCCGCAACCCGGGCGCGAGCCCTATGAGAACTACGTCGCCGCCACCTACGGGGAGCAGGCCCAGCGCGTGCTCGACACCACGGTGGGCGCAGGCATGAACCTCAACATATTCCCCAACTTGGCGCTGATCGGCAACCAGGTACAGGTGATCCAGCCGCAGGCCGCCGCAGTGACTGGCGTTTACTGGTACGCCACCCAGCGCAAGGACGTGGACGCCGAGGTTAATACCCTGCGCCTGCGCACCCAGGAGGACTTTCCAGTGATGGGCGAGATGGACGACGCCGCCAACTTCGAGGAATGCCAGCGCGGCCTGGCCAACAGTCCCGAGGACGAATGGGTGGACATGAGCCGGCATTACGAGACGGGAAAGGACGTATTGGCTGAGGACGGCATCGTCCGCGGGCCGGTAACCACCGACCTGCACATGCGCAACTACTACGCACAGTGGAAGCGACTGATGAAGGACGAGCCCACCCTGATCATGAGCAAGGGGAAACTGGCATGAAAGTCGCCACGTCACCCGTCACGCCATCCGACAAAAGGTCGCCCGAGTACCGACACCAGCCGCCCTCGCTATATGTGGTGGCCTCGTTTTACGACTGGCTGGTGGCGGTGTCCGCCGACTTGGCCGACGCTGCCGTGCGCGTACCCGGCGCCGTGGAAGCAGTGCGTGAGGGCGAGATCGCCCGTCTGCTGACGCTCGAAGCGCGTCTGCTCGACCAAGGGGCTCACACTCAGCGGGCCTACAGCCAGTGGCTGGCGCTGTACACCGAAGAATGCGCCTACTGGGTGCCCGCTGGCGCGCCTGCCGCCGACCCCCGCCAAGCTGTCACGTTGGAGTTTCACGATCGCCGTCGCTTGCTCGATCGGGTGGCCCGTCTGGGCACCGGCCTGGCGTTCTCGCAGTTTCCGACCTCGCGCACTGCGCGGCAGTGGAGCGGGCTGGAAATCTGGCCTAGTCCGGACCGTGCGGACGAATGGCGTGCACGCTACAGCTTCACTCTGGCCGAAGCGCGTGAAGGCCACAGCCGCGTGCTTGCAGGCTGGAACGGCTTCGTGTTGCGTCAGACCGAAGATGGACTGCGCATCGTGCTCAAGCAAATCAACCTGCTCGATGGCGAACGTCCGCAGGGTAACAACTCCTTCTTCCTGTGAAGGCGGCGGTATGGCGACCCGAGCACATTCCCTCACCATCACCGGCGTTGAGCCGCAGGGCAGCGATGCCATTCTTCTGAGCTTGGGTGGGGAAGTACTGCACCAGTCACAGTTCGGTTTTCGGCCCGGTCAGTACCTGACGTTGGCAGCCAAGGTGCAGGACGACGAGCACTGGCGCTGCTACTCCATCACCAGCGAGTCGGGGCTCGGCCAACCAATCAGTGTGCTCGTTCGGCGCGTGGCAGGCGGACGCGTTTCCAACTGGTTGTGCGACCATGCTCGGCCCGGCCAGCAGCTTCGGGTATTTCCGCCAGCCGGGCACTTTACTCTGGCGCGGCCGGGGCAGGCGGTGCTGCTGTATGCCGGCGGCAGCGGCATCGCGCCAGTGTACGCTCTGGCGCGCGAGGCGCTAGCGCAGGGTGCGGCGCGCGTGCGGATGTTCTATGCCAACCGCGACCGCGCCACCACCATGCTGCTGGCCGAGTTGCAGGCGCTGCAGGCGGGGGCCTCTGGACGTCTGGAGATCGAGTATTGGTACGACGCCGAGAAGGGCTTGCCCGAGCCGGCTGCTTTGGTCGAGCAGGTGCACGGGATGGAGTCCGGCGATGCCTACCTGTGCGGCCCCGAGCCCTTCATGCGCGCCGTCAATAGTGCCCTGGACACCGCAGGTTTCGACTCCCGGCGCATACACCAAGAGGACTTTAGCGCCGCCGTGGACGGCTCTGAGGGCGTGCCTGACTGTGGCGGTCCCGAGGCCATGCTCACAGTGCAGATGAAGGGTAAGGCCCATAACGTTCCAGTGCAGTCCGGCGAACTGCTGCTCGCCGCCATGTTGCGCGCCGGTCTGCCCGCGCCGCATGCTTGCCGGGTCGGTGAATGCGCCTCCTGCATGTGCCGGCTGCAAGCCGGCGAGGTGCAGCGGCTCGAAAGCTCCGTGTTGGACGCGGACGATGTGGCCGACGGCTGGCTGTTGGCCTGCCGCTCGCGCGCGGCCAGCCCGGAAGTGCAGATCCGCTTTTCCTGACCGTACATCCATCCACAGGCAGCCGCAAGCCACCCAAGGAGCTCTCCCACCATGACCCGAGATGGCACCGCCTCCCCGCCCTGGGACTTGATCCGGGCTTTCCTGGCGCTGCAGCGTCACGGCAGCTACGAAGTTGCCGCAGACCTGGAAGGCATCGATGACTCAACGCTGCGCCGTCGCATCCGTCAGTTGGAGCAGCACTTCGGCCGTGCCCTGTTCGTGCGCGCCGAGAGCGGCTGGCGTGCCTCGGCCGACCTGCAACCTCTCATCGCCACGGCTCAACGCATGGAGGAAGCGGCGCGCAGCTTCTGCCAGGACCATCAGTCAGGCATCGGCACCATCCGCATCAGCGTGATGGATGTTTTCGCGCAGCGCTTTGCCCCGGTATTCGCCGCGTTGAGCGACAAGTATCCCCGGCTGGTTTTCACCCTCACCACCGAGGCACATTTCGTCAACCTGGAACAAGACCAAGTGGACATCGCCGTGCGCCTGGCACGCCCGGAACGCAACAGCAACTCGCTGCGCGTGCGCAAGCTGGGCAACGTGCCGGTGGGCGCCTACGGGAGCCGAACCTACCTCGCGGGGCACGCCGACGCCAGCGCGCGCGAGCCAGGCGAACACGAGCATCAGTTGCTGGCGATGAATCTGCAGTTCTTCCACCAGGACCACGACTTCATCTATGCCCAAATGGACTGGGCCCACTTCGGGTTGGCCGGCCGGGTACATTTGCAGTCCGACAGCTTTGCACCGTTGGCGCGGCTGTGCGCGCTCGGCCAGGGTCTGGCGCTGCTACCTCGATTCCTTGCAGCCGAGCATCCGCAACTGCTAGCACACCCGGCCGATGTCTTCGTCAACACCGAGCTGTGGTTGGTCAGCCGTTTTGACATGCACGCCGCCTGGCAGCGCGATCTGGCCGATCTGCTGCAGCTTGAACTCGCCCGGTGGCCGCAATGAGCCCGGCCATGTTGACTGCCACCCTAGTCCACTCCCAGCACGCCGTGGTCATCACCCAGACCGGCGAGAGTTACCTCTGCGTCGGGAACGAGAGCCTGCTCAAAGGCATGCTGCGGCTGGGTCGCAAAGGTATCCCAGCGGGCTGTGCTGCTGAGCTTCGGCTGCGCGGTGCCGCAGGCGCTGTTTGCGCTGGAAGACATCGAACTGCGCCAGCAGTGGCTGCCGACCCTTGAGACCCGCATCTGCGTGGATCGCGACGCCACCGAAGGGCTGCACCCAGGCAGTCCCGTGAGCGCGCTGACGGATAAGCGAAAGGCAGACGAGTGGAAGAATCTCAATGCGAGTGTAGAGCTTATGGAGTTGCGACACCTCCGGTGCTTTCTTGTCGTTGCCGAAGAACTCCACTTCGCCCGTGCGGCGGAACGTCTTCACATTGACCAATCGCCCCTCTCTCGCACCATCAAGGAACTGGAGGAAGAACTCGGCGCACGCCTGTTCATTCGCAGCACCCGCAGCACGCAACTAACTCGCGCAGGCCGATCGCTGCTGGAGCATGTGCCACGCATATTCGCGGCCGTGGGGCAAGCCCGCGATAGCGTCAAATCAGCATCCAACGGCTTTCACGGACAGTTGCGCGTTGCCTTATCCGATGGCACCAACCTCTCGCGCTTACCAACCTTGCTGGCGCGCGGCCGCGAAGAAGAACCGGAAGTCGAGATACGGTTGTTCGAGGTGCCAATGATCCAACACATAAGAGGCTTGCATGATGACCTGTACGACGCAGGATTCGCCATGACCGATGACGTGGGCGATGGCATCCTGGCTACCCCAGCTTGGGAAGAGGAATTGATGGTGGCGGTGCCGGCCCGTCATCCCTTGCTCGCGTACAAGCGCATTCCGTTGGAGGAAGTATTGCGCCATGCGCTGGTACTTTGTGACCCTGGGGTATGCGAAGGCCATGCGCGCCAAGTGGATCGTTTCCTCCGCCAGCAGGATCAGGAACCATTGATCGCGCAGCGCGTGGCAACCTTCGACGTGATGATGACCTTAGTGTCCGCCGGCCTGGCCTTGGGCTTGGTGGGCGCGGCGCATATCGCCACCAGCCGGGAACCGGGTGTTGTGGGCAGGCCCCTGGCGGGCAAGCCACAGATGCTGACCACCTACCTGCTGCATCGGGACGTGGAGCCATCCGAAATGTTGCGCCGGTTCATCGAACGTGTGGCCTCCATCGATCTGGCGGACGACGTGCGCACGGCCAAAGACTCCTGATTCGCCTATTGAAAGGATCAAACCATGAACAAGGCGATGCTGCCGATGCTGGTTGCCGCACTGACGGCCTGCGGCCCCGCCAAGCCCTCGGACACGGTGGATTCGCTCGTGGCCAATCCGGACCGTATCAAGGAGATTCAACGGCTGTGCAAGGAGGACCGGGCGAAGGTCGGAGATGAACTCTGCTTGCGTGCTGCAGAAGCGGCGAAGCGGCGCTTCTTCGGTGACCGGCCGGAGCAGAAGAACCAGTAGCACCTCCCGAAGTCGCTACGCCGCGACGAATTTCCCTCTGTTACCTCGTTACGCCACAGCGCGCTCGCGCCTGCGGCGTTTTTATTGTCTTCGCCACAGCAATAAGTCTGGCTTTTATGGCCTCAATCGCAGCCAGAACAGTCTTTGACCAGCACGCTCCACGGCACTGATCCTAATGCCTGCGGCACGTCGTTGTGCCGCCATTGGAGGCTGGGGCATGCAGGGAACGAACGTGCTGTTCGGTCAGATCGCCGTGGTGTTCGGCATCGTGATCGCTGGTGTGTGGGGCGCCACGCAATGGACGGCCGCTACCCTGGGCTACCAGCTACGCCTGGGCTCGCCGTGGTTCGACTTCTTCGGCACGCCGGTCTATCACCCGTGGCGGCTGTTCGAGTGGTGGTTCTTCTTCGACGCCTACGCACCGCGCATCTTTGACACGGGCGGAGCGATTGCTGGAGGCAGCGGCCTGGTGGCCGTGGTGATCGCCATCGCCATGTCCGTATGGCGCTCGCGGCAATCGAAACTGGTGACGACCTACGGCTCAGCGCGATGGGCCGAAGCCGCTGACATCCGCAAAGCGGGCCTCGACCAGCCTGCTGGCGTTTTCCTCGGCCTGCATCGCCAGCAGTACCTGCGGCATGAAGGCCCGGAGCACGTCCTGACTTTCGCGCCCACGCGCTCGGGCAAGGGTGTCGGCCTGGTCGTGCCCACCTTGCTGTCCTGGCCGGCGTCAGCCGTGATCCACGACATCAAGGGCGAGAACTGGAGCATTACCGCAGGTTGGCGCTCGCGCTTCTCGCACTGCCTGCTGTTCAACCCCACCGATGCGACGTCGGCCGCCTACAACCCGTTGCTGGAGGTGCGGCGCGGCGCGCATGAAGTGCGCGACGTGCAGAACATCGCGGACATCCTGGTCGATCCCGAAGGCGCGCTGGAGAAGCGCAACCACTGGGAGAAGACCAGCCACGCGCTGCTGGTCGGGGCCATCCTGCATGTGCTCTACGCGGGCGAGGACAAGACGCTGCGCGGTGTCGCCAATTTCCTCAGCGACCCGGCGTGCCCGTTCGAGCTGACCTTGCACCGGATGATGACCACGCCGCACCTCGTGAACGAGGAAGGTGGTGGCCCGCATCCGGTGGTGGCGTCCGCTGCGCGCGAAGTGCTGAACAAGTCGGACAACGAACGCTCTGGCGTCTTGTCCACGGCGATGTCGTTCCTCGGCCTGTACCGCGACCCTACGGTGGCCGAAGTCACCTCGCGCTGCGACTGGCGCATCGCCGACCTGATCGCGTCGAAGCATCCGGTGTCGCTGTACCTGGTGGTGCCGCCTTCGGACATTTCGCGGACGAAGCCGCTCATTCGCCTGATCCTCAACCAGATCGGCCGGCGGCTCACGGAATCGCTGGACGGCAGCGATGGCATCCAGCGCCGCCACAAACTGCTCCTGATGCTCGACGAGTTCCCGGCGCTGGGTCGCCTGGACTTCTTCGAGACGGCACTGGCCTTCATGGCGGGGTATGGGATTCGTGCCTTTCTCATCGCGCAATCGCTCAACCAGATCGACAAGGCGTATGGGCAGAACCATTCGATTCTGGACAACTGCCACGTCCGCGTGACGTTTGCGACGAACGACGAACGCACGGCCAAACGCATTTCCGAGACGCTGGGCACGGCCACCGAGCTGCGTGCGCAGCGCAACTACGCTGGTCACCGGCTCGCGCCGTGGCTGGGCCATCTGATGGTGTCACGGCAGGAGACGGCCCGGCCGCTGCTGACCCCTGGCGAGGTGATGCAGCTTCCGCCCGATGAGGCTGTCGTGATGGTATCCAGTGTGGCGCCGATCAAGGCGAAGAAGCTGCGCTTCTACGCCGACGCCAATTTCAAGCGCCGCGTGTTGCCGCCGCCCGTGCTCACGGCGGGGCGCTACGCCGACGTGCCAACGGCACGTGCCGATGAATGGAGCGGGCTGGCGATTCCAGCCGCTCCGGCGGTGCCTGCCACTGAAGCGATCGATGCCATGGGCGGCACCGACGACGGTGGCCCGCGCCGGCAGCCCGAACTCTCCGAAACCATCGCCTACGACCCCGAGCGGGCCGCGCCCGCGGCCGACCTCGCGCTCCTCGATGACGACGACGAGCCACTTCCCCTTCCGCGCCAGCTTGATCCGGTCCAACAGCGCACGGCCCGGCTGGCATCCCTCGACCCTGACGACGGAATCGAGCTATGACCCAGCACCGTTTGAATCTCTTCATCCAGCCCGAGCACGCCAGGCGTCTTGACGAGCTGGCCGCCAAGAAAGGCGTGTCCAAGTCCAGCATCGTCGCGGCGGCGCTGGCGTCCTGGCTGTCACCCGATGCCGGCGACCAGCGCGAGGCTGCCATTGCCAAGAGGCTGGATCGCCTGACGCGGCAGGCCGAACGCATGGAGCGCGACCAGAACATCCAGATCGAAACGCTGGCGCTGTTCATCCGCTACTTCCTCACGGTCAGCACGCCAGTGCCCGAGGCGCATCAGGACGCGGCCCGTGCCCAGGGCAAGGCGCGCTTCGAGCAGTTCGTCGAACAGTTGGGCCGCCACCTGCTGCGCGGGCGCAGTCTGGTGCGCGACGTCGTGGAAGAACTGCACCCCGACCCGGCACACATGGATGAAGCGCAGGAGCGTGCCTCATGAGCGTCGTTCCGCCGTCCTTGAATGCCACCTCGCTCGACCGCCGCATCCAGATGCTGCGCACGGCGATGGGGCCGCTGATCGCCGCCGCGCTGGAAGACCCGGACGTGGTGGAGATCATGCTCAACCCCGACCGCACGTTGTGGATTGATCGCCTGTCCACCGGCCGTGCACCGATGGGCGTGGAGCTGTCCGAGGCCGATGGCGAACGCATCATCCGCCTCGTGGCCGCGCACGTCGGTGCTGAGGTGCATCGCGGCCAGCCGTTGCTGACCGCCGAGCTGCCCGAGACGGGCGAACGCTTCGAGGGCATCTTGCCGCCGGCCGCGCCCGGCCCGGCCTTCGCGCTGCGCAAACGCGCCGTGGGCGTGATCCCGCTGACGCAGTACGTCATCGACGGGATGATGACCGGCGGGCAGGCGGATTTTCTGGTGCGGGCGGTGCGCGAGCGCCAGAACATCCTGATCGCGGGCGGCACCAGCACCGGCAAGACCACGCTCGCCAACGCGCTGCTGGCCGAGATCGCAGCCACGGGCGACCGCGTGCTGGTGCTCGAAGACACCATCGAACTGCAATGCGCCGCCCGCGACCACGTGCCGCTGCGCACGCGCCAGGGCGTGGTGTCGATGCAGGAGCTGGTGCGTTCGTCCATGCGCCTGCGCCCGGATCGCGTCGTGGTCGGCGAGGTGCGCGGCCCGGAGGCGCTGGACCTCATCAAGGTCTGGGGCACGGGCCATCCGGGCGGCATCGCCACCGTCCATGCCGGCTCCCCGCTGGCCGCGCTGCTGCGCCTGGAGCAACTGATCCTCGAAGTGGCGGTGAACCCGCCCCGCGCGCTGATCGCCGAGGCGGTCAACGTGGTGATCCACATCGCCGGACGCGGCCGCAAGCGCCGCATCGAGAGCATCGCCCGCGTCGTCGGCTTCGACGGCGCGGGCTATCGTCTGGCGGATGCACTGGAAACGCCGTTTCCCGAGCTGACGCCGGTTCATCCCGCAGCCGATGCGGCTGCGCCTTCCCTGCCCCCTGACCAACCTGGAGAACTGCCATGACGCAGATGACCGTTCCTGCTTTCCGTTTTTCCGTAGAGCCGCTTCCCCGCCTGTCCGGCCTCGCACGGCTGCAGAGCCTGGCCCGCTCTGCGGTGCATGGGCTGTTCCTCGCCGCACTCCTGCTGTGCCTGGCCAGCACGGCGCAGGCCGCCGGCTCTTCGATGCCCTGGGAAGGGCCGCTGCAGTCCATCCTCGAATCCATCCAGGGGCCGGTGGCGCGCATCGTCGCGGTCATCATCATCATCGCCACGGGCCTGGCGCTGGCCTTCGGCGACACGTCCGGGGGCTTTCGCAAGCTGATTCAGATCGTCTTCGGCCTGTCCATCGCGTTCGCGGCATCGAGCTTCTTCCTGTCGTTCTTCAGCTTCTCGGGCGGGGCGGTCGTATGACCATGCCCGACACCTTCGCGGCTGGCTTCGAGGTGCCGCTGCATCGCTCGCTGACCGAGCCGATCCTGCTGGGCGGTGCGCCGCGCACCGTGGCGATCGCCAACGGCACGCTGGCCGCCGCCGTGGGCCTGGGCCTGCAACTGTGGATTCCTGGCGTGGTGCTCTGGATCGTCGGCCACTCGTTGGCCGTGTGGGGCGCTCGCGTCGATCCGCAGTTCATGCAGGTCTTCGCGCGGCACATCAAGCACCGGCCGCTGCTGGACGTGTGAGGGGGATGCCGCGATGCTGAACCTTGCCGAATACCGCCAGCGGCCCGCGCTGCTGGCCGACTGGCTGCCCTGGGCCGGGCTGGTCGCCCCGGGCGTCGTCTTGAACAAGGATGGCTCTTTCCAGCGCACGGCGCGTTTTCGTGGCCCGGATCTCGACAGCGCGACGCACGGCGAGCTGATCGCCACCTCGGCACGGCTCAACAACGCGCTGCGCCGGTTGGGCTCGGGCTGGGCCTTGTTCATCGAGGCCGAGCGCCGCCCGGCAGCGGGCTACCCGCACTCCGATTTTCCCGAGCCGCTGTCCTGGCTGGTGGACGAAGAGCGCAGGGCCGCCTTCGAGGACTCAGGCCACCACTTCGAGAGCGGCTACCACCTGTCGCTGGTGTATCTGCCGCCGGAGGAGTCACGCGCCCGTGCCGCCGGCCTGCTGTACGAGAACCGCCCGACCGAGGGCGTGGACTGGCGCGAACGCCTGGCCGCCTTCGTGGCCGAAACTGATCGCATCTTCGACCTGCTCGATGGCGTGATGCCGGAGATCGCGTGGCTGGATGACGGCCAGACGCTGACCTACCTGCACTCGGCCATCTCGACGCGGCGCTACCGCGTGGGTGTGCCCGAGGTGCCGTTCCACATCGACGCGCTGCTGACCGACTGCGCGCTCATCGGCGGCCTGGCGCCCATGCTGGGCGACCAGCACTTGCGCGTGGCCACCGTGCGGGGCTTCCCGACCTCAACCTGGCCGGGGATTCTGGACGACCTCAACCGCCTCGGCTTTGCCTATCGCTGGTCCACCCGGTTCCTGTGCCTCGACAAAGCCGACGCGGAAAAAGAGCTTTCACGCTTGCGCCGCCTGTGGTTCGCCAAGCGCAAGAACGTGGTGGCGCTGCTGCGCGAAACCATCTTTCAGCAGGAAAGCCCGCTGATCGATACCGACGCCAGCAACAAGTCGGCCGACGCCGATGCCGCCTTGCAGGAGCTGGGCGGCGATCAAGTTGCCTTCGGCTACCTCACCGCCACGGTGACGGTGCTCGACGCCGACCCGGCCGTGGCCGACGAGAAGCTGAGGATGATGGAGCGCGTCATCCAGGGTAGGGGCTTCGTGACGATCCCCGAGACCCTGAACGCCGTGGATGCGTGGCTGTGCTCGATCCCCGGCAATGCCTACGCGAACGTGCGCCAGCCCATCGTCTCGACGCTGAACCTGGCGCACTTGATGCCGCTGTCGGCGGTGTGGGCCGGGCCGGAGAAGAACGACCATCTGGGCGGTCCGCCGCTGATCGTCACGCGCACCGATGGCGCCACGCCGTTCCGGCTGGTGACGCACATCGGCGACGTGGGCCACACGCTGGTCGCAGGCCCGACCGGCATGGGCAAGTCGGTCTTGCTCGCCACGCTGGTGATGCAGTTCCGCCGCTATCGCGGCTCGCGCATCTTCGCCTTCGATATGGGCCGTTCGATCCGCGCGGCCGTCCTGGGCCTGGGTGGCGAGCACTGCGACCTCGGCGCCGATGGAGAGATCGCCTTTCAGCCGCTGGCGCGAATCAACCGGGAGGGCTACCGCACCTGGGCCAGCGAATGGGTGGAAGGCCGTCTGGTGCACGAAGGCGCTGCCGTCGGCCCGGAGCAGAAGGCGGCCATCTGGTCGGCGCTGGGCAGCTTGGCCAGCGCGCCGGTGGAGCAGCGCACGCTCACCGGCCTGACGGCCTTGCTGCAATCGAACGCGCTGCGCCAGGCACTCGCGCCTTACGTCCTGGGCGGCGCGCACGGCAGGCTGCTGGACGCCGATCGCGACCGTCTCGGCACGGCCGACGTGCAGGCATTCGAGATGGAGGACCTGATGCACAGCAAGGCCGCTGTGCTCGCGGTGCTGCGCTATCTATTCGCACGCTTCGAAGAACGGCTGGACGGGGCGCCAACGCTACTGATCCTCGATGAAGCGTGGCTGTTCCTCGACGACCCGGTGTTCGCGGCACGCATCCGCCAGTGGCTCAAGACACTGCGCAAGAAGAACGTGGCGGTGATCTTCGCCACGCAGTCGCTGGCCGACGTCAAGGACTCGGCCATCGCGCCAGCCATCATCGAAAGCTGCGCCAGCCGCATCTTCCTGCCGAACCCGCAGGCCACCGAGCCGCAGATTCGGACGATCTACGAGGGCTTCGGCCTCAACCGGCGGCAGATCGAGATCGTCGCCACCGCGCAGCCCAAGCGCGACTACTACTACCAATCCCGCCTCGGCAATCGCGTGTTCGACCTCGACCTGGGGCCGGCCACGCTGGCCTTCGCGGGCGCTTCCACGCCCCAGGACCAAAAGGACATCGACCGTGTCCTGCTGCAAGTCGGCTTGCCCGGCTTCGCGGGGGCCTGGCTGCGCCATCGCGGCCTCGATTGGGCGGCCGACCTGCTGCCCTCGTTCCCCGGCCTTGCGCCGGGTTCCCTCGCTGACCAACCCCTGGAGAACCTGCCATGAAGAAGCGCCTTGTCGCCGCCGCCGTCGCGGTCATGCTTTGCACCGCCACCGCCCATGCGCAATGGGTCGTGATCGACCCCACCAACCTCGTGCAGAACACGCTGACCGCGATTCGCACGCTGGAGCAGATCAACAACCAGATCCAGCAGCTCCAGAACGAAGCGCAGATGCTGATGAACCAGGCGCGCAACCTCGCCAACCTGCCGTCCAGCGTAGTCGGCCAGTTGCGCGCCAATCTGGCGACGACCGAGCGGTTGATCGCCCAGGCCCGAGGCTTGGCCTACAACGTGACGAACCTCGATCGGGAGTTCGCGCGCTTGTATCCCGAGCAGTACGCCGCCACTGTCAGCGGCGACCAGATGTACCGCGACGCGCAGGAGCGTTGGAGGAACACGATCAATGGCTTGCAGACCACCATGCAGATGCAGGCCCAGGTGTCGCAGAACCTGGGCGAAGACGAAGGCGTGCTGGCCGACCTCGTGGGCAAGAGCCAGTCGGCCCAGGGTGCGCTGCAGGCGATGCAAGCCATGAACCAGCTTCTCGCCTTGCAGGCCAAGCAGTCGATCCAGGCTCAGCGGCTCCAGATCACCCAGGACCGCGCGGCCTCGCTTGAGTTGGCGCGGCAGGCGGCGGCCGCAGAGCGCGGGCGCGAGGTGACGCGGCGCTTCCTGGGCAGCGGCACGCCATACACGCCGCAGTCCGTGAACTTCTACGGCAACTGACGCCGCCATGAATGACGTGACGGTCATCGACCGCTTCCTCGACACGTTCTCACGCTACATCGACTCGGGTTTCGGGTTGCTGCAAGGCGAGGTGGCGTTCCTGACCGCCACGCTGATCGTCATCGACATGACGATCGCCGGGCTGTTCTGGGCGATGGGCCATGCCACGGGCCAGGGCGAGGACGTGATCGCCAAGCTGCTGCGCAAGGTGCTCTACGTGGGCGCCTTCGCCTACATCATCGGCAACTTCAACACGCTGGCGGGCATCGTGTTCCGGTCCTTCGCCGGCCTGGGCCTGACGGCCAGCGGCTCCGGCTTGAGCATGGGCAACTTCCTGCAGCCGGGGCGGCTGGCGAAGACGGGCATTGACGCCGGGGCGCCGATCCTCCAGCAGATCGGCGACCTGGCCGGGTTCCCCGAGGTGTTCGTGAACATCGCGCCCATCGTGGTGCTGTTCATTGCCTGGCTGATCGTCGTCCTGTGCTTCTTCGTGCTCGCGGTGCAGCTCTTCGTGACTTTGATCGAGTTCAAGCTGACCACGCTGGCGGGCTTCGTGCTGGTGCCGTTCGCGCTCTGGAACAAGACTGCTTTCCTGGCCGAGAAGGTACTGGGCAACGTGGTGGCCTCGGGCATCAAGGTCTTGGTGCTGGCGGTGATTGTGGGCATCGGCACAGGGCTGTTCGCCGAGTTCACGGTGCATCCCGCCGAGCCGTCCATCGACCATGCGCTGGTCATCATGCTGGCCTCGCTCGCGCTGCTGGCATTGGGCATCTTCGGGCCGGGGATTGCCACCGGCCTGGTGTCCGGGGCGCCACAGCTTGGCGCGGGCGCGATGGCCGGAGCTGCCGTTGGCGCGGCTGGTGCCGCCGTCGCCGTCGGTGCCGCGGCCACGGGCGTCGGCAGTGCTGTCGCCGCTGGCGCCCGCATGGCGCCCGGCGCCGCCCGCATGGCAGCCAGCGGGGCGCGTTCAGCAGCTTCGACGGCTACCAGCGCGAAGGCCGCTTTCCAGGCCGGCTCTGCTTCGGCGGGCGGAGGCATCAAGGGCACTGCTGCCGGCTTGGGCAATGTCGCCAGGACCGGCGCGCAGGCGGCCGGGCAGAAGGTGGCCGATGGCGCACGCTCGATGAAGGAGCGTGTCGCCGCCGCCTTCCGGTCTGACGACGCCGCCGCGCCATCGGCTACCGGCGCAGCCGCACGGGGCGCCGGCGATGCCGCCGCGCCCCCGCCGCCCACGGAGCAACCCGCCTGGGCCAAGCGTCTGCACCGCAGGCAGCAGCTTACCCACGCCGCCACGACCGCAGCACACGCGCTGCGCGGGGGCGACGGCGGCGGCTCGGGGCAAGGCCCGAGCCTTCGCGATTCCGATTCCTGACTCTCAAGGAGAACTCCCATGCGATTCAAACGACCGCAGGTGCGCTATGCCGACACGCCGCAGCCTGCCACGCCGTACCAGGCCGCCGGCCAGGTCTGGGACGAGCGTATCGGCTCACCCCGTGTGCAAGCCAAGAATTGGCGCTTAATGGCCTTCGGCTGCCTGCTGCTGGCGCTGCTGATGGCGGGCGGGCTGGTGTGGCGCTCGGCACAGTCCATCGTCACGCCCTACGTTGTGGAGGTGGACAACGCGGGCCAGGTGCGCGCCGTGGGCGAGGCCGCCACGCCGTACCGGCCCAGCGATGCGCAGATCGCGTACCACCTGGGCCGCTTCATCGGCCTGGTGCGCTCGCTGTCCATCGACCCCATCGTCGTCCGCCAGAACTGGCTCGATGCCTATGACTACACCACCGACAAGGGCGCCGTGGTGCTCAACGAGTACGCCCGCGTGAACGACCCGTTCGCGCGCATCGGCAAGGAGTCAGTGACGGTGCAGATCACCAGCGTGACCCGTGCCAGCGACACGTCATTCAACGTGCGCTGGACACAGACGCGCTTCGTCAATGGCGCGCTGGACCGCACCGAACGGTGGAACGCCGTGGTGTCCATCGTGCAGCAGACGCCGCGCACCGAGCAGCGCCTGCGCAAGAACCCCCTGGGCATCTACGTCAACGGACTGTCGTGGAGCCGCGAACTGGATTCGTCCGAAGGAGCAAAACCATGAATCTGCATTTCCGTAAATCCGCTTTGCCGGTGATCCTGCTGGCATCGATTGTCCTGTTCGCGGGCTGCGCCACGCAGGGCAAACCGCCGCCGGTGATCGCGCTCGATGAGCCGGTGCAGGCGCAGCCGCTGCCGGAGCCGCCTGCGCCGGTGGAGGTGGTCACGGTGCCCGAGCCGCTGGCGCTGCCGGCGCAGTTGAAGCCGCTGTCCGAAGGGGAGGCGGCCCCGGCCGCGCCGGAGCCTGTCGACGAGAAGGTGCGCGTCTCGCGCGCCAACGCCGAGGCGCGGGTCGCGCCGACGCGGGAGGGCTACGTCAACGCAATTCAGGTCTGGCCATACAGCGACGGCGCGCTGTATCAGGTCTATGCGGCGCCGGGGCGCGTGACGGTGGTGTCGTTGCAACCGGGTGAGGAACTGGTGACGGTGGCCGCGGGCGATACCGTGCGCTGGATCGTGGGCGACACGTCCAGCGGCAGCGGCGATGCGCTGCGCGTGAACGTGCTGGTCAAGCCCATCCGCTCCGGCCTCAAAACCAATCTGGTGATCACCAGCAACCGGCGCACCTACCTGCTGGAGCTGACCTCGACGGAAAAGGCATGGATGGCGTCGGTGTCCTGGGAGTATCCGAAGGACCGGATGCTGGCGCTCCAGCGCCAGGCGCAGGCGGCCAGCGCCGCCGCGCCGGTCGATACCGGCCTGTCGCTGGAGAAGATCCGCTTCCGCTACGCCATCAGCGGCAGCGCCGCCCCTTGGAAACCACTGCGGGCCTTCGATGACGGCGAGAAGGTCTATATCCAGTTCCCCGCTGGCATCGCGCAAGGCGAACTGCCGCCGCTGTTCGTCATTGGCGCGCGGGGTGACGGGCAACTGGTGAACTACCGTTTTCGAGCGCCGTACTACATCGTGGATCGGCTTTTCGGCGCGGCCGAACTGCGCCTAGGCGGCGGCAAGGGAGACGTGGTGCGGATCGAGCGTACGGATGGAATTGTGGGCGCAGCGCGGAGGGATTGACCATGAGCCAGGACGACACCCCCGACCGTGCCGCGCCTTCGTCCGACAAGGTCGCGCCCGAGGCGGTGGCGCTGCGCGCCCAGCCGCGCCCGGTCACGCGCCTGAACCGGCGCACGCTGGCCATCCTCGCCGGCGGCCTGTCGGCCGCCGTGCTCGGCGCCACGCTCTGGTCATTGCAGCCGCATCGGCGCGGCGCGGGCGAGCAGACCGAGCTTTACAACGTGGATCGCGTCTCGAAGTCCGAAGGACTGGACGGTTTGCCTTCGGATTACTCGAAGCTGCCGGCGAAGGTGCCCGAGCTGGGGCCGCCGCTGCCCGGATATCTCGGTCCGGCCATCGTGCATTCGCAGCAACCGGTGACGCCGGCCTATGCGCCGCCCGGCCACGACCCGGCCGATGCGCTGCGCAAGGAGGCCGATGCGGCGGCGGCTTCGTCGGTGTTCTTCCGCTCGGGCAACCAGGGCAAGGGCGCCGCCACGTCACCGCAGGTGGCAGCAACCAGCCCGGCATCCGAACTCGCGGGCTTCGACCCGCTGGCCGCCGGGCCGGCCTCGACAGCGGCCCAGCCAGCCGACCCGACCGCCACGCAGAACCGCCAGGACCAGAAGGAGGCTTTCCTGAAAGGCGGCTCTACGGAAACCCGCAATTCCGGCAACCTGCAAATGCCGACCTCGCCGTACCAGGTGATGGCCGGGACGGTGATTGCGGGCGCGCTGGTAACGGGCATCAAGTCCGACTTGCCGGGCGACGTGATCGCCACGGTGACGGAGCCGGTCTACGACACGGCCACGGGCAAGTTCCTGCTCATTCCGCAGGGCTCGCGCATCCTGGGCAAGTACAACAGCCAGGTGAGCTACGGTCAAAGCCGGGTGCAGGTGGTATGGAACCGGGTGATCCTGCCCGATACCTCCTCGCTCACGCTCGACAACCTCGTGGGCACCGACCCGGCGGGCTATGCCGGCCTAGAGGATGGTGTGGACTGGCACTGGGGGCGCATCTTCGCCGGCGCGGCTCTGACGACCCTACTGGGCGTCGGCGCCGAGCTGGCCGCGCCGGAGAACAGGCAGGACGGGAATCGCATCGTGATTGCCGGGCGCGACAGCATGCAGGACAGCATCAACCAGGTCGGCCAGGAGATCACCCGGCGCAACATGAACATCCAGCCGACGCTGACCGAGCGGCCGGGACTGCCGGTGCGGATCATCGTCAACCGCGATCTGGTGCTGCGGCCGTACCAGCCGCTGTTCTTCAACCGGGGAGCCATGCGATGAGCACGGCCAAGAAGTTGCGTCTTGGGCCGCTGCCCAAGACGGAGAGCACAAAGCTCACGTTCTCTTGTCCAACGAGCCTGAAGGCTGACCTCGACCGATACGCCGCGCTGCACGCGCAGACTTACGGCGAAGCGGTCGATGTGGCGACGCTGATCCCGTACATGCTCGAAGCCTTCATCGCCGGGGATCGAGGGTTCAGACGAGTGAGCGTCCAACGAAAAACTCCTATCGTCTCGGCCAAGCCGTCGTTCGAAGCTGGCGGCGTGCCAGGATGATTCCGCAGGCCGCTCCTGCTGCGTCGTGGAATAGAGATTCGTTGCGTGCTCGCCAACGTTTGTCCCCATGGGCCACTTGCGCTAGTTGTTTGATTGCCGTACATTTGTACGATATATCGGCATATTGCCGTACTAACGGAGATTTGTACATGGGAAGAACTGAGCGGTTGGAACTACGCCTGGACGAGGAACTGCTGCAGCGGGTTGACGAATGGATGGAGCGAACGGGCCAAGCCAGCTCTCGCTCCGACGCCGTTCGCCAACTGGTAGACCTGGGGCTGGACACCGTCACGGGCAAGAGCATTCACCTCACCGCGGGCGACAAGTTGAACTTCATGCTGCTGCGTGACCTCGTGAAGCACCTGAAGGTGCCTACTGAAACGAACGTCGACTTTGTCGCAGAGTCGGTCTACGGGGGGCACTACTGGGCGCCCACCTGGGATATGCAGGGGCTCTTTCACAACCATGCTGACCGCCCGGCCGATGTCACCCTGGTAGTCAACGTGCTGGACACCTGGGACTTCATCGAGAGTCGGCTGGAGAAGCTCTCCGCCGAAGATGTGGAGAAGGTCAAGGCGGCCAACCATGGATATTTGCCGAAGTTCGCCGGCTTCGACGGCAACAACGAGAGCGAGTTGATGAGCATCGCGCGGTTCCTCGTGAAGGAGATGGGGCGGTTTTCCCGCTTCAAGGAGCGCGACTTCAACTCCCATGCTCCAACGGCGGCGAGGTATGGCCGCATGGCTGCAGCGTTCGAGCCCATCCGGGCGACTCTTGGCTTCGGCCGGGACTTGGGCGTCGACCAGATCATCGAGATTCTGAATGCGGAGCGCTAAACCAAGTCTGCAGACACGGAGGGGACTGGGTGTCGTGCCCATAGTCAAGTTTTATGCGGATAGTTCTACTGCTTGCGTACTGACGTCAGTCTGGTACACTGATTGCACATTTACAGTAGAACCATCCGCAAGCAATGAGTCAACCGGTCGGCGCCATCGCCAAAGTCCACACTGCCATCGTTTTTCGCGACCAAGCCCCGAAGGAGGGGCCTGACGGTAACGTGCGCGCACTGGCCATCCGAGATCTGGTGGCTGGCAAACCCCTGCGCTGGCACGAGCTGCCACGCATTCATGTGCAAGAGCGGCATCTCTCGCACTGCCTACAGCGTGGCGACGTCGTGATTCCGTCGAGGGGGGATTACTACAGGGCCCGGCTCTTCGAAGGCGCCGACGATCCGATCTTCCCCGTGGGCCAGCTCAACGTGATCCGACCGAGCCCCCAACTGGACGCGCGCTACTTGGTCTGGCAGCTGAACGAGCCGTCGACCCAAAAGCGGATTTCTTTGCTGTTGACGGGCACCACGATCAAGGCGTTGACCAAAGCTGCGCTTCTTTCGCTGGAGGTCGAAGTTCCGCCCATGCCGAAGCAGCGCCAGATTGCCGAACTCGATCAGACGACACAGGAGATTGTGGCCATTCGACATCGTCTGAACGAGATCGACCGGACCGAGATCGCCCACGTGACGCGACAAGCACTGCGCAGTGGAGCCGCACATGCTTGACCCCGCACGACAAGACGCCACTCGGTCTGCAGTTCTCCAGGCCTGCGACGCGTTCCGCGGAGTCTGCGGGCCGATGGAGTACCGAGACCTCGTGTTGGCAATGCTGCTGTTCAGGTTCCTATCTGACGTTGCGTCGGCCCACGGCAGCCAGGCGGCCGTGACCGCTAGAGCCGCTTCATATTGGGTGCCGGACGAGTTTCGCTTCGGCCGCCTCGTCACTGCCCGCGACAGCGCTGACCTGGGGGAGCGCGTCGATGCGGCCCTTGCTGCCATCGAACGGGCCAACTCAGGCCTGTGCGGCGTCTTCCAGGGCATCAGCTTCAACTCAACCGTGCTCGGCAACGTTGAGCAGAAGGAGCGTGTGCTTGGCCGTCTGTTGGATGCGATCGGCGGCCGCGCCTTGAACTTTGGCGAGGGTGGCAGTCTGGCGGATGAAGGCATCGCCTTTGCATGTGATTTCCTGATCAGGCATACCGCAGAACTCGGGGGCAGGTGGGGCGGCGAGTTCTACACCCCGCCCGAGTTGTCTCAACTGCTGGCACGCTTGATGGAACCTGCGGGTGGCGAGACTATCGGTGACCCCTGTTGCGGAACAGGTTCGCTGCTGATCGCGTGCAGTCAGTTCGCCAGGGCGAGGTCGGGGCAGGGCGGGTGTGCCCTCTTTGGCCAGGAGAAGAACGGTTCGACCTGGGCGCTGGCCAAGACGAACATGGTTCTCCATGGCGAGACCCATCATCAGCTCGAATGGGGAGACACCCTGCGCGACCCCAAGCTGCTCGACGCCACTGGCCGACTGCGGCAGTTCGATGTCGCTGTTTCCAGCCCACCGTTTTCGCTGCGCGACTGGGGGCACGAAATGGCGGACAGAGATGTCCATCAGCGCTACCGGCGCGGCGTCCCCCCGCGAACGGCCGGTGACTACGCGTTCATCAGCCACATGGTTGAGACGCTTGCGCCTGAGACGGGCCGCATGGCAGCGGTCGTGACCTTGGGGGTGCTCTTTCGCACTGGGGCAGAACGGCAGATCCGCGAGCAACTCGTCCGCGAGAACCTGATCGATGCGGTGATCGCCTTGCCTACCAAAATGTTCGCCCATACGGCCATCCCGGTCGCGATTCTCGTGCTGCGCAAGCGGAAGGCCGACGACGGTGTGATCTTCATCGACGCCAGCGAAACCTACCAGCATGGCAAGACGCAGAACGTGCTGCGCGAGTCCGATCTGGGCTTGATCGAGGACATCTACCGCCGGCGGCAAGACGTTGAACGGTATGCACGCCTCGTGGATCCAGGCGAGATCGCGGCGAACGACTTCAACCTCAGCGTGGCTCGGTATGTGGCTGCCATAGCAGATGAGGAAGCGGTTGACCTCGGCGCCTTGCGAGCCGAGCGCGTTCAACTCAAGTCCGAGCTGGCGCGGCTGGAAGCCAAGCTGTCAGCGTTGCTGGAGGAGGCCGGTCATGGGTACGTGACCGTGTTCAAGTCATGATTGCATGGAAGCCATTCACCTACGAGGGAGCGAGCTACGACCTGTCCCACCTGCACCCGTTCGTCCATACCTTCGAGCAGGCCGAACAGGCTGGCAAGCCTGCGCGCAGCTACCCGGTGCAGGTGATCTTCAGCCTGCATTGCTTCACGCGCGGCGCGGATGGGATCGAGGACTCGAAGGGGCCGCTGGGGTACGCGGATTCTCGCGAGACGCGCATCTTCGACTTCGGGCGCTACGCGCAGTCTCGGCAGTTGCCTGAGATCGTGCGCGCCTTGCCCACGTCGCCGTGCTACCACACTAACCATGGCAACTTCTTCACGGTGAGGCTGCTCAACCCAGCAACTGGGCAGGAAGACCTATGAGGTGTATTTCACCGCCTCGCGGTCCAGCTCGAAGGCTGTTCCGTTGAACCTGTTCGTGCAGAGTGCCTATGTGCGAGACAGGCTGCACGCCAACAGGCCTTCGCGCAAGAAGATCGGGTTCTTCGTGATCCTGCACAACATACTGAATGGTCGGCCGATCAAGGTCCCGAAATGAAAACGCCCTCCGCAGGGGAGGGCGTTGGAAATAAATCGGACCTCTTGGTTATCCTTACGCTTGGGTGGGGACCCCTGACGGGGTGGGATCAACGCACAGCTTTCGCTGCTCCGTTCATACGTCGACGCCCCAATAATAACGCATTGGGGGCCGTTGGGCAACCTACGCCCGGTCCTCGGGGGAACGGGGTGGCCGAGTCTACCACTCTGAATTTCCCCCCGACTGACAGGGCTATCTACCGAACAGTTTCAAAGGCAACCACTCTCAATGACCGCTTCCATGTCGATCAGCCAGCCACGCTTCGTCGTCCTCGATACCTCTCACTTGGCGGGGCTGGCTTCTGACTGGGCTTCTTCCGACCGCAGCCGGAGGCGCGCGGCCCACGTGTTTGCGCCTGCCCTTGTCGAGCACGGATGGCTTCCGCTGCTTTGCTGGCAGCAGGTGGAGGTGAGCCGCCCCGGGTTTTGAGGAGGCTCCTTCGCTAGAGAATGGAGCCAAGATGAGGAAGTCCCAGAAGTTTTCCCCCGAGATGCACGAGCGCGCCGTGCGCATGGTGCAAGAGCACCGTGCAGAGCATCCGTCGCTGTGGGCGGCCATTGAGTCCATCGCCTGCAAGGTGGGCTGCGTGCCGCAAACCCTGCACACCTGGGTATTTGAGATCGGGGCCTAGTCAGAAAAAACGGAGTTTATCAATTGCTGCCGCAGCTGAAACTTCTGTATCTTCCCGGTTGAGGTTTTTGGCAACGATCCGATCACAACCTTTTTGGGAACCTTGAAACGAGTCAGCTTTGTGCGGCAATGTTCTATCAGTTCGGTCTCGCTGGCGGAGACTCCGTCGACAAGTTCAACGAATGCGCAGGGTGACTCTCCCCATCGGGGATCAGGCTGAGCTACGACAGCAGCGAGCCGTACACCAGGGTGGGTGTAAAGAGCTTCTTCGAGCTCAAGTGAGTTGATGTTTTCACCGCCCGAGATGATCACGTCTTTGGAGCGATCACGGATCTGGACGTAGCCGTCCGGACACAACACCGCCAAATCGCCCGAGTGGAACCAACCGCCCTCAAAGGCCTCTTGGGTTGCTTCGGGATTCTTCAGATAACCTTTCATGGTCATGTTTCCGCGAAACATGATTTCTCCGACGGTTTCTCCATCTGTTGATTTCCACGCAGAAGTGACCCACTAACCCCCGGGATTTCCATCCAAACCTGACCCACATACTAACCCTAACCTGCTGCTTTGTTGAGCAGCAGGAGACCAGGAGTGATAGACGTGGCAACACTGAGTGTCATCAGGCGCTGGGCCCTGCGAGAGCAGTTGTCCATCCGGGAGATCGCCCGCCGCACGGGCCTCTCGCGCAACACCATCCGCAAGTACCTGCGCGCAGGCGAGGCCGAGCCGCACTATGCCAAGCGGGTCAGCCCTTCCAAGCTCGATCCCTTTGCCTTGAAGCTCGCCGGCTGGCTCAAGACGGAAGCTGGCCGATCCCGCAAGCAGCGGCGCACCATCAAGCAGATGTACGTGGATCTGCAGGCGCTGGGTTATGGCGGCTCCTACAACCGTGTGGCGGCCTTTGCCCGCCTCTGGCACGAGCAGCGCCTGGTTGCACAGCAGACCACCGGCCGAGGTACCTTCGTTCCGCTGACCTTCGGCCCGGGTGAGGCCTTCCAGTTCGACTGGAGCGAGGACTGGGCTGTTCTCGCTGGCGTGCGCACCAAGCTGCAGGTAGCCCACTTCAAGCTCAGCCACAGCCGAGCGTTCTAACCACCACGGTGCGGGACAGACCGTGTACGACTGGCGCCACTACTTGGCGGTGCTGCAGCGCAAACCAGGAGCTTTGCGCAACGGCGCCCCATTCCTGGAGCTGCCAGCGGCATTCAAGCGACTGCAGGCCACATTGCTCAAGCAACCTGGCGGTGACCGGGAGATGGTGGAGGTTCTGGCACTGGTGCTGCACCACGACGAACAAGCTGTGCTCGCCGCAGTGGAGCTGGCACTGGAGTCAGGGGCTGCCAGCAAGACCCACATCCTGAACGTGCTCCACCGCCTGCTGGACGGTAAGCCCGCCCCAGCACCGGTCACCTCGCCCCAGGCCCTCAAGCTGTCTGTGGAACCCCAGGCCAACGTGCTTCGCTATGACCAATTGAGGGAGGTGCGCTATGCGTCATGACCCTGCCATCGCCTCCATCGTGATCATGCTGCGCGAGCTCAAGATGCACGGCATGGCCCAGGCGGTTGCGGAACTGGCTGAGCAAGGTGCACCGGCCTTTGATGCAGCGCAGCCCAACGGCAAGCCCGGGCAGTTGGCCCACCGCCTGGCCTATGCCGATCTGGTGATCCTGGATGAACTGGGCTACTTACCGTTCAGCGCCTCTGGAGGCGCCTTGCTGTTCCACCTGCTGTCCAAGCTGTACGAGCGCACCAGCGTCGTGATCACCACCAACCTGAGCTTTAGCGAGTGGGCCAGTGTGTTCGGAGATGCCAAGATGACCACGGCACTGCTGGACCGGCTCACGCATCACTGCCATATTCTGGAAACCGGCAACGACAGCTACCGGTTCAAGAACAGCTCTGCACAGCAACCACCACAGACCACCAAGAAGGAGAAGGCGACCAAGAACTTATCCACAACGTGAGCGTGAAGCTCACGAACCAGGGTGGGTCAAGATTCGATGGAAATGGTGGGTCAGCTTTGCGTGGAAATCAACAGGCAGACTATCGAAGGGTGTTGGGCGATTCGGATGCTGCACTGCACACCAACATTTTTCTCAGGGATTTCCCTGAAATATCGAGATTTTTGGCCCGACCCCGGCGGACTGGCACGCCACCTGCGAAAGGGGACGCGTCCGACAACGCACCGACCGCCCCAAGCACCATGCCCCAGACCACCGACACCTCCCTGCCCGCCGTCGACACCTCGCTGCGCTTCGTGCGGGTGATCGAACGCCGTGCCGACGGCCTGGTCGCCTTCGAGTTCTCGATCGGCTGGCCGGAGCTGGCGGTGGAGCTGATGCTGCCGGCCCCGGCCTTCGAGGCCTTCTGCGCCAACAACCGGGTGCAGCGTCTGGACACCTGAGTTCCCGAGAGCCGTTCAACAACCATTCCAACGGAGACAAGCACCGATGAACATCGACCTGCAGGCGCGGGAGATCACGCCGCTGCGCCAGACCTACGCCCACGTGGCGAAATACATCGGCGGCGACAAAACCGCCAGCCGCTACCAGGAGGCCACTTTCGGCGCCCAGCCGATGGTCAACTTCCACTACCGGCCGACCTGGGACCCGGGCCACGAACTCTTCGACGCCAGCCGCAGCAAGATCGTGCTGGCCGACTGGTACGTGCTCAAGGACCCGCGCCAGTTCTATTACGCCACCTGGACCATGGCCCGCGCCAAGCAGCAGGACGCGATGGAGGCCAACTTCCAGTTCGTCGAGCAGCGCGGCATGGTCGGCAAGATGCCCGACGGCGTGCGCGAGAAGGCCCTGACGGTGCTGATGCCGCTGCGCCACGCGGCCTGGGGCGCCAACATGAACAACGCGTCCATCTGCGCCTACGGTTTTGGCACCGCCTTCACCGCGCCGGCCATGTTCCACGCGATGGACAACCTGGGTGTGGCGCAGTATCTGACCCGCCTGGGCCTGGTGCTGGGCGAGCCGCAGTCGCTGGAAGACGGCAAGCAGGCCTGGCTGGACGCCCCCGAGTGGCAGGGCCTGCGCCGGCTGGTCGAGGACAGCTTCGTGGTCAGCGACCTTCGGCTTCTCGGCGCAGAGCGACGAGAGCCGCCACATGACGCTGGGCATCGAGTGCATCAAGTTCCTGCTGGAGCAGGACCCGGACAACGTGCCCATCGTGCAGCGCTGGATCGACAAGTGGTTCTGGCGCGGCTACCGCCTGCTGACCCTGGTCGCGATGATGCAGGACTACATGCTGCCCAAGCGCGTGATGAGCTGGAAGGAAGCCTGGGAGATGTACGCCGAAGAAAACGGCGGCGCCCTGTTCAAGGACCTGGCGCGCTACGGCATCCGCGAGCCGGCCGGCTGGAAGCAGGCCTGCGAAGGCAAGGACCACATCAGCCACCAGGCCTGGGCCACCTTCTACAACTACAACGGCGCCGCCCCGTTCCACACCTGGGTGCCCAAGGAAGACGAACTGGCCTGGCTGAGCGAGAAGTACCCCGAGACCTTCGACAAGTACTACCGGCCGCGCTGGGAGTTCTGGCGCGACCAGGCCGCCGAAGGCAAGCGCTTCTACAACATGACGCTGCCGATGCTGTGCACCACCTGCCAGGTCCCGATGCTGTTCACCGAAGAGGGCGACCCCAGCAAGATCTGCTACCGCGACAGCGACTACAAGGCCTACAAGTACCACTTCTGCAGCGACCACTGCAAGAGCATCTTCGACCACGAGCCCGAGAAGTACGTGCAGAGCTGGCTGCCGGTGCACCAGATCTACCAGGGCCACTGCTTCCCCGAAGGCACCGACCCGACCGCCGAGGGCTTCGACCCGCTGATGGCCGTGCTCAAGTACTACGAGATGGAAGTCGGCCGCGACAACTTCGACTTCGAAGGTTCGGAAGACCAGAAGAACTTTGCGATGTGGAAAGGAGACACGAAATGAGCGTCGTCGCCATCGCCCCCTACGAGTTCACGCCCCAGGATGTGCGCGAGAACTTCCCCGCGCCCCTGCTCTACATCGGGTGGGAAGACCACCTGATGTTCTGCGCACCCGTCTGCCTGCCGCTGCCGCCGGACACCCCGTTCGGCGCCATGTCGGCCGCGGTGCTGCCCGGCATCTACGGCTACCACCCGGACTTCGCCAAGATCGACTGGGCCCAGGTCGAGTGGAAGAAGAACGGCCAGCCCTGGACGCCCGACCCGGCCAAGTCGCTGGCCGAGAACGGCCTGGTGCACAAGGACGCGATCCGCTTCAGAACCCCTGGGCTCACAGGGATCAAAGGTTCGTTCAGCTGATCCGGCCATGAGCTACCAACTGACGATCGAGCCGCTGGGCGCGACCGTCGAGGTCGAAGAAGGCCAGACCGTGCTGGACGCGGTGCTGCGGCAGGGTCTCTACCTGCCGCACGCCTGCGGCCACGGCCTCTGCGGCACCTGCAAGGTGCAGGTCTGCGATGGCAAGTTGGACCACGGCGCGGCCAACCCGTTCGCGCTGATGGACTTCGAGCGCGACGACGGCAAGACCCTGGCCTGCTGCGCCACGCTGCAGGCCGACACCACCATCGAGGCAGACATCGACGAGGAACCCGATGCGCGCGTGATCCCGGTGCGCGACTTCGCGGCCACGGTCAGCCGCGTCGTGGACCTCACGCCCACCATCAAGGCGATCCACCTGCAGCTGGACAAGGCCATCGACTTCCAGGCGGGGCAGTACGTGCAAGTGGAGATCCCGGTTGTGGGCAGCCGCGCCTTCTCGATCGCCAATCAACCCGCCGACGTGGCCGCCACGAAGGGCATCGAGCTCAACGTGCGCAAGCTGCCCGGCGGCGCCGGCACCACCTGGCTGCACGAGCAGCTCAAGGCCGGCGACCGCCTGCGCGTGGCCGGCCCCTACGGCCGTTTCTTCGTGCGCGAGTCGGCGCGCCAGCCGATGCTGTTCATTTCAATGAGTCGCAAGGGCGATTGCTGGGACAATGCCTGCAGCGAGACATTGTTTGGCTCGCTGAAAGTGGAGCGACTGCATGGGCAGCGCTTGAAAACCAGACGTCATGCCAAGGATGAAGTCGTGGCCTGGCTACTCTGGTACAACAGTGCTCGGCTGCATTCGACACTGGGCTATGTCAGCCCAATGTAAGCGGCCAAGCATCCCATCTTGACAGGTGGTGGCGTGCGGTGCGTGGGTGTGAGGATTCAAGAGTTCGCCGGCATCCAGCGATGCGGCAGCAGTTCGTCGATGCGGTGGTTGGGATGCTCGAGCAAGCGCTCCAGCACGTCCTTGAGGTAGGCCCACGGCTCATGCCCATTGAGTCGCGCAGACTGCACCAGGCTCATGACCATCGCGGCCCGCCGGCCGGCGAGTTCACTACCGGCGAACAGCCATGCTTTTCTTCCCATGGCAATCGCCGGGTCATTCTGCCCATGTCGGGCAAGAAGTTGAAGTCTTCTATCGCTGGCATCCACTCTATGGGCGTCGCGTCAGGCGGCACTACAGCGAGCAGCGCGCCAACGGCGAGGTCGTTCACGTAGAAGTCGGTCCGGGAATCGTCATCGTCGTTGCCGCATGGATGCTCAGCCCAACGGACTGCGCGCCCATGGAACTGGGTGCGCCGCGCGTCGCGCTGGATGCGCTCAACGAGTTGCACGACCTCCTCTCGCAGCAAGGACTTCGGCGAAGCTGCGCGGGTGTTCATCACACCCGCAAGGAGCGCCATGACCCAGGTTTTCAGACTGCGCCGATCTGTGACGACATCGGCACCACCACAGTCCAAGTCTCATCGTCAATTGAGCCTGACGTTCGAGTCCCCTGTCCTGCGGGGCATGACCCCGAACGAGCGATCAAACGTTATCGCGCAACTGGCGATCGTCCTGCTGCAAGCCGCCGACGTTCAACCAAGGGAGGCTGACGATGAACAACTCTGACCTGTTGCCAGCCACCGTACTTCGCCGCAAGGCCGTCGTC